>JAPWJW010000003.1:0-600000 GCA_028283825.1 Azospirillaceae bacterium | reverse complement strand
CCAACGCCCGGCAATGAACCGTTGCCGGAACACCGGGGAGCGGGCCATCAGGAACCCGAACAGGAAGGCGCTGAACGACAGGGCATGATTATACCAGTCGTTGACGGGCCAATGGGTGATGGGGAAGTGGGGCACCAGCCCGGCGCGGATCGCCCCCAGGAACAGGATGGGCAGGACCAGCAGGCGCCACCCGGCCAGCCCCCGCTCCAGTCCGCTTTCCAGCCGGCGCAGGACGGGCGCCGCAAAAGCCAGCAAGGCCACCAACACCAGGCTGTAGATCAACAGATAGAGCACGAACCACATATGGTTATAGGTGGGCGTCATCAGGCAATCATCGCCGCGACACCAATGGCCGGTGTGGGTCGCGTATTTCCACCAGAAGACGCCATAGGTTTGCGCCTGCTCCGGCACCTTCTCCACCACCTCCAGATAACTCTGCGGTGGCACGATCACGAACATGGCCAGCAGCAGGGGCGGCAGCAGCCGCGCCATCCGCGCCCGCGTCAGGCCGCCCACGCTCATCTTGTCGGCCATGAAGCGGGTGGCCGCCCCGGACACCAGGAACAGCAATGTCAGCCGCCAGGGGCTGGTCAGCATCATGAATGGTTCCAGCGCCTCCACCGGATGCGGGCTTTTCACATGGAAGTCCCAGGGCACGTAGAACATGCCGACGTGGTAGAGGATCAGCAGGAAGAAGGCGATGACGCGGATCCAGTCCAGGTCATACCGACGGCCATGATCTGAAACGCCCGCCGACACGTAGGCAGGGATAAGCGAAGGGGGGCTGGTTTCGGACCTGGCTTCCGACATGGGGGCGCCTCTCGTTGTGCCGTGACGTCGCAGGGGCTGGGCTCGCGCTGCGGATGACGGTACGCTGCCACCCGCGGATGGTACCGCCCACGGGCAAGCCACCGGCGGTGGCACAAAGGGCGCAAATGGGGATGAGTGGCGATGCCTGAGGCACCAGCGGTGGATAGCGCGGAACCAACGGTGACACCCATGGGCGGCTGGGCCCTGCCGTCAACGGCTACCTGGTGCCTGGTCTGGTGCGCGTTTTATTTGATCCCCAACACCATCAACGTCTTTTCCGTCCTGACGGAACATGAGCGCGGCCACCATCCCATCGCCGCCTGGGAACCGATGACCTGGGAGTATTCCAGTTCGCTGGGCAGCTTCGCGGCCCTGTCTTTCGTTTACCTGGCGGTCGGCCGCAGCCCCGGCTGGGGACGGGCCCCCTGGCGTACCCTGGCCATCCATGCGGCGGCGCTGGTGGGATACGGCGCCGTGCACATCAGTCTGATGATGGGCCTGCGCTTCGCTGTCTATGCCGCTGCCGGCCTGAGTTATCACATGGGCGATTGGCACCTGGAGGTGCCGTATGAATTCCGCAAGGACACCCTGAGCTTCATCCTGGCAACCACCATTCTGACCGGCGGCCGGCAGTTGGCGCGCCTGTCGCGGGTGGTCGCCCTGGTGGAGGCGCAACAGGCGGTGCCGGTCGCCGAGGCACCGGCCCCGGTCGCCATGCCGACCGCGGGCGACGAGCGCCTGGAGTTGAAGGTGGGATCCCGCCGCCTGTTCCTGGCACCGGAGGAGATCATCCAGGTCGCCGCCGCCGGCAAGTATGTGGAGGTGATGACCGCCAACGGAGTCCACCTGATCCGCCGGCCGCTGAAGGACGTGCACGCCGACCTGCCGCCCGGCCGTTTCGTGCGGGTCCACCGCTCACGCCTGGTCAACCGCGCCGCCATCCAGCGGGTGGACACGCGCCCGTCCGGCGACCTGGACATCACGCTCAGCACCGGCACCGTCGTGCCGGCCAGCCGCCGCTACAAGGCGGAACTGCTGGAAAAGGGGCTATAGGCCGCCCGCCGTCACTGCCCGGTGCGTATCAGGACCACGATGGCGTTGACGATGCCGGGGTTGATGGCCTGGCCGGAATCGACATAGCTGGCCAGGTTGGCGGCGCGGTCGTTGGCGGGGGTGGTCTTCAGCACATGGTTCATGCCGTCCAGCCGCACCAGCCGTACGCCCTGGCGGGCCTGGGACAGGCGCACGGCGTCCGCCATGTCCACCTGCAGGTCATTGGTGCCCTGGATCACCAGGGCCGGCTGGGTGGTCTGGGCCAATTCCGCCGCCGGGTCGTGGCGCAGTTCCGAAATCAGATAGGGCTGCAGGCTGGGCCGGAACAGGCTGCTCAATTCCTTGGGCACGTCGCCCACCGTCTGGCCCTTCTCCAACTGGGCCAGGGCGTTGAACGCCGCCTGCTGCACATCCAGCGGCAGGTCGGACTTGGGCAACTGCTGACGCAGCAGGTCGCCGAAAGGACGCCCGGGCGCAGCCAGCAGGATCAGGCCCGTCGCCGGCGCCTTCTGCGCCAGCAGGGTGGCGATCAGCCCGCCCTCATTATATCCCAGCAGATAGATGGGGCCGATGCCGGTCTGGGCGCGCAGCAGATCCAGCCAGCGGCCGGCGTCCTGGACGTAGGTGTCCAGGCTCAGATCCTCCTCCCGCGCCAGGGCGGCCTTGCTGGCGGCCATGCCGCGCTTGTCCACCCGCAGGCTGGCGATGCCCTTCAGCCCCAGGGACTGCGCCAGTTGCTTCAGGCTGTCGGTGCGCAGCGACGGCCCGTTGCCCTCGCGGTCGGTGGCGCCGGAGATGAACAGCACGGCGGGAACGCCCCCGTCCGACGGCGCCACCACGTCGGGCAGCAGCAGGGTGCCGCGCAGCCGACCGACGCCGCCGTCCAAGGTCACCGGCTGCTCCGCCGCCTGGGCGACATGTCCCGCCAGCACAAGTGCCGCCAGGGGCAGGACAGCGGCCAGGCGGGCCGCCCGGCGCAAAAGGCGCATGGTCATGAAAAACCGTTCCCCAAGATGCCCCAGGTCCAGAGGACAGGACCCGGTCAGGGCAGTTTACCTGGAAGCGGCGGCGTCACCAGCCCCAGGTAGAGGTCGCGCATGCGGCGTCCCACCTCAGCCTCGCCGAATTCCGGATCCACCACTGCCCGGCTGGCATGGCCCAGGCGGCGGCGCAGGGCGGTGTCGCCGGCCAGGCGGGCCAGCGCCTCGGCCAGGGAGGCCGGATCGCGGGGGCGGGCCAGCAGGGCGTTGCGCCCCTCCACCGCCACCTCACGGCTGCCGGGCACGTCGGTCGCCACGATGGGGCGGCCGCAAGCCGCCGCCTCCAGCAGGCTCTTGGGCACGCCTTCGCCGCCGCGCGACGCCAGCACGGCGATGTGGGCGCGGGCCCAGACGGTGCGCACGTCGCCGACGGCGCCCAGCCATTCGATGCCGGGCTCATCCGCCCAGGCGCGCAAGGTTTCCTCCGGCACGGCGGCGGGGCTGTCGCGATCGGGCGCGCCGGCCAGGATCAGGCGCAAATCCACGCCCCGCGTCCGCACCAGCCGCACCGCCGCCACCAGGTCCTCCACCCCCTTCAGCGTCAGCATGCGCGACACCTGGGCGCAGGTGACGGGGCCCAGCGCGTCGGCCAGCTCCTCATAATGCGCCAGATCCACGCCCGATCCGCGAATCAGGCGGGCGGCCGGGGGCTTGGGGGCGCCCGCCGCCAGCAGTGCCGCGTCGTCACTGTTCTGCACCACCAGCGCGTTCCCCCGCCGCCAGGCGGCGGCGTTCAGCGCCAGCCGCAGCAGCACACGACCCAGCCCGGCCTTGGTGCCGGTCCCGGACAGGCCCAGGCCCAGGCCCGCCAGGGTGGTGACCACCCGCGTGTCGCGCAGGCCCGCCAGCGCCAGGGCGAAACCGCCCAGCACCGCCGGCTTCAGCGCGATGTGGTGGATGATGGTCGGCCGTTCCCGCCGGTACAGCCGGGCCAGGCGCCGGATGTCGCCCAGAATGTGCCACGGGTTGAAGCTGCCCCGGCGCCAGGGCAGGGGGATGAGGCGGAAGCCCTCCGCCGCGATGGCCGGACCGTCCAGCACCACCCGGCAGGCCACCGCCACGTCGAAGCCGGCGTCGCGGGCGGCCCGCGCCGTGGGCAGCCGGTGAGATCGGAAGTACCAGTCTTCCGTGACGACGAACAGCAGCGTGGGGCGCGGGGCTTCAGGCATGGCGACCAAAATGCGAAAGTTCGCCATGGCGAACCCTATCGGAGGGAATCAGGTAATGGCAGGGAACGGCCCCCGACTTCCACCCGTTTTCACACCGCCTGTCGTATATGTCCTAAGGTGAGAGGGTCGCCATGAGGGGAAGCGGGGTGCCCGAGATGCAGCATCTGACCTTGTACCGGGATGAGCGCTATTACGCCTCGTTCCCCGCAGTGGCGACGCTGGCAGACGGGACGGTGGCCCTGTTGTTCCGCCGGGCGCGCGACCAGCGCTGGTTCGCCCGCGCCCTGGGGCTGGCCGACCAGTCCGGGTTGATGAGCGTGGACCATGTCGACAGCCGATCACAGCATGTGCTGCTGCAGCTGGACGGCCGCAGCCTGGCGCCGCTGGGCGAGACTGGAGATCCTGCCGCCGGATGGCGAGACGGCGGACCAGGATGCCAACCTGGCCCTGCTGCCCGATGGCCGCCTGCTGGTGACCGGCTTTTCCTGGTACCCGTTGGCGCCACGCCTGGCCGACGCCATTCGTGCGGCTGGCGGCCCGCTGGTCGGCACGGCGGAGGACAGCGGCCTGTTCCTGTTCTGGGGCGGCTATGCCCGCATCGGCGACGGGCAGGGGCGGAATTGGACACCCCACACCTTCCTGCCGCCGCTGCCGGGACAACCGGATCTGCTGGCCGGCGTGCGGCCCCATCATGGCGGGGCGATACGGGGGCGGCCGGCCCTGCTGCCCGGCGGCGGCATCCTGCAGGCCATCTACGCCGGCGGCGCCCACGGCCGGCGCGGTACCCATCTGTTCCACGCCGATCCCGATCCGTCAAATCCCGGCGGCTATGCCTGGCGCCCGCTGGGTCCCATCGCCCATGATGCCGCCGGCCAGGGCTGTCTGGTGGAACCGGCGCTGCTGCGCACCCCGGCCGGTCGCATCATCGCCTTCCACCGCACCGCCGGCATGGGCGACCAGCTGGCGCTCGCCGTATCGGATGACGAGGGCGCCAGCTGGTCGCCCTGGCGCCTGACCGCCGTGGTCGGCCATCCCTTCGATCCGCTGCCCCTGCCGGATGGGCGGGTGTTCCTGGTTTATGGCTATCGCCACGCCCCCTACGGCATCCGCGCCCGCATCTATCACCCGGACACCCAGCAGCCGGAGGATGGGGCAGAGATCATCCTGCGTGACGACGGCCCGGGACCGGATCTGGGATATCCCTGGGCGACGTTGCTGGCCGACGGGCGGGTGCTGGTGGTTTATTACATGGCGGGTGAAGACGGCATCCGGCGCATCGACGCCACCGTGCTGGAGCTTGCGCCTTAAGGTGATTTATCACCTTAAGCATCATCGATAACTTGCTGATTTATATAAATACACCACACTTAAGAAAGTGGATGAACATGACAGATCGTCCCCGTTTCCACCTGGCTTTCCCGGTCCATGACCTGGCCGCCGCCCGTTCCTTCTACGGCAATGTCATGGGCTGCGCGGAGGGGCGCAGTTCACCGGATTGGGTGGACTTTGACCTCTATGGCCATCAAATCGTTGCCCATTTGGTCGAGGGCGCGACCGGCCCGTCACGCGATCACAACCCGGTGGATGGGCATGACGTGCCGGTGCCGCACTTCGGCCTGATCCTGGCCTGGGACGATTGGACGGCCCTGGCGGACCGTCTGCGTGCCCATGACCAGACCTTCGTCATCGAACCCTATGTCCGCTTCAAGGGCCAGGTGGGGGAGCAGGGCACCATGTTCCTGTTCGACCCCAGCGGTAACGCCTTGGAATTCAAGGCCTTCCGTGACGAATCCCTGATCTTCGCCAAGTAGGCCGGGGCGGCGGGATGTAACGGCCCCGTTCCTCTGTTGCGGGCCCAGGGAAATTTGCTACCGCTTTGCAACCGAACGGTTTCTTCGGCTTGCCCACACCACCGCCGCATGATCCCCTCATGGTCATTAACCAAGATGGAGGCGGGGATGCGGTGGGGATTGGGTATCATGGGAACGGCGATGCTGGTGGCCGGCGTGGCGGCGGCATCGCCCCAGGAAACGCGCGCGGCGCTGGACCAGGCGCTGCCCGGCCTGCTGGTGGACGCCAAGGTGGCCAGCGTCTCGATCGCCGAGATCGAGGACGGCAAGGTGGTGCTGACCGCCGCCTATGGTGAACAGAGCCCCGGCGTGAAGGCCACGCCCACGACGCTCTATAACGTGGCCTCGCTGACCAAGCCCATCACGGCGGAGGTAGTGCTGCGGCTGGCGTCGCAGCACACGGTGTCACTGGACGCGCCCATGGCCGACTATTGGACCGATCCCGACATCGCCGGCGACGACCGCCGGCTGAAGCTGACGGCCCGCCTGGCGCTCAGCCACCAGACCGGTTTCCCCAACTGGCGCGGGCACGACAAGCCCCTGGCCTTCACCTTCACGCCCGGCACGGCCTACGGCTATTCGGGCGAGGGGTATGAATACGTCGCACGGTACGTGGAAAAGAAGACGGGCAAGGATTTCGAAGGCTTGGCACAGGCCGTGCTGTTCAAGCCGGCGGGCATGAACGACACCGCCAGCGGCCACCCGTCCTGGTTCGACGGCCGCATCGCCGTGCCGACCGACGCCCAGGGCCGGGCGATGGAGCCGTCCTTCACCGTGCATTACAACGCCGCCGACATGCTCTACACCACGGCCGGCGACTATGCCCGCTTCATGGCCAGCGCCATGAAGGACCAGGATCTGGCGGCAATGGTGGCACAGGATCGGCGCCGTATCCAGGTCAGCCTGATGGACGACATGTGCCAGGGGGCCAAGGCCGCCAGTTGCCCGCCCCGCGCCGGTTTCGGCCTGGGCTGGCAGGTGCTGGAGTTCCAGGGCGAAACCGTGATGATGCACACCGGCAAGGACGAAGGTGTCGCCACCTTCGCCTGGTACAGCCCCACCAGCCGGCGCGGTGCCGTCGTCCTGACCAACAGCGACAACGGTTTCAACATCGTCATCCCGGTGTTTGAGAAACTGAACGCCAGCCCTGCCTTCCTGGCCTTCCTGCGCGGCCAGGTGGGGGGCTGATCCGGGGCGAATGCCTAGACGGAAGAGTTCCCGGCCGGGATGGTGGTGCGGGCATACTCGGGCGCGGTCGGTGCCTTATGAGGGGGCGCCGGCCTGACCTGAGTATGTGGGAGGATTCTCATGTCATCCGACACCGCCCCCAATCCGCCGCCGCAGCAAGGCGTCATCCCCCATCTGGTGGTGAGCGACGCCAAGGCGGCGCTGGAATTCTATGTGCGGGCGCTGGGCGCCACGGAACTGGCGCGCCTGGTGGCGCCGGACGGCCAGCGCCTGCTGCATTCGGAAATCAGCATCAACGGCACCCGGCTGTTCGTGCGGGACGACTTCCCGGAATACCGGACGGCCGACATGCCCCTGAACGTGCCGCCGACAGAACTGGGCGGCACCACCGTGGCGTTGCATGTGGAGGTGCCGAACTGCGACGCCGCCATGGAGCGAGCGATCGCCGCCGGCGCCACCATCACCATGCCGGCCATGGATGCCTTCTGGGGCGCCCGTTATGGGCAGGTGGCCGATCCCTTCGGCCACCGCTGGAGTTTCGCCCATGCCCTGCCGGCGCCGGGCGAACCATGCCCGCCCGCGATGGATCTGCTGGAGAAAGAACACCTGCCGGAGAAAGAACAATGAGGGGCCCTGTTCCCGAATTCCGCCTGTCGCGCACCTTCCATGCCGGCATGGGCCTGCTGTGGCAGGCGTTCACGGAGCCGGAACGCCTGCGCCTGTGGTGGGGACCGAAGGGTTTCACCTGGGTATTGGGGGAAATGGACCTGCGGCCGGGCGGCACCTTCCTTTACGGCATGCAGCCGCCGGGCGGCCTGGGTGCGGCCTTCACAATGTGGGGAAAATGGACGTTCCGCGAGATCACGCCCCCCACCCGGAACGCGGCGGGCGAGGTCACCCCCGGCCATCTGGCCTTCCTGGCGTCCTTCACCGACGCCGGGGGCACGCCCATCCGCCATCCCATGAACCCCACCTGGCCGCTGGAGGTCCTGAGCACCGTCAGCCTGGTGAAGGAGGGGCCCGGCCGCACCCGCGTGGACAGCACCGGCGTGCCCTTTGAGGCGACGGTGGAGGAACAGGCGACCTTCGCCGCCGGGCTGGAAGGCATGCGCCTGGGCTTCAGCGGCACCTGGGACCAATTGGCCGACTACCTGACCCGGATACAGGGTCCGCCGGCCTGAGGCGGTAACGGCCGGGAACCACCGTCCACGGGCAGGGGTTGTTCAAAGGCCGGTCCCTCTTTCGGGGGACCGGCCTTTCATCTGGGCCTATTCCTGGCCCGCCATGTGCCGAACCGGAACGTCAGTTGAGGCGCTGCTTGGCCTCCGTCAAACCCAATCGGCCCAGCAAGGCCAGGATTTCGGCGGGCAGGGGCTCCGCCACAGCTTCGCAGTACATCTCCCGGATGTGCTGGTCGACCATGTCCTGTAGGGCGTCAGAGGGGGCGGCATAGGCCGCGCGCGCCGGATTGGTCGCCGCCATGATCGGGCCGGAGCCGTGATGGTATTGAAATTCAATGTTCTTTTGCCGCTTGATCATGACGTCCTTCCAAAAAAGCCGGGCCTAGGCCGTTCGCTCAATGACTAAAGCGGCGGCCGGTGGCTTTGTTCCGCGCCGGCAACGGGATAAGCGCCTTTTCACCTACGCCCACGCGGCATGGCAGCATCGCGATGGGCGTAGGGAACCGTCGGCGCCGGTACCACAGAATATCCCTTTTTCGCTGTTGAATAGACTAACCCCGCCCTCCATCCCGCGGTGCATGGATAATCGGATGGTCATAGGCCATCGGCCGAGTAGACCGATTAAATACAGCCTTAAACCTAGGGATTTTCCCGAATTGTGGAGGGACGCTGTAGACGGCGTTTGCTTATAGTGACGATAGAGAAAACACGAAATCGCGGCGATACAGTTCCAGGAAATGCTGTCAGGAACGCGTGATTATTCGTGAAGACGCTCACGAGCCCGCTTACGTAAGGGCCCACCGAAAAAAGGGGTGACCCCATGCAATCCGCTGAGACATCGCCCACCTTTCGCAACGAACTGATCAAGCTGATCCCGGCGATGCGCGCCTTCGCGCGGTCGTTGACCAACAACGCCGCCGACACGGATGATTTGGTGCAGGACGCCATCGTCCGCGCCTGGTCCCACAGCGCCCAGTTCACCCCCGGCACCAACCTGCGCGCCTGGCTCTTCACCATCCTGCGGAACCGCTATTACTCCATCGCCAAGCACCAGCAGCGCGAAGTGGCGGATCCCGATGGCGTGCATACCGCCCGCCTGACCATCAATCCGGAACAGGAATGGGGCATCGCCAGCCGCGAGTTGAAAGTGGCCTTGATGAAGCTGCCGGTGGAACAGCGCGAGGCGCTGGTCCTGGTGGGCGGCACCGGCGCCAGTTATGAGGAAGCGGCCGAGATTTGCGGCTGCGCGCTGGGCACAATCAAAAGCCGCGTGAACCGCGGCCGGGCCAAGCTGGCCGACCTGATGGGCCTGGACGGGCAGGGGCTCGGCATCGACACCACCGCCACGCTGGGGGCCGCCAGCGCCTGGGATCGTTCCCACACCACGGCCAGCAGCCACTGAACCGCAAGTCACGGTATCATTCAGGAATAAGGAATTAGGTGAAGTGCCTGAGAGGAAGCCTTGGTCGCGCGATGCCGCACAGTGGAGCCGGATGTCCGGGCAATGGCTGTCGGCGTCTGTCGGTACCACCCGTAAAGCTGATGGCTGGGCCGCTGAGTGCCGGAAAGCGGGGCCCGTGGCGGAGCAGCAAGCGCTTTCTTCAGCGCAGGCCCGGCAGGCCAAGGTTCACCGGACCCAGTCTCGTCGGACGGTGATGGCGGCGGATCATCAAGCCGGCGCACCCGCCTAACGCCAGGCGGTTACAAATCAACAGCGGCGAACTTCGGAGGAAACCATGCTCGGCACCATCCTGCTCGTCGTCTTGATTCTGCTGCTGCTGGGCGCCTTTCCCAGTTGGCCCCACAGCCGGGGATGGGGCTATGGCCCCAGCGGCCTGTTGAGCATTGTGCTCATCGTCGTTCTTGTCCTGGTGCTGACCGGTCGGGTCTGACGCACCACGACCAGACAACCAATTGAATCACAAGGGAGGTTCATCATGACTGTTCACGAGGCCATCCCAGACATCGACACGCTGCTCGGCGATGTATCGCGCTATTTCGAAACGCCCCACGACCTGGTGGTCTGCGACCAACTGAACCGGGCGGAAAAGGTCCTGCTGCTGCGCCATTGGGAGCATGACGTGCACCTGATGATGGTGGCGTCGGAAGAGAACATGACCACCGGCGAACCGCCCAAGACCGCGGAGCAGATGAGCGCCATCAAGGCCGCGTTGGCCGCCCTGGGCGACGGCACCGAAGAGGATGCCGGCAAGACCGCCAGCGCGGGCTGAAACCCGACATCGGCAAAAGGCATGGACGCCGTGGCTGCCCACGGCGTCCATGCGCACGGCGGGGAAGTCGCACTTGGTTTTTGAGTCCATCCGTCTACATAAGAAAAACCGATAAGGAAGATTATGGAAATAATACAGCAATCCACCGGGATCAGGCTTACGGAATTAGCGCCAATTTTCATCCATTTATTCGACACCATTGAGGCCCGGCCTGATCTTGGCCCCCGGGAAATGCGGTGATCGGCGCCGCGTTTGAACGAGGATTGTCGCCATGCTCAGCATCGTGCCCGTGTTTGGCGCAAGCGCTTCCGGCGTCAGTCGCCCAGTTTCCGGTGTCATCCAGCGTCGTGAGCGCATCGTGGCGCTGCTGCACGACACCTTGGCCTTGCTGGAACAGGACAGGCCGGCGGCAGCGGATTGCCTGCAACGGGCGGCGGAACTGCTGCGCGATAGCCTGAGCGATACGCCACCGGCCACCGGCGGCCTGGCGCCTTGGCAGGTGCGCCGCGTCCAGGCGCACATCGACCAGCATCTGGCGGAGGCCGTGCGCATCCGCGACGTGGCCGACTTGGCGCGTCTCAGCACCAGCTATTTCTCCCGCGCGTTCCGCATCACCTTCGGCATGCCGTTCACCCAATATGTCATCCACCAGCGGGTGGAGCGCGCCAAGCATCTGATGACCCGGACGCCGGAACCCCTGTCACACATCGCCCTGGCCTGCGGCCTGGCCGACCAGGCGCACCTGAGCCGCCTGTTCCGCCAGACCGTGGGCATGACGCCGGGCGCCTGGCGGCGGCACGCCCAAGACACGCCGCCAGGCACCTCCAAAGCGGTCAATCCGGCGGCGGTCACGGCATCGGACCAGGCGGCCTGATCTTTTTCCAACAGCACGCGGCCGGTGCTATAGAGGGGCCCGCCCGGACCATCGAGCCGGACAACACCCCTGATAAGGCCCGCTCCCATGGATCAGATCGAGCAACGGCTCATCGAACTGGAAACCCGCATCGCCCATCATGAGCGCATGGCGGAGGAATTGTCCCAGGTGGTGGCCGACCAGGGCCAGATGATCGACATGCTGACGGCCCGCCTGCGCCGGCTGCTGACCCGGCTGCAGGAGGCGGAGGCCGGCTGGCGCCCCTCCCCCCAGGATGAAAAGCCGCCGCCGCACTGGTGATCGGCCCCGCCAAACCGCGGTGACAGACCAGCGGAAAGGGGCGTTGATCAATGGGGTGAGCAAGCTTTTGCTGGATGGCAGGCCGTCCGCTGGTGTCGAGGTAGCGCACCGGCCCCGCGGCGCCATGACAGAGGGAGTTCCCAAGATGACCACCTGGCCCGATCGCCGTATCCTGGACCTGTTCGGAATCGAAACCCCCATCATCCAGGCGCCCATGGCGGGCGCCACCACCCCCGCCATGGTGACGGCTGTCAGCAACGCGGGCGGTCTCTGGGTTCCCTGCCCGGCGCGCAATACACGCTGGATGGCCTGCGCGCCGCGGTGGCGGAGGTAAAGGGCGCCACCGGTCGCCCCTTCAACATCAACTTCTTCTGCCACACCCCACCGGTGCCGGATCCGGCACGTGCCCTGGCCTGGCGTGCCCGCCTGGCGCCTTACTACGTGGAACTGGGCCTGGATCCGGAAGCCACGCCGCCGGCCGGGGGCCGCACGCCCTTCGACGCCGACTTCTGCGCCCTGGTGGAGGAGATCCGGCCGGCGGTGGTCAGTTTCCACTTCGGCCTGCCGGGCAAGCTGCTGCTGGAGCGGGTGAAGGCCGCCGGTGCCAAGGTCATCTCCTCCGCCACCACGGTGGCCGAGGCGCGCTGGCTGGAGCATCACGGCGTTGACGCCATCATCGCCATGGGGTTGGAGGCCGGCGGCCATCGCGGCAACTTCCTGTCCGATGACATGGCAACCCAAGTCGGCACCTTCGCCCTGGTGCCGCAGGTGGCTGACGCCGTGTCGGTGCCGGTGATCGCGGCCGGCGGCATCGCCGACGCGCGCGGCGTGGTGGCGGCCCTGGCCCTGGGCGCGTCGGCCGTGCAGATCGGCACCGCCTATCTGTTCAGCCCGGAGGCCAAGATCCCCGAAATCCACCGTCAGGCACTGGAAAGTGTGGCCGACGACGGCACAGCCCTGACCAACCTGTTCACCGGTCGGCCGGCCCGCGGCGTGGTGAACCGCCTGATGCGTGAGGTGGGGCCCCTGTCCTCCGCCCCGCCCGCCTTCCCCACCGCCGGCGGCGCGCTGATCCCCTTGCGCACCAAGGCGGAAGCGGCGGGGCATGGCGATTTCACCAACCAGTGGTCCGGCCAGGCCGCGCGGCTGGCCAAGGCCCTGCCCGCCGGCGAACTGACGCGGGTGCTGGCAGAGGAAGCCCTGGCCCGCCTCAGCGGCACTCGATGACGTGCGCCAGGTTCAGCTTGCAGGGGTGCAGCAAGCTGCCCAGGTAGCGCTGGTCCAGCGTGGTGCCGGTGTTCATCTCCGGCAGGCGCAGGAATTGATCCTCACGGCTGGCGGTGAAGTAGGTTTCCTGGTTGGCGAAGCGCCACTTCTCCGCCTCCTCCCGCAGGAACCGCTCCTGCTCCAAGGGATCGGGCATGGTGAAGGGCGGCGCCTCGACCGTGATTTCACCTTGAACGGCCCCTTGGGGCGCTGCGGGCGCAGCCCTGGGGCCGGCTTGGGATGAGGGTGGCGCCAAGGGCAGCAATGTCTGGGGGGCATCCTGGCTCAGGGCGGCGGAGGAAATGATGAAGGTCAGTAGGCCCACCGACACCATGCGGGTGCCCATCCCCATCGCCGCCATGGCACCCGCCCCCAGTCCATTCTGCCCTGCCATCAAGGTGTTACGCCCCGATCCGGCCGGCAAGAAAAAAGCGCGCCGGTAGGGGCCGGCGCGCTGGGAGAGTCGCAGCGAAGAGTGCGTGGCAGAGGATCAGAAAACCGGGACGCCGCCTCGAACCCACGTCCCGGCTATTTCGTCTGGGATCCGTACTTGCCGGATCAGTACTTGAAGGAAAAGCCGGCCTCGTAAATGCGGCCGGTGCAGTTGTAGTAGTTCAGGCGGTTGACGGTGCCGACATACTGGTCGTTGCACTCATTGGTCAGGTTGATGGCGTTGAAGCTGAAGCTCAGTTGCTCGTTCACCGCGTAGGACGAGGCAAAGTCCACGTTGATGGTGGAATTGGTGCCTTCGACGTCGTTGCCGTTGCGTCCGGGTACCTGGGTCAGGTAACCGCTGCGGTAGGCGGCGGAGATACGGGCGCTGAACGTCTTGTCATCGTAGTACAGCGTGCCGTTGTAGGCGTTCTTGGACAGGCCGACGAGGTCGGCGATCTGCGTCGCGGTGGAGGTGGCGGAGATCAGGTAGTTGATGCTGGATTCCACGTGGGTGTAGTTGGCCAGCAGGCCGAAGTTGGACCACCACCCGTCCAGGAAGTTGAAGGGCTGCTGATAGTTGACCTCCACACCCTTCAGGTCGCCGCCCTTGGTGTTGACCGGCGTGCTGAAGGTGAAGACCTCGCCACCCGTGAGCCCCGTGCCGTTCAGCAGGCTGAGCGGCAGGCCAGAGGTGTTGTAGACCTTGTTCTCGCTCAAGGTCTGCACGTAGCTGTTGATGTCCTTGTAGAACAGGCCGACGGAAATCAGCGACTGCGGCGCGAAGTAATACTCGAACGACAGGTCGGCGGTCTTGGCCTCGATCGGCTTCAGGTAGGGGTTGCCCGAGGTGACCGTGCGGTTGGTGCCGGCCACGTTGACGCTGCCGCCGGGGTTCAGCGAGGACAGGTCGTTGCGCACCATCACCTGGGCCAAGGCGGCACGGACCAGGAAGTCGCTGGTCACCTCACCCACCAGGTTCATGGACGGCAGGAACTTGTTGTAGTCGGTATTGACCGTCACCCAGGTGGGCGCGCTGCCCACCGCCTGGTAACCGGAGGAGGTCTGGTCGGTGGTGACGAACCGGCCGCCTAGGTTGCCGCGGATGGGCAGGCCCAGGCGGTCGGTGTGGAAGTCGGCCTGGACGTAATATCCCCAGTCCTTTTCTTCAACCGAATAGTTGCTGCCCAGCGAGCCGGTGCCGGACTCGCTGACCTTGAAGGTGCCGGTGTTGCTGTAGATGTTCAGCGCGCGGGCGAAGGCGTCGATATCGGCCACCGCCCAGGTCGCAGGCGTGCCGGCCGGGGCGAAACCCGCGACACCGCCGCCCTGGGTGATGAGGCTGGCCAGCGTGGTGCCGGCCGGCAACGTCGGCACGGCGATTTCCGAGGCGCGCGTCTTGTTCCAGGTGTTGAAGGTGAAATCCTTGAACTGGACGCCGGCCTTCACCGTCAGTTCGTTGGTGAGGTCGTATTCGAAGTTCAGGTCACCGTCGCCATAGCTGTTTTGGGTGCCGTTGGGCCGCAGGCGAATGTTGGACAGGCCGTTGATCAACTGCCAATTGGCGGGGTTGGTGACATCGAAGCCGTATTTCAGCACCGGCAGGCGGCTGTTGGCCAGGTAGCTGTAGGAATAGCCGTTGCTGTTCGGGTTATCGAGCGTGATGGTCGTCTGCACCGGGTTGCTGAAGGACGAGATGGAATAGCCGCCCATCGCGTTGACCCGGAAATCCTTGGAGAAGTTGTGCTTGATGGTCAGGGTTTCCTGGCCGAACACCGTGCTCAGCACGTCGTAGCGGGACTCCGACCGGATACCGACATTGTTGAAGGTGCCGGCCACCAGATTGCCGCTGGGGTCGATGGTGGCGGAGGTCACCTGGATCACCGGCTTGCCGGTGACGATGCTGCCCACCGTGGTGCGCGCCTGGCTGAAGCCGATGGCTTCCAGGTCGTTTTCCGTGCGGTTGCCCCACAGGTCGGAATACAGGCCGTCCAGGCTGATCAGCGTGTCCTCATCCGGCTTGTACTGGAAGGACGTCACCATGCCGGCGCGTTCCTGATTGTATTCATAGACGCTGTAGCGCGGGATGCGGGGCATGAAGACGTTGGATGCGTTCACGGCGGCCAACGAGGCGGGGGCCGTGACGCCGCCGTTATAAGTGGAGGTGGCGTTGGACGCGTTGGACGCCCAACGCGTGGTTTCCGAACTCAGCTGCAGGGTGTCGCGCTTGGAATAGGCGAAGGAGATCAGGGCGCCCAGCTTGCCGTCAGCGAAGGTGTCGCTCAGCAGGATGGCGCCGCGGGGCGTCGCCTTCTCATTCTGGTCGTTGTAGTCCACCTTGCCGTTGATGGCGAGCTTGAAGCCCCCGAAATCAAGGGGATGCGGGGTGCTGAGATCGACGCCGGCGCCCAGGGAGCCTTCCTCCTGGTCGGCCGAGGGGGTCTTCACCACGCTCAAATTACTGAACAGTTCCGACCCGAAGACGTTGAAGTCGAAGGCGCGGGAGCGGTTGTTGCCGCCCTGGGCGTCGGAACTGCCGGTGCTGGCCATGGCGTCCATGCCATTCACCCGCACGCGGGTGAAGTTGGGGCCCAGGCCGCGGACGGAGATCTGCCGGCCCTCGCCCGCGTCGCGGCTGATGGCGACGCCGGGGATGCGCTGGATGGATTCCGCCAGGTTGTTGTCGGGGAACTTGGCGATGTCTTCCGCCACGATGCTGTCGACCACGCCGGCGGCCTCACGCTTGTTCTGCAGCGCCAGATCCAGGCTGCGGCGGAAACCGGTCACGATGATCTCATCCAGCGAGTCAGCCCCGCCCGGCGCCACCGCCGTGGTTCCCGGCACAGGGGGCGGCACCGGTGCCGCCTGGTCGGCGGGCGGGTGCTGGCCGGCCTGGTCATCGGCACCCCACGCCGTCCCGCCGGCCATCCCCCCGGCGGCCAAGGCCACCATCAGCGCGATACGGCTTGCGGAAATGCGGATGCCAGAAATGTGGATGGACGACTTGCGGCACCGCGCCCGACTCACGGTCTTCAGCATTTGACGTATTCCTCCGTTCAACCTTGTTTTGTTTTGGCTTGTTGTTTTCTTTGGCCGTGCCGCGCTCAGGACCAATCCCGCTTGAACGGAGTGTTCCCAGAATAACCAAACGTTGTCGCCTGATTGATGCGCCGCCCGACCTTCCCTGTCGTGATCCCACTTTTGGGACCGGTGTCATTTTTAATCGCTGAAAAGACCAGCCCCCAGCCGGCCCACCTGGCCCGCGCGCCAAACGGTCAGCGTCGGCGCGCGGATTGAACAAGCGCCGGCATTGCGGCGCCGTCCGGAAATGTTGATGCGTGCTGATGCCTTAGGCGGACGGGGGGCAAACGCCTGGCGACGGCGCCCCTCATGCTCATGCGCGATACCATCCCGCAGCCTCCCATTTGTCAGCAGCTTATGGGCCCGCAGGCCAGCCGCCGTTTTTTCTAAAATGACACCGGTTACCGGTAGATGCAAGCACCAAGAGTTGTTTGCATCGCTGTTCCATCACGCTTTCGGAACCTGATCGCAAAAGTGCGGAACGTCAGGTGCCCTGCTGGGTGAAAGGCACGCGGGCGAACAGCTGCCGCTCAGCGCCGCGCGGATCCTGTTCCAACCGGCTTTCCTGATTGAAAACAAAGGTTTCGCGCCCCGGCAGGGTGTAGGGCGTCCAGTGCTGCGCCCCGGCGGCGTTGGGATCGCCGCCATGGGCGAAGGCGATGAAAGCGCTGCTCATCTGGTCCGCCATGCGTTGCGCTTCCATCGACGGACCGCACAGCGCCCCCGGCACGTGGACGTTGTCGAACACCAGGGGGATATCCAGCGTGTGCGGCGCCCCCCATTTGCCGCCGTCCTTGGGCGTGGCCCAGTTCAGCTGGTAGGCATAGGCGGGCGCCCCCTGGGCCGCGCGCAACTCCGCCTCCACCACCGCGGCCCGCCAGGACCGGCCGGCGGTGGTGGCGGAGAAGAAGACGTCGGCGGGCGTATACGCCGGGTACAGGCGGCGATATTCCGCCACCACCAGGTCGGGGCTGATATCGACCCGCATGTGGCGGGCCAGCAGGGCCGGCACCTGATCCCAGGTCAGGGTGAAGATGGCGGGGTCGCCGCCGCCGATCAGCAGCCGCGTCTCATCATGCGTGTTGCCGATGATCATGGGGATGGCGGCCGACTGGGCCGGGGCGTCGGGATAAAAGGGGTGACGCGACAGCACCTGGTCGTCCAGCACGGGGCCCCAGTACAGGCCGCCCATGGATTGGCCGGCCACGCCGTTGATGGGGTCGGCGGCCGACAGCGCCGCCACCAGCCGGTCCGCCGGCAAGGTCGCCAGTTCCCCCACCCGCTCCGGCGTCAGGCCCAAGGCGGCCAAAAAGGCCGTGGCGCGGGCGGTGGCGTTCAGCGGGCCGGAAGCGGTGACCTGCTGGCCGCTCATGGTGGCGGCGCGGTGGAACAGGCCTTGGGCCGCCGGTGTCGCCATCAGGGTGGCGATCTTGGCACCGCCGCCCGACTGGCCGAACAGCATGATTCGGGCCGGATCGCCGCCGAAATTTCCGATGTTGTCGCGCACCCATTGCAGGGCCAGCACCAGATCCAGGATGCCGACATTGCCCGATTGGGCATAGGCCGGCCCCGCCAGGCGCCCCAGATACAGGTGTCCGAAAGCGTTCAGGCGGTGGTTCAGGGTGACCACCACCACATCACCACGCCGGCACAGCCGCGTGCCGTCATACAGCGCATCGCTGCCCGAGCCATGGGAATAGGCGCCGCCATGGATATAGACCATCACTGGCCGTTGACCACCCGGCTTCGCTGCCGGCGTCCAGACGTTCAGGAACAGGCAGTCCTCCGCCATCGGCTCATCGAAATGGCTTTGCGGGCTGGCGGCGCCGTAAGCCACGGCGTCGCGCACCTCCGCCCACGGGGCTGGTGGCTGCGGCGGCTGGAAACGGCGCGGGCCGGTATCGGCGCCGTAGCGGATACCCTTGAACACATCGACGCCATCGATGCGCCGGCCGCGTATCCGGCCATGGCGGGTCTGCACCACCGGGGCGGTCGTCGCGGCCCCTGCCCGGCTCAATGGCGCCAGGGTGGCCGCGGTCCCAAGCCCCCAGCCCAGAACCTGGCGCCGGTCGGCCTCAAGCGATGACAAGCAAGCATGACTTTCCGTCGCACGGAACGGTCGCACCGGGTCCATGCCTCCCTCCCTATTCTTTATGGCCGGAGGCGTTTGGACTCCGGATGCTTATATGACACCGGTTTCCTTGAGCTTGTGAAGAGGGATTTTTAGGGTGCGGTGTCATCCACCCACAGGGCGGTCCAGGCCAGGGGCGCGTTCCAGTTGATGGTGACCTCGTTCATCGTATAGGCGCCGATGTCATCGACCCAGCACAGCTGCGGCGCACACTTGCCCTTCAGCGCCTTGGCGACAGTGTCGTCCATGGCGGAGGAGTTGGGGCCGCCCGACAACACGCCGGACGGTGGCGACGGATAGGCGGCGTTCAGTTGATGTGCCCAGAATCGGTGGTGCGGGTTGCGCATGGGCCGCACGCCGAAGCCGGTGACGAAGGACCGGTCCAGGGGATTGCGGCCCAGCACATAATCCAGGGCATCGACCACGCCGGTGCGATAGGCGGCCTTGGCCGTCAGGTCATAGGCGATGCCCAGCACCAGGGCCCGGTTCAGCAGCGCGCCGTTGGAACCCCAGGGATATGCGGCCGGCGCGTACGGCAGGCGGTAACCGCCCTTGCCCTCATCCGCCATGTAGGCATCGGCCATGGCGGTCAGCTGCCCACGCACGCGCGCCGCATCAGCCTGGTCCAGGCGGCCCGGCACCAGCGCCAACGTGACCGTACCGGCCGTCGCCACGCTTCCCCAGGTCAGGTCGCCGGTGGGGCGGGCGCCGATGAAGAAGGGCGAGGCGCGCAACGCCGCCAGGTAGGGCGCCTCCCCCGTCGTGGCGAACAGTTCGGCCGCGGCCCAGTAGAACTCATCCTCCACATGGGGGTCGCCGTAACCGCCGCTGCCGGCGAAGGACACCTGGGCGTAGACGTCAGGATGCCGCCGGGCGGCGTCATAGGCGCGCCGCGCCGCCGCCAGGCAGCGGCCGGCAAAGGCGGGGTCGATGTCTTTCCACACCCGCGCCGCCTGTGCCGCCACGGCGGCCAGGTTCAGGGTCGCGGCGGTGGTGGGATAATAGAGATAGCGCGGTACATGGTCATCCGCCGGCGCGGTCGGCAGGCCGGTCCAGTGCACATCGCCGATCTTCTGGTGGACCAGGCCACCGGCATCGATTTTGGTCAGCGCGTAATGACCGGCGGCGTCATGCTGGTCGCCCAGCGGCACGGATGCCGTCTTGCCTTCGGGCACCTGCATGGCCAGCAGGAACTCCAGTTCGAACCGCGCCTCATCCAGGATGTCGGGCACGCCATTGCCATGCTCCGGCACCGCCAGGGCACCGTCCGCCATGGCCGCCAGGGCATGGGCCCGGTGCAGCAGGCTGGCGCGCTCATAGGCGTTCACCAGGGTCCAGACGGAGATACCGCCGTTGACCACATACTTGCCCTGGTCGCCGGCGTCGTACCAGCCGCGGCTGACGTCCAGGGAGTAATCGCAGCCGGGCCAGACCTGGCCCTTGGGATCGGCCTGGTCAAAGCAGGTGGCCGTGTCCGGCTGGTGGCCCGCCGGGCGCGCCAGTTCCGGCCGCTCCACCAGCGCCGCCTCGATGGGGACGCCGCTACGTTGCTGGTAGAAGAAGGACAAGGCGGTGCGGGCCAGGCGGCCGTCCGGCTGAGCGATAAGAGCGAAGGGGCGACTGGATTGCCCGCCCACCGTCAGGCGGAAACCATCGCCCGCCTGGCGCACATCGGAAAAGTCGACCTGATGGACGTGCTGGCCGGAGGCCGTGTCGGCGCCGAACACCCGTGTCCGTCCCGCCGCCACCAAGCGCCCCTGGCTGTCCGTCAGTTTCCAGGCCAGCGGTGTCTCCGAGGGATCGGCCAGGATAGCCAGCTTCGGCCCCTGGCTTTCCAGGCCGGTCTGGTTGAGGGCGATGGCACTGGGCGCCCCCTCCTGCGCCAGGGCGGTGGTTGACAGCATCATCCCCAGAATCAGGCCCGACCGGGCCGCGAAGCGCTTCATCACAGGCACGTCCTCCTCACAGATTTATTGCCCCGAGTTAAAGGGCGGCGGGGCGCGGAAGGCAAGTGCGGGACGATGACAAGCATACCCGTCTTTTCCCTTGGCGGGCCGTATGGGTCGGTTCATGCTTGCCGGCCACAAGCAATAAGGCTGGGAGGAACCATTGTGCGCGCCCGCAACCACCTTTTTCATGACACCGGTTTCCAAGGGCGACTCGCCATCATCGGTGCCCTGGTCCTGATGCTGACCATGCCCGCGCGCGCGGCGGAACCACCACCACCCTTCCCCATCTGGCCGGCCGATGGCGTCGGCCCGGGCTCGGAAAAGCTGGCGATCAAGGAGGCGGTGGTGGAGCGCAGTGCCGATCCCGCCACCCTGAACGACCGCTACACCTTGGGCATCACCCGGCCGCACCTGGCGCTCTATCGTCCGGACCATCCCAACGGCACCGCCCTGCTGGTGATGCCCGGCGGCGGCTATCGCTGGGTGGTGGTGGACAAGGAAGGCGATGAGATCGGCCGGCGACTCAGCGCTGCCGGCATCACCGTCTTCGTCCTGACCTACCGTCTGCCGGGCGAAGGACATGACCATGCCGCCGACGTACCCTTGCAGGACGCGCAACGCGCCCTGCGGCTGATCCGCGCGCGGGCGGCGGAATGGGGCGTCGATCCCCGCCGCGTCGGCGCCATGGGGCTGTCGGCCGGTGGACACGTGGCGGCCAGCCTGGGCACGCGGTATAACGCGCCAGTCTATACGCCCCGCGATGCCGTGGACCAGCAGTCGGCCCGGCCCGATTTCCTGGCCCTGGTCTATCCGGTGGCCAGCATGGACCCGGCCATCGCGCACAAGGGCTCCCGCGCCCAATTGCTGGGCGAAAGCCCTACGCCGGCCCAGGACGCGGCCTATTCCACGGAACGCGCGGTGACGGCCCAGACGCCGCCCACCTTCCTGCTGCATGCCGATGACGACCCGTCGGTGCCGGTGGAGAACAGCCTGCGTTTTTATGCCGCCCTGCACGCCGCCAAGGTGCCGGCGGAAATGCACATCTTCCAGAGGGGCGGCCACGGTTTCGGCCTGCGCGGCGCCCAGGGACTGCCGGCGGCGGTATGGCCGGATCTTTACATCGCCTGGGTGCGTGGCCTAGGCATGATGCCGTGATGGCTGCGCCGCGGTGGAACGGCCGCATTTATGGTTACCGGTGTCAATTGGTGATTGATCCGGCCTGGGGCCGCTGGCAGGATGTGGGGATGAAGCCCGCGTCCAGACGGGCGCCCCGGGAGGATCCCGTGCCGACGTTTGAAGAACGCCGGACGCACGGGTGCAGCGACCAGGATTGGATGGACGAATATGGGTGGGCCTGTGATGCGTGGTCATGTCGTGGTGTTCGGGGAACTGCTCCTGCGCCTGACCGCCCCCGGTCATGAACTGCTGCTGCAAACGCCCGGATTGACCGCCCAGTTCGGCGGGGCGGAGGCCAATGTGGCCGTGGGCCTGGCGACCCAGGGCCACGACGTGCGGATGATCAGCACCCTGCCCGACAACGCCATCGGCCGCGCCTGCGCCGGCGAACTGCGCCGCCACAATGTCGGCACCGGCGGCATCCAGTTCACCGACGGCCGCATGGGCCTGTATTTCCTGGCGACCGGCGCCGTGACCCGCCCCTCGGAAATCATCTACGACCGTGC
This sequence comes from Azospirillaceae bacterium, assembly GCA_028283825.1. NCBI lineage: Bacteria > Pseudomonadati > Pseudomonadota > Alphaproteobacteria > Rhodospirillales > Azospirillaceae > Azospirillaceae bacterium. Next base: position 577,763 of record JAPWJW010000003.1, on the reverse strand, counting down.
CCGCTCCGCCTTCGCGGAGGCCGATCCGGCCGCCTACGACTGGCAGTCCCTGCTGGCCGGTGCGGAGTGGCTGCACGTCTGCGGCATCACCCCGGCCGTCAGCCCGCAGGCCGAGACGGCGGCCCGGGCCGCCTTGCAGGCCGCCCGTTCCCTGGGCCTCAAGATTTCTTTCGACTGCAACTATCGGCAAAAGCTGTGGACGGCGCGCGGCGGCAACGCCCCCGCCATCCTGCGCGGCTTCATCGAACAGTGCGACCTGCTGTTCGCCAATGAGCGCGACGCGGCACTGCTGCTGGGCCTGGACACCGACAAGCTGGCGGAGGACGGGCGTTTCCCGGCGGCGGCCCAAGCGCTGTTCGATGCCAGCCCACGATTGCAGACCATCGCCACCACCGTGCGCACCCATCATGGTGTCGGGACCCAGGATATCTACGGCCTGGTGGCCACGCGCCACAGCCTGCACCAGAGCCGCACCCACAGCCTGGCCGGCATCGTCGACCGCATCGGCAGCGGCGACGCCTATGCCGCGGGACTGCTGCACGGCCTGATCCAGGGCTGGGATCCCGACCGGGCGCTGGCCTTCGCCGTGGCCGCCGCCGCCCTGAAGCACTCCATCCCCGGCGACGCCCTCACCCTGCCCGAAGCCGACATCCTGGCGGCCCAGGACGCGGAAGGCCTGGATGTCCGCCGCTGATCCTTCACAGGAGCCTGTCTCTGAATGAGCGCCTTGTTAGTCCGATGCCACCCTCGATCGCCTGCCGGACACCGTCGCCCGGCCCGCTTATGACCGGGCGGCGTGCGGCATCGGCATCGTGCATTTCGGCCCGGGCGCCTTCCACCGCGCCCACCAGGCGGTGTTCACCGACGACGCCCTGGCGCTGGCGGGCGGCGGCGACTGGGCCATCTGCGCCGTCTCGCTGAAAAGCCCGGGCGTGCGCGACGCCCTGGTGCCGCAGGATGGGCTCTACACCCTGGTCACCCTGGACCGGACCATCGGCCACCGGGTGATCGGCGCCATCCGGGAGGTGCTGTGCGCGCCGGAAGCGGGCGCGCAAGTCCTGGACCGCCTGGCCGCACCGGGCACACGCATCGTCACCATCACGGTGACGGAAAAGGGTTATTGCCTGACAGCGGCAGGCGGCCTGGATACGGCCCATCCCGACATCGTCCACGATCTGGCCCATCCGGACACACCGGTCAGCGTCATCGGCTATATCGTGGCCGGCCTGCGCCAGCGCCGCGCCGCTGGCTTGCCCCCTTACACCATCATCAGCTGCGACAACATGACGGAGAACGGCCGGCGCCTGCGGACCGCCACGGTGCAGTACGCCCAGGCGCTGGATGCGGACCTGGCGGCCTGGATCCGTGACCACGGTGCCTTCCCCAGCACCATGGTGGACAGCATCACCCCCGCCACCGACGACGCCTTGCGCCAACGGGTGCTGGATGCCACCGGCCTGGCCGACGCCTGGCCCATCCAGCGCGAGGCCTTCACCCAATGGGTGATCGAGGACAAGTTCTGTGATGGCCGCCCGGCCTGGGACCAGGCGGGCGTCATCCTGACGCATGACGTCGCCGCCTTCGGCTTGGCCAAGCTGCGCCTGCTGAACGGCCCGCACTCCGCCCTGGCCTATCTGGGCTCGCTGGCCGGGGTGGAGACGGTGGCCGATGCCATGGCGACCCCGGCGCTGGCGGGTTTCGTGGAACGGCTGATGCTGCGGGACGTGCTGCCCACGGTGACGCCGCCGGCAGGGTACGACCTGGCCCGTTACGCCGGCCAGATCCTGGAACGCTTCCGCAACCCCGCCATCCGCCACCTGCTGTCGCAGATCGCTTGGGACGGGTCGCAGAAGCTGCCCTACCGCCTGTTTGGCGTCATAGCCGACAGCCTGGCCGAGGGGCGCGACATCACGCGCCCCTGCCTGGTGGTGGCCGCCTGGATGCACTTCGTTCGCCACCGCGCCGCCGACGGCACCGGATTGACGGATCCGCTGGCGGCCCGGCTGCTGGACATCGGCGGCCTGGCGGATGGCGGCGCGCGCGACGTGGAGCGTTTCCTGGCGCTGGACGCCGTGTTCGCCGGTCCGCTGGGCCATGACGCACGGTTCCGCACCGCCCTGGCCGACGCCTACGCCCGCCTGGGCGATGGCAGTGCGGCCGCCGTCCTGGCGGCCCTGGCCAGCGCCTGAACATTCCAACCGCCTAAGCGCCCTTCTCGACCGAAAGTTTTGCGGAACCGACAAGTTGGCTTGTAAATGACACCGGTTTCCTTTAGACACGATGGACAAGAAATGACGAGATCCCAGGGAGGGTCCACCATGCTCTGGCGTGCCGTGCCTGCCGCTGCGGCAGCCATCGTTCCACTTTCGAAACTACAACCATGGCGCGATGTAAGCGCTGCGCACCGGGGCCGGGCATGACCGCCGCCTACGTGCCCGCCGCCGCCGCGGCCGCCTTCGTCGCCGCCCGCCAGACGGCCCACGCGCTGCCGGGATATCCCGGTCCGACGCCCATCGACCTGGCCCAGGGATATGCCGCCCAGGAACTGGCCATCGCCCTGTGGCCCGACCGCATCGCCGGCTGGAAAATCGGCCGCATCCCGCTGGATTGGGAGGAAACGCTGGGCGAACCGCGCCTGGCCGGCCCCATCTTCGCCCGCGCCGTGTGGCAGGCGCAGGGCGCCGCCGTCACCCCCTTCCCCGTCTTCCAGGGCGGCTTCGCCGCCATCGAGGCCGAATACGTCTTTCGCCTGGGCACCGACGCGCCGGCGGGCAAGACCACATGGACGGAAGCGGAGGCGGCGGAGCTGGTGGCCACCCTGCACATCGGGATCGAGCCGGCGGGCAGCCCGCTGGCCACCATCAACGATCTGGGCCCGCCCATCGTCGTGTCGGACTTCGGCAACAATGCCGGCCTGATCCTGGGGCCCGAGATCGCTGATTGGCGCGGTAGATCCTGGGACAGCATGCGCTGTGAGACGGTGATCGAGGGCAAGGTCGTGGGCCGGGGCGGTGCCGCCGCCATCCCCGGCGGCCCCTTGTCGGCCCTGCGTTTCCTGCTGACCCACCTGGCCGGACGCGGGCGGCCGTTGAAGGCCGGTGACCTGATTTCCACCGGCGCCACCACCGGCATCCACGATATCGTGGCCGGGCAGTCGGGCCATGTCGATTTCGGTCCCGATGGCATCCTGCATTGCCGGGCCGAACCGGCGGCAAGCGGACCACCCAAGGCGTAACGGCGCCGATGGGATAAAAAACAAACCGGGAGGAAATGGGATTGATCAAGCGCCGACAGTTGCTAGGGGGGCTGGGTGCTGCTTGTGCCGCCAGCTTGGTGACCGGACGGGTCGCCCGGGCCGGCGCACCGCCGCCCGGCACCTTCACCGCATCCGACGTGCATGTGGAAAACTATCCCACCGTCCAGGCCATCCGCTGGATCGGGGAACAGTTGGAGAAGGAGACCGGCGGCCGGCTGTCCATGCGGGTCTACCATTCCGGCCAGATCGGGCGGGAGAATGACACCATCGACCTGACGCGCTATGGCGCGCTGGACTTCACCCGCGTCAACTTCGCGGCCCTGACCAACATCTTCCCCGCCTCCGGCGTCCTGACCCTGCCCTATGTCTTCGACGACACCGCGCACATGCGCCGATCGCTGGACGGCACCGTGGGACGCGACCTGCTGGCACGCTTGAGCCAGCGCGGCCTGGTGGCGGCCTGTTTCTACGACAGCGGCGTGCGCTGCATCTATAACGGCCGCCGGCCGGTGCATGAGCCCGGCGATTTGCGTGGCATGAAGATCCGCGTGCCCCTGTCCGACATCTTCATGTCCATGGCCCAGGCCATGGGCGCCAATCCCACGCCCCTGTCCTATGGCGAGGTGTTCACAGCCCTGCAGACCCATCTGATTGATGGGGCGGAGAACAACTGGCCCAGCCTGGATTCCACCCGCCAGTTCGAGGTGGCGCATCACTGGGCGGAGACGGAACATTCCATGTCGCCGGAGATGCTGTTCATCTCCGACCGCAGCCTGCGGGCGCTGAAACCCGACGACCGCCACCTGGTGCTGGAATTGGCCACCCGGTCCGTCGCTGTCATGCGCGCCTTATGGGACAAGGACGAGGCCGACGCCAAGGCCCATTGCATCGCCAACGGCGTGCAGATCACCCAGGTGGACAAGGACGCTTTCCGCCAAGCGACTGAGCCGGTGCTGAAAACCTACCTGGCGAACGCCGACATCAATCAGTTCTATCGCCGCATCCGGCAGGAGGCTTGAGGCCCATGCACGCGTCCCACGCCCTGACGGCGCCCACCGGCCTGGTCGGCACCATCCTGACCAGCCTGTCCCACGCCGCCACCCTGCTGGCCGCCATCGGCATGATCGGGATGAGCCTGGCGGAAGGCTGGCAGGTCTTCGCCCGCTATGTGCTCAACGACAGTCCCGGCTGGACGGAGCCCCTGACCCTGCTGTTCATGTCGCTGACGGCCATGATGGGGGCCGCCGTGGCCGTGCGCCGGGAAATGCATTTCCGCTTCATCGCCCTGGCCCAGGTGGCGCCGCCGCGCGTGCAGGGCTGGCTGGCCGCCTTCGCCCGCCTGGTGGTGCTGGCCATCGGGGCGGCGCTGGCCATCTGGGGCTGGGACCTGATGGTGGACAACTGGTCCATCGCCATGCCGGGCACGGAATTGCCGGAGGGGCTGAACTATCTGCCCATGTCGCTGGGCGGCGCGTTGATCGCCCTGTTCGCCACCGAACGGCTGGTGGTGGCCCTGCCCGCCGCCGCCCACGCGGAGGATTGATCCCATGGACACCGCCATCCTGTTCGGCGTCTTCGCCCTGCTGCTGCTGCTGGGCGTGCCGGTGGGCTTCTCCCTCGCCGCGGCCGCCATCGCCGCCATCGCGTCCATGGGCCTGCCGCCCATGGTGCTGGTGCAGCAGATGACCTCGGGCATCAGTTCCACCGCCATGATCGCCATCCCCCTGTTCATCTTCGCCGGTGAACTGATGATGCGCGGCGGCATTTCCGAACGACTGATCGGCCTGGCCTCCGCCCTGGTGGGCCATCTGCGCGGGGGGCTGGGCCAGGTGAACGTGCTGGCGTCGGCCTTCTTCGGCGGGGTGTCGGGATCCGCCATCGCGGACGCATCGGCCATCGGCGGCACCATGATCCCGCAAATGGTGGCGCGCGGGTTCGACCGCGACTACGCCGTCAACGTCACCATCACCTCCGCCCTGGTGGCGCTGCTGGTGCCGCCCTCGCACAACATGATCCTCTATTCCGCGGCGGGCGGCGGCGGCATTTCCATCGCCGACCTGTTCGCCGCCGGCATCCTGCCCGCCGTGGTGATGGCGCTGGCCCTGATGGTCACCGCCTACCTCATCGCCCGCAAACGCGGCTACGCGGTGGAGCCCTTCCCCGGCTTCAGGACCGTGGGCCGGCGCCTGATCTCCGCCAGCCCCGGCCTGTTGCTGGTGGTGCTGGTGTTCGGCGGCGTGCGCGCCGGCATCTTCACGGCGGTGGAAAGCGCCTCCATCGCCGTGGTCTACGCCGTGTTCGTCACCGTCGCGGTCTATCGCCGCCTGACCTGGACGGACTTCAAAGAGGCATGCGCCGGCTCCGCCCACACCACCGGCATCATCCTGTTCATGATCGGTGCCGCCAGCGCCTTCGGCTGGCTGATGTCCTATCTTCAGGTGCCGGCGGCGGCGGTGGCGGCGCTGAAGGCCCTGGCCGACGACAAGGTCACCGTGCTGCTGATCATGAACGTGATCCTGCTGGCGCTCAGCACCTTCATGGACATGGGACCGAAGATCATCATCTGCACCCCCATCTTCCTGCCGGTGGCCAAGGCCTTCGGCATCGACCCGGTGCAGTTCGGCGTCATCATGATGCTGAACGGCGGCATCGGCCTGATCACGCCGCCCATCGGCTCCGTCCTGTTCGTGGGCAGCGCCATCGGCAAGGTCAGCGTGGGTCGGTTGATGCGCTCCATCTGGCCGTTTTACTTGGCGGCCGGCGTGGTGCTGATGCTCGTTTCATACATCCCTTTCCTGTCGCTTTGGCTGCCGCATGTTATGAAATAACCTTACTAACGTTATGAAATAACAGAACAAAACATCAAGCCTGCGACAAAAGGACATATTTGACTCAAGCATATGATTGGGCGCATACCGCCCGCCGTGATTGTTCACCTGCATCGTTTCCCTTCCGCAAAACCGTAACGGAACTTTGCGAAGAGAAAGATGTTAAGGAATTGATGCTGCGGCGGGCGGGTTGTTCTAATGAAAATGCTTCTCATCACGGCGTCTGTGCTGGCGCTGTTCTATCATGGCGCCCTGGCCGCCGACACCGACGCGACCCCGGCCGATGCCGAGCCGGAAACCTGGAGCCTGCACGGCCAGTTCACGCTGGTGGAGCAATACCATCCCAGCTTCACCTCCCCCTATCGCGGGACCAACAGCCTGGATCCGGGCGCGCGCGGCAATGAGACGACGGACGCCACCCTTTACGCCGGCGTGCGCCTGCTGCCGGGGCTGGAGTTCTATGCCAATCCGGAGATCGACCAGGGCTTCGGCCTCAGCAACACCCTGGGCGTGGCGGGCTTCCCCAGTGCGGAGGCCTACAAGGTCGGTGAGGCCGAACCCTATATCCGCCTGGACCGTGCCTTCTTCCGCCAGACCTTCAACCTGGGCGGCGAAACGCAGCCGCTGGAGGCCGGCGCCAACCAGTTGGGCGGCAGCCGCACGGCCGACAACATCGTGCTGACGGCCGGCAAGTTCTCCGTCACCGACATCTTCGACGCCAACACCTACGCCCATGATCCACGCAAGGATTTCCTGAACTGGACCGTGGTGGACAGCGGCGCCTTCGACTACGCCGCCGACGCCTGGGGCTACAGCTACGGGGCGGCGGCGGAATGGACGCAAAGCTGGTGGACCCTGCGCGCCGGCCTGTTCGACCTGTCGCGCGTGCCCAACAACAAGGCGCTGCAACGCGACTTCGGCCAGTACGAGGTGGTGGTGGAGGCGGAGGAGCGGCACCAGTGGGCGGGCCGCGACGGCAAGGTCAAACTGCTGGTGTTCCAGAACCACGCCAACATGGGCAGCTATGGCGACGCCGTGCGCCTGGCGTCCTTGACCGGCACCACGCCCGACACCGCCACCGTCCGCCGCTACACCACCCGTGCCGGCTTCGCCCTGAACGCCGAACAGCAGGTGGGCGATGACTGGGGCGTGTTCCTGCGCGCCAGCGCCAACGACGGCAGCAAGGAGGCGTACGAGTTCACCGACGTGAACAAGTCCCTCTCCGTGGGGGCTTCGCTCACCGGTGCCCGCTGGGGCCGCGACAAGGACACGGTGGGCCTGGCCGGCGTGGTCAACGCCCTGGACGCCGACGCCCGCGCCTATTTCGCCGCCGGCGGCCTGGGCATCCTGGTGGGCGACGGGCGCCTGAGCTACAGCACCGAACGCATCCTGGAAACCTACTACAGCGCCGCCTTGTGGACCGGGATCAACCTGACGGTGGATTACCAGCTGGTCGCCAACCCCGGCTACAACCGCGACCGGGGCCCCGCCAACGTGCTGGGCCTCCGGTTCCATGCGGAGATTTAGGGACGGATTCCACTTTCCGGCGACATGCTCCCGAAAACGGATACGGAAACGCATCCGGTTACCCTAATCTGCTGCATATCTCGGGCGGTGGGGGCGACATGTCGATCAAAGATTCGGGTGATCTTGACGCCATTGAGCGTCTGAAATTGTCCGATCAGGCGCAGGCCTTGGCCCAACGCCTGGATATGGAAGCCGCACGCCTCAAATGGGGAACGGACCTGGCGGGGCGAATTGCATCGACGATCAAAAGTGACGGGGCCATATCCGAACCAAAGGCCGAGGGATCGCCAAAACCACCGCCAGAGCAAACGATTCCAACCAGCAGCTCATTCGAAAACATGGTGGATGCCAGAAAATCACTGCAGGCGCATCGCGAGTTCCTGGACGATAAGATGAGACGGGAGTTGGGACAGGGGAAACCCGCCCCCAAAGATAAAATCGAATAACGACACCCAGCGCCGGACGCATCTTGCCCCTGCTCAGCCGGCTCCAGGCCGGAACGCCAAGTCCAACAGTTGTTCGCTGAGCTCCCATAGCCGGTCGGCCGCCGCCGGATCCACGGCATAGGGCAGCACGCCGCCCATGACGGCACCGGGGCGGCGGGTGGTGGGTGTGCCCAGGGCGGCCTCCTCCCCCGGTGCCAGCAGTCGGGCGATGTCGCAATTCTCGCAATAGACGCCGCCCCGCCCTTCCAGTTGCGGGCTGGTGGCGCACCACACCGTGGTGGCCGCCCCTTGGGCCACGGTCTTCAGGTTCCGCGCCGGGTCCAGAATGGGCTTGCCCTCAGCGTCCAGCACACCGAAGGCCCGCAATTCCTCCTGCGTCATGTAACGCTGCAGGTCAGTGCCCACGATGCTACCGGGATGGACCGAGAAGGCATGCACACCGTATGCGCCACCCCGCGCCTCCAGCCCCAAAGCGAACAGGACGTTAGCCGTCTTGGACTGACCATAGGCCTGCCAGCGGTCATACTCGCGACGCTCGAAATTGGGATCGTCGAACACCACAGGCGAAAAGCGATGGCCCAGCGAGGACAGGCTGACCACCCGGGCGCCGCCCGCCTGGCGTAGTGCCGGCCACAGCCGTGCCGTCAGTTGGAAGTGCCCCAGATGGTTGGTGGCGAACTGCGCCTCGAACCCACGCGCATCATGGGTCAGCGGACAGGCCATGATGCCGGCGTTGTTCACCAACAGATGCAGTGGCCGGCCGCTGCCGAGGAAGCCCGCCGCGAAGGCGTCGATGGACACGGGGTCGATCAGATCCATCACCGCGATCTCCGCCCCCGCCTGGCCGGCCAGCGCCGCCTGGGCCTTGGGCACATCGCGGGCGGGAACGATAACGGTGGCGCCGGCGGACCGCAGCGCGCGGGTGGTCTCCAGCCCGATGCCGGCATAGCCGCCGGTGACGATGGCCACCTTGCCCGTCAGGTCAATGCCCCGGATCACGTCCTGGGCGGTGGTGGCGGCGCTGAAGCCGGAAGGAATGGGCTGCTGCTGGACAGGCATGGGGCTTACCTTTGATAGCGGGTTGGAAGGCCCTAAAGGTAAGCATACGAATGCGAACGATGAATGCGTGAACGTTCATCATACTTGCGCCAACGTTCAGGACAGGAGGGCGGTGCGGTCGCACGCCCTCCCCGCCCTTCATGGTCAGGCGAGCCCCAGGCGCTTCAGGTCCTCCAGGCGCCATTCCTGGCCGCCCCGGTTCTTCACGGCCGGCAGCGCCTCGAACCGATCCCGCCACGCCTGCAGGTGCCCCTGATCCGCCGCGATGCCGATGCCCACCGGCGCGCCGAACAACAGGCCGGCGTACAGCGTGATGTCCGCCATGGAATGACGGTCGCCGGCCAGGAAGGGCCGATCCTTCAGCACGCCGTCGAAATAGGCCAGCCCGCGCAGGGCCCGGTCGCGGTTGCGCTGCCCCCACTCCGCCCGGCCGGCCCACTCAGGGCTCTTGAACGGCAGGTTCGCGGTGCCCAGACCGGGGGTAGCGTGGTGGAAGAAGATGCCGATGGGGTCCAGCACCTCCGCCTCCGCCCGGCGCTGCATCATGTGGATCAGCGCCTTTTCACGCGGCGTACGGCCGGTCAGGCGGGGATCGCCGTCCAGGTTGTCCAGATACTCGGTGATGGCGGTGCACTCCCCGATGTGGGTGCCGTCCTCCAGTTCCAGTACCGGGATGGTGCCGCCGGGGTTCATGGCCAGGAAAGCGTCGCTGCGGTGTTCAGCGGCGATGATGTCCACGCTTTCGAACGTCACGCTGTCTTCCAGGCCCTTCTCCGCCAGCACGATGCGGATGCGCGCCGGGTTGGGCAGGCCGGTGCGGTCGTAGATCTTCAACATGGGGGAACTCCGTGGTGGGAAGCCGGTTAACTATCTATCGATAGATAGTCTGTGGCCGCGTTTAAACCGCTTCCCTTGAGCACTGTCAATGCCTATCTATCGATAGGTATGAAATCACTTTCCATCAGGCCCACCGATGACCTCCCCCGACACCAAGCAGCAGATCCTGGACACCGCCCGCGCCATGGTGCAGGCCAGCGGCTATAATGCCTTGAGTTTCAGGGAGATCGGGAAGGCCATCGGCATCAAGAGCGCCAGCATCCACTACCATTTCCCCACCAAGGGGAACCTGGCGGCGGCATTGGCGCGGCGCTACACCGACGATGCGGCGGGGTATTTCGCGGAACTGCTGGCCTCGCCGCCTGATGCCGCCGCTTGGTCACGCGGCTACATCGCCGCCTTCCGCCAGGCGCTGATGGACGACAACCGCATGTGCCTCTACGGCGTCATGGCCGCCGAATACGGCGACCTGCCCCCCGAGGTGCGGGTGGAGGTTGATCGCTTCGCGGTGGTGAACGTGGAATGGCTGACCAAGCTGCTGGCCCTGCACCTGCCGAAGGCAGAAATCGATGCCTTGCGCGCCCAGGCCCAGGCGGTGTTCGCCGCCATCGAAGGCGCGCAACTGATGGCGCGCGGCAAGGGCGACGTCACGGTGTTCGACGCCACCATCGCGACATATCGGGCGCTGGGGATCATGCCGTAATGAAAGGCCTCAAGCGGCCGTCAACTCATCACCTTTTTGAGCGGGCCTATCCTTGCCCGCCTTTTGTAGAACATCCAGCATGTCTTCCCGCCGGGCATCGGTGGTCCGCATGCGGAAGAATTCCTCCGTCGCGGCTTGTGCGGCGACCCGCCCGGCCAACGCCGCAGTGATGTACTGATTCAGCGAGACGCCGGAGCGTTCAGCCTGCGCGGCGGCGGCGGCCTTCAGATCATCCGGTAAACGAAGGGACAAAGTTGTCATGGCTGAAGCCTCCGAAGCAATTTTCCCGGTGTGACCACCATCATGCCGAAGCGCTCCGCCGGCAGGAGATCCCTGACATTGTGCGTCACGATCGCGTTGGCGCCACCGTTCATGGCCGCCTCAAATACATGGTCATCATTTGGATCACGGGCAACGGGCCGCCAGGAGATGTCGATAACGACGGGACTACAGATCAATGCGAACGCCGCGAGGAAGCGACGAACGTCACCGTGATCAAGACCGGATCGTTGCAAGAAACGGGGTCTATTGAGAACGTCTTCATATTCCAGGAACAGCGCGGTTGAGGCCAGCGGCACCAACTCGCCATCATAAACCTTAAGCAATACCTGACGCGACGCGCCCACAGCGCTATCCAACCCGGCCACAAGAACCGATGTATCGAGCACCACTTTCATCGAAATATCGCACATTCATTGAGGGCGGCATCGTAAGGGGCTGTGGCCTCACGCGTCAACAAACGATACCGCTGGCGGTATCACCGCCCCAGCCATCCCCCATCCACCGCCAGCACCGTGCCGTGCACATAGTCGGCGGCGGCTGAGGCCAGGAAGACCGCGGCCCCGCCCAGATCCTGCGGCCGGCCCCAGCGGCCGGCGGGGATGCGGGCCAGGATGTCGCGGTTGCGGCCCTCGTCATTGCGCAGGGCTTCGGTGTTGTTGGTGGCGAAATAGCCGGGTGCGATGGCGTTGACGTTGATGCCCCTGGCCGCCCACTCGTTGGCCAGCAGCTTGGTCAAGCCGGCGATGCCGCTTTTGCTGGCGGTGTAGGACGCCACGCGGATGCCGCCCTGGAAGGACAGCATGGAGGCGATGTTGATGATCTTGCCGCCGCTTTCCTGTTCCACCATCCGCCGGGCCGCGGCCTGGGCCAGGAAGAAGGGCGTCTTCAGGTTGACGTTCATCACCAGGTCCCAGTCGGCCTCGCTGAATTCCAGCGCGTCGGCGCGGCGGATGGTGCCGGCGTTGTTGACCAGGATGTCCAGGCGGCCGAAGGCGGCCACGGTTTCATCCACCACATGCTGCACCGGGCCCAGGCTGTCGAGGTCGGCATGGACGAAGTGGAAGCGGGCGCCCGCTTCTTTCGCCGCCGCCTCCGTCTCCGTCGGCGCGCTGCGCCCCGCCGCCACGATGTCGGCGCCGGCCTGGGCCAGGGCCACGGCCAGTCCCTGCCCCAGGCCGGTGTTGGCGCCGGTGACCAGGGCCACCTTGCCCGTCAGGTCGAACGGGTTGCTCATGGGCGTTCCCCTCAGCGCAGCTGGCAGATGTCCAGGACCTTCATGTCGGTGTAGTCGAGGTTTTCCCCGCCCATGGCCCAGATGAAGGAATAGTTGGCGGTGCCGGATCCCATGTGGATGGACCAGGGTGGTGACACCACCGCCTCATCATTCGCCACCACGATGTGGCGGGCCAATTCAGGCTCGCCCATGAAGTGGAAGACGCGCTGGTCGTCCTTGATGTCGAAGTAGAAATAGACCTCGGACCGACGGTCGTGCAGGTGCGGCGGCATGGTGTTCCACACGCTGCCCGGCTTCAGCATCGTCAGGCCCAGCAGCAACTGCGCCGACTGGCAGATTTGCGGAATGATATACTGGTAGATGGTGCGCTCGTTACTGGTCTCCAGCGATCCGCGTTCCAGCGGCACCGCCTGGTCGATGGAGATTTTCACCGTCTTGAAGCGGGTGTGGGCCGGCGTGCTGGCCAGGTAGAACTTGGCCGGATTGGCGGCGTCGGCACTGGCGAACACCACCTTTTCCGTGCCCATGGGCACGTACAGGCCGTCGCGCGGCGCCAGGTCGTAGACCGTGCCGTCCACCGTCACCGTGCCGGCGCCGCCGACATTGACCACGCCCAGTTCGCGCCGCTCCAGAAAGGGTTTGCCGGCGGCGGACACCGGCTCCGTCTGGGCCGGCAGGTCCAGGGCGGCCGCCACCGGGGCGGCACCGCCGATGACGAAACGCTCATTGTGGGAATAGTTCAGGCTGACCTCACCGGCCGTGAACAGGCCGGTGATGAGGTAGCGGTCGCGCAGCTGCTGGTTGCGCGCGCCATCCATCATATCGGGATGGGTCGCCTGGTAGACCTTCTTGAACATGCGATTTCTCCCTGATTTTTCGTCTATTTTCGGAGGGTTTTTTCAGCGTTTCCCGATCACAATTTATAGGCCCGCTTGGGCAGCCGATAGGCTAGGTCCACCGCCACCTCGCGCGCGTCGTCCTCATCCAGGCGATGCTCCGCCACCAGGCGGGCGAGGAAGGCGCAGTCCACCCGTCGGGCCACGTCGTGGCGGGCGGGGATGGACAGGAAGGCGCGGGTGTCGTCGTTGAAGCCGACGGTGTTGTAGAACCCCGCGGTTTCCGTCGTCTGCTCCCGAAAGCGCATCATGCCTTCCGGGCTGTCGTGGAACCACCAGGCGGGGCCCAGCTTCAGCACCGGGTAATGGCCGGCCAGCGGCGCCAACTCACGAGCGTAGACCGTCTCATCCAGGGTGAACAGGATGATGGACAGGCGGGGGTCGTTGCCGTAGCGGTCCAGCAAGGGCTTCAACGCGTTGACATATTCGGTGCGCAGCGGAATGTCCGCCCCCTTGTCGCGGCCGTAACGCTCAAAGATCCGGCGGTTGTGGTTGCGGAAGGAGCCGGGGTGGATCTGCATGACCAGCCCGTCCTCCAGGCTCATGCCCGCCATCTCGGTCAGCATCTGGGCGCGGAACAGCTCGGCATCGGCGGCCGTGAAGGCGCCCTTGAGGATGCGGCTGAACAGGGCCTCGGCCTCCACCTTCGTCAGGTCGGCGGTGGCGGCGGTGACGTGGCCGTGATCGCTGCTGGTCGCCCCCACCGCCTTGAAATCGGCGCGGCGCTTCCGGTGCGCGGCCAGATAGCCGACCCAGCCATAGACATCCTCACCCGTGATGGCGCCGAACTGCTCCAGCGCTGAGCGGAAGTTCTCATGCTCCGGATCGATCACCGCGTCGGGGCGGTAGGCGGTGACCACCCGGCCCTTCCAGCCGCTGTCGCGGATGGCCTCATGGTGGGCCAGCGTGTCAACCGGACTTTCCGTGGTGGCGATGACCTCGATATTGAAGCGTTCGAACAGCGCGCGCGGCCGGAAGTCATCCGTCGCCAGCTTGGCGGTGATGGTGTCGAAGTAGAGATCGGCCGTCCCGGCATCCAGCGTCACGTCCAGGCCGAACAATTGGGTGAAGACGTGGTTCAGCCAGGTGGAAGACGGCGTGCCCCGGAACAGGTGGAAATTGCCGGCCAGCAGGCGCCAGGCCTCGCGCGGATCCACATCCGGCGCCGGTTGGCCCGCCGCCGGAATGCCCAAGGCCTCCAGCGTCACGCCCTGGCTGTAGAGCATGCGGTAGAGATAATGGTCGGGCTGCAGCAGCAACGCGGTGGCGTTGGGAAACGCCTCGTTGCCGGCGAACCACGACGGGTCGGTGTGGCCATGCGGGCTGATGATGGGCAGGCCCTTCACCTCGCCATACAGCCCGCGCGCGATGGCGCGCACGGCCGGGTCGGCGGGAAACAGGCGGTCGTCGTGCAGGGTCAGAGTCTTGGCCATCGGCCCTTCCTTGTCATCCGTCGGCCGGCCCCTTGCGGCCAGCCCCCTCCCGCCCCTTTGGTACTTGGTGATGGTAACCGGTGTCAATCTCGCTCTGAGATTTTTCCCCGCCGAAAAGTCCCGTCGAGAGATTCAGCCGCGCGGCGGGACGGAGGATTCGCGCACCACCATGCGGCTGACGACGCCGGTGGCGGTGTGGCCATCCTCCTCATCGCTGGAGATGCGGATGATCAGCTTTTCCGCCGCCAGCCGGCCCAGATCCTTGGCGGGCAGGCGCACGGTGGTCAGCGACGGCCACAGGCGGGTGGCGATGGGGCTGTCGTCGAAGCCCACGATGGTCAGGTCGCGGGGAATGCTGATGCCCAGGCGCTGGGCGGTCTTGTAGACGCCGGCCGCCATCTCGTCATTGCTGGCGAAGATGGCGGTGGGGCGCGGCTCCCGCGTCAGCAGGCGGGTGGCGCAGACTTCCCCGGATTCGAAGGTATAGGCGCCCTCCTCCACCATCTCGGGGCGCAGGGTGATGCCGTGCCGTGCCAGGGTGCCGACGAAGCTTTCCTGCCGTTCGTGGGCGGAGCGGTGGCGCATGGGGCCGGCGATGAAACCGATGTCGCGGTGGCCCAGGCCGGCCAGATGTTCCGCCACCTCCGCCGCCCCCTGGCGATCATTGTAGACCACCATGTTGGCGGCCTCATCCAGCGATACCGCCGACAGGCGGACATAGCGACAGCCCAGGTCCCGCAACACCGCCACCAGCGCCGGGTTCTCCGACGCCGGCGGCACGACGATGACGCCATCCAAATTCTGGCGCTGCACGAACTGCTTGGCATCATTCAGGAAATTGGGACTTTTCTGGTCGCAGGGATGGACCAGCAGCTCAAACCCCGCCAGGCGACAGGCGGCCAGCACGCCCTCCTGGATGTTCACGATGAACTGGGCGTTGGGGTTGTCATAGACCAGACCCAGCAGGAAGGAGCGCTGGAAGGCCAGGCCGCGCGCCTGCGGGCTGGGCACATAACCGATCTGGTCGATGATGGCGTTGATGGCGCTACGCGTCTCTTCATTCACGAAGGGCGACTGGTTGATGACGCGCGACACCGTCTTCTTCGACACGTGCGCCAGGCGCGCCACGTCGTTGATGGTGGGGGCGCGGTCCAACGTCCAGGTCACGGGCTCGGCCGACAAGGTCTCGATGGCGGCCGCGCGGCCCCGCCGGGGGCGCCCCTTGCGCTGGGTGTCCTGGGTCATGAATGCCTTCTTCGCGGTCTTCTTGGGGTTCCCTATTCCAAGCGATATCATTGCCGGACGCCGGGCGCCCCATCAAAAGAGATTTGCGGATGCCCTCGCGGGCGGCACCACCCACCCGAACAGCGCCGACGCCGATGCGCGCGTCCGAAGGCCATCATAATCCCGCGACGCAGAATACCGGGCCGCCCAACACAATAAGTGAAAAACAAAAACCTTTATCAATCGATGGGTTGTATCTTATTTTTCGACGCCCGTTCGGAAACATACAGTCATTAACCACATTTGGATGTGGATTTATATTTTTAATGATCCCACGATCACAGTTAATGATGGGGGAAAATTAATTACCGATTCGCTTCGACAAATTCAAATAACTTAACCTCGCGTTAAATGATCGATCCGATATTTCTTCTGTCGCCCGGATGCTGCCCATCCGATCCAGGGGGAGGCGACAATGCTGCCTGAAAGGGGGATTGGCGTTCCCTGCGCGGATATTCCTTGGAATTGCCCCCCACGGAACCCACGCCGGCGCCTGTCATTTTTCCGATCAAGCCACGCTGATTCACGAAGTCCCCCACTGCCGGTGCTACATCTGGAGGGTCCGGAATGCGTTTCCGCTCGATACAAACCAAAATCGTCCTCTTGTCCGCCCTGTGCGTCCTGGGTGCCACCGGCGCCCTGGTCGGCTACGGCATCGTTGCCGCCGGCAACACCAAGGACTATGTGGGCGATCAAGTGAGCGGCCTTTCCGACCGCAAGACCCAGGAGGCCTTGCAGACGCTGGCCTCCACCCAGGCCGGCGTCATCAAATCCACGCTCGACGGCGCCTTCGACAGCGCCCGCGACATGGCCCGGTCGTTCGAGGTGCTGGCCAACAACCAGGATAAGGGCGCGACGGCGCCGGCCCTGCGGCGCGCGCAGTTCACCGCCATCCTGCTGAACGTCCTCAAGGACAACCCGCGCTTCAACGGCACCTACAGCGCGTGGGAGCCCGACGCCCTGGACGGGCAGGACAGCGCCTTCCGGGACCGCCACGACGCGGGATCCGACGCCACCGGCCGCTTCCTGCCCTATTGGACGCGCGACGCGGCCGGCCACATCGCCATCCAGCCCCTGGTCGAATACGACAGCCACGCCCTGCACCCCAACGGTGTGATGAAGGGCGGCTGGTACATCGGCCCCCAGGGCGGTGGCGGCGAGAGCATCCTCGATCCCCTGCCCTACATCGTCCAGGGCAAGAGCGTGTACCTGGCCACCATGTCGGTGCCGATCACCATCGACGGCAAGTTCCGGGGGGTCGCCGGCGCCGACTTCGACCTGTCCTTCGTCCAGAAGCTGGCGGAACAGGTAAAGGCCAAGGTCTATGGCGGCAAGGCGTCGGTCACCATCATCAGCCACAAGGGGCTGATCGTCGCCTCCAGCGAACATCCCGACGCCATCGGCCAGTCCTATGAGAAATTCGACAAGAGCTGGCAGCAGGATCTGGCCCTGATCCAGGCCGGCCGCGAACAGGTCACGGCCGACGCCGGCACCGATTCCATCAAGGCGTTCGCGCCCATCGCCCTGGGCCGGACCAAAACCCCCTGGTCGGTGCTGATCGACGTGCCGCAGGCCGTCGCGATGGCCGAGGCCAAGGCCCTGGATGCAGCACTGGACAAGCGCGGCGGCCGTGACACCCTGCTGCAGATCGGCGTGGCCCTGGTCATCGCCGCAGGCGGTGTCGCCGCCATGTGGCTGGTCGGCCGGGGCATCGCCGGCCCCATCCGGGCCAGCGCGCGCTTCGCGGAGGATGTGGCGGCCGGCAAGGTCGACCACGCCCTGAAGGTCGACCAAGTGGACGAGACCGGCACCCTGGCGGCGGCGTTGAACAAGATGGCCGCCGACCTGAAACAGGCGGAGCAGGAACGCCTGAACCTGCAAAAGAAGGCCGAGGCCGAACGGCGGGCCACCCTGGCGCAGATCGCCGACGAACTGGAGGCCAACGTCCGTGCCGTGGTGGAAAGCCTGAGTGCCGCCGCCGGCCAGATGGGCAATGCCGCGAGCGGCATGACCGCGACCGCCGACCAGACCAGCACCCAGTCGATGGCGGTCGCCGCCGGATCGGAAGAGGCCAGCGCCAACGTCCAGACGGTGGCGGCGGCAACCGAGCAGCTGTCCGCCTCGATCCGCGAGATCGCGGTGCAGGTCACCAAATCGACCAGCATCGCCACCGACGCCGTGCGCACGGCCGATCAGGCCAACGCCCAGATCCTGGGCCTGACGGCGGCGGCCGAAAAGATCGGCGACGTGGTGGAACTGATCTCCTCCATCGCCGGGCAGACCAACATGCTGGCGCTCAACGCCACCATCGAGGCGGCGCGGGCCGGCGACGCCGGCAAGGGCTTCGCCGTGGTGGCCAGCGAGGTGAAGAACCTGGCGTCCCAGACGGCCAAGGCGACGGAAGAGATCGCCAGCCAGATCAACGGCATGCAGCGCGTGGCCCGGGAATCGGCGGCCAGCATCAAGGGCGTGGGCGAAGTCATCGGCCACATGCAGACGATCACCACGGGCATCGCCTCGGCGGTGGAGGAACAGAACGCCGCCACCGGTGAGATCGCCCGCAACGTCCAGCAGGCCGCCAGCGGCACGCAGAACGTGACCCGGAACATCCAGGGCGTCACCCAGGCCGCGTCCGAGACGCGCGAAACCGCGACGGAAGTCCTGGAGGTTTCCGGCACCATCAGCACGGAAACCAAGCGGCTGGGCAGTGCCGTGGACAGCTTCCTCGCCAAGGTCAGGACCGCCTGACCGGATGCGGCGCCGGTCACATCCGGCCGGCGCCGCCCCCTTCCATCCCCGCACAAGGTCATTCGGTCGCACCCCGCGATCCTCCCGGATTTGGCATCTTGCCTGAATAGGAAACCGGTGTCATTTATGGGCACCGACAGAACGGCCTGGCGTCAACGCACGTCGGGTCGGATCATCGCCATAACAAAATCCATGGGAGGATAACCTTGATCAGAAACATTCTGACCGCCGGCGCCATGACCGCGCTGATCGCGCTGGGCAGCGGCGGTGCCCTGGCGGCGGAGAAGACCGACGCCCTGGCCTTCCCCGGCGCCCAGGGCTGGGCGGCGCACACGCCCGGCGGGCGCGGCGGCAAGATCATCAAGGTCACCAACCTGAACGGCGACGGCCCCGGTTCCTTCCGCGAGGCCATTGAGACCAAGGGCCCGCGCATCATCGTGTTCGAGGTCGGCGGCGTCATCGACCTGGACCAGAAGACCGTCAAGCTGATGGAACCCTTCGTCACCATCGCCGGGCAGACCGCGCCCTCGCCCGGCATCACCCTGATCCGCGCCGGCATGGACATCGGCGCCCACGACGTGGTGATACAGCACCTCCGCATCCGGGTGGGCGATGCCGGCGCGCCCAAGAAAAGCGGCTGGGAGGAGGACGCGGTCAGCACCATCGGCGGCGCCTACAACGTCATCGTCGATCATTGCAGCCTGACCTGGGCCACGGACGAGAACCTGTCCGCCTCCGGCCCGCGCTTCGTCGGCAACACGCCGGAGGAATGGCGGGAGCACACCTCCCACCGCATCACCTATTCCAACAACATCATCGCCGAGGGCCTGGCCCGCGCCACCCATATGAAGATCGAGCATTCCAAGGGCTCGCTCATCCACGACAACATCACCGACATCCTGATCGTCGGCAACCTGTACGCCCACAATGTGGAGCGCAGCCCCCTGTTCAAGGGCGGCGTGCACGGCGTCATCGTCAACAACCTGATCTACGATCCCGGCCAGCGGGCGGTGCACTACAATTTGCAGGCCGAGGAATGGGGCGACCATCCCTATCAGGTCGGCCAGATGGCCGCCGTGGGCAACGTGCTGCGCGCCGGCCCGTCCACGCCGACGCCGCTGGCCTTCCTGGAGATCGGCGGCTATGGCGACCTGGAATATTACGGCCGGGACAACGTGGCCGTGGACCGGGCGGGTGAACCGCTACCCATGATGGGCCGCTACACCACCTCGGCCGCCAAGGTGATCGAGACGGAAAAGCCCCCGACCTGGCCGCAGGGACTGGAGCCCATCCCGTCGACGGAAGTACAGAAGCGGGTGCTGCACGATGCCGGCGCCCGCCCCTGGGACCGCGACTATGACGACACCCGCCTGCTGGCCGACGTGGCCGAGGGCCGGGGTGAGATCATCAACAGCCAGGACGACATCCACGGCTATCCGGTGGAGAAGCCCGCTGCCCGCCCCTTCAACCCGGCGGACTGGAACCTGGACGACATGACGCCGCGCACCGTCACCGCCCTGGACGCCAAGGCCAAGGCACGCGGTACCTGATCCCTACGGTAAGGAAAGTGCAGCGGCACGAGATTCCAACTCGTGCCGCTGTAGGACGCGACGGCGTCCGCCGGAAGTTTCCGGGGAACGCAGTGGACTGGAAACTGAGGAAGCCAAGCCGGCGGATGCCGGCGCCCGCCACTTGAGGGCACATTAAAAAAAAGGCGGCGCCCAATCGGACGCCGCCCTTCCTCATTCAGCGATTAAGCCTGGATCAGCGCTTGGGCTGTTCCGCCGGCTTGGCGTCGGCGGGCTTCGGCGCCTCGGCCGGGGTCGGCGGAGCACCCAGCGACTGCAACGCGGGGGCCAGGCCGCCCAACTGCACCGGCACGTCCATGGCGGTCTTGTCCGCCTTGGCGTAACGCACCATCAGCACCTTGCCGTTCAGGAACTGCTGCAGCACGTCCTTGTCCAGGTTGGCGGAGGCGACGCAGCCGCCGGCCTGGCACAGGGTCAGCGGCAGGGCGATGGGCTTGGCGCCATCCAGCGTCAGTTGCAGGCCCGGCTGCACCGGCGTCCCCAGCGGCACGGTCAGCACCAGCACCGGCTTGCCGTCGGCGGACATGTAGCCCAGTTGCACATGCAGGACCAGGACGTTGCCCGGGTTGGCGATGGCGAACTGTTCGACGTAGCAGACATCCTTGCCGGCGTGCGTCCTTGGCGCAGGCCTTGGCCCACGGCGGGCCCGACGGCTTGCCGGCATCAGCGGCGGCCGGCGCCGACGGCTTCAGGGCCGCCGCGTGCTGGCGCTGGTACAGCATGATGCCGCCCGCCACCAGGGCCGCCAGCAGCACCAGCAATCCAATAACGATCAACGGGGCGCGCGAGCTGCGGGTCGAGGTCGCGGGGTCTTCTTTATTGGTCATGATGAATACTTTATCAGTTTATGGCGCAGGGCACGGCCGCTCGGAAGACCCGGGACACCGCAAGGCCGGTAAAGGCGCGGGATTGTGGAAGACATTCCGCCCCCAGGTCAACCAATAGCTCCGCCCTTACACTGGCAGGGATGGCCCACCCGTCGCGGACCCAAATCATTTCCCACATTTCCCTAAAGCGTGCATCGCAAACACACAAGAAGGCCGTCAGAATTCGTCAGTATCAGGTGCCCGCCGCCGTCATCTTGAAGATGCCCTGGGCGTTGCCGCTGTCGAATCGCAGGTCCAGGCGCCGCCCGGCTTCCGTATCGATGGGATCGCGCGAGATGAACTCATAGAAGGAACCGGGCACGACACGCGTGACGAAACCACCATCGGCATCGCGGAAGGGGCGTTCCACCTGGGCGGCACGCACGGCGGTCTGCCGAACGGTGCCGTTGCTTGAGATCTCCACCTTGGGCTTCATGTCATAACCCCGGCCCTTCAGGTCCTCCGCCAGCGCCGCCACGTCCGGCACGCGGTCCGTGGCATGGTTGAAGCGGTTGCCCTCGGTGGCGATCCAGGCCAGTTCAGCCGACTCCGCCAGCAGCGCCTCATACTGCGCCACCGTCGGGACGGCGTGGTGGCGGTCGAACAAAGGCACCAGATCCGCCACCAGGGTGGTCGCCTGCCCCAGGGACAGGGTGCCGCCGCCGGCCAGCCAGTCCAGCAGGGCGGCCGCGGCCGGCGTCAACGGATCCGCCACCACCTGGAACACCGCCGCCGCCGTCCGCCGGACGGTGTCGGCGAAACGATCCAGGTGGATTTCGCTGACGAAGAACTGGGCGATGTCCTCGGGGTAGTCCCGGTGGGTGTAGGCGTAACCCGTCATGCGCAGGCGTTCCAGGGGATAGGTTCCACCGACATGATAGCCCAGCGGTTCCAGCACCCGGGCGAAGGCGGCCGCCCCCGCCGGCACGGGGCCCAGGCCGGCGGCCTGGACCGTGCGCAGGGCGCCGTGGTCGAAGACGATGCGCCCGCCCTGCTCCCGCACATAACGGGCACCCTCCGGCACCTCCGCCAGCAGATTGCGGAACAGCAGCAGATTGAGCCCCTGCGCCACGGCGGCGCGGGGAACCGCGTCACCGTGGTTGGCCAGGAAGTCGGGATGCAGGGCCAGCATTTCCATCAGCCGGCCGGCCTCGCCATCACCGATCAGGGCGGCGGCGATCTTCTGTACCGTGGGCGTCTTCATGGGGAAGCGGTCCTCAGCCGATGTCGAACTGCACACCCTGGGCAAGCGGCAGGGCACTGGAATAGTTGATGGTGTTGGTGGCGCGCCGCATATAGGCCTTCCAACTGTCGGACCCGGCCTCACGCCCGCCGCCCGTCTCCTTCTCGCCACCGAAGGCGCCGCCGATCTCGGCACCCGACGGGCCGAGGTTGACGTTGGCGATGCCGCAGTCGGAACCGGCCGGACCCATGAACGCCTCCGCCTCACGCAGATCGGTGGTGAAGATGCTGGACGCCAGCCCCTGGGGCACGCCGTTCTGCAGGGCGATGGCTTCTTCCAGCGTCTTGTAGCGCACGACGTAGAGGATGGGGGCGAAGGTCTCCTCCCGCATCGGCCCCGTCTGCGCCGGCAGCGTCACCAGGGCCGGACGCACATAGAAGGCGCCATCGCCGGCCACGTCCACCCGCTCGCCCCCGATCACCGTGCCGCCGGCGGCCTTCGCGGCTTCCAGCGCATGGACCATGGCCTGGTAGGAGGCCTGGTCGATCAGCGGCCCCACCAGGGTGCCCGCCTCACGTGGGTCGCCCACCTTGACGCTGCGGTAGGCGGCGGCCAGCCGGTCCAGCAGGCGGTCGGCCACGCTCTCATGCACGATCAGGCGGCGCAGGGTGGTGCAGCGCTGGCCGGCCGTGCCCATGGCGGCGAAGGCGATGCCGCGCACCGCCAGTTCCAGGTCGGCGGAGGGGGCGATGATGGCGGCGTTGTTGCCGCCCAGTTCCAGCACGGCGCGGGCGAAGCGCTGCGCCAGGCGGGGTGCCACGGCGCGGCCCATGCGGGTGGAGCCGGTGGCCGACACCAACGGCACCAGCGGATGGTCCACCAGCGCCTCGCCCACCCTACCGTCACCCTGGGCCAGGATGGACAGGCCATCGGGCGCCGACCCGAACTTGGCAACCGCGCGCTCAAACGCCGCCTGCACGGCGATGGCGGTCAGCGGCGTCTTTTCCGACGGCTTCCAGATGACGCTGTTGCCGCAGACCAGGGCCAGGGCCGCGTTCCACGACCACACGGCCACGGGGAAGTTGAAGGCACTGATCACACCGCAGACGCCCAGCGGATGCCAGGTTTCCATCAGGCGGTGGCCCGGCCGCTCCGTCGCGATGGTCAGGCCGTAGAGCTGGCGCGACAGGCCGACAGCGAAGTCGCAGATGTCGATCATCTCCTGCACTTCACCCAGGCCTTCCGAGACGATCTTGCCGGCCTCCAGGGTCACCAGCCGGCCCAGGTCGGCACGCACGGCGCGCAGTTCCTCACCCAGCAGGCGCACCAGTTCACCCCGGCGCGGTGCCGGCACGACCCGCCATTCCAAATGGGCGGCTTGGGCCTTGCGCACCAGCGTGTCCACGTCGGCGGCCGACACCGCCTTGACCCGGCCGGCTTCACGGCCATCGATCGGGCTGCGCGCCACGACATCGCCGCCAGCCAATACCGAGCGGTCAACGCCCAGGCGATCCAGGACGGACAGGATGTCGGTTGTGGTAGTCATAAGTCTTCCCTTGTTCCCTCAGGCGCCGGGCGGCCGCATCCGCGGCCTTGGCTTATCCTCGTTTTTCAGTCCGCTTCGCTCCCCGAAAAACTCCGGCGGACGCAGTCGCGTCCTAGGAACCTATAGGGAAGCGATCCACCACGACAGGTCAGGCGACGCGCGCCACCACATGGTCGACCGGGTTGGCTCCCAGATAAGCCCTGCCGAAGCGGTTCGCCAGGAATTCCTCCAGCGCGATGTCTTCCTGGCGGATGAAGCCCTGGGCCGGCAGGCGGCCGTCGGACAGCATGTCCAGCACGGCGCAGATGCCGGCGGCGGTGGTCGTCTGGATGGCGGTGCGCTGGCGCCCGTGGGCCAGGTCGCCGAATACCCGGCTGGAATAGCTTTCCTGGGTCAACTGGCCGTCCAGCAAACCGCTGACGGTGACGAAGATGACCACCACGTCCTGCAGGGTGGCGGGCAAGGCGCCCTCCAGGATGGTTTTGAACAGGTCGCGGCGATCGCGCAGCCGCAGATCGTTCAGCAAGGTTTTCATCAGGGCGCAGTGGCCGGGATAGCGGATGGTCTTGTAGTTCAGGGTGCGCACCTTGCCGGCCAGCACTTCGCCCAGGCTGCCCAGCCCGCCGGAGGTGTTGAACGCCTCATACGGCAGGCCGTCCAGCAGGAATTCCTCCCGCTCCTCCAGCGCCGGCACCTCGCGCAGCTTGCCTTCGACGATGGCCTCGCACGGCTCGCAATACTCGTTGATGACGCCGTCGGTGCTCCAGGTCAGGTTATAGCCCAGGGCGTTGCTGGCGTAGCGCGGCAGGGCGCCGACACGCAGGCGCACGGCGTCCAGGGTATCGAACTTCTTGGCCAGGCTGCCGGCGACGATGGAGATGAAGCCCGGCGCCAGGCCGCATTGCGGGATGAAGGCGTTGGGCGCATTGGCGGCCAGTTCCTTCACCCGGCGGGTGGTGGCCACGTCCTCCGTCAAATCCAGGTAATGGCAGCGCGCGGATGCTGCGGCCTCCGCCACCTTGATGGTCAGGTGATAGGGGGCGGCACTCAGCACCGCGTAGGCGCCGGTCAGCGCTTCCGTCAATGCGCCCACGTCGCTGATGTCAATCTCACGCCGCTCGATGGGCAGGCGTTTGGACACGGTGTCCAGCGCCTTGGCGGAACGGTCCAGCACCGTCACGTGGAAGTCGCCGCTGCCGGCCAGGTTTTCCGCGATGATGGCCCCGATCTTGCCGGCCCCGACGACGACGATGCGACGCATATGTGCTCTCCCGCTGAATGTCCCTGTTGCATCGACTGTCGGGCAAACCCTTGACGGAATGAACGGTCAATGCGACCAATCTGACGGAAATTGGTGGGCAGAATGAACAGTCAGACCGACACATTTCAAGCGGACGACCTGGACATCGCGTTGCTGCGCCAGTTGGAGGCCGACAGCCGCCTGCCCACCGTCACCCTGGCCAAGCGTCTGGGCGTCTCCCGCACCACGGTGCAGGCCCGCATCGAACGCCTGGTGTCACGCGGCGTCATCGCCGCCTTCACCATCCGCCTGGATGCCGATTACCTGGCCCGCCGCATCCAGGGCCATGTCGCCATCACCATCGCGCCGAAGGTGGCGCGCCAAGTGGAAACCAAGCTCAAGGGCATGCCCCAGGTGCGGCAGCTGTTCGCCGTCAGCGGCCCCTTCGATATGATCGCCGTCGTCTCCACCGAATCCATCGCCGAGATGAACACTGTGATCGACGACATCGGCGCCCTGGACGGGGTGGAAAGGACCAATTCCTCCATCATCCTGTCCCAGCGCCTATCCCGTTGAATGCCTATCCCGTTGGTTGGTTGCCGCGAAATCAACCATAGGGTTGTTTTTAGAATTGGTTTCAACATTCCTGCCTGTAGGTTTTACAGTGGGACAGAGGATCGGCGGATTGTTAGCGTCATCCCGTAATAAATGAACACTCGTCGGCGCGTACCGGTGCCGCAGCACCCGGTTTTCCCGGGCCGCACTGGAACGATTTGGGTTGGGGTTGGGGCGGTATGTATAAAAGCGGCGCGACGGATCCGGAAACGGCCCGTCTGGTTCCCCATCAACCGGGTGTCAATCGTGGGACGGCCGCCGCCACCGGCGGACTGACCGCCCTGTTCGGCCTGTGGGTCACTCTGGGCTGGGCCACCGGCACCGCTGCCCTTTACGCCCCCGTTCCCGGCCTGACGCCGATGAGCCCCACCACCGCCGCCTGCTTCGTGCTGGTGGGTGTGGCGCTGATGGTCCTGAGCCGCGCCGCCTGGACCCCCGGCGGCATGTGGCTGGTACGCGCGCTGGCCCTGCCGGTCGCGGCCGTGGGCGCCCTGAAGCTGGCGCAGGTGATCGGGCTGTCCCCCCTGCGCATCGACCAGTACTGGCTGATCGGCACGGTGCGCGCCGCCAACCTGCGCGCCAGCGTGGGCGTCGCCCCCAACACCGCCACCAACTTCCTGCTGCTGGGCCTGGGCCTGCTGGCCGCGACGCGGCCCACGACCAAACGCGTCCTGCTCTGCCAGATGGCTGCGGCCGTGAACCTGCTGCTGGGTCTGATGGCCCTCATGGGGTATGGCTACGGCACGCTGCTGCTATACCAGGTGGGCGCCACCTTCTTTCCCATGGCCCCGCATACCGCCGTCACCTTCATCATCGCGGCGTTTGGCCTGATGAGCCTGTTTCCCGACCGGGGGCCGCTGACCATCCTGACCAATGCCGGCCTGGGCGGCACCGCGGCCCGCCTGCTGCTGCCTGCCGTGGCGCTGGTGCCGGCCCTGCTGGGCCTGGTCTGCGTCTGGGCCCAGCGCTCCGGGCTGATCGACGCGCCCACCGGCCTGACCGTCTTCGCCACCCTGATCATCCTGGCGCTGGCCGCCATCGTCCTGGCCGCCGCCCACCGGCTGGGCCTGACCGCCGGGCGCTTGCGCCGCCTGGCCGAGGACCTGGCCGCCCAGAACAAGGAACTGACGGCGGCGCGTCAGGTGGCCGACGCCGCCAACCAGGCCAAGTCCGAATTCCTGGCCAACATGAGCCATGAGATCCGCACGCCCATGAGTGGTGTCATGGGCATGAACGCCCTGCTGCTGGACACCCCCCTGGACCAGACCCAGCGCCAGTATGCCGACTCCGTGCGGTATTCGGCCGAGGTGCTGCTGGGCGTGATCAACGACATCCTGGACATCTCAAAGCTGGAGGCGGGCCAGATGTCGGTGGAGGCCATCGACTTCGACCTGGAAGAGGTGGTGGAGGGCGTGATCGACCTGCTGGCGCCCCGCGCCGCGGAAAAGGGGCTGGAGATCGGCGCCGACCTGCCGGCCACCTTGCGCCGCCGCTTCAACGGCGACCCCACCCGCCTGCGCCAGGTGCTGGTGAATTTCGCCGGCAACGCCGTGAAGTTCACCGACCAGGGCACCGTGGGCATTGAGGTCCGAGCCATTCCCTTCGACGGGGACATGGTGCCCGTGGAAGGGGGCGTGCGTTTGCGGGTGGAGGTGGTGGACACCGGCATCGGCATCGCGCCCGAGATCCTGCCCCGCCTGTTCGAGAAGTTCAGCCAGGCCGATACCACCATCACCCGCCGCTTCGGCGGCAGCGGCCTGGGCCTGGCCATCTCCCGCGAATTGGTCGGCCTGATGGGCGGTGAATTCGGGGTGGACAGCACCCCCGGCCAGGGCAGCCGCTTCTGGTTCACCCTGCCCCTGCGGCCCGCCCGGACCAACGCCCCCGGCCGCGCCCAACTGCCGGAGAAGCTGCGCGCCGCCCATGTGCTGCTGGTGGACGACATCGCCATGAACCGCCGCATCCTGCGCGGACAGCTGGCCCACCTGGTCACCGACATCGATGAGGCGGAAAGCGGCCCGCAGGCGCTGGCCATGATCCAGACGGCGTTCGCGCAAGGCCGGCCCTTCGACCTGGCCATCCTGGACCAGATGATGCCGGACATGGCGGGCGATGAACTGGCGCGCCGCATCCGCGCCGGCGAGGCCTCGACCGACATCCGGCTGATCATGGCCTCCTCCATGGGGGTGCCGTATCCCCTGCCCCGCGCCCAGGCCGACGGCTTCGCCGCCGTGCTGACCAAGCCCATCCGCCGCCATGATCTGGAAAACGCGCTGACCCGCCTGTTCGGCACGCCGGTGCGGGAGGTGGTGGTCGACGGCGGCCGGCGCCCCCTGCCGGCCCCCGCCGCCGGAACGCCCGCCCGTCCCCTGCTGCTGGTGGAGGACAACATGATCAACCAGATGATCGCCCGCACCCTGCTGGAGGGGAACGGCTTCAAGGTCGACATCGCGGAGGACGGCCTGCAGGCGCTGGAGATGGCGGGCAAGGCCCTCTACAGCGCCATCCTGATGGACGTGCAGATGCCGCGCCTGGACGGGATCGAGGCCACCCGCCGCCTGCGCGCCGGCGGCGGCCCCAACGCCACCACGCCCGTGCTGGCCCTGACCGCCAACGCCATGCAGGGCGACCGGGAACGCTATCTGGCGGCCGGCATGACCGACTACCTATCCAAACCCTTCCAGATTGAGGAGATGCTGCGCGTCGTCGCCCTGTGGGCGCGACCGGTTGACATCGCTCAGGAATCATCGCCGGTTTCCCCGCCCCTGCCCGTGTAAACAGACGATCCGGCGGGTTCTTTGGCGCCCGCCGTTCGCGTTCACACGAGACAGGGTCCCGCCCGCCATGACCGCCGGCCAGCCGTTCTTCACCGTCCCCGTCGCCCGCCCGGGCGCCCCCTCGCAGCGTCGGCGCAGCCAGGCGCTGATCAGCCAGGCGCTGGCCTTCCAGGCGCGGGGCGACATGGGCCAGATGGAGATGCTGCTGCGCCAGGTGCTGGCCCTTGACCCGGCGGAGGCCGACGCCCTGCAGCTGCTGGGCCTGGCCGCCAAGGCGCGCGGCGACCTGACGGAGGCGGAGGCGCTGATGCGCCAGTCCCTGGCGGTGAACAACCGCCAGCCGCATGTGAACTTCAACCTGGGCAACCTGCTGAAGGACACTGGCCGCCCGGCCGACGCCCTGCCCTTTTATGAGCGGGCGGTGACGCAAAAGCCCGACTATGCCGAGGCGCACACCAACCGGGCCGAAGCCCTGGTGGCCCTGGCGGAGCGGGAGGAGACCAGGGAGGGCCGCACCCTGCGGCTGGAGGGCAGCCTGCCCCTGTTCCGCCGCGCCCTGCGCCTGAACCCGGACCATGTGCCGGCGCGCGTGGGCATGGCGGAGGCGCTGTCCATGCTGGGGCGGTTCGCCGAGGCGGAAACCCTGCTGCGCGACGGCCTGGCCCGGCGGCCGGGCGACGTCTTCCTGACCAACAATCTGGGCCTGATCCTGCGCCACCAACAGAAGTTCGAGGAGGCGGCCCCCCACCTGCGCGCCGCCGTCCGCAACGCACCCGACCGCTGGCAGACCTGGCTGAACCTGGGCAACACCCTGCTGGCGCTGGGTGAGATGGAGGAGGCCATCCACTGCCTGAAGCAGGTGGTGGTGCTGGATCCCGCCAACTTCTTCGCCCAGGACAACCTGAACAAGGCGCTGTGGGAGACGGGGCAGCACGAGCTGCTGATGAATTCCTACGAATGGGCCAAGCAGCGCCTGCCGGACGACCCCGACCTGCTGGAAATGACGGCGGAGGCCTACACCCTCTACAGCCGTTACGCGGAAGCCGAGGCCAACCTGGACGCCGCCGCCGCCCTGCGTCCCGACAGCCCCGCCCAGCCGCGCCTGCGCACCACCCTGCGCCTGCGCCAGAACCGGGCGGCGGAGGCGATGGAGATCGCCCGGGCCGGCCTGGCCGCGTCGCCCGGCGACACCCGCCTGCTGAGCCAGATGGCGGAAAGCGCGCTGCGCGCCGACCGGCCGGCCGACGCGCTGGCCGCCGCCCGCCGGCTGGGCGCCTTGCAGCCCGACAACCAGTTCGCCGTGGCCTATGAGGCGACGGCCCTGCGCCTGCTGGACGACCCGGCGGCCGGCTGGCTTTACGACTACGACACCTTCGTCCGCCAGGTCGACCTGGCGCCGCCGCGGGGCTACACCCGCCTGGACGCCTTCCATGCCGACCTGCTGGCGGCACTGGAGGCGCAGCACGTGGCCACGCACGAACCCATCGAGCAGACGCTGCGCCACGGCACCCAGACGCGGGAGAACCTGTTCACCCGGGTGGGCGCCGCCCCGGCCATCCAGGCCCTGCGCGACAGCATCATGGCGGCGGCCCGCGCCTATGTGGACGATTTGCCGGAGGATGACGGCCATCCCTACCTGCGCCGCCGGGGGCAGAAGCTGGAATGGTCCGGTTCCTGGTCGGCGCAGTTGCGCGACCAGGGCTATCACACCGACCACATCCACCCCGAAGGCTGGATCAGCGGCTGTTATTACGCGCGCCTGCCGGACGTGGTGGCGGATGCCGACTCCAAGCAGGGCTGGATCACTTTCGGCGCCGTCGCCATGGGCAGCGGCCCCACCCGCCCCTGGGAACGGGCGATTCAGCCCCGGCCGGGCCTGCTGGTGCTGTTCCCCAGCTATATGTGGCACGGCACCATTCCGTTCCACGGGCCCCAGCTGCGCACCACCGTGGCCTTCGACCTCGCCGGGCGGCCCTGAACGTCCGGTAAAGTGCCTAAATTTTGCGCTGCCCAAAAAACATGCTGCAACGCACTTTTACGCTTCCGCCCATTGATGCTACGGTGCCTGTGACAGGGCACCGGGGGCTATGGGTCGCCATCGCTTCCGCGAACAGGGGAAGTCATGAGCATCCACGTCGCCATCAATCACAAGACGATCTACCGCTATGACCGGCTGATCAACCTGGGGCCCCAGCTGGTGCGCCTGCGCCCCGCCCCGCACTGCCGGACACCCATCCTCTCCTACTCGCTCAAGGTCACGCCCAAGCAGCATTTCCTGAACTGGCAGCAGGATCCCCAGTCCAACTGGCTGGGCCGCCTGGTCTTCCCGGAAAAGACCGAGGAATTCGCGCTGGAGGTGGATTTGGTGGCCGACATGGCGGTCATCAACCCGTTCGACTTCTTCCTGGAACCGGCGGCGGAAAAGTTCCCCTTCACCTATGAGCCCTGGCTGGCCAAGGATCTGAAGCCCTTCCTGGAGGCCGACGCGCCGGGCCCCCTGGTGCGTGAGCTGCTGGCCGGCGTGGACCTGACGCCCACCGGCACCGTCGCCTTCCTGGCCGACCTGAACCTGAAGCTGCAGCAGCGCATCGGCTACGTCATCCGCCTGGAGCCGGGCGTGCAGACGCCGGAAGAGACGCTGGACCTGGGCAAGGGATCCTGTCGCGACACCGCCTGGCTGCTGGTGCAGGTGCTGCGCAACCTGGGCCTGGCCGCCCGCTTCGCCTCGGGCTACCTGGTGCAGCTGGTGGCCGACCAGAAGCCGCTGGAAGGCCCGGACGGCCCCACCGCCGACTTCACCGACCTGCATGCCTGGACGGAGGTGTACCTGCCCGGCGCCGGCTGGATCGGCCTGGACCCCACCTCCGGCCTGTTCGCCGGCGAAGGGCACATCCCGCTGGCCTGCACGCCCGATCCCTTCTCCGCCGCCCCGGTTTCCGGTGAGCTGGAGATGTGCGAGGTGACGTTCGAACACGCCATGTCGGTTACCCGCATCCGCGAACAGCCGCGCACCACCAAGCCCTACACCCCCGACCAATGGGCCGCCATCGACCGGCTGGGCCAACAGGTGGACCGGGAGATCGTGGCCGGCGATATCCGCCTGACCATGGGGGGCGAGCCCACTTTCATCTCCATCGACGATATGGAGGGGGCGGAATGGAACACGGAGGCACTTGGCCCCACCAAGCGCCTGCTGTCCGGCGACCTCATTCGCCGCCTGCAGGCGCGTTACGCCCAGGGTGGCCTGCTGCATTTCGGCCAGGGCAAGTGGTACCCCGGCGAAAGCCTGCCGCGCTGGGCCCTGCAGCTGTACTGGCGCCGCGACGGCGACGCGCTGTGGGCCCATCCCGAGTACCAGGCGGATGAGCGGCGCAACTACGGCCATGGCGTCGCCGAGTCCGAACGCTTCGTCCGCCGCCTGGCGGAGCGGCTGGGCATCGACCCCGACTACGCCCGCGGCGCGTTCGAGGACCCCTGGCACTACATCCGCAAGGAACGCGAACTGCCGGTGAACGTCGACCCCTTCGACGCCAAGCTGGAAAACGCGGAGGAACGGGCGCGCCTGGCCCAGGTGTTCGACACCGGTCTCGGCAACGCCATCGGTTACGCCCTGCCCCTCAACCGCCGGCATGAGGCGACCGGCCCCGTCTGGCTGTCCAGCGCCTGGCCCCTGCGCAGCGACAAGCTGCTGCTGGCGCCGGGCGACAGTTCCATCGGCTATCGCCTGCCCCTGGCCTCCCTGCCCTGGGTGGACAGCATCGACCGGGTATACAGCTACGAACAGGACCCGTTCGACAGTCGGCCGGAACTGCCGTCGCGCGCAGAACTTGAACGGCAGATGGTGCTGCACAAAGGGCAGACGGAACCGCTGACCCGCCAGCACGCCATGGCCGACGTACGCGACACCGGCGGGCGGGAAAAGTCCCTGGAGAAGGGCGCCAGCGCCTGGTGGGTGGTGCGTACGGCCCTGTGCGTACAGCCGCGCGACGGCCGCCTGTACGTCTTCATGCCGCCCACCAGCCATCTGGAGGACTGGATCGACCTGGTCACGCAGATCGAGGGCACCTGCGTGGATACCGACTTGGCCGTGGTGCTGGAAGGCTATCCGCCGCCCCGCGACCCACGCCTGAACAGCATGGCGGTGACGCCCGACCCCGGCGTCATCGAGGTGAACATCCACCCCTCGGCCAACTGGCAGGATCTGGTCTACAGCACCACCACCCTGTATGAGGACGCCCGCCAGACCCGGCTGGGCACGGAGAAATTCGCGCTGGATGGCCGCCATGTCGGCACCGGCGGCGGCAACCACGTGGTGGTGGGGGGACCCACCGCCGCCGACAGCCCCTTCCTGCGCCGCCCCGATCTGCTGCGCAGCCTGCTGAGCTATTTCCAGAACCACCCCAGCCTGTCCTACCTGTTCAGCACCATGTTCATCGGGCCGACCAGCCAGCACCCGAGGGTGGACGAGGCGCGGCACGAAAGCCTGTATGAGTTGGAGATCGCCTTCCGTGAACTGGACAGGGCCGGTCCCAACCCGCCGCCCTGGCTGGTGGACCGGGCCTTGCGCCATCTGCTGGTGGACGTGCAGGGCAACACCCACCGCTCCGAATTCTGCATCGACAAGCTGTACAGTCCCGACAGTTCCACCGGCCGGCTGGGCCTGCTGGAACTGCGCAGCTTCGAGATGCCGCCGCACGCGCAG
The DNA here is from genome assembly GCA_028283825.1 of Azospirillaceae bacterium. Classification (NCBI taxonomy): domain Bacteria; kingdom Pseudomonadati; phylum Pseudomonadota; class Alphaproteobacteria; order Rhodospirillales; family Azospirillaceae; species Azospirillaceae bacterium. The sequence goes on along the minus strand of JAPWJW010000003.1, from coordinate 544,712 downwards.
ATGAGCCTGGTGCAGCAACTGCTGCTGCGCACCCTGATCACCTGGTTCTGGCGGGAGCCCTACCGCGCCGGCCTGGTGCGCTGGGGCACCAAGCTGCACGACCGCTTCCTGCTGCCGCAGTTCGTGACCCAGGACATCCAGGACGTGGTGGCCGAGCTGCGCGAGGCCGGCTACGCCTTCGATGAGGCCTGGTTCGCTCCCCACTTGAACTTCCGTTTCCCCAAGATCGGCGGCGTCAACCACCGCAGCCTGACGCTGGAACTGCGCACGGCGCTGGAGCCCTGGAACGTGCTGGGGGAAGAGCCGGGCGGCGGCGGCACCGTCCGCTACGTGGACAGCAGCCTGGAACGCATCCAGGTGCGGGTGGTCGGCCTGGTGGGCGACCGCTACGCCGTCACCTGCAACGGCCGGCGCGTTCCCTTGCATCCCACCGGCACGGAAGGGGAGTTCGTGGCGGCGGTACGCTATCGCGCCTGGCAGCCGCCGGGATGCCTGCATCCGACTATCCCCGTGCATACGCCGCTGGTATTCGATATTTTGGATATTTGGACGGAACGGTCCGTGGGCGGCTGCACCTATCATGTGGCGCACCCCGGCGGGCGCAACTTCACGACTTTCCCGGTGAACGCCAATGAGGCGGAGGGGCGGCGCCTGGCGCGGTTCTTCCCCTTCGGGCACACGCCGGGGCCCATGACCATCCCGCCGGAGACGCGCAATCCGGACTATCCCATGACCCTGGATCTGAGACTTGGCTGACCCGGACATTGCTTGAACCCGCCCCCCACAAGCCGCCGGAACAGCCTTCGCTGTTCAGCGATGCCGGCGACCTCGGTTACGGTATCGGCCCCGTCTTTGATGAGATGGTGACCGGCACGGGGCAATTGCGTCCGCAATGGCAGCATTTCTTCGCCGCCCACGGCCCGTTTTCGCCCGACCAGATGGCGGCGCAGTGGGCGGCGGCGCGTCAGCGCCTGTTCCTGAACGGCGTCACCTTCAACTCCTACCGCGATCCGCAGGGGACGGAACGCCCCTGGCCGCTGGATCCGGTGCCGCTGCTGCTGTCGGCGACGGAGTGGCAGGCGCTGTCCGCCGGGCTGGTGCAGCGGGCACGGGTGGTGGAAAGGGCGCTGGACGACCTCTACGGTCCGCGCACCCTGCTGGCCGACGGCACGGTGCCGCCGGCCCTGGTCTATGCCGACCCCGGTTACCTGCGGCCCTGCCTGGGCCTGCCGGTGCCGGGCGGCCGCCGCCTGCTGCTGTTCGCGGCCGATCTGGTGCGCGATGGCGAGGGGCAATGGCGGGTCCTGACCTGCCGGACGGAGGCGCCGACCGGTGCCGGCTATGCCCTGGAAAACCGCGCGGTGATGAGCCAGACGCTGGCCGACCCGTTCCGCGCCTGCAACGTCGATCGCCTGACGCCCTTCTTTGAAACGCTGCGCGCCTCGCTGGCGCGGGCCGCCCCGCAATGTTCCGGCGTGGACGGCCATCCCCGCGCCGTGCTGCTGAGCCCCGGCCCCTATAACGAGGCGTATTTCGAGCACGCCTACCTTGCCCGCCATCTGCGCATGACCCTGGCGGAGGGCGCGGACATGGTGGTGCGCGACCAGGCCGTCTACCTGAAGACCCTGGCGGGACTGGAACGGGTGGACGTCATCCTGCACCGTGTGGACGACGCCTTCTGCGACCCCCTGGAACTCAGGGTGGACAGCGCGCTGGGCGTGCCTGGCCTGTTGCAGGCGGTGCGCGCCGGCACCGTCGCCGTGGTGAATGCCCTGGGCTCCGGCATGGCGGAAAGCATGGCGCTGCTGTCGCGCATGCCGGCGCTGTGCCGCCGCCTGCTGGGGGAGGAATTGCTGCTGCCCGACGTGCCCACCTACTGGGGCGGCGACGCGGCGCAACGGGAAACCCTGCTGGCCCACCTGGACCATCTGGTGGTGCGCCCCGCCTTTTCCAGCCTGCCCGGCGGCGTAGCCAACGGGCCCGACCTGGACGAGGAGGCGCGCGCGGCGCTGGCCGACCGCATCCGCGCCCGGCCACAGGACTGGGCCGGCCAGGCGCCCATCGCCCCCTCCACCACCCCCGTCTGGCGCGATGGCCGGGTGGAGGCGCGGCCGCTGGTGGTGCGCGCCTTCCTGTGCGCGGGTGAGGATGGCGGCTGGACCGTCATGCCCGGCGGCCTCGTGCGCATCAGCGCCGACGCGCGTCACGCCGCCATTTCCCTGCAACAGGGTGCCGGGTCCAAGGATCTGTGGATCGTGGGGACGGAACCCTTGAGCACCGTCCGCCGCCTGAACACCGCACCCGATGGCGCGCGCGAGCCCAGCCCCGTGCCCGGCAACCTGCCCAGCCGGGCCGCCGACTACCTGTTCTGGGTGGGGCGGTATGCGGAGCGCGCGGCGGCGTCCGTGCGCATGCTGCGCGCCGCCGCCCTGCGCCTGTCCGACGGCAACCGCCCGGCCGCGCGTGAGGAACTGGCCCCCCTGCTGCGCCTGATGGGCCGGGCGACCCTGATTCCCCAGGAAATCGCCCAGATGCCGACCTCCGACGCCCTGCGCGGCATGCGCCAGGCACTGGAAATCGCGGTGGATCCCGCCAACCCCGGCAGCCTGGTGGCGACCACCCAGCGTCTGCGCCGCGCCATGGGCAGCGTGCGCGACCGCCTGCCGTCCGACACCCGCCAAGTGCTGGGGCGGCTGGACACGCTGGCCACGGCGCTGCCCAAGGCTGATCGCGCCGCCCTGCCCCTGCTGCTGGATGAGTTCAGCCAGGTGCTGGCCGCCCAGACCGGCCTGGAACTGGACGGCATGCCGCGCGGTGCCGGCTGGCGCTTCCTGGTACTGGGCCGCCGGATGGAGCGCGCCATCGACGCGGTGGAACGCCTGCAAACCGGCGCCATCACGGCCGAGCGCGTGGGTGCGGCCACGCTGGAAGTGCTGCTGGAACTGGCGGAGGCTGGCCCCGCCTATCGCGAGCGTTTCCCCGTGGGCGTGCAGCGCGAACCGGCCCTCAGCCTGCTGTTGACGGATCTGGAGCATCCGCATTCGCTGCTGTTCCAGCTGGAAACCATCCGCCGGCAGGTCAGCCGCCTGCCCGCCCCGTCGCTGCCGCCCGGCCTGTCTGCGCTATCGGCCGGCGACAGCGACCCGCTGTCCCGCCTGTCCGACCTGGTGGGCCAGGCCCGCTATCGTGCGCACGATCCCGACCTGACGCAGGACATGGGCCGCCTGGGCGCCCTGCTGCACCAGTTGGGCTGGGCGCTGCCGGAAATGTCGAACCTTCTGTCGCAAGCCTATTTCAGCCATGTCCATGCCCGTGCCGCCTGATCCCCTGTTCCCCGAAACGGCGGAGGGGGACGCGGCGCCGGCGCATGTGCGCTATCGCTGCCGCCACATCACCCGCTACAGCTACACGGTGCCGGTCGCGGCCTCGCAACTGATCGCCCATCTGGGCCCGCGCCAGGATGCGCGGCAACGCGGCCGGGTGCTGGACATGACGGTGGAGCCGGCGCCCGCCGTGGCGGTGGACCGGCAGGATTGGCTGGGCAACGCCGTCACCTATGTGGCCATCGACACGCCGCACCTGGACCTGACGGTGTCGGTGGATTTGGACGTGGCCGTCCTGCCCCGGCCCACCCCCGACCTGGCGGCCAGCCCGGCGTGGGAAGATGTGGCCGCCCAGGCGCCCGCCCTCCTGGACGTGGCGGAGTTCCTGGAATCGTCCCCCCGCCTGCGCCTGCCCAGCCCGGACCTCGCGGCGTTCGCCGCCGACAGTTTCCCGCCCGGCCGGCCCGTGGGCTTGGGCGCCCACGACCTGATGAGCCGCATCCACGCCGACTTCACCTTCGACGCCGACGCCACCACCGTCAGCACCCCGGTGCTGGAGGTGCTGGACCTGAAACGCGGCGTCTGCCAGGACTTCGCCCACCTGATGATCGGCGCCTTGCGCGCCCTGGGCCTGCCGGCGCGCTACGTCAGCGGTTATCTGCGCACCCTGCCCCCGCCGGGCCAGCCGCGCCTGCAAGGGGCGGACGCCAGCCACGCCTGGGCACAGGTCTGGTGCGGGGCGGCGGCCGGCTGGGTCGACATGGACCCCACCAACGACACGCTGGCGGGCGTGAACCACATCACCCTGGCCTACGGCCGCGATTATAACGACGTCAGCCCCCTCAGCGGCGTCATCCTGGGCGGCGACGCCCACGCCCTGTACGTCAGCGTGGATGTGGAGGAACAGGGCGAAGAGGAACCGCCAGTGGCCGATAGCGGGCAGAGCCAATCGCAAAGCCAGTCACAAGAAATGGTCTAGCGCCAACACGGCACCGATAAGAAATCAAGCGGGAGGATCATCATGGCCACGGGCGAAACCAACCCCAAGGTCGATGCCTATCTGGACCAAGCCCGGAAATGGCGGGAGGAATTCCGCGCGCTACGGGCCATCGCGCTCGATTGCCCAATGACGGAAGGCTTCAAGTGGGGCAACCCCTGCTATACCGTCGACGATGCCAACGTCGTCCTCATCCACGGCTTCAAGGACTACTGCGCCCTGCTGTTCTTCAAGGGTGCGCTGATTCCGGATCCGGACGGCATTCTGGTCCGGCAGACGGAGAATGTGCAGGCGGCCCGCCAGATGCGCTTCACCAGCCTGGGCCAGATCACGGCCCTGGCGGACACCGTGAAGGCCTATATCCACCAGGCCATCGCGGTGGAACAGGCCGGTTTGGAAGTGGATTTCAAGAAAACCCGTGAGTTCGCGGTACCGGAGGAATTCCAGGCCCGGTTGGATGCGGATTCCGACCTCAAGGCCGCGTTCGAGGCGCTGACACCCGGGCGCCAGCGCGCCTATCTCCTGCATTTCGCGGCGGCCAAACAGTCGAAGACACGGGTTGCCCGCATCGAGAAACACCTGCCGCGCATCCTGGCGGGCAAGGGCCTGGATGACTGATCCACCCGCGCCGTCATATCGCCAAATCCGCAATGATATCTTTCAATCATTGCCATTTCGGAAAGACGGTCCTTGTCCGAAAGTCCTCCCACCAGCAACCCAGCACCGGGAGACGATGATGTCGGACAGAATTCACGAACTGCTGCGCCGCAACCTTCAGGAGGTTTTTGGCGAGGGCGACGCCGCCCGCCGCCGCGCGGCGATCAACGCGCTTTATACGGAAGACTGCGTCCTGTACGCCCCACCCGGCATCATCGTCGGCCGCGACGCGCTGGACAAGTTCGCCGGCGACCTGCGCGCCACGCACCCCCACTTCGCCTACACGCCCCATGGCGCGCCACAAGCCCTGCACAATGCCGGCCGCCTGGCCTGGGGGTCCGGACCGCGCGGCGAAAAGCCGGAGTATACCGGCCTGGACCTGATCATCGTGCGCGATGGCAAGATCGCCGCCCTGTACGTGTTCCTGGACCAGGAGGGTTCCTAGTCCGCCGCCACCATGCGGGCGCGCAGGTCGGCGTGGGTGAAGCGCAGGGCGTTCTCCGGCACTTCCGCCCAGGTGCCGATGAAATCACCCGTCATGTAATGGAACCCGGCGCCGTCGGCGTAGGAGGCCATCAGCGGTGTGTCCACGCCCTCCACCCCGGCGCGCAGGCGCAGCTTCACCGCGTCGTGGGCGAAGCGCGACAGGTCGGGGCCCCAGCGCTTGGGGCCGGCACCGGGGGGCAGCATCATGGTGGCGATATAGACGCCGGCCGCGGCCAGGACGGCCAGATCGCCGCCACTGTCCACCACGGCGATGACCACCCGGCTGAACTGCTTCAGGAAGGTCACGATCTCCGCCGCGCGGCCGGCCGGGATGCCATGCGGCAGCCCCACCACCTGAAAGGCCAGGAAGGCCACCAGTTCCTTCGGAATCGCCTGCAACGCCGCCAGATATTCGCGCCGGCGGGCATGGCCGGCCAGGGTCTCGAAATGCACCGGCACCGCCAGGAAACAGCGGAACTGATTGCGGTACAGTTCGGCATAAACCTCCATGGCCTGGCGCAGCACGTTCAGGTCCAGGCCCAGGATCTGCTGCACGTCGCTGGAATTGGCGACACAGTCATAGCCCCAGACCGGCAGGCGCCCCCGGCGCGGGCGCATGGCACGCGCCAGGTAGATGGACAGCACCTCTTTGCGCACGTCCCAGATGGGGCGGTAGACCACCTCCACCGGCGCCTCATGCTGGGCGAAATTGCCCCAGGGGTTGGCGTTCTCGGCATTCGCACCGACGGCGTCCTGCCCGCTGGCGCCGTGCGCGGCCAAGGCGGCGGCACTGGCCAGCATGTCGCGCAGGCTGGTGCTTTCGAACAGCACCTCACCGCCGATCTCCTGCACGGCGGACTGGACACGGACGGACGCCGTGTCGGCATCGCCCAGCAGCAGGCGCTGCAACTGTTCCACCAGCTTGGCGCAGATCAGCCCGGCCTCGGTCCGGCCCAACTGGGCGAAGACGACGATGTAGCCCTCCTCGCCATAACGGAACCAGGCGTCATTGGGGCTCAACATCTGCGGCAGCAGGCGCTCCGCCAGGGCGTGCACGCGCTCCGCCACCTTGGGCCAGCGGGCGCCCAGCCGGGTCTGAAGGCTTTCCAGGCCGACCATGTGCAGGCTGCCGGCGCACGCCTGGGCCTGGGCCTGGAAGATGGCGCGCAGCTTGGGTGCGGCCTGCGCGAACAGTTCGCCGGACCGCCCATCCCCGCAACCCATCTGATGACCCGACCCGTCCATCGACACAACCGATCCCCGCGTACCTGTCGGGACCAGGATGGGCCGCCGCCCCTTAACAAAGGTTTGAAGATGGCCGGGCCAACCTTCGGGATAGGGTCAGCCGCGGTAGGCCACCAGGATGGCCCCCACGGCGATGAAGGCCACGCCCAGCCAGTTGGGCAGGCTGAGGCGTTCCCCCAGGAACAGCACGCCGAACAGGGCCACCAGCACCACGCTCATCTTGTCGATGGGGGCCACCCGCGCCGCCTCCCCCATCTTCAGGGCGCGGAAATAGCACAGCCAGGATCCGCCGGTGGCCAGGCCCGACAGCACCAGGAACAGATAGCTGCGGCCCGAGACGCCGGCCGGCGACTGCCACTGCCCGGTGATGGGCAGCAAGGCCGCGATGGCCAGCAGGATGACGATGGTTCGCACCAGGGTGGCGAAGTCAGAATTCACCCCCGCCACCCCCACCTTGGCCAGGATGGCGGTCATGGCCGCGAACACGGCCGACAGCACGGCCCACATCTGCCAGGTCAGCACGGGGGTATTCATGAAAGCACCTTTCAAAGCCGTTTCCATCCTGCCATGACCTGTCAGGGCTAGCCGCTAAAGTTCACGTTAGCGGGCAATTGGAAAACGAAGGAAAAACAATGGCGCACGATCCCAAACACCTGGCATCCATCATGGCGGTCGCGACACCCGACCTGGAACTGGCGTTCAAGCCCATGTTCGGCGGCATCATGGCCTATGCGGGCGCCAAGCCCTTCGCCTCCTTGTCCGACGTGGGGCTGGCGCTGAAGCTGGCGGGGGCGGACCATGCGGCCCTGCTGGCCCTGCCCGGCGCCAAGGCCTTGCAATACGACCCCAGCCAGCCGGTCAGCAAGACCTACGTCGTGGTACCCGACGCCATGCTGGATGAGGCCCCGGCCTTGCGCGACTGGATCATCCGCGCCGCAGACGCCGTGACCAGGGCGGAGGCCAGGAAGGCGGCGAAGAAAATGGCATGACGGGTGCGCCATAATCCTCCGCAAAATCGGAAACACTTCCCGCATCTGCATGGTTGACGGGGGCGCGCCAGGGCTGTTAGTCCCAGCGCAACGCGACATGGCTGCCCGCGGCCGGCCTTGACCTAAAAAACAGTCCCTGGCCCGCGGCCCGGGGGCGGATGTAACGCGTCCGCAAACGGCACCCTTTCCCGCGATGGCGAGGGCGGCACCGGACGCCATCGGGGAAACACCCATGTTCGATATCGCCAGCGTTGATTACACCGAGTCCACGGCCCCGGCCGAATTCGTCCGGTCCATGCATGAGACCGGCTTCGCCGTGCTGCGCAACCACCCCATCGATCCGGCGCTGATCCAGCGCGTCTACGCCGAATGGGCCGCGTTCTTCGCGTCCGAGACCAAGATGGATCACCTGTTCTCGCCCGAGACGCAGGACGGCTATTTCCCCTTCCGCTCGGAAAACGCCAAGGGCAGCCCCCTCAAGGACCTGAAGGAGTTCTATCACGTCTATCCCAACCGGCCGCTGCCGGCGGGCGTGAAGGAGGCGACGGAGGCCATGTACGCGGCCCTGATCGCGCTGGGCGCCGACCTGCTCGGCTGGATCCAAACGCACAGCCCGACACCCGTGGCGACCCAATTCTCCGTGCCCCTGCCCGCCATGATGGACGGCAGCACGCAGAGCCTGTTCCGCGTGCTGCACTACCCGCCGCTGGCCGAGGGGTTCGAGCCCGGGGCCGTGCGCGCGGCGGCGCATGAGGACATCAACCTGATCACCCTGCTGGTGACGGGCAGCGAGCCCGGGCTGCAGGCCAAGGACACCGCCGGCAACTGGCACGCCGTGCCCTGTGACGCCGGCATGATCGCCGTCAACGGCGGCGACATGCTGAAGGAGGCGTCGGGCGGTTATTTCCCGGCGACCACCCACCGTGTCGTCAACCCGCCGCCGGAGCACAATGTCTCGCGCTATTCCATGCCCATGTTCCTGCACCCCCGGCCGGACGTGCGCCTTAGTGCCGCCTACACCGCCGGTGAGTACCTGGACCAGCGGCTGCGTGAGATCGGCCTGAAGAAGTAATTGGCCCGCCGAAGCGTCGGGGCGGGTGGCCCCGGCGTGCGGGTTCGGTATAAGGAAGGGGGGCCGCTTGGGGCCCCCCTTTCGCATTTCCGGGACAGCCTCATGACCGACCATTCCGCAGCCGCCCCCATTGAACGCCTGCTGGGCATCATGGCCCGCCTGCGCGACCCCAACGGCGGCTGCCCCTGGGATCTGGAGCAGGACTTCCCCACCATCGCCCCCCACACCATCGAGGAAGCGTACGAGGTGGCGGACGCCATCCAGCTGGGCGACATGGGCGCCCTGAAGGAGGAATTGGGCGACCTGCTGTTCCAGGTGGTGTTCTACGCCCAGATGGCCAGCGAGCGCGGCCTGTGGAACTTCGCCGACGTGGTCGGCACCCTGAACGACAAGATGGTGCGCCGCCATCCCCATGTGTTCGGGGAGCAGCCGGACGAGGTGGCCGACGCCGTGGACCAGGTGCAGCGCTGGGAGACCCAGAAGGCGGGCGAGCGCGCCGCCAAGGCCGCCGCCAGCGGCGCCAAGGCGTCGGCCCTGGAAGGCGTCATCACCGGCCTGCCCGCATTGACCCGCGCCGTGAAGCTGCAGAAGCGGGCCGCCCGCGTCGGCTTCGACTGGACCCAGGCCAAGGAGATCCTGGACAAGATCGAGGAGGAGATCGGCGAGTTGCGGGTGGAGATGGAGCACGCGGTGCCGGAACAGGCCCGCATGCAGGATGAGCTGGGCGACCTGACCTTCGCCCTGGCCAATCTGGCCCGCCATCTCGACATCGATCCCGAGACCGCGCTGCGCGGCACCAACGCCAAGTTCGAACGCCGCTTCCGCCAAATTGAAGCCTGGCTGGCCGAGGAAGGCCGCGGGCCGGCGGAAGCCACCCTGGACGAGATGGAGGCCCTTTGGCAGAAGGCCAAGGGGCTGGAGCGCACCGGCGGCTGACGGCCGCCACTTCATTCAAAACACGACCAAAACCAAGGAGGCAGTTGCCATGAGTTACGCCCCGCCCCATGTCCCCGCCATCGCCCTGATCTCCGGCGCCACCGGCGCCTTCGGCAGCGCCTTCGCCCGCCGTTTCGCGGCCTTGGGCACCCGCCTGGTGCTGGCCGGCCGCAACCCGGAAAAGCTGAAGGCCCTGGCCGACAGCCTGGACGTGCCCACCCATACCCTGTCGTTCGACGTGCGCGACCGCAAGGCGATGGAGGCGGCGGTGGCCAGCATCCCGGCCGACTTCGCCGACATCGACCTGCTGATCAACAACGCCGGCCTGGCCCTGGGCCAGGATCCCGCCCAGAAGTCCAACCTGGATGACTGGGAGATCATGGTCGACACCAACGACAAGGCGCTGGCCATCATGACCGGCCTGATCCTGCCGGGCATGGTGGAACGCGGCCGCGGCCACATCATCAACCTCAGTTCCACCGCCGGCAGCTACCCCTATCCCGGCGGCCACGTCTATTGCGCGTCCAAGGCCTTCGTCACCCAGTTCAGCCTCAGCATCCGCGCCGACCTACAAGGTACCGGCGTGCGCGTCACCTCGGTGGAACCGGGCATGGTGGAGACGGACTTCAGCCTGGTGCGCTTCAAGGGTGACGCCGAGAAGGCCCGCAAGGTCTACGCCGACACCACGCCCCTGACGGCGGAGGACGTGGCGGAATCGGTGTTCTGGTGCGCCACCCTGCCGCCGCACTTCAACGTCAACCGGGTGGAGATCATGCCCACCGTCCAGGCCCCGGCCGGCCTGGCCATCCATCGCTTTAAGAAGGACTGACGGGCGGTGTCGCGTTGGACAGGGCGTTCCAGTCCGGCGCGTTGGCCGCCGCCAGATGTTGCAGGAAAAAGCCGTACTGGCGGCGCAGCATGTAGCGGATGGGACCGGTGGAGCGGCCGACGGAATGGCCCTCCCCCGGTGCCACCACCAGGTCGAAGGTCTTGTCGGCCTTGATCAGGGCGTTGACCACCTGGGCGGTGGAGGCCGGGTCCACGTTCTCATCCTGCTCGCCCACCACCAGGGCCACCTGGCCCTTCAGGCGCCAGGCGTTATCGACGTTGGATGACCGGGCGTAGCTCTCATCCACTGGCCAGCCCATCCACTGTTCATTCCAGCTGATCTTGTCCATGCGGTTGTCATGGCAGCCGGCGTAGCAGAACGCCGCCTTGTAGAAATCCGGCTGGAACAGCAGCGCCGCCAGAGAGCTTTGACCGCCGGCCGACCCGCCATAGATGCCGACACGGCTGATGTCCAGCTGCGGGTACTGGGCGGATGCCGCCTGCCACCACTTGATGCGGTCGGGGAAGCCTGAGTCCTTCAGGTTCTTCCAGCAGACGTCGTGGAAGGCCTTGGACCGGTTCATGGTGCCCATGCCGTCGATCTGGGCGACGATGAAGCCCATCTCCGCCTGGGCCTGCATGCCGATGACCTTGTCGCCGCCGGAATGGTAGCCGAAGGGCCAGAAGGTCTTGGGCACGAAGCTGTCGTGCGGGCCGGCGTAGATGTTCTCGATCACCGGATAGCGGCGGCTGGGGTCGAAACCCAGGGGGCGGACGATGACGCCCCAGATATCCGCCTTGCCGTCGCGGCCCTTGGCCTTGAACACCTCCGGCGGGCGGAACCCGGCCGCCAGCAGGCGGGTGATGTCGCCCTGCTCCACCACCGCCACCAGCGACCGGTCGGCCACGCGGCGCAGTTCCATGACCGGCGCCTGGTCGGTTCGGGAATAGAGGTCGATGTAGAATTTCAGGTCCGGCGACAGCGCCACGTCATGATAGGCGTCGGCCGTGGTCAGCGGCACCAGGTTGCGGCCGTCGAAATCGACGCGGTAGTGGTGCAGCAGGTAGGGGTCCTCCCCCGGGCGCATGCCGCTGGCGGCGAAATAGATCTGGCGCTTGTCGTCATCCACCTTGGCGACGTGGCGCACCACCCACTCACCCTTGGTGATCTGGGTCTTCACCTTGCCCGTGCGGCCGTCGAACAGGTACAGGTGGCACCAGCCGTCGCGTTCCGACAGCCAGATGACCTCCGCCCCGCCGTCCTTCACATCGTGGCGGAAACGGCGTTCGTTGTTGACGAAGGTCTCGGCCGTCTCGGTGATGACGGCGCGCGCGGCGCCAGTGGCGGCGTCGATTTCGATCAGCCGCACCATCTGGTGGCCGCGCCGGGTGTACTCGAACGTCACCGTGGCGCTGTCGGCCCGCCACTGGAAATCCGACATCAGGTAGGTGTTGGGGAACAGGGCGTCGCCCACCACCATCTGCCGCGCGGGTGCGACGTGGAACAGCACCGGCTGTTCCAGATCAACGGCATCGCCCGGCTTGGGATACAGTTGCACCCGCATTTCCGGCTGGATCTGGTCCTTGGGCGAGGACAGCACCCGGTGCACCTCCCGCCGATAGCCGGGGCGCACGCGGTAGGCGATCAGCTTGGCCGAGTCCGGCGACCAGGCGATGGTCTCCGGATCATAGAAATCACCCTCGCTGCCGTCGGTGCTGAGGATGGTCAGCGCCGCTTCACTCACCCGGCGGGCCACGAGGTTGTAATTCTGGACGAAGGCCTCCCACTTGCCATCGGGGGACTTCTTCGGGCTGTTGTCGGCCGGGATGGCCAGGTCGCGCACGACGCCGAAGCCGCGCGGCTGGCGCCCATCATCGGACTTGTCCCGGGTGCAGCTGTAATCCGACAGGTGGCAGGTCCAGGACACCTCATCCCACTCGAACGCCAGGGTCTGGCCGTCGTCACTGAGGTGCACGCCGCTGAACGGCAGGTTCAGGCCGGTGTAGCTCTCCCCCGTCGCCTTGCTCAATTCGGCGGCCAGGCGCTCATGGTCGAAGGCCGGGCGCTTTTCCAGGGTGGCGGCGTCGGCCATGGTGAACTGGAAGCCGCCCGGCACCGTCTTGCGGTAGTGAAAGCGCCCCGCCCCGTCCCAACTGGCGGGCCAGGCCACATTCTCCGTCAGGCCGATCCAGCGCTCACGCAAGGACAGCGCGCGGTCGTAATCCGCCGCCGTCGGCTGGGGCCCCGCCGCCGGCATGGAACCGGGGCCAGCGCCGACGGGCAACGCCACGCCGCTCGCCTCAGCCACGCCGGCCCCCGCACCACTGGCGGCATGGGCCACCGCGGCGGCGGCAGGCAGGGCGGCAAGGAAGGAACGACGGCGCATAGGATGGCTCCCCAGATCAAGGCAGCCATCATTACGGATTTATACAATATACAATTCAAGTGGTTTCTTGAGCGGTGCGCCAATCCAGCGCGCGCACGAAGGCCGCCGGTTCATCCACATACAGCCCGACCATCGTCGTCCTCACCTCCGCCCGCAGGAAGCGCCGGCAGGTCAGTGGCCGCCGCAGGGTCAGCACCACATTGGGTGCCACCAGACGACTGAGGTTGGCGGGCGAACGCTTAGGCACCGCGTCAGCGGCCACGCGCACCGCCTGGATATCGGCATAAGGGATGGTCCGGTCGACCAGCAGGCCGAAACGCACGCGCACGGCACGCGGCCCCAGCAGCACCGGCCGCTGCCGTAGGCTTTTCATCAGGCCCAGGGTGTAGACCAGGGCCAGGTCACCCAGCACAAACAGCGCGGTGGCGGCCGTGCGGTGATGCAGCCCCACCACCACGTCGGTCACCGCCATCTCCATCACCTGCACGGCGATGAAGCCGCCCAGCAGGGGATAAAGCTCACGATGGCAGGTATGGGCCTGGTGCCCCGCCGGCACGTCGGGCGCCCCGCCCCAGCGGAACAGCGCCAGATGCAGCAGCGACACCTCCGCCACCACCAGGCGCGCCAAGGGTTGGGGAATGAGGCAGGACAGCGCCGCCGTAATGCGTGCCTTTCGGTCGCCCCCCGCCCCGGCCCAAGCCGCCCGCGCGCCCATCAGCCCCCAGGCGACATGGGCGCCGACCAGCAGGGCGAGCGCCGCCACGGCCCAGGGCATATCCACCAGGATGGTGCGCAACGGCGGCGTCATGCCGGCAACCGCCGCGACGGCGCCCAGCGCCATTCCCGCAAGCGCGGCACGGGCGGCAACCACCCGCCCCTGGCCCCGCATCGCCAAGACCTGCGCCGATGCCAGGCTGTCCATGGCGATCCAGAGGAACAGCGCCGCCGCCAGGCGCGGATGCTCGGCCATCCAGGGCGTGCGTACCGCCAGTCCCGCCAGGGCCATCAGGAAAAACGGCCCGAGGCGTAGGGCCAGATCAGGTGGGGACCGGGCGAAAGTCAGCGGCATGGTGATCGCTCCCGTTCAGGAATGGGCCCAGAGTATCAGTACCTGACGCCATCCAGATTGGAAGAAAGCACGGCGCTGCATTGGTTCGGAAACTTGTGGTAGCCTAAAAGACAGGAGGTGCCGCCATGGGCAAGCACGCATCAGTCAACCTCGACCAGTACTTTGCCAAGTTCGTCGAAGAGCAGATCAACGAAGGCCGCTACAAAGACGCTGATGACGTCGTTCGGGCTGGGCTGCGTCTGCTGGAAGAGCAGGAAACCAAGCTCGCCGCCCTTCGACAGGCCCTTGTCGAAGGTGAGGAAAGCGGCCCCGCGACGGACTTCGACTTCGATACTTTCATTGCCCGGAAACAAGCCGGCGCAGCCTCGGCACGATGACGGGCCGCTTTCGCCTCACCCCCCGGGCACAAATCGACTTGGACCGTATCTGGCAAGACACGGAAACCCGCTGGGGAACGGAACAAGCGTTACGATATGTTCGGCAAATCCAGCATCACGTGGAAGCGATTGCCGCGCACCCTCATCTTGGTCGCGCCTGTAATGATGTAAAGCCGGGCTACCATAAATTTGCATCCGGTTCGCACCTTCTATTCTATAGGCGAACCAAAGACGGAATCGATATCATCCGCAGCCGTCACGCATCGAACAGCGCGCTGTGCAGTTCCCGCCAGCTCACCGCGTCCGGCGCCATCATCAGGCCGCCATCGCGGTCGATGGGGCGATAGGGCGTGTCGTCCAGCTTGGCGGCATAGCCGCCGGCCTCGGTGAACAGGAACGATCCGGCGGCATGATCCCAGGGCTTGATCATCCGGTTCAGGCTGAAGTGCGACTGGGCGGTCAGCAGGTCCAGGTAATCGTGGGCGGAACAGCGCTGGGTGTAGGCCTCGGCCACTAGGGTGCGGCGCTGGGTCAGCTGGCGGCGCATGTCGCCATCGAAGAAGCGGATGTTGGCGATGCCGCGCATCTGGGCAACGGGCACCGGCGGCAGGGCGACGCAGCGTTCGCCCGCCGCCTCGACATCGGCCCCCACCAGCCAGGCGCCCTGCCCCTTCAGACCGCGCACCGTGCGGCCGCCCACGGCGTCGTGGATCCAGCCGCCCACTGTGTGCCCGCCCACCGACAGGGCGACGATGACGCCGAAGCGGGGATTGCCGGCCACGAAATTGGCGGTGCCGTCGATGGGATCGACGATCCAGACGGGCTGGTCACCAGCCAAGCGGTCCAGCACGCCGGCGTCGGCGGCGACCGCTTCCTCACCCACCACGGTGCTGCCGGGCAGCAGGGCGGTCAACTGGGCGGTCAGGGCACGTTCGGAGGCCTCATCCGCCACGGTCACCAGGTCGCCCGGCCCCTTTTCCCGGATGTCCCCGCTTTCCAGGTGGCGGAAACGGGGCAGGATCTCCACCCGCGCCACAGCACGGATGACGGCATCGACGGCGGCGGCATCGACAACGGGGGCAGCGGGCAGGCTCGCAAACGGGCTCATTGGGGGCACAGCTATGGTTGGCGGCGGCATTGGGCCCCCTAGGAATAGAATCCTTGGCGCCAACCATAAAGTGAATAATACCGGCGGCACGAGACAGTGGCTCGTGCCGCCGGAGGCCGGCGACGGCCGGCCCCGGAGCGAGTACCGAAGGGCGGAGCGAGGAAGCCCAAGCCAGCGGATGCTGGCGCCCGGCGCGTGAGGGGACCTTTGATCGCTTAAGATCAAAGGCCGCGCGTATGATCCACAAAGAAAAAAGGGACCGCCCTTTGGGGGCGATCCCTTCTTCCTCAAAGGCCAGGAAAGCTGGGCTGTCCTGGGGGCAAGGGCTTAGAAGCCCATACCACCCATGCCGCCCATGCCACCCATCCCGCCCATGCCGCCGCCTTCCGGCATGGCCGGCTTGGGCTCGGGCCGGTCGGCGACCATGGCTTCGGTGGTGATCAGCAGGCCGGAGACGGAGGCCGCATGCTGCAGGGCGGTGCGCACGACCTTGGTGGGGTCGATGACGCCGAACGCGAACATGTCGCCGAACTCACCGGTCTGGGCGTTGTAGCCGAAGCCGGCGTCGCCGTTGTCCAGCAACTTGCCGACGACGATGGAACCATCGACACCGGCGTTGAAGGCGATCTGACGCACCGGGGCCTGCAAGGCCTTGCGGACGATGTCGATGCCCACGCGCTGCTCGTCATTGACCGGCTTCAGGCCGGCCAGGACGCGGGTGGCACGCAGCAGGGCGGTGCCGCCGCCGGCGACCACGCCCTCTTCCACCGCGGCGCGGGTGGCGTGCATGGCGTCGTCAACGCGGTCCTTGCGTTCCTTCACCTCGACCTCGGTGGCACCACCGACGCGGATGACGGCAACGCCGCCCGCCAGCTTCGCCAGACGCTCCTGCAGCTTCTCACGGTCGTAGTCGGAGGAGGTCTCCTCGATCTGCGACTTGATCTGGCCGATGCGCGCCTCGATGTCGGCCTTGGCGCCGATACCGTCCACAATCGTGGTCGCGTCCTTCGTGATCACCACCTTCTTGGCGGTACCCAGCATGTCCAGCGACACGTTCTCAAGCTTGATGCCCAGGTCTTCAGAGATGACCTGGCCGCCCGTCAGGATGGCCATGTCTTCCAGCATCGCCTTGCGGCGGTCGCCGAAGCCCGGGGCCTTCACGGCGGCGATCTTCAGGCCGCCGCGCAGCTTGTTCACCACCAGCGTGGCCAGCGCCTCGCCTTCCACGTCTTCCGACACGATCAGCAGCGGACGGCTGGACTGCACCACGGCTTCCAGCACCGGCAGCAGGGCCTGCAGGCCCGACAGCTTCTTCTCGTGCAGCAGGATGTAGGGGCTGTCCAGCTCGACCGTCATCTTGTCGGCGTTGGTCACGAAGTACGGCGACAGGTAGCCGCGGTCGAACTGCATGCCCTCGACGACTTCCAGCTCGGTGTCGAAGCCCTTGGCCTCTTCAACCGTGATGACGCCTTCCTTGCCGACCTTGTCCATCGCCTTGGCGATCATCTCGCCAATCTCGGTCTCGCCGTTGGCGGAGATGGTGCCGACCTGGGCGATCTCACCGGTGGTGGAGACCTTGCGGGACTGGCCCTTCAGGTCTTCCACGATGGCGGTGACGGCGACGTCGATGCCGCGCTTCACGTCCATCGGGTTCATGCCGGCGGCCACGGCCTTCACGCCCTCGCGCACGATGGCCTGGGCCAGCACGGTGGCGGTGGTGGTGCCGTCACCGGCGACGTCGTTGGTCTTCGAGGCCACTTCGCGCACCATCTGGGCGCCCATGTTCTCGAACTTGTCGGCCAGCTCGATCTCCTTGGCGACGCTGACGCCGTCCTTGGTGATGCGCGGCGCGCCGTAGCTCTTGTCCAGGACCACGTTGCGGCCCTTGGGGCCCAGGGTCACCTTCACGGCGTCGGCCAGGATGTCCACGCCGCGCACCATGCGGTCGCGGGCATCCGTGTTGAACTTCACGTCCTTGGCAGCCATTTTCCTAATTCCTTTTTCGTATTCCCTCAGGCGCCGGGCGGGCCCATCCGGGCCCTGGGCTTATCCTCGATTTCCGGTCCGCTGACGCTTCCCAGAAACCTCCGGCGCCCGCAGTCGCGGGCTAGGGCATGAGGTTTTCCTCATGCCGCTACTATTCTTATTCGAGAATACCGAGCAGGTCGGACTCGCGCATGATCAGCACGTCCTTGCCGTCGATCTTGGCTTCCGTGCCGGACCACTTGCCGTACAGCACCTTGTCGCCGGCCTTGACGCTCAGGGCGACGATCTCGCCCTTCTCGTTGCGGGCGCCGCTGCCCACGGCCAGGACTTCACCCTGCTGGGGCTTTTCCTTGACGGTGTCGGGGATGAGGATGCCGCCGGGGGTCTTCTGATCCTGCTCGATGGGCCGGATCACCACACGGTCGTGCAGGGGCCTGAAACTCATTTGACGAACCTCCACAAATAGCGCCGGGCCCTTTATTCGGCGGACCCGGCGACGGGTGGGCCGCACCTTACTCCAGCGCCCCGATCCCCTGGAAGCACGGATACGGGCGCAGGCGGCATAGGCCATCCCCCATCCCGCCCCTACAAATCGGCGAAAGAGTTCCTAGCAAGCCCCCGACGCCATCATTCCGGAATCGGAATGATCATATCCGTCCCAAGAAAAACGGGGCCTGACCGTGTGCCGGCCAGGCCCCGCTTCCATAAATCAACCCGATCGGGATCAGGACGCGTGCTGCGCCGCCGCAACCGGACGTTCCGCCACCGATGGGGTTTCCACCAGCGGATAGTCCGGATAACGGTCGCGGAAGCGGGCCACGTCCGCCGGCTCCAGCGCCACCGTCAGGTGGGCATTGTCGTCGTCGTCATCCCGTTCCACCACCTCGCCCTTGGCGTGCAGCCAGGCGAGTGCTGCCCCATCGGCGAAGGGCACGCTGGCCCGCACGACATCGCGGCCCGCCACCATGCGGCGGTCCAGGATGTTGCACAGGCTTTCCAGCCCCTCGCCCGTCAGGGCCGACACGGCCACCAGGCCGTCCGGCCGGCGGGCCTGGCGCAGCAGGGTATCGCGGTCCAGCGGTGGCAACTTGTCGATCTTGTTCAAAACCTCCACCACGCGGGTGTCGGTCTCCGCCTCGATCCCCAATTCGCCCAGCACCGTTTCCACGTCCAGCTTCTGCGCTTCGCTGTCCGGATGGGCGGCATCGCGCACGTGCAGGATGATGTCGGCCGCCAGCACCTCTTCCAAGGTGGCGCGGAAGGCTTCCACCAGATGGTGGGGCAGGTCCGAGATGAAACCCACCGTGTCCGACAGGATGATCTTGCGTCCCGACGGCAGCACGATGGACCGCATGGTCGGATCCAGCGTGGCGAACAGCTGGTCCTTGGCGAACACGTCCGCCCGGGCCATGCGGTTGAACAGCGTGGACTTGCCGGCGTTGGTGTAGCCCACCAGCGCCACCACCGGGTAAGGCACGCGTTCGCGGGCCTTGCGGTGCAGGCCACGGGTGCGCCGCACCTCCTCCAGTTCCGCCTTCAGCTTGATGATCCGGTCGCCGATCAGGCGCCGATCCATTTCCAGCTGGCTTTCACCAGGGCCGCCCAGGAAGCCGAAGCCGCCGCGCTGGCGTTCCAAGTGGGTCCAGGACCTGACCAAGCGGGAGCGCTGATAGGTCAGCGCCGCCAGTTCCACCTGAAGCTGGCCTTCCCGGGTGCGCGCACGCGCCCCGAAAATCTCCAGGATCAGGCCGGTGCGGTCGATGACCTTGGTCTTGAGATCGCGTTCCAGGTTGCGCTGCTGGATGGGCGACAGGGCATGATCGACGACGACCAGGCCAATGCCCAGCTCATCGATCCGCTTGGCCGCCTCTTCCAGGAAACCGGCCCCCATCAGGGTCGCCGGCTTGGGCCGGGTGACGCGCACGCATTCGGCGGCCACCACCTCCAGCTCGATGGCGGCGGTCAAACCCACCGCCTCCTCCAACCGCGACTCCGGGCTGCGCCGGTCGTCGTGGTCCTCACGCAGGACAGGATGAACCACCAGGGCGCGGCGGGCGGATTTCTCCACCGGCGCCGCCCCGGCGTTCTCCGCATCGGAGAGGATATCGGGATGATCCGTCACAGGGTTCCCGCCCTCTCCGGCAACCGGCCGGTCCATGCCGGCCGACTGTTTACGAACATCAATCGTGGTCGCCTTCCTTGGCCGTCTCGAACAACTGGATGGGATGGGCCGGCATCACGGTCGAAATCGCATGCTTGTAAACCAGCTGCGAATGGGCATCGCGGCGCAGCAGCACCGAGAAATTGTCGAACCAGGTGATGATGCCTTGCAGCTTCACGCCGTTGACGAGGAAGACCGTAACCGGGGTCTTGTTCTTACGCACGTGGTTCAGAAACACGTCCTGAACGTTTTGCGATTTTTCGGACATTGCATGCCTCGCTTGATTATTGGGGCCCTCTAGGGAGCGCCCGGGATTGCCTTTTCGGCGGTTTATGGAACCGTGCGTATAAAGTGCCGGCGACCCCGGGAACATCCCCGGAGCGTCCGCCATCCTAGCACAGGAAATGATATGGGTTGCTAGAGCCCATCCACCAAGGTGCAAAGTTCGTCGCACCCGGTGAAGCGCCGGCGGGGCGGGAATGCGCTGAGCGCGCCCTCGCCATGGGGGGTGGCCCCCACCATCACCGGTACGCATCCCGTGCGGTGGGCGCACTCCATGTCGATGTCGGCATCGCCCACGAACCAGATGTCGGGCCCAGGCGCCAGGCCGGCCGGGGCCAGGGCCATCGTCACCGGCGCCGGATCGGGCTTGTCCGCCGCAGCGTCACCGGCCCCCACCAGGGCGCCGCACCAGCGGTCCCAGCCCAGCGCCTGGGCCTCCGCCCGCAGGAAACGGCCGGTCTTGTTGCTGACCACGCCGATATAGACGCCACGCGCGGCCAGGGCCTCCAGCAGCCGGGCGCCACCCGGCAGCGGGTCCAGGAAGTTCAGATGGTTCTGCTCGAAATGGGCATAGAAGATGTCGCGCGCCCGCTCCCACCCCGCGCCGAACAGCGCCGGGAAGGCGTCGCGCAGGCTCTGGCGCACGCGGGTATAGCTTTCCTCCAGCGTCCAGGTGGGCAGGTCGAAGGCCTCCAGCGCCGCGTTGGTGGCGGCATGGACGCAGCGCCAGTTGGTCACCAGCGTGTTGTCCCAGTCGAACAGCACCGCCTTGGGCAGGGTGAAGGCCGGCGCCTCCAGGGTATCGGTCACGGCCACGGTCACAGCTTTGTCACCGGGCCAAGGACGGGATCAGCCACGCCGACGTGGGCCAGGTAGGCCGCGCGGAGACGCTTGGCCAAAGCGCCCGGCACACCGTCACCCACCGGGCGGCCGTCGATGCGGGTCACCGGCACACAGAAGGTGCTGGCGCTGGACACGAAGGCCTCACGCGCCGTCAGGGCTTCCTCCACCGTGAAGCTACGTTCCTCGAAGGGAATGCCGGCGGCCTCGGCCTCAGCCAGCAACGACAGGCGGGTGATGCCGTTCAGGATGCGATGGCTGGCTGCCCGGGTGACCAGCACGCCGTCCTTGGTGACGATCCAGGCGTTGCTGGAGCAACCCTCCGTCACCGTGCCGTCGGGATCGACCTGCCAGGCCTCGAACGCGCCCGCCTCGGCCGCCTGCTGCTTGCCCAGCACCTGGGGCAGCAGGGCGACGGACTTGATATCGCGCCGGGCCCACCGGATGTCGGGGATGGTGATGACCGACACGCCCTTTTCCAGATGCTGCGGCGCGCTGAACTTGGTGGAGCGGCAGGTGACCACCAGGGTGGGGGCCGGGTCCGCCGGGAAGCGGAAATCGCGCGGCGCCTCACCCCGGGTGATCTGGATGTAGACCAGGCCGTTGCGCACGCGGTTGCGCCGCGCCACCTCGCGCAGGACGAAGCGCAGGCTCATGGGATGCATGGGCCAGGGCAGGTCCAGTTCGTTGAGGGAGCGGGACAGGCGGGCCAGATGCCCGTCCTCATCGGCGAAGACGCCGTTGACGATGGACACCACCTCATAGACGCCGTCGGCGAACTGGAACCCCCGGTCCTCGATATGAACCCGGGCCTGCCCATGCGGCAGGTAGCGACCGTTGACATAGGCTGTCCGCGGCATGGAAGAACCTCACCTAAAGTCTCAAGAATTGGCAGAAGACGTTTTTAAATCAGTCTATTGCCGATCATTCCTCAAGTTTTCCATCACCGCGCTCATTGCCATGCACGCCCAGCGACTTCAGCTTGCGGTGCAGGGCCGAGCGCTCCATGCCCACGAAGGACGCGGTGCGGGAAATGTTGCCGCCAAAACGGGTAACCTGGGCCAGCAGGTACTCACGCTCGAACACCTCGCGGGCGTCGCGCAGCGGCAGGGACATGATCTCCCCACCCTTTTCCCAGCGCAGCACCGTGGGCGTGATGGAGCCGATCTCCGGCGGCAGCATGTCGGCGCGGATAGGTTCATCTGGGTCGCCCGGCACCATGATCAGCAGCCAGTCCATGACGTTGCGCAGCTGGCGCACGTTGCCCGGCCATTCATAGGCCTGCAAGGCGGCCATCGCGTCCTCCCCCAGGATGCGCTGCGGCAGGCCCGACGCGGTGGCGGAGCGTTGCAGGAAATAACGCGCCAGCAGGGGTATATCCTCCCGCCGCTCCCGCAGGGCCGGCACCTTCAGCGGCACCACCGCCAGGCGGTAGTACAAATCCTGGCGGAACTGCCCGGCCTCGATCTCTGCGGCCAGGTCGCGGTTGGTGCTGGCGATGACGCGGACGTCCACCTCCACCCGCGTGCTGCCGCCCACGCGCTCGAACGTCTGTTCCTGCAACACGCGGACGATCTTGCCCTGGGTTTCCAGCGGCATGTCCGCCACCTCATCCAGGAACAGGGTGCCGCCGTGTGCCTGCTCGAAGGTGCCGACCTTGCGGCCGGCGCCATCGATGGGATGCTCCGTCCCGAACAGTTCCACCTCCAGCCGGTCGGGCCGCATGGTGGCGCAGTTCAGCGCCACGAAGGGGCCGTCGGCGCGGCGGGAATGTTCATGGATGATGCGGGCCACGATTTCCTTGCCGCTGCCCGGCGGGCCGCTGACCAGGACGCGGCTGCCGGTGGGCGACACCTTGTCCAGCGACTGGCGCAACTGGTTGACCAGCAGGGAGCGGCCGATCAGTTCCACCTCGCCGCCGGCGCGTAGGCGCAGTTCGCGATTCTCGCGGCGCAGGCGGGCCGCCTCGACGGCGCGCTCCACCAGCAGCAGCAGACGGTCGGACTTGAACGGCTTCTCGATGAAGTCGTAGGCGCCCTTCTTCAGGGCCGCCACGGCGGTCTCGATGGTGCCGTGGCCGCTGATCATGACGATGGGCACGTCCGGATGGTCGCGCTTCATCTCATCCAGGATCTGCAGGCCGTCAAGGCGGCTGCCCTGTAGCCAGATGTCCAGGATGATCAGGCTGGGCCGGCGGGCGGCGACGGCGGCCAGGGCCTGGTCGGCGTCCGCCGCCTCCCGGGTCTTCATGCCCTCGTCTTCCAGGATGCCGGCGATCAGCATCCGGATATCGGCCTCGTCATCGACGATCAGAATGTCATGCGCCATAGTCAAACGCCTTCAAGGTCAAAGCCTTCGGGGCAAAAGCCCCCTCAGTCGAACGCTCACGCGTTGTTGCCGGCCAGCAGCACCGGCGTGGTGGAACCCCCACCATCCCCCTCCTGCGGGGCCGGTGCCTGGACCAGCGGCAGGATCAGGGTGACCCGGGCACCGCCCCCGGGGTTGTCATCCAGCCCCAGGCTGCCGCCGTGGTCTTCCAGGATCTTCTTCACGATGGCCAAGCCCAGGCCCGTGCCCTTGGCCCGGGTGGTGACGTAGGGCTCGGTCAAGCGGTCCCGCCCTTCATGCGGCAGGCCCTTGCCGTTGTCGGCGATGGTCAGGACGACATGGTCCTCCACGCCTTCCAGCTTCAGGGTGATGTGGCCCGGCGCGGAATCACGGCCGTTGGCCGCATCTTCCTCCGTCCGGCCCTCGATCGCCTCCATCGCGTTCTTCAGCAGGTTGGTCAGCGCCTGGGAGATCTGGCGGCTGTCGCATTCCACCTCGATGCGATCAGGCGGCAACAGGCTTTCGAACTTGATGCCGGTCTGGGCCGTCGCTTGCAGGAACACGGCCTGGCGGCACAGTTCCTGGATGTTCTGCGGCTTCATCACCGGCGTCGGCATGCGGGCGAAGGCCGAAAACTCATCCACCATGCGGCCGATGTCATCGACATGGCGCACGATGGTGTCGGTCATGGCCTTGAAGGTTTCCGGATCGCTCTGGATTTCCTTCAGGTACTTGCGGCGCAGGCGTTCGGCCGATAGCTGGATGGGGGTCAGCGGGTTCTTGATCTCATGCGCGATGCGGCGGGCCACGTCGGCCCAGGCGGCCTTGCGCTGTGCCGACAGCAGTTCCGACACGTCGTCGAAGGTGATGACGAAACCGCGGATGCCGTTGCCCGACGTGTCGGCGGCCACGCGCACCAGCAGGGTGCGCTGGCTGTTGCCGCGCCGGATCTGCACCTGCGCCTCCACCAGGCGTGACGGCCGGCGGCGGATGGCGTTCATCAGCTCTTCCAGTTCCGGCACCACCGCCAGGATGTCCCGGCCGGTCATCCCGTGCAGGTCCGGAATGTCCAGCAGCAGGGCGGCTGACTGGTTGGGCAGGTTGATGAAGCCCTGTTCGTCCAGGCCGATGACGCCGGCGGACACGCCGGCCAGCACCGCCTCGGTGAAGCGGCGGCGCAAATCCAGCTGACGGTTGGCCTCCACCAGGTCGCTGCGCTGCGACGACAGCTGGCTGGTCATGCGGTTGAAGGCGCGGCTGAGGGAGGTCAGCTCATCCTCCGGCCCCGGCAGGACCTCCGGCACCCGAGCCGTCAGGTCGCCGGTGCGGATGCGTTCCGCCGCGTTGATCAGGGCGCTGATGGGCGTGATCAGAGAGTTGGCGAAGTTCAGGCCGGCCCAGATGGCCACCATCAGCAGCAGCAGCGACACGATGATGAAGATCAGCGTCATCTGGGTCTGCAACCCGAAACGCTGGCCCTCCAACTCGGTGTACTCATGCACGGCCGTCTGGGCGGAGGTCAGGTGTTCCATCACCTTGGCCTCCACCGGGCGGCCCAGCAGCAGGAAGATGTCGAAGTCGGGATCCAGGCGGATCAGCGCCGTGACGCGCTTGTCCTGCTCATTGAACTCGACGTCCACGTCGCCCTTGCGCGCGTTCTCCATCCGCTCCTTGGGGAAGGCGTCCAGTTGGAAGACGGAACCCAGGGTATAGCTGCCGTATTGCCGCCCCTGCCCGTCGAAGATCACCGCCTCGGTGAACGAGCGCTGGAACGACTCGTTGCGCAGGAAGGAATAGAGGTACAGCGGGTCCAGCGTGATCAGCGGCCCCAGGCGGAACAGGTCGTTGGCCACCCAGGAGGCGTCGTTGCGGATGGCGACCTTGTGCTCATCCAGATAGGCCCGGGCGACCACCAGGCTTTCATTGACCGCCGTGCGCACCCGGTCGCTGAACCA
This sequence comes from Azospirillaceae bacterium, assembly GCA_028283825.1. NCBI lineage: Bacteria > Pseudomonadati > Pseudomonadota > Alphaproteobacteria > Rhodospirillales > Azospirillaceae > Azospirillaceae bacterium. The sequence goes on along the minus strand of JAPWJW010000003.1, from coordinate 519,686 downwards.
GGACTGGACACCCAGATAGAAGAAAAAGGCGGAGAACGTCGCCATGACGATGGCGGGCAGCACGGCCAGCAGGCTGAACACCGCCACCAGCCGCACATGCAGGCGGGATCCGGCCAGGCCGCGCCGCCGCTCGATCCACAGGCCGACGATGCGCCGGGCCATCAGGGCCAGCAGCATCAGCAGCAGGGCGCCGTCCAGGGTCAGCAACAGGCTGACCGTATTGGCATTGTTGCCGAAGGGGGGCTGCTGGGTCAGGGCGGCGTAGGTCGCGAAGCCCGACAGCACGGCGGCGATGGCCACGGCCACGGCCAGCTTGTTGCCCAGGCCATAACGCGACGCCCACACATAGAGGCGGCGCCACCAGCTGTCGCGCGGCGCCTGCGGGGGCAGCGGCGTCAACAGTGCCGGAGGGGCCGTCGTCATGACGCCGCTCCACCAGACACCACGCCGGGGGGCGCCGGATCGGTACGAAAATCGATGACCGCGAAGAAGGCGAAACGATGCACGGTTCCTGCCAGGCCGGTGGTTCGCGCGGCATTTCACCACCCCTTCCCAGGCCCCGCGAAGGAACCTGATCAGGGGCGATGCCGGGCAGACATCCCACCGAACGACGACGCCCCGCGAACGAGGCAAACGCCGCCCGGATAAGGGTCATGTGGCCCGGGCGCCCACCTCTGTTACCAGAATGCCACGTGGGATACCAGCCATCCATCCACCTGTCGGACGGCTAATTTCCGCCTGCTACTTAAGGCCGCGGACCACCTGGATATCCAGGTCCCTGATTTTCTTGCGCAGGGTGTTGCGGTTCAATCCCAGCATGTGCGCCGCCTTGATCTGGTTGCCGCGCGTGGCGATCAACGACAGCGACAGCAAGGGCCGCTCCACCTCGCGCAACACGCGGTCGTACAGGCCAGCGGCCGGCACGCCGTCCTTGTGGGCGGCGAAATAGTCCTTCAGGTGGCGTTCGACGGCGGCCCCCAGGCCTTCGTTCTGCGGTTCCTCCGCCGGGGCGGCGGCGGGCGCGAAATCGGCCAGTTCCTGCTCAATGACGTCAATGCCGATGACTTCCTGGGTGTACAGGGCGGCCAGGCGCCGCACCATGTTCTCCAGCTCACGCACGTTGCCGGGCCAGCGGTGGCGGCGCAGCCGTTCCAGCGCCGCGTTGTCCATGCTTTTCAGCGGCAGGCCCTGCTGGTGCACCAAGCCGAAGAAATGACGGGCCAGCGCCGGGATATCCTCCGTCCGCTCCCGCAGCGGCGGCAGGCGGATGGGCACCACGTTCAGGCGATAGAACAGATCCTCGCGGAACTGGCCCTGGCGGATCAGGGTGCGCAGGTCGCGGTGGGTGGCGGCGACGATGCGTACGTCCGTCTTGATGGGCGTACGGCCGCCGACGGTGGTGTACTCCCCCTCCTGCAGCACGCGCAGCAGACGGGTCTGGGCATCCAGCGGCATGTCGCCGATCTCATCCAGGAACAGGGTGCCGCCCTGCGCCTGCTCGAACCGGCCGGTGGAGCGCATGGTGGCACCGGTGAAGGCGCCCTTCTCATGGCCGAACAGCTCGGACTCGATCAGTTCGCGCGGGATGGCGGCCATGTTGACCGCCAGGAAGGGGCCGTTGCGCCGCTTGCCGTAATCGTGCAGGGCACGGGCCACCAGTTCCTTGCCGGTGCCCGACTCGCCGGTGATCATCACCGTCAGGTCCGTGCCCATCAGGCGGGCCAGCACCCGGTAGATTTCCTGCATGGCCGCCGACCGGCCGATGAGGGGCAACGCCTCCTCCTCCGCCTGCGGGGCGGTGGCAGCATTGGCCGGCGTGGGCTGGGGCGCGGACAGGGCGCGTTCCACCATGCCCATCAGATCCTTCAGGTCGAAGGGCTTGGGCAGATAGTCGAAGGCGCCGCGTTCCGCCGCCTTCACGGCCGTCAGCAGGGTGTTCTGCGCGCTCATGACGATGACGCGCAGCTCAGGCCGCAGCTTCTTGATGCGCGGCAGCAGGTCCAGGCCGTTCTCATCCGGCATCACCACGTCGGTGATGACCAGATCCCCCTCCCCATCCTGGACCCAGCGCCACAGGGTCGCGGCGTTGCCGGTCACCCGCACGTCATGCCCCAGGCGCAACAGGGCCTGGTTCAGGACGGTGCGGATGGCCCTGTCGTCGTCGGCGACAAGGATGGTGGATGGACCCATCGGTTAAACGCCCCCCTCTGATGCCGGGCGCCCGGGCGCCATCGGCAACGAAACCTTGAAGATCGTGCGCCGCGGCACGCTATCGAAATCGATGACCCCGCCATGGTCGCCGATAATCTTGGCCACCAAGGCCAGGCCCAGCCCCGTCCCGTTCATCTTCGTGGTGACGAAGGGATCGAACAGGTTGGCCCGCAGGTCTTCGGGAATGCCGTCACCATTGTCCTGCACGCTGATCAGCAGCGGCAGGTGCACCCGGCTGTCCGACCCCGGCACCGCCAGCCGCACCCCATGCTGATAGGCGGTGGACAGGATGATCTCCCCGCCTGTGTCGGGGCAGGCCTCGGCCGCGTTCTTCACCAGGTTCAGGAAAATCTGGATCAGCTGGTCGCGGTTGCCCAGCACCGGTGGCAGCGACGGGTCGTAGCGCTCGATGAAACGGATGGTGCGGCCGAAGCCGCTCTGCGCCACGCGGCGCACATGTTCCAGCACGCCGTGGATGTTCACGCCGCTCTTTTCCAGCGGCCGACCATCGGTGAAGACCTCCATGCGGTCCACCAGCGCCACGATGCGGTCGGCCTCGTCACAGATGAGGCGGGTCAGCATGCGGTCGCCTTCCGAGGCGTTCTCTTCCAGCAGCTGGGCCGCCCCCCGGATGCCGGACAGCGGGTTCTTCACCTCATGCGCCAGCATGGCGGCCATGGCCACCACCGAGCGGGCCGCCCCCCGGTGGGTCAGCTGGTTGTCGATCTTGCGGGCGATGGACCGTTCATGCAGCGACAGCACCACCAGATCCGGCGGGTCGGACAGCGGGGCGGCCTTGGCGGTCAGGAAATGCAGGCCGATGCGCGGCGTTTCCAGCGTGATGCTGTAGTCCGACACACTGCCGCCCGTCACCCGCGCCTGGTCGATCAGGGAGAACACCGGGCTGTCGCCGGGGATCAGCGTGTCCAGCAGGCTGCCGACCAGCAGGCTGGCGCTGGCGTCGAAGAATTCCTCCGCCTGCAGATTGGCGAAGTGGACGCGCCGCTGCCGGTCGATGACCAGGATCGGTTCCGGCAAGGCGGACAGGATGGTGGTGGGGTCGACCACACCGTCCGTCGAGGCCAGCAAGGCGGCGGTCCGCCCCATCAGGCCGCTTCCGCGTCGCAGCCGGCCTCGGCCATCAGGCCCCGGCCCGACAGGTCGCGGCCGACGATGCCGCGATCCAGCAGGTCCTGGTACCAGCCGCGCACGAAGTCCTTCACCACGTCCGACGTCTCGATGGTGTTCACCCGGGCGCGGTACTCGGCGGAACCCGGCAGGCCCTTGGAATACCAGGCGATGTGCTTGCGCCCGATCTTCAGTCCGGCCTCGGTGCCGTAATGCTCCAGGATGGCGTCGTAATGTTCCAGCACCAGGTCGCGCTGTTCCGTCAGGGTCGGTTCGGCCGGCGCGGTGCCGGTGCGCAGCATCTGGATGACCTGGTTCACGAACCAGGGCCGACCATAGGTGCCGCGCCCGATCATGATACCGTCGGCGCCGCTCTCTTCCAGGCAGCGGGTGACGTCGGGGAAATCGACGATGTCGCCGTTGGCGATGATGGGCAGGCTCACGGCGTCCTTCACCTGGCGGATGAAGGCCCAGTCGGCGGTGCCGTTGTACATCTGGTTACGGGTGCGGCCGTGCACGGTGATCATGCGGATGCCGCACTCCTCCGCGATCTTGGCCAGGCGCGGGGCGTTCAGGTTGCGCTCATCCCAGCCCTTGCGCATCTTCAGCGTCACCGGCACGGACACCGCCTTGACCACGGCCTCCAGAATACGACCGGCCAGCGGCTCATCCTTCATCAGGGCGGACCCGGCGTAGCCGTTCACCACCTTCTTCACCGGGCAGCCAAAGTTGATGTCGATGATGGCGGCGCCGCGATCGACGCACAGCTTCGCCGCCTCCGCCATCGCGTCGGGCTCACAACCGGCCAGTTGGACGGACAGGATGCCTTCGCGGGCGTCGGGGTCGATCTTCTTTTCGGATTCACGGGTGGCGCGGATCATCGCCTGGCTGGCGATCATCTCGGAAACGACCAAGCCGGCACCAGCGCGCTTCACCAGCCGCCGGAAGGGCGTGTCGGTCACGCCCGACATGGGCGCCAGGATCACCGGATCCTCGATGGTGACGGGACCGACCTGGATCGGCGCTAACTTACTGCCCATTTCCTAGGCGCTTTCCATGACTGCTACAAAATTAGGCGGTCAACCTACCATGCCCCCCCGGCGAAGGGAAGCGACGCCACCGAAGACGGCGGATGCGACCATGGTATGGCCGGGTGGCATAAAGGTGGGGCGCGCCCCAGCGCCGTCCGCAAGGGTGTACGGCCCACAAGCCGGTACCGTCGCGGGCGGGATCGGTGCTATCGCTATCGGAATTATAGCGTCCCTATCGTTGGTGAACCCTTAAAATGCCGTCCTGCCTTGCCCTGATCGTCGCCGCCGGCAGCGGCTCCCGCTACGGGGCCGATCTTCCCAAGCAGTACCTGACACTGGCCGGCCGCAGCGTGCTGGCCCGCACCGTCCAGGCCTTCCTGGATCATCCCGAGGTGACGGACGTGCGGGTGGTGATCAACCCCGCCCACCGCGACCTGTATGACGCGGCGGTGGCTGGGCTGGATCTGCCGCCCCCCGTGGCCGGCGGCGCCACCCGCCAGGACAGCGTGCGCAACGGGCTGGAGGCGGCGGCGGAAGCGAACGCCCCTGATCTGGTGCTGATCCACGATGCCGCCCGCCCGCTGGTGGACCGGGCGTCCATCACCGCCGTCATCGCGGCGTTGGCGGAGGTGCCGGCGGCCCTGGCCGCGGCCAGCGTGCCCGACACGCTGAAGCGCGCCGACGCCCAGGGGGCCGTGGCCGCCACGGTGGACCGCACCAACCTGTGGCGGGCGCTGACACCCCAGGGTTTCCGCTTCCCCGATATCCTGAAGGCCCACCGCGATTTGGCGGGACAGGAACTGACCGACGACGCCGCCGTGGCGGAGAAGGCCGGCCTGCCCGTGCGCCTGGTGGCCACCAACCCCGACAACCTGAAAGTGACCCACGCCGGTGACCTGGCGCGGGCGGAGAAGATCATCATGAACGACCTGGGCGACGTCCGCGTGGGCCATGGCTATGACGTGCACAAGTTCACGGAGGGCGACCACATCGTCCTCTGCGGCCTGAAGGTGCCGCACACCCACAAGCTGGAAGGCCATTCCGATGCCGACGTCGGCCTGCACGCCCTGACCGACGCCATCCTGGGCGCCATCGGCGCCGGCGACATCGGCAGCCATTTCCCGCCCACGGACGAACGCTGGCGCGGGGCCGACAGCGGCAAGTTCCTGCAGCACGCCGCCAGCCTGGTGACGGCCAAGGGCGGCGCCATCGCCCATTGCGACATCACCGTCATCTGTGAACGCCCCAAGGTGGGCCCGCACCGCGAGGCCATGGTGGCCCGCGTGGCCGAGTTGCTGAACATCGCGCCGGACCGCGTGTCGGTGAAGGCCACCACCACCGAGGGCCTGGGCTTCACCGGCCGGCGCGAGGGCATCGCCGCCATGGCGACCTGCACCGTGCGCCTGCCCTGGGCGTAACCCCCATGTTCCCGCCGGAGATCGTCCACGCCGCCGAACGCCTGCTGGCCGCCGCCCAAGCGCAGGGCCTGTGGCTGGCCACGGCCGAATCCTGCACCGGCGGCCTGATCGCCGGCTGCCTGACGGCCGTATCGGGATCGTCGTCCGTGGTGGACCGGGGGGTGGTGACCTACAGCAACCAGGCCAAGGTGGATCTGCTGGGCGTGCCCGACGGCCTGATCGCCCGGCACGGCGCCGTCAGCCGCGAGGTGGCGCACGCCATGGCGGAGGGGCTGCTGGCGCGATCACGCGCCGACATCGCCCTGTCGGTCACCGGCATCGCCGGTCCTGGCGGCGGCAGCCTGGAGAAGCCCGTGGGCCTGGTCTATCTCGGCTGCGCCCGCCGCGACCAGGCGGTGGTGGTGGAACGCCATGTCTTCCCCGGCGACCGCGAGGCCGTGCGCCTGGCCGCCGTGGCACGGTCCCTGGCGATGGGCCTGGCCGCCACGGCGCACGAGGAATAAGCGGGCCGCCCTGCCTACTGCTGCTTGTCCTGATAGACGTAACGCACTTCCACACCCGGCCCCGAGGTGACACCCGGGCCGGCATAGTGCCCATGGTAATTGGTCAGCACCACGATGAAGACCGCCATGGGTTGCTGCGTCGCCGGGTTCATGGCGATGAAGGGAAACATGCTGGAATCGATGCCCGGGCCGGCGGGCTGCTTGACCGCCCCGCTCTTGACCATTTGCGCGCCGTGCCCGTCCATCCAGTGGTTGACGTCGGCGATGTAGGGCTTCACGTCATCGATGCCGACATCGCTCATCCGCCGCACGGCGCAGGTGTGATAGGGCGGGCTTTCCACCGTGATGGTGTAGCGGGCGAAATCCGTCTGCTTGTACCAGCCGCGGCCCGGGTCATCCTTCAAAATGCCCTTCACTTCCGCTTCCGTCAGGGCGACCAGCCCATCCGCCACGGCCGCAGTGGACACGGCGGCGTCATCGGGAAAGCGCTTCAGGCAATAACTTTCGAAGAGGTCGGCCATTTCCTGGGCCGCCGCCCCGCTGACGGGCATGGCATGGACGAGCGGCGCGCCACCGCCGGGCGCCGCCGCCTGGGGCGGCGTATCGGTGGGTTGAGATGTCTGGGCCAACGCCGCGGAAGCGGCCACCAATGCCGCGCCCATCAGGACGCCCCCAATGATCGCACGGCGCACCGAACCACCCGACACAGACGGCATCCCCATCAAATCCCCCGTTTCTGGCTATTTTTACCCCGAAATGATCGCAAAATCCGCGATACGGCGATATGTTTGCAGGTATGCATCAAATTGTCGCAGGGGGAAACGGCGGGCGCCACAGCTGAACGCCGGATGCTTGAAAGCCCGCCTTTTCGGCGCGATGATTCCGGAATGCACACCGATCCCTTCTCCGACATCCTGAACCTGGCCAACGCCCGCTCCGTCGTATCGGGTACGCTCAGCGCCGGCCGGGGCTGGTCCATCCGTTTCCGGCCACCGGACAAGATCAAGTTCTTCGCCATCGTCGAAGGCGGCTGCTGGCTGCGGGTAGAAGAGGCCGGCGCGGAGCCTGTCCGCGTGGACCCCATCCGCATAGAGCAGGGCGACGTGCTGCTGGTCAGCCGCCGCCCCATCGTGCTGGCCGACGATCCGGTCCTGCCCCCCATCGACGCCACCGATTTCTATGCCGGCCTGCGCGCCGACCCGACCCGGCGCGCGCACCTGGGCGAAGGCGACGGCTTCATGCTGCTGGGCGGGCATGTGGAGATCGACCCCGCCAACGGCGCCTTCCTGGCGGATATCCTGCCCGCCCTGATCCTGGTCCGCGCCTCGGCGCCGGAGGCCACCACCCTGCGCTGGCTGCTGGATGAGCTGGCACGGGAGCGCCGGCAGGGCAAACCCGGATCGGACCTGGCGTCCACACAGCTGGCACAGCTGGTGTTCATCCAGATCCTGCGAACGCAGCTGGAACGATCCAACGCCGCTGCGCATGAGGCGGCGTCGCCCCTGGCCGCCGGCTGGCTGCGCGCCCTGGGCGACGCCCACCTGGCACCGGCCCTGCGCCTGATGCACGGTGAGCCCGGGCGAAGCTGGCAGTTGGCGGAACTGGCCAAGGCCGCCGCCATGTCACGCACCAGTTTCGCCGTGCATTTCAAGGCGGTGGCCGGGGTGGCGCCCTTGACCTACCTGACGGAATGGCGCATGCGCCTGGCCCAGCGCGCCCTGCGGGATGAGACCACGCCGGTGTCCACCCTGGCGCTGAACCTGGGCTACACGTCGGAAAGCGCGTTCAGCAACGCCTTCAAGCGGGTCACCGGCACGGCGCCCAAGCGCTATCGCGCCCTGGCCCGCGCCCCCGAAACACCGGCCACCTAGGCAACCGGCACCGACAGGTCCAGGACCGGCGGCAACAGGCGGGCCGCCAGGAAATCCACGAAGGCCGACACCTTGGGCGCCAGATGCGGGCTGGCCGGCCAGACGGCGCGGAAGACCACCGCCGGGTTGTCGCAATCCGCCAGCACGATACGCAGACGGCCATCGGCCAACAGGCCACGGACGGCGAAATCGGGCACGCAGGCGATGCCCAGCCCTTGAACCGCCACATGCACCAGGGTGTCGATGCTGTTGGCCACCAGGGTCACCGGCAGTTCCGGCCCCACCCCCTCGCCCAATTGCGGCCAGCGCTGCCGCTTGCCGGTGCTGGGAAAGCGGTAGTGCAGACAGGCATGATTCACCAGATCCGCCGGCGTGCGGGGCAGGCCTGTCCGCGCGAAATAATCCGGCGCGCCCACCAGCAGCAGGCGGGTGCTGCCGAGGCGCCGGGCGCGCAGGCGGCTGTCGGTCAGCTCGCCACTGCGCACCACCACGTCGTAGCCCTCCTCGACCACGTCAACGATGCGGTCGGTGAAATCCAGATCCAGGGTGATTTCCGGATAACGCCGCATGAAGTCAGGCAGGATGGGCCGGAACAGTTCCCCCACCAGGGGGAAGCTGACACGCAGCCGGCCGCGCGGCGCGGCCTGCGTATGCGACAGTTCCAGTTCCGCCGCCTCGATCTCCCCCAATATGCGGCGGCAGCGTTCCAGGAACAGCAGCCCCTCCGCCGTCAGGCTCAGGCTGCGGGTGCTGCGGTGGAACAGGCGCACGGCCAGCCGCTCCTCCAGCCGCGCGATGCTCTTACCCACGGCGGAGGCGGAGATGCCCAGCAGCCGGCCGGCGGCCACAAAGCTGCGCGCCTCCGCCACCTGCACGAAGACGGTGAAGGCGCTGACACTGTCCATGGGGCATTCCTTCGCGGATCAAATTCAGGACTGTTTTATCCGTTATGTTCGGAATTAGCGCCTGTTTTTCCGGTATTAGGCCACCCCCTAGGCTAGCGGCGTTCCCTGCCCTTGCCGGATGCCGACATGTCCTTCCCTTCCCGATCCTTCACAAAGTGGCTGATCCTGTTGTCCGCCTGCCTGACGGCGGTGCTGATCCCGCTCTGCTTCACCGGGCCGGCCGTGGCCCTGCCCGCCATCCATGCGGCGCTGGGCGGTGGACCGGTCGCGCTAAACTGGGTGGTCAACGGCTACATCCTGACCTATGGCGGCGCCATGCTGGCGGTGGGCAGCCTGGCCGACACCTATGGCCGCAAGCGCGTCTGGCTGGCCGGCCTGGCGGCCTTCGCCGCCGTCACCACCGCCATCCCTTATGCGCCCAACGTGTTGACCTTGGATTTCCTGCGCCTGGCGCAAGGCCTGGCGGGGTCGGCTGCCTTCGCTGGCGCCATGGCGGCCCTGACCCAGGAATTCAGCGGCCCCGCCCGCACCCGGGTGTTCAGCCTGCTGGGCACCACCTTCGGCCTGGGCCTGGCCTTCGGGCCGTTGCTGGCCGGCGCCCTGGTCCAGGGTTTCGGCTGGCATGCCGTCTTCCAGGTGCCGGCCGCCCTGTCGGTCCTATCCCTGCTGCTGACCTGGATGTGCGCGCACGAGACGCGCGATCCCGGCGCCAGCGGCCTGGACTGGTCGGGCGCCCTGACCTTCACCGGCGCCCTGACCCTGTTCACCCACGCCCTGCTGCAGGCGCCGGAGGACGGCTGGTCCGCCCCCAACGTGGTGGCCGAACTGGTGGCCTCCGCCCTCATGCTGGCCGCCTTCGTGGGCGTGGAGCGGCGGCGGGCACGCCCCATGCTGGACCTCAGCCTGTTCGCCGACTTGCGTTTCGTCGGCGTGCAGTTCCTGGCCGCCAGCCCGGCCTTCGCCTATGTCGTGCTGATCATCCTGCTGCCGGCCCGGTTCATCGGTGTGGAGGGCTACAGCCCCTTGGCCGCCGGGCGCCTGATGATCGCCCTGTCCCTGCCGCTGCTGGTGGTGCCCTTCCTGGCGGCGTTGGCCGCGCGCTGGGTCACCGCCGGCGCGCTGTCCGGCCTGGGCCTGCTGATCGCGGCGGCGGGCCTGCTGTGGCTGGGCGGCAGCCTGTCCGCCGGTGGCGGCGCCTTGGTGCCCATGGCAGCCATCGGGATCGGCATCGGCCTGCCCTGGGGCCTGATGGACGGCCTGGCGGTCGGTGTGGCGCCCAAGGAACGGGCGGGCATGGCGGCCGGCATCTTCAACGCCGTGCGGGTGGCGGGCGACGGCATCGCCATCGCCGTGGCCGGTGCCCTGCTGGCGGCCTTCCTGCACACCGGCCTGGTGCACGCCGGTGCCACCGGCGACCTGACCCTGGCCGCCAACCGCGCGGTGCTGGGCGATCTGGGCCCCCTGGCCGGCACCCTGCCCAGCCCGATGGGCGCGCGGGCGTTGTATGATGGTGCCTTCGCCCGGCTGCTGGACGTGCTGGCCGCCATCGCCGCCGTCACGGCGTTGATCGTCTTCGCGGCCCTGGGCCGGGTGCGGGCCCATGACATGGCGACGGAGGCTGAATTGGTGGAAGAGGCGGTCCAGGCGTGATGCCGCATGATGCTTGAGGCGCATCGCAAGGGGCGTTGCACCCACCTATCGGGTGGCATCATAGTCGGGGCACGGCGGCAACCAAGCCGCCGGCCCGCCTTGCCTTCCCGGAGTTGCCTGACATGACCCCGCGTTCCCTCGCCCTGGCCTTGACGCTGGCCACCAGCCCGCTGACGCTGGCACCCGGCATTGCCCAGGCCGCCGCCCCGCAGGTCAAGACCCAGGCACCCGGTTACTACCGCGTGATGCTGGGCGATTTCGAGATCACGGCCCTGTCGGACGGCATCGGCAGCTTCCCCATGGACACCATGCTGCCCAACGTGGCGCCGGACAAGGTGCGGGCGGCGCTGGCCCGCAACCATCAGGCGACACCGGTGGAAACCTCCATCAACGCCTTCCTGGTCAACACCGGCAGCCAACTGATCCTGGTGGACACCGGCGTGGGCAACAACATCCCCAAGGCCGGCGGCCGCCTGCTGACGGCCCTGAAAGCGGCGGGCTACACGCCCGACCAGGTGGACGCGGTGCTGGTCACCCACCTGCATCCCGACCATGTCGGCGGCCTGACCGGTGCCGACGGCAAACCCGCCTTCGCCAACGCCACCGTCTATATCAGTGCGGAGGAACAGGGCTATTGGCTGAACGCGGCCGCCGAGGCCAAGGTGGCGGAGGGCAAGCGCGGCGGCTTCAAGGTGGCGCATGCCGCCCTGGACCCCTACGCCGCCGCCGGCCGCCTGAAAACCTTTGAAGGGGCCACCACCCTGTTCCCCGGCATCACCACCGTGCCCGCCCACGGCCATACGCCGGGCCACACCTTCTATGCCGCCGAAAGCCAGGGACAGAAGATGCTGTTCTGGGGCGACACCGTGCATGTCGCGGCGGTCCAGTTCGACAACCCGGCCGCCGTCATCGTGTTCGACAGCGACAACAAGGCCGCCGCCGCCGAACGCGCGAGCGTGTTCGCCGACGCCGCCAAACAGGGCTATTGGGTGGCCGCCGCCCACATCTCCTTCCCCGGCATTGGCCATGTGCGGACCAAGGACGCAACCGACGGCAAGGTGGACGCCAAGAGTTATGTCTGGCTGCCGGCGCAGTACAGCGTGGCGGGGCTGACGCCGTAAGGCCGCGCCATCAGGGAAAAAGGGGCCGAGCCCACCAGCCCGGCCCCTTCCCCAATCAGTTCTTCAGGTACTTCGCCAGCCAGCCCTCGACCTCCTCATAGAAGTGACGGCTGTCTTCGGGCTTTGTGATCCAGTGCCAGGCGTCGGGCCAGACCAGCAGGCGGCTGGGGACGTGCTGGTGCTGTAGGGTGGCCCAGGCCTCCAGCGTGTTGCCGATGGGCACGCGGAAGTCGCGTTCGCCCACGCTCATCAGCATGGGCGTCTTCCAGTTGGCGCCGTAGGTGATGGGGCTTTGGTCGCGCCAGACGGGGTTGCCTTCCCAGGGCGGGCCGCCGTTGTTCAGTTCGCGGTTATAGATGCTGTCGCTTTCGCCCCACTGGGTGGTCAGGTCGACCTCGCCGGCGTGGCTGACCAGGCAGCGGTAGCGGGTGGTGGTGGCCTCCAGCCAGTTGGTCAGGTGGCCGCCGTAGCTGGCGCCGCCGGCGCATTGGCGGGTGGCGTCGATGAAGGGGAAGCGCCGGATGGCCTCGTCCGCCGCCTGGTTGATCTCCTCCGCCGGGCCCTTCAGCGGGTCCAGCTTGATGGCCTGGGCGAAGGCCTCGCCAAAACCGGTGGAGCCGGTGTAGTCGGTCATCAGCAGGACGTAACCGCCGGCCGCCAGCAGGTGATAGTTCCAGCGCAGCCCCACCTGGTCGGGGTTGTTGCTGGCCGCCCCACCGTGGATGAAGACGAACAGCGGGTACTTCTTGGCGGGATCGAAGTTGGGCGGCAGCACGATCATGCTGTGGATGGTGCGGCCGGCCGCGTTCACGGTGGTGAAGTGCTGGGGCGGCGCCCAGTCGATGCCGGCGGCGATGGCGGTGTCGATGTTGGTCAGGTTGGTATGGCTGCCCTTCGCCCCATCATGCGCGCCCGGATCGATCTTCACGATTTCCGCCGGGTTCACCGAACTGCCGTACTGCGCCACCAGTTCCAACTTGCCGGACTTGGGCAGCGACAGGGCGGTGTAGCCGCCGATCTTGGGCTGGGCCACCAGCGTGGGCTTACCGCCCTCGGTCGGCACGCTGTACAGGTTCTCCCCCGCCGATTCCGGCGCCAGGAAATAGACCGTGCGGCTGTCGGGGGAGATGGCGAAGTGGCTGGGCTCCCGGTCGAAGTCCTTGGCGACCAGCGTGGCCGCCCCGCCGGCCGGCCACGCTACCTTACTCAGGCGCGACAGGTTGTAGACCTCCGCCGTTTCCGGCGCGTAGGTGAAATAGAGGCTCTTGCCGTCCGGGCTGAAGGCGGCATGGCCGTACTCACCGCCCTGGCCCGTGATCTCCCTGGGCTCCGCGCCACCAGTCGCCGGCATGCGGTAGAGGTGGTGGTGCACGTGGGCGAAGGCGGCGTCCCAGCGCTGCAAGGTCGCCTGGAAGATGATTTCGCCACCATCCGGACTCCAGATCGGGGCCAGGGAGACGCTGCTCTCCCCCTGCACGCCGCTGAAGCCGTCGGTGTGGGCGAAGGCGGTGGGGCTCAGGACATCGCGGGCAACGGCGCCCGGCAGCAGGTCCTGCACCATCACCGTCGGCTGCTTGTCATCCAGCCATTCGTTCCAATAGCGGACGGGGAAATGCTCATAGGTGCGGACGTTGTATTTGCGCGCCTTGTGGTCCGCCGCAATCTTCTTGTTGGCGTCATCATCCGTGGCCCCGGGGAAGACGCGGCTCTCGAACAGGATGGCCTTGCCGTCGGGGCGCCATTGCGGATGGCTGGCGCCGGTGGACAGGGTGGTGACACGGTGCGCCTCGCCGCCCTGGGCCAGGTCCAGGATGTAGATCTGCTCGGCCTCATCCCCCTCGCGCTTGGCGGTGAAGGCGATGCTGCCGCTGTCGGGCGACCAGGCGGCGTCGCTCTCCCCGCCCTTGGTGTTGGTCAGGCGACGGGGTGCGCCGCCGCCGTCGGCCGGCACCAGCCACAGGTCGGTGACGGCCTTGTCCGTCTCGTACGACGGCTCCACCATCGAGAACAGCACCCACTTGCCATTGGGGCTGGTGATGGGCGCGCCGACGCGCTTCATCATCCACAGGGTCTCATGCGTGATCGGCTTTTTCTCAATCGCCTGGGCCGAAGCCCCCAGCGCCCCGAAAGCGCAACCCGCCAACAGCGCGCCCGCCAAGACGCGCGTCACAGAATCCCTCATCTCTACCCCTGCCTGCTTATGTTCCCCGCGTTGGGGGAAGCTTAGCAGGGCGGGCGGGGATCATCAAAATTTAAGCCGGGGTTAAACCAATGACCTATTCGGTACGACGCACCACAGCACTGCGACGCGCCTTCAGTAAGGCACCGAATTTCCGGAGGATGGTTTCCATCAACGCATAAGGCAGCCGCCCGTAAGCGACGCTGGCTGCGTCACCGCCCCGCAAAGGCCGTAGGTCCGGGCCCGGCCAAACGAAGCGGTTAGCTTCTGTCAGCACCACCCAGGACCGACCAGCGTCCAGTCCCAGGCGCTGTTTGGTGCCAGGGGGAATTTCAACGGCATGTTCGGGATCATTGGGCAGTGTGTGGGTAATCGGCAGGACCGTCACCACCTCGTCGCCATCTTCCGTGGTCGTCACAAGAACGACGGCGCAAGGCCGATCCTTGACGCCTTCATCTTGACCGCGCAGGTGTTCCTGCCGCCAAAGATAACTGTAACGCAGCACAAGGCCCTGCGTGGGCTTTGGAAGCGCCACTCTCAGGGAAGCATTTCGGCGTCGAACGCCTTGGTTTCCGGATCAAGACGCGATTTCTCCAGCGCCTCGATATCCGCGTCCGTGAAATCGTCAAGCCCCAGGACCTGCCGGTCGCGGCGCTTGAGGCGAGCATATTCCTCAGTGGAGATCAGAACAGTAAAGTCCCGCCCCTCACGGGTGACGGCCACCGGTTCGCGCAAGGCGATGTCCTGGTAGCGCGTAACGTCACGCTGAAAATCCGCGACCGACACCTTCAGCATCACCGTCACTCCATCCACTCGCTTCGCGCAGCTTATGCGATTTGCGCGGAACCATCAAATGAGCGGACGAGGGCGGCGCGTCAACCAGACCGCATCGGCAACCTCAAACAGCCCCCACCGGCTTCCCCCCCGGCGCACCATACAGCTGGTGCGCCCGGGCCTCGAAGGCGGCGACCATGCGGCGGACGGCTTCGCCGAACAGGGCGCCGATGATCTTTTGCAAGATCAGGTTGCGGAACTCGAAATCCACGTAGAAGTCGATCAGGCAACCCTCGGGGTGCGGCTCGAAAATCCAGTGGTTGTTCAGATGGTGGAAGGGGCCGTCGGTGTATTCCACGTCGATGCGCAAGCCGGGCTCATCCAGCGTCACCTTGGAGGTGAACTTCTCCCGCACCATCTTGAAGCCGATCACCAGATCGGCCCAGATGACGTTGCCCTCGCGGCGGCGGATGCGCGCCGCCACGGCCCAGGGCAGGAATTCCGGGTACTTCTCCACTTCCGCCACCAGGCGGAACAGCTGCTCCGGCGTATACGGCAGGACGCGCTTTTCGGCGTGCGTGGGCATACGGCTTACTCGGCGGCTTCGATAGAGGCCGGGGCGGGCTTGGCCAGGCCCAGCTTGGCCTCGCGGGCCTCGCGCAGCTTCACAAAGTCGTCGCCGGCATGGTGGCTGCTGCGCGTCAGGGGCGAGCTGGAGACCATCAGGAAGCCCTTGCCGCGGGCCAGCGTGGCGTAGCTGGCGAACTCGTCCGGGGTAACGAAGCGGTCCACCGGCGCGTGCTTGGGCGTGGGCGCCAGGTACTGGCCGATGGTGATGAAGTCCCCGTCCGCCGCGCGCAGATCGTCCATCACCTGCCCCACCTCTTCCCGCGTCTCGCCCAGGCCGACCATGATGCCGGACTTGGTGAAGATGCTGGGGTCCAGCTCACGCACCCGCGACAGCAGGGACAGCGAGGTGAAATAGCGGGCCCCCGGCCGGATGGTCGGGTACAGGCGCGGCACGGTTTCCAGATTGTGGTTGAACACGTCGGGACGCGCCTCCACCACCGTTTCGATGCCGCCCGGCTTCTTCATGAAGTCGGGCGTCAGCACCTCGATGGTCACGCCCGGCGCCTGGCGGCGGATGGAGCGGATGGTCTGGGCGAAGTGGGCCGCACCACCGTCGGGCAGGTCGTCACGGTCGACGGAGGTGACGACCACGTGCTGCAGCTTCATGCGGGCCACGGCCTCACCCACATTGTCGGGCTCATGCGGGTCCAGCAGGTCCGGACGGCCGGTCGCCACGTTGCAGAAGGCGCAGGCGCGGGTGCAGACAGCGCCCAGGATCATGAAGGTGGCGTGGCGCTGCTTCCAGCATTCGCCGATGTTGGGGCAGGCCGCCTCCTCACACACCGTGTTCAGCTTCAGGCCGCGCATCAGGTTGCGCGTCTCATTGAACACACCCCCGGCCGGCGCCTTGACGCGCAACCACTCCGGCTTGCGCTGGACGGGGTTGTCCGGGCGGCTCTGCTTTTCGGGATGGCGGATCTTGTCGGCGGTCATGGGCGGCACTGCCTTGGGAAAAGGTGTTCCTGAAACATAAGGGGGCCGGAGCGGAAGGCCAAGTGCGCCGGGCGAACCCCACGCATGCACCCACCCCGCTCCAGCCCCCGATATCAAAACCCTGGCTCCGGGCACCATGCCAACGGCATGAGATTATGCCTCATGCCGTTGTAGGACGCGACCGCGTCCGCCGCAGCTTTCCGGAGAGCGTAGCGGACCGGAAAGCGAGGAAGCCCAAGCGGCCGGATGGCCGCGCCCGGCGCCTGAGGGAACGCTTAATAATGAATGGCGCGGCCGTAGGCGGCCAGCACCGATTCATGCATCATTTCCGACAGGGTCGGGTGGGCGAAGATGGTGTGCATCAGTTCGGCCTCGGTGGTTTCCAAGGTCTTGCCGATGACATAGCCCTGGATCAGCTCCGTCACCTCGGCCCCCACCATGTGGGCGCCCAGCAGCTCGCCGGTCTTGGCGTCGAACACCGTCTTCACCAGGCCCTCGGCCTCACCCAAGGCGATGGCCTTGCCGTTGCCGATGAAGGGGAAGCGGCCGACCTTGACCTCGTAACCGGCCGCCTTGGCCTTGGCTTCGGTCAGGCCGACGCTGGCCACCTGCGGGTTGCAGTAGGTGCAGCCCGGGATGTTCAGTTTGTCCATCGGGTGCACGTCCTTCACCCCGGCGATCTTCTCCACGCAGATCACGCCTTCGTGGCTGGCCTTGTGGGCCAGCCAGGGGGCGCCGGCCACGTCGCCGATGGCGTAGACGCCCGGCTCATCCGTGCGCAAATAGCCGTCGGTCACGATGTGGCCGCGGTCCAGCTTCACCTTGGTGTTTTCCAGCCCGATGTTCTCGGTGTTGGCCTGGATGCCCACAGCGGTGATGACGCGTTCCACCGTCAGGGTTTCCACCTTGCCGCCGATCTCGATATGGGCGGTGACGGTGGTGGCACCCTTGTCCAGCTTGGTGACCTTGCCGCCGGTGATGATCTTCATCCCCTGCTTTTCGAACTGCTTGCGCGCGAAGGCGGAGATTTCCTCATCCTCCACCGGCATGACGCGGTCCATGACCTCCACCACCGTCACTTCGGCGCCCAGGGTGCGGAAGAAGCTGGCGAATTCGATGCCGATGGCGCCGGAGCCCACGACCAGCAGCGACTTCGGCATGGTGTCGGGGACCAGGGCCTCCTTGTACGACCACACGAACTTGCCGTCAGGCTCCAGCCCCGGCAGGGACCGGGCGCGGGCACCGGTGGCGATGATGATGTGCTTGGCCGACAGGGTCTGGCTGGTGCCGTCCTTGGCCGTCACGGTGACCTTGCCGCCACCGGCCAGTTTGCCGGTGCCGTCGAACACCGGCACCTTGTTCTTCTTCAGCAGGCCCTTCACGCCGGCGGACAGCTGGTTCGCCACCTGGCGCGAGCGCTTCACCACCTTGGGCAGGTCGAAGCCGATGGCGCCGGCCGTCAGGCCGTAGGCGTCGGCGTGCTTCATGTAGCCGTAGATCTCGGCGGAGCGCAGCAGCGCCTTGGTCGGGATGCAGCCCCAGTTCAGGCAGATGCCGCCCAGGTGCTCACGCTCCACCACCGCGGCCTTCAGGCCCAGCTGCGCGGCGCGGATGGCGGCGACATAACCGCCGGGGCCGGCGCCCAGGAGCAGCACGTCGAATTCGGTATCGGCCATTTCGGTCTTCCCTTCAAAAGGCGCCGGGCCCGCCCAACCGAGGGGCGCCCGCCCTGCGCTTTTGGTCAAATCACGGGGGGCTAGAAAAGGATGCCCCTGGAAGCCGGGGCGCCAGCTTCCAGGGGAAACGCATCACAGCATCAGGGTGATGGGGTCTTCGATCAGCTTCTTCAGCACCTGCAAGTACTTGGCGCCGACAGCACCGTCGACCGAGCGGTGATCCACCGTCAGCGTCAGGCTCATCACCGTGGCGACGGCGAGCGCGTCGCCCTTCACCACCGGCCGCTTCTCACCGGCACCCACGGACAGGATGCAGCTTTGCGGCGGGTTGATGATGGAGGTGAAGCTCTTGATCCCGAACATGCCCAGGTTGGACACGCTGAAGGTGCCGCCCTGGAATTCCTCGGGCTTCAGCTTGCCTTCCTTGGCCTTGGCGGCCAGGGACTTCACCTCGGCGGAGATGGTGGCCAGGCCCTTCTGGTCGGCGTTCTTCACGATGGGGGTGATCAGGCCGCCATCGGTCGCCACGGCGACGGAGACGTCCACGCCCTCATACTGAAGGATGCCGTCCTCATGCCAGGAGACGTTGGCCTCCGGCACCTTGCGCAGGGCCACGGCCACGGCCTTGATCACGAAATCGTTGACCGAGACCTTCTCGCCCGACTTCTCGTTCAGCTGGGCGCGCAGGGACAGCAGGGCGTCGATCTCGCAATCGACCGACAGGCCGAAGTGCGGGATGGTCTGCCAGGCTTCGGTCAGGCGCTTGGCGATGGTCTTGCGCATGCCGGTGTTGGGCAGGACCTTGTACTTCATGCCCAGCTTGTCGGCCAAAGCCTTGGCGTCGATGCCCTTGGGCGCGGCGGCGGCAGCGACCGGCGCCGGGGCAGCGGCCGGAGCGGCGACGGCGGGGGCCGCGGCTGCCTTGGCGGCCCCACCCTTCAGCGCGGACTCGACGTCGGCCTTGACGATGCGGCCGGACGGGCCAGTGCCGCTGACCTTGGACAGATCCAGGCCCGACTGGGCGGCCATGCGGCGGGCCAGCGGGCTGGCGAACACGCGGTCGCCGGTGTGCGCCGGGGCGGCGGCGGGAGCAGCGGCCGGCGCGGGCGCCGCCTCGCTCTTGGCCGGGGCGGCGGGTGCCGCTTCAGCCTTGGCCGGCGCCGGGGCGGCGGCGGGCTTCGGCGCCGCGTTCAGGGCGTCGGCACTCTCGCCTTCCTCAAGCAGGATGGCGATCTTGGCGTTCACGGGCACGGCGTCGGTGCCCTCGGCCACCAGGATCTTGCCCAGTGTGCCTTCGTCCACGGCCTCCACTTCCATGGTGGCCTTGTCGGTCTCGATCTCGGCGATCACGTCGCCCGCCTTGATCGTGTCGCCTTCCTTCTTCACCCACTTCGCCAGCTTGCCCTCGGTCATCGTGGGCGACAGGGCCGGCATCAGGATATCGATCGGCATGGGTTTGATCTCCCCCAGGGGGCCGGCCGGATGCGGCGGCGCCCCAAATCACGAACGGATGCGGTGGGGGGCGCCCCTAACGGGAGGCGCCCCCCGGCCCGGTTAGCGGTACAGCACGGCCTTGGCGGCGGTGACGACGTCATCCACCTGCGGCAGGGCCAGCTTTTCCAGGTTGGCGGCGTAGGGCATGGGCACGTCCTTGCCGTGCACACGCACCACCGGCGCATCCAGGTAGTCGAAGGCGTGTTCCATCATGATCGCGGACATTTCCGCGCCGATGCCGGCGAAGGGCCAGCCCTCTTCCACCGAGACCAGGCGGTTGGTCTTCTTCACGCTTTCCACGATGGTGTGGACATCCAGCGGACGGATGGAGCGCAGGTTGATGACCTCCGCGCTGATCCCCTGCTCCGCCAGCTTCTCGGCGGCGGCGAGCGCCATGCCCACCTGCAGCGAGAAGGCGGTGATGGTCACGTCCGTGCCGGCGCGTTCGATCTTGGCGCGGCCGATCGGAACGATGAATTCCGGATCGGTCGGCACTTCGAAGTGCTGGCCGTATAGGATCTCGTTCTCCAGGAACACCACGGGGTTCGGGTCGCGGATGGCGGCCTTCAGCAGACCCTTGGCATCGGCCGCGCTATAGGGCGACACCACCTTCAGGCCCGGGATGTGGGCGTACCAGCTGCTGTATTCCTGGCTGTGCTGCGCACCCACGCGGGCGGCGGCACCGTTGGGACCGCGGAACACGATGGGGCAGCCCATCTGGCCACCGGACATGTAGCGCGTCTTGGCGGCGGAGTTGATGATGTGGTCGATGGCCTGCATCGAGAAGTTGAAGGTCATGAACTCCACGATGGGGCGCAGGCCGCCGAAGGCCGCCCCCACCGCCAGGCCGGCGAAGCCGTGCTCGGTGATCGGCGTGTCGATCACGCGGTCGGCGCCGAACTCCTGCAGCAGGCCCTGGGTCACCTTGTAGGCGCCCTGGTATTCCGCCACTTCCTCGCCCATGACGAAGACGTTGGTGTCGCGGCGCATTTCCTCGGCCATGGCGTCGCGCAGGGCCTCGCGCACCGTCATGCTCTGGGTCGATTTGAAGAAGCGGTCCTCGTCGGACGGCGGCGGGGCCACCGGGGCCGACACCGCCGGGGCGGCGGGGACGGTCGCGGGGGCGGCGGCCGGAGCCGGGGCGGCCTCGGCCTTCGGGGCCGGGGCGGCTTCCGCCTTGGGCGCGGTCACGGCGCTGGCGTCCTCGCCCTCACCGGCCAGCAGGGCGATAGCGGTGTTCACGGCCACGGCCTCGGTGCCTTCCGGCACCAGGATCTTGGCCAGCGTGCCTTCGTCGACCGCTTCCACTTCCATGGTGGCCTTGTCGGTTTCGATCTCGGCGATGACGTCACCGGCCTTGATCGTGTCGCCTTCCTTCTTGACCCACTTGGCAAGCTTGCCTTCGGTCATGGTCGGGGACAGGGCCGGCATCAGGATATCGATGGGCATTTCTTAATTCTCCGGCGCGCGATCAGGCTTCGACGAGGATGTCGGTCCACAGCTCCGACACATCGGGTTCGGGGCTGTTGGTCGCGAAGTCGGCGGCATCGGTGACGATGGCCTTCACGTCGCGATCAATGACCTTCAGGCTTTCTTCATCGGCGTAGCTCTTCTCGAACAACCGCGCCTTCAGGTGGTCGATGCAGTCGTATTCCGACCGCATCTTGTTGACCTCTTCCTTGGTGCGGTACTTGGCCGGATCGGACATGGAGTGGCCGCGATAGCGGTAGGTCTTCATCTCCAGGATCATCGGGCCGTTGCCGCCGCGGACATAGGCCACGGCCTCGTCGGCGGCCTTCTTGACCTCCAGCACGTCCATGCCGTTCACTTGGCGGCCCGGGATGCCGTAGGCGCTGCCGCGCAGGTACAGCTCACCGGCCGAGGCGCGCTGCTGCGAGGTGCCCATGGCGTACTTGTTGTTCTCGATGACGTAGATCACCGGAAGCTTCCACAGGGCGGCCATGTTGAAGGACTCATAGACCTGGCCCTGGTTGATGGCGCCGTCGCCCAGGTAGCAGACGTCGATGCAGCCGTCCTTCTTGTACTTGTGCGCGAAACCCAGGCCGGTGCCGATGGGCGTCTGGGCAGCGACGATGCCGTGGCCGCCGTAGAAGTTCTTCTCGCGCGAGAACATGTGCATCGAGCCGCCCTTCCCCTTGGAATAGCCGCCCGCGCGCCCGGTCAGTTCCGCCATCACGCCCCGGCTTTCCATGCCGCAGGCCAGCATGTGGCCGTGGTCACGGTAGCTGGTGATGACGCTGTCGCCCGGCAGCTGTGCTGCCTGCATGCCCACCACCACGGCCTCCTGGCCGATGTACAGGTGGCAGAAACCGCCGATCAGGCCCATGCCATACAGCTGGCCGGCCTTTTCCTCGAAACGGCGGATCAGCAGCATCTGCTTGTAGTATTGGAGGAGTTCCTCCTGGGTCGGCTCCGGCGCTGCGTTCTCAGCGGGCTTGGCACGGCGTCTGGTCGTGGCCACTAGCTTCTCCCTTGGATGCGTGGGCGTGTTTTCCTCGAGGCCGGGTCGGCCGGCACGGGATCACTGCTAACCGCAAGCGCAGCGCAATGCAAGGAGTGTGCACTGCAACATATTGCTTCATAAGGATTATTTAAGATTAACCTGGATCGGGTTAATCGAAGGATTTTCAGCGGTTTAGGTTGTTCTGACCGCCGTCACCCTTGTCTTCCTGCGGGGCAGGCTTGCCCGGAAGAAGGATCACCAAATCATCAGGGCGGGTGAAATCCAGCACCTTGCGCGCCTCTTCCTCCAGCATGTCGGGGTCGAGGTTGTCGGGGCGCAACAGGCGGGCGCGACGCTCCATGGCCTCGCGCTCATCCCGGACCTGGTCCAGGGTGGCCTTGGCCTCCGTCACCTGCGTCTGCAATTGGGTCAACGCCATCAGCCCGCGTTCGCCCTGCACGGTGTGATAGGCGAAATAGGCGACGACGGACGCCCCCACCACAGGTCCAACAACCTGGCGCAGGGCGCGATTCAACGCGGAACGGAAGGAACGGGCACCAATCATGATCCCCATGGTTCCACAAGGGTTCCGCAACCGTCAAATGGAAAGCGGCATCTAGTCTGCGTGCCGCATTAAATTCATCGTATTCCGACGTGCGGCTTCACCGAACTCTACTACAAGGCAAAGAAAAAGGGGTGGAAGCACAGCCCCCACCCCACTTTCAGCCTATACCGGCCGAGGCCGGAACGATGCCCGGATTCAGCCGCGCTTCAGCGCGCCGCGGCCCGGGAACACAGCGGCCAGGTCCAGCGCCTCTTCGATACGAATCAGCTGGTTGTACTTGGCGATCCGGTCGGAACGCGACAGCGAGCCGGTCTTGATCTGGCCGCAGTTGGTGGCGACGGCCAGGTCGGCGATGGTGGAATCCTCGGTCTCGCCCGAGCGGTGCGACATGACGGCGGTGTAGCCGGCACTCTGGGCGATGCGCACGGCCTCCAGCGTCTCGGTCAGGCTACCGATCTGGTTGACCTTGACGAGGATGGAGTTGGCGACCCCCTGCTTGATGCCGTCGGTCAGGCGGAGCGGGTTGGTGACGAACAGATCGTCGCCCACCAGTTGCACCCTGGACCCGATGGCGTCGGTCAGGGCCTTCCAGCCGGCCCAGTCATCCTCGGCCATGCCGTCTTCGATGGAGACGATGGGGTAGCGGCCGGCCAGGTCGGCCCAGTAGCGGACCATGGCTTCGGGGTCCAGGGTCTTGTTCTCGCCGGCCAGCACGTACTTGCCGTCCTTGAAGAACTCGGTGGAGGCGGCGTCCAGCGCCAGCACCACGTCCTCGCCCGGCTTGTAGCCCGCCGCCTCGATGGCCTTCATGATGAAGGACAGGGCGTCGTCGGTGGAAGCGAGGTTGGGGGCGAAGCCGCCCTCGTCACCCACGTTGGTGTTGTGGCCGGCGTCCTTCAGCTTCTTCTTCAGGGCGTGGAAAATCTCGGCCCCGATGCGGATGGCGTCGGCGCAGCTTTCCGCACCCACCGGCATCACCATGAATTCCTGGATGTCGATGGGGTTGTCGGCGTGGGCGCCGCCGTTGATGATGTTCATCATCGGCACCGGCAGGATGCGGGCGTTGGTGCCGCCGACATAGCGGTACAGCGGCAGGTCCAGTTCCTCGGCCGACGCCTTGGCCACGGCCAGCGACACGCCCAGGATGGCGTTGGCGCCCAGGCGGGCCTTGTTGGGCGTGCCGTCCAGTTCGATCATGGCGGTGTCGATCAGCACCTGGTCGGTGGACTCCAGGCCGCCGATGGTGTCGAAGATCTCGGTGTTGATCGATTCGACGGCCTTCAGCACGCCCTTGCCCAGGTACCGGGACTTGTCGCCGTCGCGCAGTTCCACAGCCTCATGCGCACCGGTGGAGGCGCCCGAGGGCACGGCGGCGCGGCCGAAGGCGCCGGATTCCAGCCGAACGTCAACCTCGACCGTCGGGTTCCCCCGGCTGTCGAGAATCTGGCGGCCCTGAATATCGATGATCGCGGACATGGGTTTCTTCCCCTCGGGTGCGTCGTGACGGCGTATGCGTCGTGGCGTGACGGTGCCCGTCATAGCCTTTAGCGGCCACCCCAGGCAAGACGGCAGGCGCCGTATCGCTTATGTCCGTTTGAGGGCCGGGGCTGTAACGCGACACACCGGACGCGGGGCTGGACTCATCCGATAAGGGAAATCTACGTTGCCAGCCCTCCGTGGGAATGAATAATCGCAATATTGCCATTGTGGAGATCACCCTTGCCGCACCCTGCCCCGTGCCGTTTCCCGCGCCTGGTCTGGGCCGCCCTGATCCTGCTTCCAGGGGCCTGCGCCACGGCCCATGACAGCAACGGCGCGATCGGTTTCGGCGCCCCAGACTTCTACGGTCATTTGACGAACCGGGCCGAGGTGCAGGCCCAATCGGTCACGGAAGCGACCACCGTCGAGTTGGCGGTGGACATCGACCCAGCAGGTCGGATCACCACCGTGACGGCCCCGGCGATACGCCACGCCTATGGGATGGATTGGCCACAGAACGCCGAGGCCCCAGCCGTCAAGGCCGCCCTCTCCGCCGCCAGACACTGGCGCTTGCGACCCTTCTTGTACCGGAACCACCCGGTGGCAGCGCAATCCAAGGTCCCGGTGCGGGTCCTGCCACCCGAGCATTGGGACCAACCGGATGCCGCTTTCCCCGATGTGGACGGTTCCAAGCTGCGCATCAGCCTGAGCCGCAGGGTGGGCGGACTGGACCTGGGCGGCGGTTACACGGTCACGGTGGCGGGGGATGGACACCTCGTCTTCGAAAGCGCCGCGCGTCCCGACCTCACCGTATTCAACGGCCGCGCCTTATTGCCGCGTGCCCTGTTCCTGCCCGGCCGGCATGAAGACCGTATCGACCCCGCCATGGTCCAGGCCCTGGTGACGCGATTCCAGGCGGCGCGTTTCTTCGGCCTGGCACCAGAGTACAAAGCCCGGCAGCGCGAGGCATCGACCGTCACCCTTACCGTGGACACCGGCCATGGCAGCAAGACGGTGGTCGACCAGGTTGGCCGGGAGATGGGCTTGCCCCAAGCCGTGAAAGATCTGGAGGACGAGGTGGATCGCGTCGCCGGCACGGCGCGCTGGACCGGGGGAGCACCCGGCCTGGTCGATTGGCTGACTGGCGACGGTTTTGATTTCACGTCGGACACCGCCGCCGTCATCGCCGTCAGCGACTACGGCGGAAATGCCGAGACCACGATCCTACAACTGATGGACCGTGGCCTGGATCTGGAGAAGACGGCGGTGGATGGACCGTCGAAGGCCAATCCCGTGGGCGCCATGCTCATGAGCCAAGCCCTATCCAAGGGGCAAACGGCCGTCTTCACCCGTCTTGCCGCCCTCGGCTGGTTGGCGCGGCTGGCCCCCGGCGAAGCCAACCGCAGTTTCGCCTGGGGCGCCGCCGGCTGTAATGGCCAGTTCGCCCGGATGGTCACGGCGGCGGGCCTGCCAGTTGATGCACCAGCCACAACGCTGGGCGCGGGCGACAACGCGACGGCACTCATAGCGCTGGCGTCCAGTCATCATTGCCGGACGGCGCAAGATCGGCTGGAGACGGCGGCCCAATTGCTGGCGTTGGGCGCCGACCCCAATCGGCGCGACAGCGAGGGCCGTACCGCCTTGTTCCGGATAAATGATTTGGACTTGCTGGAACTGCTGCTGGTGCATGGCGCCGACCCGGCGCTTCAGGACAAAACGGGGCGCGGCGCCGTTCTGTACGCCACGAAAGACGCCGTGACGCTGCGCCTGCTGGAAGCCGGCGCCAAACCGGATGGCCGCGACACCGAAGGCCATATCCTGGCAGAGCGCGCGGCACGGTATGAGATGCCGGCCACCGCCCGCTGGCTGGCGACCCACGGCCAGAAATAAAAACGCCGGCGGCAGGTCACCCCGCCGCCGGCGTCATCACTCAATCTCTAGCCGAAGCGCCCAATCAGAAGATCGGGTTGGCCTTGGCGATACGGTCGATGGCGACCATGGTTTCCAGCAGGGCCGGCAGATCCTTCAGGTGCACCATATTGGGGCCGTCGCTGGGGGCGCAGTCGGGGTTCTCGTGCGTCTCCATGAAGACCGCACCCACGCCCACCGCCAAGGCGGCGCGGGCCAGGACCGGCACGAACTCGCGCTGGCCGCCGCTGGTGGTGCCCTGCCCGCCCGGCTGCTGCACCGAATGGGTGGCGTCCATCACCACCGGATAGCCGGTCTGCGCCATGATGGGCAGGCTGCGCATATCACTGACCAGCGTGTTGTAGCCGAAGCTGGCCCCACGCTCGCACAGCAGGATGTTCTCGTTGCCGGTGGAGGCGATCTTGGCCGCCACGTTCTTCATGTCCCAGGGCGCCAGGAACTGGCCCTTCTTCACGTTGACGACCTTACCGGTCTCACCGGCGGCCAGCAGCAGGTCGGTCTGGCGGCAGAGGAAAGCCGGGATCTGCAGCACGTCCACCGCCTCGGCCACCGGCGCGCACTGTTCGGCCGTGTGCACGTCGGTCAGGACGGGGCAGCCGAACTTCTCACGCACCTCGGCCAGGATGGGCAGGCTCTTGTCCATGCCCAGGCCGCGCGCGGTGCTGACGGAGGTGCGGTTCGCCTTGTCGAAGCTGGTCTTGTAGACCAGGCCGATGCCCAGCTTGCCGGTGATCTCCACCAGGGCGCTGCTCATCTCCATCGCGTGGTCGCGGCTTTCAAGCTGGCAGGGGCCGGCGATCAGGGTGAAGGGCCGGTCGTTCGCCACTTCCAGGGCGCCGATGCGGACGGTGCGGATATCAGTCATGGTACGGCTCCTAAAACCAAAAGGCCGCCGCTACGGTGCGGCGGCCCCTGGGGACTTGTACGGGCGCCCCTGCTTAAACCAGCCGGCTCTGCTCGATGGCGGCACGGATGAAGCTGGTGAACAGCGGGTGCGGCTCGAACGGCTTGGACTTCAGCTCCGGATGGAACTGCACGCCGATGAACCACGGGTGCGACGGGATTTCCACGATCTCGGGCAACTCACCATCCGGCGACAGGCCGGAGAACTTCAGACCCACCTGCTCCAGCTGGTCCTTGTAGGTGATGTTGACCTCATACCGGTGGCGGTGACGCTCCTCGATATGGTTGGCGCCATAGACTTCCGCAACCTTGGTGCCCGGCAGCAACTGGCAGGCATAGGCGCCCAGCCGCATGGTGCCGCCCAGGTCGCCATCGGCGCCGCGCTTCTCGGTGTCGTTGCCGCGCACCCATTCGGTCATCAGGCCGACCACGGGATGCTTGTACTTGTGCCCGAACTCGGACGAGCCGGCGTCGTCCAGGCCCGCCAGGTGGCGGCTGGCCTCGATCACCGCCATCTGCATGCCGAAGCAGATGCCGAAATAGGGCACGTTGCGCTCACGCGCAAACTGGGCCGCGCGGATCTTGCCTTCCGAGCCGCGCTCGCCGAAGCCACCGGGAACCAGGATGCCGTGCACCCCTTCCAGCCGCTGGACAGCGCCGCCACCCTCGAAGATTTCGCTATCGATCCAGTCCAGCTTGACCTTGACGTTGTTGGCGATGCCGCCGTGCGTCAGGGCCTCGGCCAGCGACTTGTAGCTGTCCAGCAGGCTGGTGTACTTGCCGACCACGGCGATGGTGACCTCGCCCTCCGGCTGGCGGACGCGCGCGGCGATCTCCTTCCAGCGGGTCAGGTCCGGCGCCTCATCGGCCGGCAGCCCGAAGTAGCGCAGCACCTGCTCGTCGAAGCCCTGCTCATGATAGCTGACCGGCACGTGGTAGATGGTATCCACGTCCAGGGCCGCGATCACGCGTTCCTGCCGGATGTTGCAGAACAGCGCGATCTTGCGCCGCTCGTTCTCCGGGATCTCACGGTCCGACCGGCACAGCAGGATGGACGGCTGGATGCCGACCGACAGCAGTTCCTTCACCGAGTGCTGGGTGGGCTTGGTCTTCAGCTCACCCGCCGACGGGATGTAGGGCAGCAGGGTCAGGTGGATGAACAGCGCCTTTTCCGAGCCGAGGTCGTTGCTCAGCTGGCGGATGGCCTCCAGGAAGGGTGTGCTTTCGATGTCGCCGACGGTGCCGCCGATCTCACACAGGATGAAATCCTCATCCTTCACGTCGCCCAGGATGAATTCCTTGATGGCGTCGGTGACGTGCGGGATGACCTGCACCGTGGCGCCCAGGTAGTCGCCGCGGCGCTCCTTGGCGATCACGTTGGAATAGATGCGGCCGGTGGTGATGTTGTCCGTCTGCCGGGCCGAAACGCCGGTGAAGCGTTCGTAATGGCCCAGGTCCAGGTCGGTCTCCGCCCCGTCGTCGGTCACGAACACCTCACCATGCTGGTAAGGGCTCATGGTGCCGGGATCGACGTTCAGGTAGGGGTCGAGCTTGCGCAGGCGGACCTTGTAGCCACGGGCCTGGAGCAATGCACCCAGTGCAGCCGACGCCAGTCCCTTGCCCAAGGAAGAGACCACACCGCCGGTGATGAAAATGAAGCGCGTCATGGAAGCCTAGTTTCGCTAAAGCCCGCATGTCGGGCCAACGCGAATGCGCGGGCCCCCGAATTGAAAGAGGCGGCTTTCGCCGCCTCCGTTAGTGTCGCCTGCCTTTACTGGCCGGACGGTACTTTGGGCTCGCCGGAGGCGGGAGCCGGAGCGGCAGGTGCCGTGGAGGGCGCCGGCTGCTGGTCCTGGGCCGCCGGGGCGGCCGGCTGATCGCCGGTGGGCACGGCACCCGGCGCCGCGGGTGCGGGCGTGGCGGGGGCGGAGACCGGGGCGGCCGGCAGCTTGTCGAACACCGAATCGTGACGGGTCTGGGCGCGGTTCAGCAGGGCCAGCACCAGGCTGGTCACCAGGAAGGCGCCGAACAGGATGGAGGTGGTGCGGGTCAGCAGGTTGGCGCTGCCCCGGGCTGTCATGAAGCCGCCCATGGTGCCGCCGCCCATGCCCAGGCCACCGCCTTCGGAGCGCTGGACCAGGACGACACCGACCAGCGCGATGCCGATCAGAATGTGCAAAACCAGGACGACGGTGGACATCTAAGCAGCAACCCTATCCAGCAAGCCAAACGCGGCAATGGCAAAACACGAGATGACCGGCCGCCCCCCAAGGTGGAGGCGGCCGGCCGTCACGGGCATCTCTTTACCTAGTCCGAACCCGGGGCGCTAGCGGCAAGTTTCCGCGATGGCCCAGAATTCGTCCGCCTTCAAACTGGCCCCGCCCACCAGGGCACCGTCCACATCGTCGATGTGAAGCAGGCTGGCCGCGTTCTCAGGCTTAACGGAACCGCCATATAAGATGCGCACGGCGTCCGGTTGATCAACCAGCGTTGCCAGCCGACGCCTGATCATGGAATGCATGGCTGCCACGTCGCGGGGCGTGGGTGTGCGCCCCGTGCCGATGGCCCAGACGGGCTCATACGCCACCACCGTGTTGGCCGCGGTGGCCCCGGTGGGCACAGACTCGTCCACCATGCGGGCGATGACGTCCAGGGCGCGGCCGGCGTCGCGCTCCGCCTCCGTCTCGCCGACGCAGACGATGGCGACCAGCCCCGCCTGGTGGGCGGCGGCGGCCTTGCCCTTCACCTCGGCACTCAACTCACCATGCTGCTGGCGGCGTTCCGAATGGCCGACGATGACATGGGTGCAGCCCAAATCGGCCAGCATGGGCGCGCCGATGTCCCCGGTGTGGGGGCCCGACGCCTTGCCGTGGCAATCCTGGCCGCCCACCGACACCGGCGCGTCGGAGACCGCCTGGGCCACGGTATGCAGCAGGGTGGCCGGCGGACACAGCAGCATGTCGAAGCGGACCTCCCCCGCCCCCAGCATGCGGCCGGCCAGGTCGGCGGCCAACGCCATGCCGTCCTGGCGCAGGCCGTTCATCTTCCAATTACCGACAATGAATTTGCGGCGCATTTCGTTTGTTCTCCCCGAGTTTAACGCACTCAAAAAAGGGAACGTCCGCGCGGGGGCCTTTTATGGTTGGGCGGCCCGCCTTGTCACGCACGTCCCCGTCGTCATGCTGTAACAGTACAAAGAGGGCATTTCCATGATTCCAGCCCCCTAATGGGCGGAGACGGCCGGCGGAACCGCATGCGCGCCGGCGGGCGAACCATCTATTGCCGCCCCCCCTGCCTCCTTCTATGATGCCGCGCCCTGACGGGAGGGTGGGGAGCGGCGCCAAGTGCCCGAACCCCGCCCAAAGTGGCCATTTCGCAAGACGCAGCAGGCACATGCTTCAGTTCATCCGCAAATTCTCGGGCTCGTGGTTTTCCAAGATCCTGTTCGTCGTCCTGATCATCTGTTTCGGGATTTGGGGCGTCGGCCGGGTCGGCACCACGGTCAGTGATCAAGCTGTGGCACGGGTCGGCAGCACCGAAATCTCGCCCGAGGACGTGGACCGCGCCTTCAAGCAGCAGGTCAGCCGCCTGCGCCAGTCCATGGGGCCGGACCTCACCAACGACCAGGCCAAGCAGATGGGCCTGATGCGCAGCGCGCTGCAGGATGAGATCCAGCGCGCGCTGATCAAGGAGGCCACGCACGACTTCGGCCTGCGCGTCTCGGAAGAGGCCGCCGCCCAGAAGATCGCCGACATGCCGGTGTTCAAGGGCAAGACCGGGCAGTTCGATCCCATGATGATGCGGATGCTGCTGGCCCAGAACAACCTGACCGAAGAGCAGGTCGTCGCCGAGGTGCGCGAGGACATGGCCCGCACCGAGGTGACGGAGGCCCTGGCCGCCGGCGTGCAGGTGCCGGCCCAGATGGCCCGCGACATCGTGCGTTACCGGGGTGAGGAACGGGGGGCCGAGACCCTGTTCGTGGCCGACAAGTCCATGCCCGACCCGGGCACCCCGGACCAGAAGGCGCTGGAGGATTTCCATAAGGCCCAGGCCGTCCGCTACACCGCCCCGGAATACCGCGCCCTGACGGTGGCCACCCTGTCCACCGACGCCATCGCCAAGGCCGAGGATGTCAGCGACGACGATCTGAAGAAGGCGTACGAGGCCCGCACGGCCGAGTTCGTGAAGCCCGAACACCGCGACGTGGACCAGGTGCTGGTGGACAGCCAGGAGCAGGCGCAGAAGATCGCCAAGGCCGCCGCGGCCGGCAAGTCGCTGGCCGACGCCGCCAAGGAAGCCGGCGCCACCACCCTGCCCCTGGCCGGCGTGACCAAGGCAGAACTGCCGGCGGAACTGCAGGACGTGGCCTTCAGCCTGCCGCAGGGCAAGGTGTCGGACCCCGTGCACAGCGGCTTCGGCTGGCACGTCATCGCCATCACCAAGATCGTGCCCGGCAGCACCCAGACCCTGGATGAGGTCAAGGCCAAGCTGGTGGAACAGGTGAAGGCCGAGCGCGCCACCGACCAGCTGTACGACCTGTCCAACAAGATGGACGACGCCCTGTCGGGCGGCGCCTCGCTGGATGAGGCCGCCCAGAAGGCGGGTGCGGCGATCGTCAAGATCCCAGCGGTGGACAAGGAAGGCAAGGACCCGGCCGGCAAGCCGGTGACCACGGTGCCGGCCCTGGCCAAGGTGGTGCAGACCGCCTTCACCGTCGCCACCGGTGAGAACAGCAACATGATCGAGGGCGAGCGCAACAAGAGCTACTTCGCCGTGCGCGTCGACAGCATCCAGGCCCCGGCCGTGCGCCCGCTGGACCAGATCAAGGACCAGGTGGTCGCCGACTGGAAGGCGTCCAAGCGCAGCGAGGCCGCACAGGCCAAGGCCAAGGCCATTGTGGAGAAGCTGAAGGCCGGCACCCCGGCCGACCAGGTGGCAAAGGACATGGGCGCCGTCTACACGCGCCAGCCGCCGGTGGGCCGCACCCCGCCCAAGGATGTCGGCATGCCGGCCCAGCTGATCGACACCCTGTTCACCCTGAAGGTGGGTGAGGTCACCAGTGCGGCCGCCACCGACGGCCAGATGGTCGCGCGCCTGGCCGCCGTGGTGGCCATGCCCGAGCCGCTGATGAACCAGCAGACCACCATCGCCCAGAAGCAGCTGCGCGATGGTGTCGCCGGCGATCTCTACTTCCAGTTCATGGATGCCCTGCGCCAGCGCTATCGCATCACCGAGAACCGGACGCTGGTCCAGCGGCTGGAACAGACCCAGCCCTGATCCCGACAGCCCTCACGTGAAGGCGGCCCTGGCAACGGGGCCGCCTTCATCCGCCTTACGAACCATCCCAGGAGTTATCGCCCCGTGACCCCCTTCCCCGATGAGACGGCCTTCGGCACGGCGTATGCCGCGGGCCAGGCACAGGTCGTCTGGACTCGGCTGGTCAGCGATCTGGAAACGCCCGTCGCCGCCATGCTGAAGCTGGCGCAGGGACGGCCCCATTCCTTCCTGCTGGAATCCGTCACCGGCGGGTCCGTGCGCGGCCGCTATTCCCTGATCGGCCTGAAGCCCGACCTCATCTGGAAGACCAAGGGCGCCCACGCCTGGATCAACCGCAACGCCGCGGCCGATCCGGCGACGTTCGAACCGGTGGCATCCGCCCCGCTGAAGGCCCTGGCCGAGGTGCTGGAAGAAAGCCGCATCGACCTGCCGGCGGACCTGCCGCCCATGTCGGCCGGGCTGTTCGGCTATCTGGGTTACGACATGGTCCGGCAGATGGAAAAGCTGCCGGAGAAGCAACCAGGACGCGCTGGGGGTGGAGGACGCCGTCCTCATCCGCCCCACCCTCATGGCCATCTTCGACAGCATCGAGAACGTGGTCACCCTGGTGACGCCGGTGCGGCCCCAGGCCGGCGTGTCGGCGGACGATGCCTACCTGGCCGCCCGGGAGCGCCTGGCCGAGGCCGTGGCCGACCTGGACCGGCCGCTGGCCGTCAGCCATGACGCCCAGGCGGACGTGACGGCCCTGCCCGATCCGTCGTCCAACATCAGCCGCGCCGACTATCACGCCATGGTGGAGAAGGCGAAGGAGTACATCCGCGCCGGCGACATCTTCCAGGTGGTGCCCAGCCAGCGCTTCTCCGTCCCCTTCGCGCTGCCGCCCTTCGCCCTGTATCGGGCGCTGCGCCGCATCAACCCCTCGCCCTTCCTGTTCTTCCTGGATTTCGGCGACATCAGCGTCGTGGGCTCCAGCCCCGAGATCCTGGTGCGGCTGCGCGACGACACCGTCACCATCCGCCCCATCGCCGGCACCCGCCGCCGCGGCAAGACCCCGGCGGAGGACAAGGAGCTTGAGGCCGACCTGCTGGCCGACCCCAAGGAACTGTCCGAGCATCTGATGCTGCTGGACCTGGGCCGCAACGACGTGGGCCGGGTGGCCGAGGTCGGCACCGTCACGGTGACCGAGCGCTATACCATCGAGCATTACTCCCACGTGATGCACATCGTCTCCAACGTCGAGGGCAAGCTGGACAAGTCCCGCTTCGACGCCATCGACGCCCTGGTGGGCGGCTTCCCCGCCGGCACCGTCTCGGGCGCGCCCAAGGTGCGGGCGATGGAGATCATCGAGGAACTGGAGAGTGTGCGCCGCGGCATCTACGGCGGCTGCATCGGCTATTTCGCCGCCAACGGCACCATGGACACCTGCATCGCGCTACGCACCGCCGTCATCAAGGACGGCGTCATGCACGTCCAGGCCGGCGGCGGCGTGGTCGCCGACAGCGATCCGGAAGCCGAGTACCAGGAGACGGTGAACAAGGCCAAGGCCCTGTTCAAGGCCGCCGAGGAGGCCGTGCGCTACGCCCAGGAAAAGCGCTCGACGCGGAATATCTGAAGTCGGTTTGCAATCGATAAAAAAGGGCGGTCCGCTGGGGCCGCCCTTTTTCATTTCACGATGCCTCCAGCCCGGCGTTGCGCTGGACTACTTTGAGGTGTCGCCGTCACCGCTGGACATGGCTTCGACTCCTGGCAGCAGCGCTTCGAGATCGACGGCATCCGCCATCGCTCGGTTACCCTCATCGCCAGGGTGCAGATGGTCGCCGGAATCAAAGCGCGCGGCAATCTGGATCGGATGGGCGGAATCGCGCAAGGCCGCGTCGAAATCGATCACAGCGTCGAATATGCCGCTCCGGCGAATCCAATCGTTCACCCGCTGGCGCAGGGCATCCTTGTCGGGGTGGTAGTAGTTGTCCAGCGGCGTTCCGGGCAATGCGCCCTTGAAGGGCGTCAGCGTGGTGCCGATCACGCGCACGCCTCGCGCATGAGCCTGTTCCACCAGTTGCCGGTAGCCTGCCGTCAGCGCATCCAGCGTGGGGCGTGAGGCATTCGGCGCGAATGCAGTGCCCGGCCAGGAAATGTCGTTGATGCCCAGCATCACGATGACGCTTTGCACGCCAGGCTGGGTCAGCACGTCGCGCTCCAGTCGCGCCATCGCGTTGACACCCATGCCGTCGGACAGCAAGCGCGCGCCGGAGATGCCCGCATTGACGACAGCCACGCCGTGCGGGGCCAGCCGGGCAGCCAGGAAGTCCGGCCAGCGGCTGTCCTGGTCGAGGCTGGCGGTCGCGCCATCGGTGATGGAATCGCCCAGCACCACGACTGCCCGCGCGGCCTGTTCGGTTTCGACCTGGATTCCCGTCAGCAGCGGACGGGCCGTGGTGCTCTGTATCGCATCATCGGCTTTCGCCCATGCCACGCTCGACGTTTGGTCGCCGGGCGCGATCCAGCCCGTCTGGCGGCCGTCCCAATGGAAGGTGCGCACGGGTGTCGCATTCGGCAGATGGATGCTGATCGTGACCTGTGCAAGCGCCGGCACCGGCAAGGCCACGGGATCGCTGACCAGCGACGCACCAGGAAGAATCGTTGCCAGTTCCCGCCCGCCGAAGGTCACCGGCCGCAGGCTGTCAGTGGCGATCGCACCGTTTGCGGCCGGCCGTGCGAGGGTGGCCTTGCCCACAACGATGGGCTCGCGACCGTAGGTGTTGGACAATACGATGCGCAGGCGTTGCCCGCCCAGGCTGATGCGCGCCACCTGGCGCACAGTCTGGTCATGCAGTACCGGCGGGAGGTTGGTGGGAAACAGAAAATCCGATCCCCAGGTCGGTTGCGGGCTGGCCTGCCAAGTTGCCGCCCAAGCGGACGTGGCCGCCATCGCAGGTACGGCGGGCAAGGCTGCGCTTGCCGTAACCGCCAAGGTCAGCATGGCTGAAGCGGAAGCCCTGGAAAGGGACTTCATGGGTTTCCCCTTTAGTGAATTGAAGAACTGTTTGTTGGGGAATTATGAATTGGAGGATTGTGTTGGTGTAGACTGGCCGGCGGAACATCATTTGTGAGTTCATCTCATCAAGGGAATGGTCATGGCCCGCCTGGAAGTGAACCGATCCGGCGAACTGGAAGTGTTCGTGCGGGTCATCGAACTGGGGGGGTTCTCCGCCGCCGCCCGCGTTTGCGGCATGACGCCGTCGGCCGTCAGCAAGCTGGTCGCACGGCTGGAACAGCGCCTGGGTGCGCGGCTGGTAAATCGCTCCACCCGCCAGTTCCAACTCACAGCCGAAGGCTGTGCGTTCTACGAGCGTGGCGTGCGCATCTTGGCCGACCTGGCCGAAGCTGAACGTCGCGCCAGCGAACACACGGCGCCGCGTGGCCGCTTGCGCGTGAACGCCAACGTGCCGTTCGGTCATCACTTCCTGTTACCTCTGGTGCCCGAATTTCTGGAGCGCCATCCCGATGTGACCCTGGATATCGTGCTGACCGACGAAGTCGTCGACATCCTGGAGCAGCGCGCCGACGTGGCCGTGCGTGCCGGCCCTCTGAAAAGCTCGACCCTGGTGGCACGCAAGCTGGGGGCCACGCGCATGGTGATCGTTGGGGCGCCAAGCTACCTGGCACGTCATGGCACGCCCGCCACGCCGGAGGAATTGCTGGCACACAACCGCTTGGGTGCGAACTATGTGCGGGCGCAACCCGGCTGGCCGCTGCGTCATGCGGGCGACGATGTCGTGCTGCCAGTGACCGGCAACGCCCAAGCCAGTGACGGCGAGGCAGTGCACCGGCTGGCCCTGGCAGGACTTGGGCTGGTACGTCTGGCGGCTTTCCAGGTGCGTGACGACATTGCCGCGGGCCGCCTGCTGCCTGTGCTTGAAGACTGCAATCCGGGCGATGCTGAGGAAGTCCACGCTGTCTATGTCGGTCAAGGTGGCTACTTGCCGCTGCGTGTTCGGGCCTTCCTGGACTTTTTGGGCCGAACAGGTGAACATTGGACAAGGCCAGGTGGACACTTGAAATGGACGGTTGCGCAACAGCCCAATAATCTTCAAACGCCGGCAATTACTTATCGTTGCGGCAAAAAAAGCGACAGGGAGAAATCATAGCCCGCCGGCGTTCAGGTCGGCGTGAACTCCGATGGATTGCGCTGGAGCATCGCCTCGAAACGCTCAAACAACAGTTCATCCGTGAAGGTGGCGTAATAACGCCCGTCCAGCTTCTCTTCCCATGGCCCCAGGTCCTCCCCGGAATCCAGGGCGGCCTTCGCTTCATTGAAGAGGTCAACGGCATCACCGAGACCAAAATATTGATAGGCGGCCAAGGCATCCTCCACCTCATCAGGCTCATAGTGCTCAATGGCGTGGAAGACGCCGCCGTTCATGATCAGGCCGTGGAATTCCATCATGAGGTCCAGTGCCCAGTCCCCCGGCTTGAAAGAAGCCAATTCACTTTCGGCGGCGCGGAACCATATGGCGCGTGCCTTGCTCAACTCAGACATAGCCCCCTCCTCCCTGCTTCGTCGCCAAGTTGCCATTTTGGCAACAGTGGCGTCAAGGCGGCATGATCCGGCTTCACGGGTCAGGGCATCAAGCCGCTTGCCCCTGCGCCAACGCCGCCAACGCGCCCCGCAGCGGTTCCGCGAACACTGCATCAGCCGCAATGCCTGCGGCGTCCGCCGTGCTGCCCAGCAGGGGCACGTCGACGCAAGCGTCCTCCACTAGCACGGCGGACATGGTGGTCAGGATTTCGCGCAGGGCCGCCTGGGCATGGGCCGCGCGGGGACTGGCGTTGATCAGGGCGACGCGCTTGCCGGGGAACTCCACCCCGCTGACCAGCCAGTCCAGCGCGTTCTTCATCACGCCGGGCACGCCGTGGGCGTATTCCGGGCAGGCGATCAGCAGGGCGTCCGCCTCCTCCACCGCCGTGCGCAGGTCCTGGGCGATGGGCGGCACCGGACTGCCTTCCTGGCCGGTGTCGTCCAGGTCGGGGTTATAGTGCGGCAGGTTGCCCAGGCCGTCGTAGAGGCGGACCTCCACCCCCTCAGGCGCCAGCAGCTTCACGGCGCGCAGGGCGGCGGTGTTGGTGGAGCCGGCCCGCAGGCTGCCGGATATGGCCAGGATACGCATGGAATTCACACCAGGGCAGGGCGAAACAGGTCACCCGGTCCGATGACGCCCGGACGGGAGGCTGCCTTCCCCCCGACTCAGGCCGGACCGACGAAATCGAAACCCGCGTCCTCGACGGCGGTCCGGACCTGCTCCGCACCGGCGGGGCCCGTCACCGTGACCACGCCGGCACCCAGGTCCACCGCCACCTCGGCACCGGGACTGTTGGCCTGGATGGCCTTGGTCACCGACCGGGCGCAGCCCTGGCAGGTCATGCCGTCGACTCGATACGCGTTGCCCATGGTACGCTCCATTATTGGCAAAACAGTCGGTTTATCTGTGGTTAATGAACAGGTTTTAAGATTCGGACTCTTGGCGGGCCGCCGCCATGCGCCAGGTCACATGCGGCCATAAATCCTGGTGTCATGTCCCGCCCGGCGCCGGAGGCACCACAGCCGTCAGCGGCACCAGGGTGAAGCCCTTGGCCTGCAAGGTCGGCAGCCAGTGTTCCAGCGCCGTCAGGGTCACGTCGTGCGGGTGGCCGATGGCGATGGCCGTGCCGTGGCGGCGGGCCACCTCCTCCGTCCTTTCCAGCATGGCCTGCACCGCCTTGGGCGACTGGTCGTCGTCCAGGAAAACGTCGCGGCTGACGATGGGCAGGTGCAGGCGGGCGGCGATCTCCGGCCCCTTGGTGGTCGGGGCCGTGCGGCTGTCCAGGAACATCAGGCCGCGACGCTGCAGTTCCTCCAGCACGATGGCCAGCTTGCCCTCGTCCGAGGTGAAGCGGCTGCCCATGTGGTTGTTGATGCCGACATAACCGTCGAAGGCGGCCAGGTCGGCCGTCAGCCGCCGCTGTATCTCCTCATCGCTGAGCTTCGTGGTCAGGGCGCCGGGGCCGGGATCCGCGTTGCCCATGGGTTCCATCGGCACGTGCACGATCAGCTCATGACCCGCCGCCTTCGCGGCATGCGTCTGTTCCGCCAGGTCATGGGCATAGGGCAGCCAGGCGGTGGTGACCGGCCCCGGCAGGCGCACGGCGCGGGCGCTGCGCGGCCTGTCCAGGCCCAGATCGTCGATCACCAGCACGATGCGCGGGTGCGGCCCGGTGATGGGCGCCGGCAGGGCGTTGCGCCGCCAGGCGGCGGGGCCGGCCTTGTGCGGTTCCGCCGTAACCGGCGGCTCGGGCTTGGGTTCCACCTGCGCTGGCGGCAGAACCGGCACGGCGGGCGCCTCCGCCACCTGGGGGCTGGCGGCGGCATGCGCCGGCGGATGCGGGGCCGCACCCGGCGGGCGCGGGCCGGTGCCGGGCTTGGCCTCCGGCGCCACGGCGACGGCGGGATGGCGATGGTCCTTGCCGGCGAAATAGGCGCCGGCCAGCACCACGATGGCAGTCAGGCCAACGATGCCGGCCAGTTGGCCGCGGCTGAGCGTGACCTTGGCGGCCTTGCGCTTGCGCGCCGCCGGCCGGCGCTTGGCCGGGCGCGGCTTGGGCCGGCCTTGCGGCGGCGGCGGCGTGACACGGCCGGCCATCAGCGGGGACCTGGAATGCTGCCGGACGCGAAAACGGAAAGGCCCATACCCCGATCTTCCTTAGAATCAGCTGAGAACCAGTACTGCTACAGCGGGCGGCCGCCTGACAACCGGCTAGGGGATATATGCCCACGCTTGTGCCCCTATGCGCCAACCGCACGGGGCGGCCACCCCCATTACGGTTGCCCTGCCCGCGCGGCGCGGACTACTGTAAGCCACCGTTTGTTGTCCAATTAACGCCTTGACCGGGTCCCAGATCATGCTGCTGCTCATCGATAATTACGATAGCTTCACGTACAATCTCGTCCATTACATCGGCGAACTGGGCGCCGATGTCGCGGTCTGGCGTAACAACACCCTCACCGTGGCCGACGCCCTGGCGATGAAGCCCGAGGCCATCGTGCTGTCGCCCGGCCCCTGCGATCCCGACAAGGCCGGCATCTGCCTGCCCCTGATCGCCGCCGCCGCCGAGCAGCGCATCCCCCTGTTCGGCGTCTGCCTGGGCCACCAGGCCATCGGCCAGGCCTTCGGCGGCCGCGTCGTGCGGGCGCCCGTGCCCATGCACGGCAAGGTCAGCCAAGTGTACCATGAGGGCCGGGGCGTCATGGCCGGCCTGCCCACGCCGTTCAACGCCACCCGCTATCATTCCCTGATCGTGGAGCGTGAGACGCTGCCGGCGGAGCTGGAATCCGTGGCGTGGATCCAGGACGGCCGCGACGACGGCATGATCATGGCGCTGCGCCACCGCACCCTGCCCATCCACGGCGTCCAGTTCCATCCCGAGAGCATCGCGTCCGACCATGGCCACACGATCCTGGCGACCTTCCTGGATCTGGCCGGCGTGTCGCGCAGCCCCCGCGTGACCGGCGCCGCCGCATGACCGGCGACATCGGCGACATGAAGGCGCTGCTCGGCCGGGTGGCCGAGGGCAAGTCCCTGTCCGAAGACCAGGCCCTGGCCGCCTTCGACATCATCATGTCCGGCAATGCCACCCCGTCGCAGATGGGGGGCTTCCTGATGGCGCTGCGCGTGCGCGGCGAAACGGTGGATGAGATCGCGGGTGCCGTGCGTGCCCTGCGCGGGCGCGCGGCGCGCATCGACTGCCCCCCCGGCACCATCGACACCTGCGGCACCGGCGGCGACGCCAGCGGCACCTACAACATCTCCACCGCCGTGGCCTTCGTGCTGGCCGCCTGCGGCGTGCCGGTGGCCAAGCACGGCAACCGCGCGCTGTCGTCCAAGTCAGGCGCGGCCGACGTGCTGGGCCAGTTGGGCGTGAATGTGGAGGCGGAGCTTGAGGCCGTGCGCAACGCCCTGTGGCAGGAGGGGATCACCTTCCTGATGGCCACGCGCCACCACGGCGCCATGCGCAACGTCGGCCCGACGCGCGTGGAACTGGGCACCCGCACCATCTTCAACCTGACCGGCCCCCTGTCCAATCCGGCCGACGCCAAGCGCCAGCTGATGGGCGTGTTCGCCGAGCGCTGGGTGGAACCGCTGGCCCAGGTACTGAACCGCCTGGGCACGGACGTCGCCTGGGTGGTGAACGGCGAGGATGGGCTGGATGAAATCACCACCACCGGTGCCACCGCCGTCGCCGAACTGCGGCACGGGACCATCCGTCGTTTCACGGTGACGCCGGAGGATGCCGGCCTGCCCCGCGCCGATGCCGCCGCCTTGAAGGGCGGCGACGCGGTGGAGAACGCGCGTGCACTGCGCGCCGTGCTGGCGGGGGAACGCGGCGCCTACCGTGACATTGTTCTGATCAATGCCGCCGCCGCCTTGATCGTGGCCGACAAGGTCGCCACCCTGCCTGACGGCGTCGCCCAGGCGGCCCACGCCCTGGATGATGGCCGGGCCGCCGCCAAGCTGGCGGCCCTGGTCAGCCACTGCCCGCTGCCCCCGGCGGCGGATGTTAGCGAAGGAGCGCACCCATGACGGGCGCATATGAAGACGTCCTGGCCCGCATCTGCGCCGACAAGCGCGAGCATATCGCGGCGGCCAAGGCCGCCCGTTCCCTGGCCGAGGTGGAAAATGCCGCCCGTGACGCCAGCCCGACGCGGGGTTTCGCCCGCGCGCTGGCGGCCAAGGTGGATGCCGGCCTCTATGCCCTGATCGCGGAGATCAAGAAGGCCAGCCCCAGCAAGGGCCTGATCCGGGCGGATTTCGATCCGCCGGCCCTGGCCCGGGCCTATCAGGCCGGTGGTGCCGCCTGCCTGTCGGTGCTGACCGACGTGCCCTATTTCCAGGGGGCGGATGAATTCCTGGTGGCGGCGCGTGCTGCCTGCGACCTGCCGGTGCTGCGCAAGGACTTCATGCTGGACACCTATCAGGTGGCCGAGGCCCGCGCCCTGGGTGCGGACTGCATCCTGCTGATCATGGCGGCACTGGACGACGCCCAGGCGCTGGAACTGTACGATGCCGCGACCCACTGGGGCATGGATGTGCTGATCGAGGTGCACGACAGGGCGGAGATGGCGCGCGCCCTGGACCTGCCGGGGGGGCTGCTGGGCATCAACAACCGCAACCTGAAGACCCTGACCATCGACCTGGCCACCACCGAGTTGCTGGCCGGCATGGTGCCGCCGGGCCGCCACCTGGTGGCGGAAAGCGGCCTGTACCATCCGCAGGATCTGCTGCGCATGGAGATCGTGGGCGCCCGCCGTTTCCTGGTGGGCGAATCCCTGATGCGCCAGCAGGACGTTGCCGCCGCCACCCGCGCCCTGTTGGGCCTGGACACGGCGCAGGTGGCGTGAACGCCATGTCGGACAAGGCGGGCTTCACCCATTTCGACGCCGCCGGCCGGGCGGTGATGGTCGATGTCTCCGACAAGGCGGAGACGGAACGGGTGGCCACGGCGCGCGGCCTGGTGACCATGAAGCCGGAAACCCTGGCCCTGATCCAGGCCGGGCAGATGGGCAAGGGCGATGTCCTGGGGGTCGCCCGCCTGGCCGGCATCATGGCGGCCAAGCGCACGCCCGACCTGATCCCGCTGTGCCACCCCCTGGCGCTGACCAAGGTGACGGTGGACCTGATCTGCCTGCCCGACCGCGACGCGGTGGAGATCGAGGCCACGGCCAAGCTGAAGGGCCGCACCGGCGTGGAGATGGAGGCGCTGACCGCCGTCAGCGTGGCGGCCCTGACCCTCTATGACATGTGCAAGGCCGTGGACAAGGGCATGGTCATCGGTGACATCCGCCTGATCGCCAAGGATGGGGGCAAAAGCGGCCCCTACCGCGCCGAAACCACGTGAGGCCAACCTATCCATGATTCCCGTCAGCGAGGCCCTGGAGCGCATCCTGTCCCACTTCCAGCCCCTGGGCGGCGAGATGGTGGGCGTGGGGGAGGCCTTGGGCCGCGTGCTGGCGACCGACGTGGTGGCGCGGGTGACCCAGCCGCCGGCGGCCGTGTCGGCCATGGACGGCTGGGCGGTGCGCGGCGCCGATATCGCCGCCCTGCCCGCCACGCTGACCCGCATCGGTGAGGCGCCGGCCGGCCGGCCCTACGCCGGCACGGTCGGGCCCGGCCAGGCGGTGCGCCTGTTCACCGGCAGCGTCATGCCCGCGGGCGCCGACACCGTGGTGCTGCAGGAGGATTGCGACGATCTGGGCGGCGAGGTCCGCGTGCGCGAGGGCACGCCCGGCCGTTGGGTGCGGGCCGCCGGCCTGGACTTCACCGCCGGATCCGTCGGCCTGCGCGCCGGCCGCCGTCTGACCGTGCGCGACGTGGCCCTGGCCGCCGCCATGAACCACCCCTTCCTGACGGTGCGACGGCAGCCGCGCATCGCCATCCTGGCCACGGGCGATGAGGTGGTGATGCCGGGGGAACCGCTGGGCCCCGGCCAGATCGTCAGCAGCAACGGCCTGGCGCTGGCGGCCCTGGTGCGCCGGCACGGCGGCATCCCGGTCAACCTGGGCATCGCCCCCGACAATGCCGACGCCCTGGCCACGCTGAGCCAAGGTGCCGCCGGCACCGACCTGCTGGTCACCACCGGCGGCGCCTCCGTGGGGGAATACGACCTGGTGCGCAAGGTACTGGATGCCCAGGGCCTGGTTCTCGATTTCTGGAAGATCGCCATGCGGCCGGGCAAGCCGCTGATGTTCGGTCGCATGGGCGCCACGCCGGTGCTGGGCCTGCCAGGCAATCCTGTCTCCAGCCTGGTGTGCGCCACCTTGTTCCTGGTGCCGGTGCTGCGCCGCCTGCAAGGGCTGGAGCCGGCGGTGAGGCCCACGGCCCGCGCCGTGCTGGCAGCCCCCCTGCCGGCCAATGATCGGCGGCAGGACTACCTGCGCGCCACCCTGGCCCCCGGCGAAGGCGGCGGCCCGCCCCTGGCGGCCCCGTTCCGGCAGCAGGACAGTTCCATGCTGAGTCGCCTGGCGGCGGCGGATTGCCTGATCATCCGCGCGCCCCACGCCCCGGCCGCGGTGGCGGGCGATGGGGTGGACATCCTGCCGCTGGACGATATTTAGCCCCGCATCCCCCGAGGAACACCGCGAACGCCAAAAAAGCGTCATGGTCTGGTGGTTTTTCATCGCAGGTCCTTGACGCCGGCCGTGAACCAAAATAGAACATGGCAAGTACGTTTCGGGTTTGTTCCATATATAGCGGCTCGACACGCCGAAGGGGGCGATATGCTGACGCGCAAGCAACAGGAGCTTTTGCTGTACATCCACCAGCATCTGGGTGATGGCGGCGTCTCCCCTTCATTCGATGAGATGAAGGATGCCTTGGGCCTGAAATCCAAGTCGGGCATCCACCGCCTGATCACCGGTCTGGAGGAGCGCGGCTTCATCCGCCGCCTGCCCCACCGCGCCCGCGCGCTGGAGGTGCTGCGCCTGCCCGACCAGGTGACGGCGCCGGCGCCCAAGAGGGTCGCCGCTCCGGCGGTCGCGGCGGAGGTGGAGCCCCGCTTCAAGCCCAGCAACGTCATCAAGGGCGAGTTCGGCCTGACCGGGCGCGATCCCGGCGACGCCGTGGGCTCCGTCAGCCTGCCGCTGTACGGCCGCATCGCCGCCGGCCTGCCCATCGAGGCCATGCGCGACAGCGGCAACAGCATCGACATCCCGGTTTCCATGCTGGGCATCGGGGAGCATTACGCGCTCGAGGTCGCCGGCGACAGTATGGTGGAGGCCGGCATCCACGACGGCGACACCGTCATCATCCAGCGCTGCGAGACGGCGGAGAACGGCGCCATCGTCGTGGCCCTGGTGGATGCCGCTGAGGTGACGCTGAAGCGCCTGCGTCGCAAGAACAACTCCATCGCCCTGGAGCCGGCCAACCCCGCCTATGAAACGCGGGTGTTCGGCGCCGACCGGGTGCGGGTGCAGGGCCGGTTGGTGGGCGTTGTTCCGCCGGTACTGAGCCCTCTCTTGTTCTCTTCAGAATCAGCGGCTCTGGGATCAGTCCCAGGGCCGTTTGCTTTCCGGATCATGCACG
Organism: Azospirillaceae bacterium; assembly: GCA_028283825.1. Lineage (NCBI taxonomy): Bacteria > Pseudomonadati > Pseudomonadota > Alphaproteobacteria > Rhodospirillales > Azospirillaceae > Azospirillaceae bacterium. The sequence continues at coordinate 475,432 of JAPWJW010000003.1, read as the reverse complement.
GTTTCCACGCGGATGGTGCCCCGACCGAAATACAGGGCGTGCGCACCCTTGGCCGCCAGCACATCCGGCCCGATGACGCGCGGGGCGTCACAGCCGGACGCCGGCACGCGGGAGATCACCAGGTCGGCGTTGTCGCAGTCCTCCGCCAGGGCGTCGCGGGTCCAGGCGATGGCGACCAGCCGCCCGTCCGGCCGGGCAAGGTCGCGACGGTCGTCATGGTAGAGGTCGGGATGATAGAGGCATCCCAGGCTGTCGCAACGCAGGCTGCCGTCGTCCGTGCCCACGGTGGGCCAGGTGGGTGGGCGGCCCTCGCCCCCATCGCGCTTGCCCCAGGTTTCCACGCCGAAGCCGCCGCCCCGGTCCGACGACAGCCACAGCTTGCCGCCGCCATCGCGCACCGCCACCATGGTGCCGCCGCCTGACACCACCATGTCCGGCCGGGGGGTGAACGGCACCAGCAGGCAGCCCAGGGCGATGGGAACCAGCCCCCACAGGCGCCAGCGGCGGCGCCATAGCATCAGCCACAGGCCGCCCGCCACCATCAGGCCGAAGGCGCCACCGGACAGGGCGGCGCTGTGCAGGCTGGCGCCGGGCAGCGCCGCCGTGATCCGCGCCGTCCACAGGATGCCCTGGCAGCCCCAGCCGATCATGTCGATGATCCAGCCCTCCAGGTGGAAGGGCATAGCGACATAGGCGACCAGGCACAGCGGCATGATCCACAGTTCGGTGATGGGAATGCCGATCAGGTTGGCCAGCACGCCGTAATTGGCCACCTGCTGGAAGTGGTAGAGGCAGAACGGCATGGTGGCGACGGTGGCCACCACCGAGGTCAGGCACAGCCCGCCCACGAACATCACGGCGCGCCGGACCCAGCCACCGTCCTTGCGCCACCGGGCCATGGGGCCGCGCAGCACCTCGTACGTGCTGATGAGGGCGAGCACGGCGCCGAAACTCATCTGGAAACTGGGGCCCGGCAACTGCTCCGGCTGGTACAGCAGGCACAGGACCCCGGCCACGGCGATGGCGCGGGGGCTGAGGACCGACCGCTCCGCCAGGATGGCCGCCATGGCCAGCGCCGTCATGAGGACGGAGCGCAGGGTGGGCACCTGCGCGCCCACCAGCATCATGTAGCCCAGGGTGGCCAGGATGGCGAAGGCGGCGGCGTACTTCTTGATGGGATGGCGCAGCGCCAGGCCTTCCCACAGCGCCATGGCCGCCCGCGCCAGGAAATAGAACAGCGCCGCCACCAGGCTGATGTGCAGGCCGGAGATCGACAGGATGTGCTGCAGGCCCGAGACCCGCATGGCCTGAAGATCATCGGGTGGAATGCCGGTCTGCTCCCCGTTCAGCAGGGCGATGGCGATCATGGCCGGCGCGCCGGACAGGCGCGCGGCCACGCGTTCGGCGATCAGCTCACGCACCGCCACCACCCGGTCGTTGATCCAGCCCAGGGGGCCGACCGGTGCGGCACTGACCAATTCCGGTGTCTTGAACGCAAACCCGACGGCGCCGATGCCCTGGTAGAAGGCGGAACGGCGGAAATCATAGGCGCCCGGTTCCGGGCTGTCGGGCGGCGGGCGCAGGGCCGCCAGGATGCGCACCCGCGCGCCCGCCGCCGGGGCCGCGTCGCTGGGCCGCAGGCGGATGCGTACGGCCGGCGGCGTCTCCATCACGGCCAGGCGGGGAATGTGGGGATCGGCCAGGGTGACGCGTACACCCCGGTCCAGCCGCTCGATATTGGCCACCCGCCCCTCCACCGGCACGGGGCCGAGCGGGCGTTGCAGGATGGGGGTGGACAGCCAGGTGGTGCGGGCCTGCACGACCGTGAAGCCCGTGCCCAAAGCCAGCAGGCAGGCCAGGAACAGCCGCAGGGGCAGGCGTTCGCCCGCCAGTCGCCAGAGCCCGAAAACCCCCAGGGTGAAGAGCAGCCCGGCCCAGGGCGGCGGTTCCAGCGGCAGGCCGAAGTACAGGGCGATGCCGGCGCCAATGAAGACGGGCACCCAAAGGGCCCAACGTTCCTGCTCATCCACCAAAATGACATACGCTGATGTCACAATGCTGAACAACGCGGCGAGCACACGATGTGTGACGCTCATCACATCTGAAGGCGGTAAGCCGGCGCAGGTTTCGCTCCGCCCAGTAGCCAAATACGGCAGGCCCTCAGCGTCCCAGCCCTCTCCCTGGTAGCTTCCCGGCGTTGGATCCGGGGCCCTGCCAGTTCTGTTCGCGGGGTCCGCCTCAGGGTGCATCTTGGTTCCGGGTGTGCTATCTCAGCGGCTTCGCATCCTGGTGATGCGCCCTTGGCGGCTCTTCCGAACCGCCGGCCCCAATCACCAGCTATCTCGATATTCGCGCCGTGTCGTCAACCTTTGGATGACAGCCGCCCGGGAAATTCCCCGGCGACGTCCCAAGGCAGGGTGACGAAGCGGCGCCTGCCGCCCGCCGGAGAGTGCGTCTGTCATGAGTGTCGTCACCCGTTTCGCCCCGTCCCCCACCGGCTTCCTGCACATCGGCGGCGCCCGTACCGCCCTGTTCAACTGGCTGTACGCCCGCCACCACGGCGGCACCTTCCTGCTGCGCATCGAGGATACCGACCGGGCGCGTTCCACCCAGGCGGCGGTGGACGCCATCATCGACGGCCTGTCCTGGCTGGGCCTGACCTGGGACGGCGACGCCGTCAGCCAGTTCGAGCGGCGCGAGCGCCATGCCGAAGTGGCGCGGACCATGCTGGCCCAGGGCCACGCCTATCATTGCTATTGCTCGCCGGAAGAGCTGGAGACGATGCGGGAGCAGCAGAAGGCCGCCGGCCTGCCCCTGCGCTACGACGGCCGCTGGCGCGACCGCGACGCGTCGGAGGCGCCGGCCGGTGTCGCCCCCGTCATCCGCCTGAAGGCCCCGCGTGAGGGCGAGACCGTGCTGCAGGACAAGGTGCAGGGCGAGGTGCGGGTGCAGAACAGCCAGTTGGACGACATGGTGCTGCTGCGCGCCGACGGTACGCCCACGTACATGCTGTCGGTGGTGGTGGACGACCAGGACATGGGCGTGACCCAGGTGATCCGCGGCGACGACCACCTGACCAACACCTTCCGCCAGCTTCAGATCTATCACGCCATGGGCTGGACGCCGCCGGACTTCGCCCATATCCCGCTGATCCACGGCCCCGATGGCGCCAAGCTCAGCAAGCGCCACGGCGCCTTGGGGGCCGAGGCCTACCGCGACCTGGGCTATCTGCCCGAGGCGCTGCGCAACTACCTGCTGCGCCTGGGCTGGAGCCACGGCGATGACGAGATCATCAGCACCGAGGACGCGCTGGCCTGGTTCAACCTGGAGGGCATCGGCCGGTCGCCCTCGCGCATGGACTACGCCAAGCTGGACAACCTGAACGGCCACTACATCCGCCTGGCCGACGACAACCGCCTGGTGGACCTGATCGGCCCCCGATTGGTCACGGCGCTGGGGCGTGCGTTAAACGACGCCGATCGCGACCTGCTGCGCCGCGCCATGCCGGGCCTGAAGGCGCGGGCCAAGACCCTGGTGGAACTCGGCGCGGGCGCACAGTTTTATATCACCGCCCATCCCCTTCCGCTGGATGAGAAGGCCGCCCAGCTTTTGTCCGGCGAGGCCCGGGCCCAGCTGGCGGTGATCGCCAGCCGGTTTGCCGACGCGTCCGACTGGACCGCGCCGACCCTGGAAGGGATCGTGCGCGCCTTCGCCGAGGAGACGGGCCTGAAGCTGGGCAAAGTCGCCCAGCCGCTGCGCGCCGCCCTCTCGGGATCCACCGTCTCGCCGCCGATTTTCGAGGTGGCGGAAGTGCTGGGCCGGGATGAGACCCTGGCCCGTATCGGCGATGTCGCAGGGGGTGTTTAAGGCCCCCGGCCATCATTGCCTTCGGCGGTGCGGGACACTACACTCCGCACCGCGTCATAAGGATCAATAAGGGGCAGAGGGCCCCGCTCCGTAAGAACAAGGACGTGCCGAAATGAGCGATACGACGACACCGGCGGCCGAAAAGAAAACGGTCACCCTCACCGACAACCAAACCGGTAAGTCTTTTGATTTCCCGGTCATGCACGGCACGACCGGTCCCGACGTGGTCGACATCCGCAAGCTCTACGCCGAGACGGGGTACTTCACCTACGACCCCGGCTTCACCTCCACGGGTAGCTGCGAGTCCAAGATCACTTTCATCGACGGCGACAAGGGTATTTTGCTGCACCGCGGCTACCCGATTGAGCAGCTGGCCGACAAGAGCGACTTCATGGAAGTCTGCTACCTGATGCTGCACGGCGAACTGCCGAACGCCAAGGCGAAGGTCGAGTTCGAACGCTCCATCACCTACCACACCATGGTGCATGAGCAGCTGTCGCAGTTCTTCCGCGGCTTCCGTCGCGACGCGCACCCGATGGCCGTCATGTGCGGCGTGGTCGGCGCCCTGTCCGCCTTCTACCACGACAGCACCGACATCGAGGATCCGCGCCAGCGCATGGTGGCGTCGCACCGCCTGATCGCGAAGATGCCGACCCTGGCCGCCATGGCCTACAAGTACTCGATCGGCCAGCCCTTCGTGTACCCGCGCAACGACCTGGGTTATGCTGAGAACTTCCTCAACATGACCTTCGGCGTCCCCTGCGAGCCGTACAAGATCAACCCGGTCATCGCCAAGGCGATGGACAAGATCTTCATCCTGCACGCCGATCACGAGCAGAACGCCTCCACCTCCACGGTGCGTCTGGCGGGCTCCTCCGGCGCCAACCCGTTCGCCTGTATCGCCGCCGGCATCGCCTGCCTGTGGGGCCCCGCCCATGGCGGCGCCAATGAGGCCGTGCTGAAGATGCTGGCGGAAATCGGCCACAAGGACCGGATCCCCGAGTTCATCGCCCGCGCCAAGGACAAGAACGACAGCTTCCGCCTCATGGGCTTCGGCCACCGGGTCTACAAGAACTACGACCCGCGCGCCAAGGTCATGCAGCAGACCTGCAAGGAAGTCCTGTCCGAACTGGGCATCAAGGACGACCCGCTGCTGGACATCGCGGTGGAGCTGGAGCGCATCGCGCTGGAAGACCCGTACTTCGTCGAGAAGAAGCTGTACCCGAACGTCGACTTCTACTCGGGCATCATCCTGAAGGCCATCGGCTTCCCGACCAGCATGTTCACCGTGCTGTTCGCCCTGGCCCGCACCGTGGGCTGGATCGCCCAGTGGCAGGAAATGATCGCCGACACCTCGCAGAAGATCGGCCGCCCGCGTCAGCTGTACACCGGCGCCACCAGCCGCGACTACGTCCCGGTCGACAAGCGCTAATCGGCTACAGGAAAGGCGGACAGGATTATGGAGCGGGTTTATCCCAGCAATGGCGATAACGGGGCCGGACGCGACCGGTCCCAACCCCGCGCCCGCATCCTGGCCGCCCGATCCCTGGAAGGGCCGCCACCGGCCAACGACAACCCCGTCCCTGCGGGACGCCGGTTGAAGCGTCTGGCCGTGATGGTCTTTGTCACCCTGGGTGCCGTCCTGGGCATCGCGGCCACCGTGGTGTCCATGCTGCACTGAAGGCCGCCGGGTCTCATGATAAGGGAAAGGCCGCCTGGGCAACCGGGCGGCCTTTTTCTTGAGGCCGCGCGTCATATAACAATGCTGTCAATGCCATCACTGCTAGCATACACCCTGGCGCGACTTCGGCAGCGTACGTGCCTTGACACCCTCCGTATGCCCTGATGTCAGGAGTACGCATGCAGACCGTACACAGCGAATGGGGTCTGGCCGGGGTGGAAACCCTACGCAGCCATGTCGGCGTCCTGGTGATCGTCGATGTGTTGTCGTTTTCCACCGCCGTCGATATCGCCGTCGGGCGGGGCGGCATCATTTTCCCCTTTCCCTATGGCGATGCGGAGGCAGCCCACGCGGCAGCGTCGGGCCGCAACGCCATTCTGGCGTCGCCCCGAAACGCTGGTGGTGGCCAGTTCAGCTTGTCACCCCGTTCTCTTCTCGACCTTCAGGCAGGGACGCGGCTGATGCTGCCATCGCCCAACGGGTCGCGCCTATCGCTGGCGGGCGGTACGGTCATCGTGTTGGCCGGATGCCTGCGCAACGCCGCCGCCGTGGCGGTCGAGGCACGACGGCTGGCGAATGGCGCCGACATCGGCGTGATCCCGGCGGGGGAACGCTGGTCCGACGGCAGCCTGCGCCCGGCCATTGAAGACCTACTGGGTGCCGGCGCCATTATCGACGCACTGGATTTGCCCCTGACGCCCGAAGCGCGCGTGGCACGCGACGCCTGGCGTGCCGCCGTCCCTGACTTGGACGCCATCATCCGTGGCTGCCGTTCGGGCCAGGAACTGATCGGCTGGGGTTACGCCGACGATGTGGGCCTAGCCCTGGCTGTCGGGACCAGCGATCTCGCGCCCATCCTGCGCGACGGCGCCTATCAGCCTCCCCCTACCAAGTCCCTTGCGCCCTGACGAAATCGACGAACGCGCGCAACGGCGGCGGCACCAGGCGCCGTCCGGGGTAATAGAGGAACGGCCCGGAGAAGCGCAGCCACCAGGGTTCCAGGACGGGCTCCAGGGCGCCGCTGGCGAAATGGGGGCGCAGCCAATCCTCGAACAGGACGACGATGCCCGTGCCGGCGATGGCGGCATCGACGGCCAGGTCGGTGGCGCCGCCCAGTTCCACCAGCAGGGGCCCGGTGGGTTCCACCAGCACCGTCTCGCCGTCGCGTTCGAACTCCCAAGGGTGGACCGCCCGGCCGGAAAAGCGGCCGCGCAGGCAGGCATGCCGCAACAGGTCGCTGGGATGGTCCGGCCGGCCGCGGCGGTCCAGGTAGGCGGGCGATGCCGCCGCGGCGTAACGCTGGACGCGCGGACCGATGGGGACGGCGATCATGTCCTGCTCCAGCCGGTCATCATAGCGGATGCCGGCGTCGCATCCGGCGGCCAGCACATCGACGAAGCCCTCCTCGGCCATCACCTCCAGCCGGATATCGGGATAGGCCGCCAGGAAGGGCGGGACGATGCGGGGCAGCACCAGCCGCGCCGCACTGACCGGCACATTGAGGCGCAGGGAACCGGCGGGCCGGCCGCGAAAGCCGTCCATCCCATCCAATGCCGCCTCCACCTCCGTCAGGGCGGGACCCAACCGCTCCAGCAGGCGTTCGCCGGCTTCGGTGGGAACGACGCTGCGGGTGGTGCGGTTCAGCAGGCGGACGCCCAACTGGGCCTCCAGCCGGCGCATCGCCTCGCTCAAGGCCGAGGGGCTCATGCCGCTGGCGCGGGCGCCCTCGCGGAAACCGCCGGCGCGCGCCACCACGACGAAGGCGTTCAGGTCACTCAGGTCGGCTTTCATTGTTCGCCTTTCCGCACAGCCCGTACCGATCTTCGCCGATTATCGTGCAGGGCGACAATGGGCATATGAGGCATCCCCCCTAGCCTCCGGAGAGTGATCCCCATGTCCACCCCATCCCATACCGCTCAGCCCGGCACGGCCCTACTGGGCGACCTGACGGTGAAGCGCCTGGGCTACGGCGCCATGCAACTGGCCGGCCCCGGCGTGTTCGGGCCGCCCAAGGACCGCCAGGCCGCCTTGGCCGTGCTGCGCGCCGCGGTCGAGGCCGGCGTGAACCACCTCGACACCAGCGACTTCTATGGCCCGCATATCACCAACCAGCTGATCCGGGAGGCCCTGCACCCCTATACCGACGACCTGGTCATCGTCACCAAGATCGGCGCGCGGCGCGGTGCGGACGGTTCCTGGCTGCCGGCGTTCTCGCGTGAGGAACTGATCCAGGCGGTGCATGACAACCTGCGCAACCTGGGCCTGGACGTGCTGGATGTTGTCAACTTCCGCTGCATGCTTGAGGTCCACCACCCGGTGGAGGGCTCCATCGAGGAACAACTGAGCGTGCTGGCCGACCTGCAGCGCCAGGGCCTGATCCGCCACATCGGGCTCAGCAACGTCACGGCCACCCAGGTGGCGGAGGGGCGCCGCATCGCCCCCATCGTCTGCGTGCAGAACCTGTACAACCTGGCGCATCGTGCCGACGATGCCTTTATCGACGCCCTGGGCCGGGACGGCATCGCCTACGTCCCGTTCTTCCCGCTGGGCGGGTTCACCCCCCTGCAATCCTCCGCCCTGTCCGACGTGGCCGCCCGCCTGAACGCCACGCCGATGCAGGTGGCGCTGGCCTGGCTGCTGCAACGCGCGCCCAACCTGCTGCTGATCCCCGGCACCTCCTCGGTCGCGCACCTGAAGGAGAACCTGGCGGCCGGCCAATTGTCGCTGCCGGCCGATGCCGTCGCGGCGCTGGACCAGGTGGGCGGCATGGCCACCGCCTGAACCGGAAGGTTGGCCCGCGCTTGAATCAGTAGCCCTCAATCGCCGGGCGCCGGCATCCGCCGGCTTGGGCTTCCTCGGTTTCCAGTCCACTACGTTCCCCGGAAACCTGCGGCGGCCCCAGTCGGGGCCTACAGCGGCACGAGCCCAAGCCTCGTGCCGCTGGTGTCACGCTCCCAGCGCGCGGGCCAGCACCTCAAAGATGCGGGGCGCGTCGCACTGGGCGACGTTGAAGCGCAAAAAGCCGTCGGCGCTGCCCGTCAGGCTGAAGACATCGCCCGGGGCCAGCACCACGCCCTGCTCCAGGGCGCGGCGCGCCACAGCGACGGAGGACGCGCCGGGTGGCAGGGCGGCCCACAGGAACATGCCGCCGCGCGGCTCCGTCCAGGGCCGCAGGCCGAGATCCTCCAGCCGCCGCACCGTCCGCGCCATGGCGCCGGCCAAGCGGCCGCGCACCCCGTCCATATGCCGGCGGTAGCTGCCGTCGGTCAGCAGTTGATGGACCAGGCGCGGATTGATGGCGGCGTTGCCGAAGGCCGTGGCCAGCTTCACATCGGCCATGCCCTGTACCCAATCCTCCCGCGCCGCGATGTAGCCGCAGCGGATTGACGCCGACAGGGTCTTGGAAAAGCTGCCGATATGGATCACCCGCTCCAGCCCATCGAAAGCGGCCAGGCGCGGCGACGGCTCCCCCTCGAAATCGCTGAAGATGTCATCCTCGACGATCAGGATGTCGTGGGCGGCCGCACAGGTCAGCAGTTTGTGCGCCACGGGTGCCGCCAGGCTGGCCCCGGTGGGGTTGTGCAGGGCAGCGTTGGTGATGTAGAGGCGGGGCCGGTGGGTGGCGGCGGCTGCCGCGAATGCCGCGACGTCCGGTCCGGTCGGGGTGTAGGGCACCGGCACCGCACGGGCGCGATGGGCCGCCACCACGGCCTTGAAGTTGAAATAACAGGGATCGTCCAGCAGGACGGTGTCGCCCGGTTCCAGCAGATAGCGGCACACCAGGTCGATCGCCTGGCTACCGCTGTCGGTCAGCAGGATTTGGCGGGGTTGCGCCGGGATGCCGCGCGTGGCGAAGCGGTCGGCCAGATGCCGGCGCAAGGGCTCGAATCCCAGCGGCGTGTCGTATTCCAGCAGGGCGGCGGCCGGTGCCCGCGCCAGGGCGCGCAACGCCCGGCGGATGGCGGGATCGGGCATCCAGTCGGCCGGCAGCCAGCCGCAACCCGGCTTCAGCAACCCATCCCCCGGCTCCAGCGCCTGGCGCATCAGCCACAGCGGGTCCACCGCGCGGTCCGGCGGCGGCTCCGTCCCGCCCAGGCCCGTCCCCATCAGCGCCAGGGGTGCCGCCCGCTTGGCGACGTAGAAGCCGGACCCCGGCCGGGCCGCCAGCACGCCTTCCGCCACCAGTCGGTCATACGCCTCCACCACCGTGGATTTGGACACCCCCATCCGGTAGGCCATGGCACGGATGGACGGCGCCTTGGCGCCGGGTGCCAGCAGGCGCCCCTCCACCCGGCCCTGGATATCCGCCATCACGGTTTCCACCAGGGTACGGGCGGTAAGGGTTTCGGGGTCGGGCAACGCCGTCTGTATTGCCATTTGGACCAGCACAGTTTGGTAAAACTGTACTGTACCATACCTTGTGATCCGCCTCACCCCGCCCCAGCATGGGGGCCGCCCAGATGATGACGACGGACGCCTTCCCCAAATGACCGACATGACGGCCCCTGCCCCCCTCCTGCCGACCCGCACCAGCCGACAGACGGCGGCCGGCCTGGCCTATGGCCTGGTGGCGGTCATCATCTTCAGCGGCAGCCTGCCGATCACCAAGATGGCGCTGATCGGGCTGGACGCCGTGTTCGTCAGCCTGGCGCGCGCCGCCCTGGCCGGCATCGGCGCCGTCGTCCTGCTGACGGTGCTACGCCCGCGCCGGCCACGCCGGGCCGACCTGGCCGGCCTGATGGTGGTGGCCTTGGGCGTGGTGCTGGGCTTTCCCCTGCTGACGGCATTGGCCATGCGCTGGATGCCATCGACCCACGCCATCGTGTTCAGCGGCCTGCTGCCCATCGCCACGGCGGTGTTCGGCGCCCTGCGCGGCGGTGACCGGCCCCGGCCGGCGTTTTGGGTGTTCTCCATCGCCGGTGCCGCCGCCATCACCCTCTACGCCGTGGCCCAGGGCGGGGGCGGCCTGGCGCCCGGTGACGGGCTGATGCTGCTGGCCATCACCGTCTGCGGCCTGGCCTATGCGGAGGGCGCCCGCCTGTCCCGCCACCTGGGCGGCTGGCCGGTGATCTGCTGGGCGCTGGTGCTGGCCCTGCCGGTGATGGGGCCGCTGGCCGTCGCCACCATGCCGCAGGACTGGCACGCCGTGCCCCTGCCCGCCTGGCTGGCGCTGGGCTACGTCACCCTGTTCAGCATGCTGATCGGCTTTTTCTTCTGGTACCACGCCCTGTCGCTGGGCGGCACGGCGGCGGTGGGGCAGGTCCAGTTGCTGCAGCCCTTCTTCAGCTTCGGCCTGGCGGCCATCCTGCTGGGCGAGCCCGTGGGCATGTCGCTGCTGGGCACCGCCGCCCTGGTATTGCTGTGCGTGGCCGGCACGAAGCGCTACGCGCGTTAAGCAAGCGCCGCGTCGGCCGTGCGCAGGGTGATGGTCATCAGCAGGAACTCCGCCGGGCGGATGGGGGCGATGCCCACCACGGCACGGCACAGGCCCCGGTCGCGGTCCTCCTGCGTGGTGGTGCTGAGGTCGCAGCGCAGGAAATAACCCTGGTCGGGCCGCGTGCCGGTGAAGGCGCCCTGCTGGCGCAGCCCTTCCAGGAACGCCGTCCCGGTGGTCGTCAGGCGCTTCCACAGATCGGCGCCGTTGGCCTCGACCGCCGCCCAGGCCCAGCCGCGCGCCAGGCTGGTCTCCACATGCAGCGCCAGGCGGCGCAGGGCGATCTGCCGCCATTCGCTGCCCGCACCCGCCAGCGTGCGCCCGCCCCAGGGAACGGCGCCATAGCGGGGAAACACGGCCAGGGCGTTGATGCCGGCCCCGGTCAGCGCCGCCATGTCCGACGTGCCCAGGCGGGCCGACAGGTCCAGGCTGTGCGGGAAGGGAAAATCCGTGCCCGCCGGCGTGTGCCAAAGCCCGGCGTTGCGGTCGTTGGTGGCATAAAGGCCGGCGACGGCGGCGCCCGGACCAACGCGCCGGCGCCCCTCCGGCCGCGTCGGATCAGGCACCATCAGGTCGGGGAAATAGAGGGCCACATTGGCATAGCGCGGGCCGGTCAGCCCCCGCGCCCACTGCAAGGCCGCCGGGATATCGGCCACGTCCCGTGGCAAATCGGCGATCAGGAACAGCCCCCGCCGATCACAATGGTCCGCGACCAGGCCCAGCGCCTCCGCCCCCACGGATGGGGCCAGGGCCCGCAGTTCCGGCAGGTGGACAAGGTCGTAATTCTCCGCCGCGTCCAGCGTGGACAGGCCAGCCATCAACTGGTCCACCGCCGAGGGACCGTCAACCGAGGCCAGCTGGTTCACCACCCAGGCGGCGGTACCGCCCTGGGCGAAGAACTGGGCCACCGCCAGGGCGGTGTCGCTGGTCAGGGCGCCGAACTGGGAGAGGAAAACAGCCAGGCTGGTGACACGGACGGGGCGGCCCACTGGTCCCTGCGCCAAGGGCCCCAGGAAAGCGGGAACACCGCTGGGCAGGCCCTGAACCGCCACCGGTTCCGGCCCCCGCTCCGCGATCGGAACACCCGGGAACGCCACGTCAGGCAACGCCGCCAGTGCTTCCGCCATACCCGCCCCCGATCAGGTGCCGATCCCGACTGTCCGGGATGGCTGCGGTATTCTAATCGTCTTCCCGGGCGCGCGCATGGATGACACGCATTACCACTTCCGCAGCACGCCGACTGGGGGGGGTATCGCCCTGTCCCAGCCAGGCCGCCACCTCGGCCACGCCTTCGATCTGCTCCTGGCGGGCGGCCGGGTCGTCCAGCAGGCGGCCCAGCGCCTCCGCCAGGCGTGAGGGGCGGCATTCGTCCTGCAGCAGTTCCGGCACCAGCATGCGGTTCAGCATGATGTTCACCAGATTGACGAAGCGCACCTTGATCAGCCCGCGATACAGGCGGTAGGTCAGCGGGTGGATGCGATAGGCGATGACCGCCGGCAGGCGGGCCAGCGCCAGTTCCAGCGCCACGGTGCCGGATGCGGCCAGGGCTGCCTCGCTGGCGGCGAAAGCGTCGTACTTGGCCTGGTCGCCCTCAACCACCACCGTCGGCAGGGGCCAGTCCTTCACGGCGTCGCGCACCAGGGCCAGGGTGGCGGGCACCGTGGGCACGGCCGCCACCAGGCGCGGCAGGCGCGGCGCCAGGATTTCCAGCGCGGCCTTGAAGTCGGGCAGCAGCTTGGTGACCTCGCTGCGCCGGCTGCCCGGCAGGATGGTCACGACGCGGCAGTCGCTTTCCAGGTTGTGCTCGACACGGAAACGGTCGGGATCGCCAGCATCCGCGCCGCTTTCCACGATGGGATGGCCGACGAAGCTGCAATCCAGCCCCACCTTCTCGAAATAAGGCGGCTCGAACGGCAGCAGGGCCAGCAGATGGTCCAGGAACTTGGCGATCTTGCCCGCACGGCCCGGCCGCCAGGCCCACACCGTGGGCGCCACGTAATGGATCAGGGGGATGCTGGGGTCGGCCTTCTTCACCTTGCGCGCCACGCGGAAGCAGAAGTCCGGCGCGTCGATGGTGACGACGGCGGCCGGCTTCATCTCCAGGATGGCCTCTTCCGTCTCCTTCATGCGGCGCAGCAGACTGGGCAGCTTGGGCAGCAGTTCGGCCAGGCCGAACAGGGCCAGTTCCTCCATGGGAAACAGGCTTTTCAGGCCCTGGGCCTTCATGCGTTCCCCGCCCACACCGGCGAAGCGGATGGCGCCGGCCGTTTCCTGCTTCAGGGCCAGCATCAGCCGCCCGCCCAGCACGTCGCCCGACGGTTCGCCGGCGACCAGGAAGACCAGCGGCACGTCGTCGTTCATACCGTCTCCGTAACGATGCCGGTGACGAAGAGGCCGGCGGCATCAGCCGCCTTGGCCACCTGGTCCCGGCCCAGGGTCAGGGTGCCGCCCGCCTCCACCGCGATGCCGCGGAAGCCGTGGGCGGCGGCACGTTCCACCGTAGTAACGCCGATGGTGGGCAAATCCAGGCGGATATCCTGCTGCGGCTTGCGCACTTTCACCAGGATGGGGCCAGGGCCGTCGCGGCGCAGGGTGCCACAGCGCTCGATCAGGGCGTCGGTGCCCTCAATGGCCTCGACCCCCAGCACCAGCCCCTGCTGCACCACCACCGACTGGCCCACGTCCAGCAGGCCTAGCGTACGGGCGACGGCGGCACCGTGCGCGATGTCGGCCTCGGCGGCGGCGTCGGGCGCCAGGGCGCCCAGGGGCCCGGCCGGGCTCAGCAAGCCCTGCACCAGATCCTGCACCGCCACGACGTGGAAGCCCTCTTCCTCCAGGGTGGTGACCAGGGCGCGCAGCAGGCCGTCATCGCCCAGCGCCTTGGCACCGATGCGGGCGAAGAACTTGGCGGCGAACCAGTCGGGACGCATCTCCGCCAGACTGGGCCGGCGCACGCGGCCGGCCAGCACGATCTCGCCCACCCCTTCGGCCCGCAGGCGGTCCAGGATGGCGCCGGCGGCACCGATGCGGAATCCGGCCTGGGGGATGTCGACCGGCACGGCAGCACCCTGGCCGTCCAGGGTCACCACGAACAGCGGGCGCCCCACCGCCCGGCAAGTCTCGATCAGGCGCCCCGGCAGGTCACCGCCGCCGGCCAGTATCCCCAGTTTTACGGGGGTGTCCGGCATCAGCGGGGCTGGCACAGCGGGCGCCCGGTGCGGCTGCGGATGAAGGCCAGGACCTCCCCCACCACCGGCGCCGGGTGGGCGCTTTCCACGGCGGCCATGCGGTCCACCAAGGTGCCGGCATCACCGAAGATGCCATCGAAGGCGGTGCGCAGCGCCTGGATATCCTCACGCGAGAAACCGCGGCGGGTCAGCCCCACCAGGTTCAGCCCCGCCAGGTGCGCGCGCTCCCCCTTCACCAGACCGTAGGGAATGACGTCGTTCTCCACGCCCGACATGCCGCCGATCATGGCGTGGGCGCCGATGCGCACCCATTGCAGCACGGCCGACAGGCCGCCCAGGATGGCATGGTCCCCCACCTCGACATGGCCGCCCAGGGTGGCGTTGTTGGCCATGATGACATGGTCGCCGACGATGCAGTCATGGCCCACATGGGTGGACACCATGAACAGGCAATTGTCGCCGATGCGGGTCACCATGCCGCCGCCTTCCGTGCCGATGTTCATCGTCACGTGTTCACGGATGCGGTTGTTGCGGCCGATGATCAGCTGCGACGGCTCCCCCTGGTACTTCAGGTCCTGGGGGACCTGGCCGATGGAGGCGAACGGGAAGATGACCGTGCCGTCGCCCACCTGGGTACGGCCCTCGACCACGACATGGCTTTTCAGTTCAACGCCGTCGCCCAGCGTGACGTGAGGGCCCACCACGCAGAACGGACCGACGCGCACGCCGGCCCCGATCCTGGCGGCCGGGTCGACCACGGCGGTCGGATGGATAAAGGTCTCGGCTACGGAGGCGCTCATCACGAATAAGACCTAGTTTTCCGTCACGATCATGGCGGTATAGATCGACTGGGCGCACAGCTGGCCATCGACCCAGGCCTCGCCCGTGAACTTCCACACGTTGCGGCGGTTCTGGACCTTCTTGACCTTGATCTCGACGCGGTCACCCGGCACCACCGGGCGGCGGAACTTCGCCTCCTCGATGGACATGAAGTAGACCAGCCTGTCTCCGGCCGACTGTCCCAGGCTGTGCATGACCAGCACGGCCGAGGTCTGGGCCATGGCTTCCACGATCATCACGCCCGGCATCACCGGCCGCTTCGGGAAGTGACCGGCAAAAAAAGGTTCGTTGATCGTGACGTTCTTGATGCCCGTGCAGCTCTCACCCGTCACGATGTCGATGACCTTGTCGATCAACAGCATGGGATAACGATGCGGGATCATGTCCATGATCTGCAGGATGTCCAGATCGGGCACCTTCACGGGAACCTTCTGATCTTCAGTCGTCACGTCCGTCACCTTGTCCATTCTTTCCCCGCACCAGGCGCCCGAGGGCGGCCACCTGGCGCAGCCACTGGCGCATGGGAACGGCTGGCGAACCGCCGACCTTCTCCCCGGGTTCCACATCCCGCATGACACCGCTCTGTGCCGCGATCTGCGCGCCCGCGCCTATTTTCAAATGCCCCGTCACACCGGCCTGCGCGGCCAGCACGACATGATGGTCCAACCGCGTACTGCCCGAAATCCCCGCCTGGGCCACGATGACGCAGCCGGCACCGAGTTGGACGTTGTGCCCGATTTGCACCAAATTATCAATCATGCAGCCCCGGCCGATGACCGTATCGGGCCCCGCCCCCCGGTCAACGGTGGCGTTGGCGCCGATTTCCACGTCATCCTCGATGATGACCCGGCCCAGCTGCGGCACACGCACGTGGCCAGCCAGGTCCATGGCGAAGCCGAAACCGTCCTGGCCGATGCGGGCACCGGGGTAGATGGTGACCCGCGAGCCGACGATGCAATGGGTGAGCGAGACATTGGCGCCGATCACGCTGCCGTCGCCGACCACCACCCGGGCGCCGATGGTGGCGTTGGCGGCGATGCGGCAACCGGCGCCGATCACCGCCCCCTCTTCCACCACGGCACCGGCGGCGATGTCGGTACCTTCGCCGATCTGGGCGGTGGGATGCACATGCGCGCCGGCACTGACCGCGCCGGACGGCACCGTGGCCGGATAGAAGGCCTGGGCGCATAGCGCGTAGGCCTTGTACGGGTTGCGGGACAGCAGCAGGGCCGTGCCCGCCGGCGCCTTGGCCGCCAAGGCCGGATGCACCACCACGGCGCCGGCCTGGGTCGCCGCGAAGGCGCCCACGTACTTCTTGTTGTCCAGGAAGCTCAGCTGGCTGGCATCGGCGGCGTCCAGCGCCGCCACATCGCTCAGCACGCGGGTCTCATCTGAACCGGGCGCCACCTCCGCACCGGAAATCCGGGCCAGGTCGGCAAGGGTGAAGGGCCCGGCCCGGTTAAAGAAACGGGGATCGGCCATGGAAGGCACCTTTCAGCAGGCAGCGGTCGCCCGGGCGTACCGCCCGGGGCAAGGATCAATCGGGAATATTGACCGTTATCTGCGGTAAAGTTGCGTTCAAACGCAACAGGACGGTGTTGGTGATGTCCAACCCGTCATCCGCCATATAGATGATGTTCGACCGGGGAATGACCAGGGTGTAGCCATTCTCCCGCGCCACATCGCCCACCACATGCACCATGCTGTCGCGCAACTGGGCACTGGCGGCGGCGAAGGCGTTGTCCAGCTGGCGGCGGCGTTCCTGGGTGCGGCGCTGCACCTCGGCCACCTGCTGTTCGAAATCCTTGCGCTTGGCGTCGAAGTCCTCCTGCCCCAGCTTGGTGCGCTGGCTGGCCAGATCCTTTTCCGCCTGCCGCAGCATCTGTTCCTGCTGTGACAATTCCGCCTGGAATTTCTGGGTCTGGATCGCGTCCTGCTGTTTCACGCTCTGCATGGCGGAGCATTTTTCCAGCAGGAACTGCACATCGACCACGGCGATGCTGGTGACGCCCTTCGCAGGCTGGGCGTCGGCGGCCGGGGCCGCCGGCTTGGACGGCGACGCCTTGGGCGCCGCGGCTTGGGCGCAGGGTGCGGTGAAAACGGAAACCCCAAAACCAAGAACGAGGGCCGCCAGGGCGGCCCTCGCACGAAGGTGTGGGACTGGAAGTGTTGAGAGGCGGCGTCCGGACGCCATCTGGTCCTTGTCCTTCCCCGCTTAGAACTGTGAACCGAAGCTGAAGCGGAACTGCTGGATACGGTCGTAGCTGGTCTTCAGCCACGGGTACGCCAGATCGATACGGATGGGACCGAAGGGCGACTTCCACGACACGCCAACGCCGCTGGAGGCGCGCAGCTTGAACTCATCGTGGAAATCGTCGCCGGCCACCGGCACTTCACCGCTCTGGTCCAGGCTGCCCATGTCGGTGAAGACGTGGAAGTCCACGCCCATTTCCTCCGGCAGGCCCAGCGGGAAGGTCAACTCGGCCGTGCCGCGGAACATGCGCTTGCCGCCCAGGGCGTCGTTGGCGCCGTCGGACGAGAAGGCGCGCGGGCCGACACCGGCCACCTGGAAGCCGCGCAACGTGTCGCCGCCCAGGAAGAAACGGTCCTGAATGCGCACGAACTCGCCGCCCAGGCCCAGGATGTAGCCCACTTCGCCTTCGAACTTCAGCACCACGTCGCTGAAGACCGGGAAGTAAATGCCCGAGGTCAGACGGTTGCGCAGGAAGTGCACGCTGCCGCCCAGGCCCGCCACCTGGTTGGTGATGGTGAAGTAGTAGCCCGAGGTGGGCTTCAGGCGGCTGTCACGCGCGTCGAAGGTCAAGGCCGACTGGATGGACGAGGTCGTCGTCGCACCCACCTGCTCCTGCACGAAACGGGTGGTGTCGTAGGTGATGTCGCTGATGTTGGTGTGAGCCAGGGTATAGGTCACCAACTCGCGCAGGCGGTCGGAAATCGGGAAGCCGGCACGGAAATCGATACCCGTGCTGGACATGTCGTAGCTGTAGGACTCTTCCGTCGTGTTGGCGTTACGGTCGGTCCGGAACAAGTCCACGCCCGCGGCCAGATCCCGGTTCATGAAATAGGGATCGGTGTAGGAGACGGTGAATTCCTTGGAGTAGTAGGACCACATCGTCGAGAAACGGATGTCTTGGCCCGTACCCAGGAAATTGCGCTGGCGGATGGAGAAGTCGATCAAAGCACCTTCGGTGGTGGAGTAACCCAGGCCGACCTGGATTTCACCGGTGCTCTGCTCGCTAAGGTCGACCGTCAGCACCGCCTGGTCCGGCGTGCTGCCCTCGCTCGGCTTGATCTTCACGTCGTCGAAGAAGCCCAGATCCTTCACGCGCTGTTCGGAGCGCTTGACCTTGGACGCGTTGAAGGGGTCGCCTTCGGCCAGCAGCAGCTCACGCCGCACCACCTTGTCCAGGGTGATGAGGTTGCCGTTGATGTCGATGCGCTCCACGAACACGCGCGGGCTGGGGCTGATCTCAAAGTGCAGGTCGACGGTCTGCGTGTCGGGGTGGCGTTCCTCATTGGGATCCACCTGCACGAAGGCGTACTGCTGGTCACCCAGCTTGTCCTGCAGCTTGTTGATCGTGCTTTCGATCTTGTCGGCGTTGAACCACTCGCCTTCCTTGGTCTCGATCACCTCGCGCAGGGGCTCGAGATTGATGTCCTTGATGGCGCTGGTCAGTTCGATCTTGCCGAACTTGTACCGCTTGCCCTCGTCCAGGGCCATGGTGATGAAGAACTTCTCACGGTCCGGCGTCAGTTCCGCCACCGACGACATCACGCGGAAATCGGGATAGCCGTTGCGGAAGTAGAAGCGGCGGATCTGTTCCTTGTCATAGGCCAGGCGATCGGGATCGTAGGTGTCGTCGCTGGACAGGAAGCGCCACCAACGCGATTCCTTCGTCACCATGACGTCACGCAGTTCGCTGTCGTCATAGACGTTGTTGTTGATGAAGCTGATCAGCTGAACGCCCGTCAGCGGCCCTTCATCGATTTCGAAGACCAGATCGACGCGGTTCTGTTCCAGCTGGACGATCTTGGGCTCGATGCGCGCCGCGAAGCGGCCGTTGCGGCGGTAGACGTCCAGCATGCGCTGCACGTCCTGCTGCACACGCGACCGGGTGAACACCAGGCGGGAGCGCAGCTGCACTTCCGACTGCAGATCCTCGGTCTTGACGCGCTTGTTCCCTTCGAACACCACGCGGTTGATGATCGGGTTTTCAACCACGTTCACCACCAGGGTGTCGCCGTCACGGCGCAGGGTCACGTCGGCGAACAGGCCCGTGCCGAACAGGGCCTTGAGCGATTCATCGATCTTGTCCGCGTTGAAGGCATCACCCTGCGACACCGTCAGGTATGAGCGGACCGTGGCCTGCTCAATACGCTGGGTGCCCTCGACACGAATGTCGCGGATAATGCCACCGGACAGGGTCTCCTGAGCCCAGGCACCGGACGAAAGAGCGACAGCTGACGTTGCGGTGGTGCCGGCGATAACCAGGCACAGCGCCGCTACTCTCGAAACCGAACCCAATTATTTCCCCCGGTCAAACTTTGGAAATCAGCGACTTAACGAGACCATCCACACCGAAGTGGATCAGATCATTCCACGTGGCAAAAATCATGAGACTAAGTACCAAAGCCAGGCCAATCCGGAAACCATATTCCTGAGCGCGCTCGCCCAGGGGACGACCCCGTAAAGCCTCAAGCCCGTAGTACATCAGATGCCCCCCATCCAGCATGGGAACGGGGAACAAATTGATCAAACCCAGGTTCACCGACAGGATCGTCATGAACCAGATGATGGGGACCAGACCGCTCTGCGCCACTTGTCCCGACATCTGGGCGATCCTGAGCGGGCCCCCCAATTCTTCCGTGCCGCGGGTGCCGGCAATCATCTGCCCCACGGCCTCCAGCGTGCCCGACACCAGCGTCCAGGTCTCCCGGCCGGCCTGCCACACCGCCGTCAGCGGGTCGCGCCGGTGGTATTCGTCCTGGCCGCGGATCACGCCCAACTGGCCGATCCGGTGCTTGTTGCCGAAGCGATCCTCGGATTCAACGGCCCGGGGCGTGACCTTAAGGTCGAGCGGCGCATTGTCGCGCACAACCTTAACGTCCAGCTCGACGCCGGGGTTCATCGCCACCACCTGCATCAGGTCCTCGAACCGATCAATGGTGTGGCCACCCATCTCCACCACCCGGTCGCCCGCCTGCACGCCGGCCTGGGCCGCGGCGCTGTCGGGCACCACCTGCTGGATGGTGGCGGGGGTAAAGGGCTGGCCGTAGAACATGAACAGCAGCGACAGGACGACGATGGCGAACAGGAAATTCGCCGCCGGCCCCGCCGCCACGATGGCGGCCCGTTGGCCCACGCGCTTGTGGAAGAAGGACACGTCGCGCTCTTCCGGCGTCATCTGGCGGACCTCCTGGCCCGGCCGGCTGGTCGCATCGGCGTCGCCGAACATCTTCACGTACCCGCCCAGCGGGATGATGCTGAACTTCCAGCGCGTACCGGCGCGGTCGTTGAAGCCCCAGATTTCCGGGCCGAACCCGATGGAGAACACTTCCACCCGCACGCCGTTGCGGCGGGCGACGTAGTAGTGACCGAACTCATGCACGAACACGAGGACGGTCAGAACCAGAAGGAAGGTGCCCCCGTAGGTCCCCACGGAATTCACGATCTGATGCATGTCCCAAAACTCCAATAACACCCTCCTCCTTGGCGTCCCGTCCCCCCAGCCCCGGGGGGAAACGGTCGCGCGCCGCATGAAGAAGGCCTGTTCGCCCGATCGCGATGATGGTCCGTGGTGATGAACAAAACGTCACCGCTAGCGCCTTCGCGATCTGGCCGGCAGGCCCGGTCCATCCTTGAACGGCCGGGACCCCCGTTTCCTATCGCGTCTTTATCGCTTCGGCGGCAACACGTCGTGCCACGGTATCGACTTCGCGCACATCGTCCAGTGAATTAAGGCGTGAATGGGGCACGGTCGTCATCGCGTGCTCCACAATGCGCTCGATATCCAGGAAACCGATGCGCCCCTCCAGGAAGGCGGCGACCGCGATCTCATTGGCGGCGTTCAGAACGGTGGCGGTGCAGCCACCGGCGCGCATGGCCTCGCGCGCCAAACGCAGGGCCGGAAACTTTTCCGGATCGGGTGCGAAGAATTCCAGGCTGCCGGCCGTCACCAGGTCCAGCCGCTCCCCCGGCGTGCCGATGCGGTGTGGCCAGCCCAGGGCCACGGCGATGGGTGTGCGCATGTCGGGCGTGCCCAGCTGCGCCAGGACGGAGCCATCGACATACTCCACCAGACTATGCACCACCGACTGCGGATGGACCAGCACGTCGATCTTGTCCTCGGGCATGGCGAACAGGTGGTGGGCCTCGATGATCTCCAGCCCTTTGTTCATCATGGTGGCGCTGTCGACCGAGATCTTGGCGCCCATGTCCCAGGTCGGATGGGCCACCGCCTCCTTCACCGTGGCGCGCGCCATCTCTTCCCGCGTCTTGCGGCGGAAGGGGCCGCCGGACGCCGTCAGGATCAGGCGGCTGACGCCCGCGATGCGTTCAGCGTCGAACACCTGGAAGATGGCGCTGTGCTCGCTGTCCACCGGCAGCAGGGTGGCGCCGTGGCGCTTCACCTCGGCCATCATCAGCGACCCGGCGCAGACCAGCACCTCCTTGTTGGCGAAGGCCACGATGGCGCCGCGACGGGCGGCCGCCAGCGTGGGCTCCATGCCCGCCGCACCGACGATGGCGGCCATCACCCAGTCGGCGGGCCGCGCCGCGGCATCCACCACGGCCTGCGCGCCGGCGGCAACCTCGATGCCGGTGCCGGCCAGCGCGTCCTTCAGGGCGGGATAATAGGCCTCATCCGCCACCACGGCGGCCTTGGCGCGCAGTTCCTTGGCCTGGCGGGCCAGCAGGTCCACGTTCTTGCGGGCGACCAGGGCCTCGACCTGGTACAGCTCGGGCGAACGCCCCACCAGTTCCACCGTGTTGCAGCCCACCGATCCGGTGGAGCCCAGGATGGTCACCGTGCGTGCGGCCGGCACGGCCGCCGGAACAGCCTCCGGCGCGACAGCCTGCAGGGAACTCACCACCATGACCCATTCTCCCCAATGAGGGCATGGAACAGCGCGAACACCGGCGCCGCCATGACCAACCCATCAATACGATCCAACAATCCGCCGTGCCCGGGGATCAGCGAGCCGCTGTCCTTCACGTCGCACCGGCGCTTCATATACGATTCGAACAGGTCGCCGACCTGCCCCACCACGGCGATCACCGCCGCCACCAGGGCGCCGGCCCCGAACGACGAGACGGTGGCCAGCGGCGCCAGGGCCAACCCTACCAAAGCCGCGGCCGCCATGCCGCCTAAAAGCCCGGCCCAGGTCTTCTTCGGGCTTATGCGGGGCGCCAGCTTCGGCCCCCCGATGGCGCGGCCGGCGACATAGGCGCCGATGTCGGTGGCCCAGATGGCCAGCAACAGGAACAGGAACAGCCAGGGCGCCTCCGGTCCGGCGCGGTTGCGCAGCCAGTCCAGCGCCAGGCAACCGCCCCCCACATAGGGCACGATCAGCGCGAAATAAATCGGCGACGGCAGGCGCCCGACCACCGCCCCTTCCCCGGCCGTCTCCACGGCACCCCGGCCATTGCCGCCCGCCGCCGCCCACCACAGCAGGACGGTCTGCGCCGCCAGCAGCACCAGGGCGTACAGCGGCCCGGCGACGATCTCGCCGCTCAGGGTCACCAGGACGGCCAGCAGGCCCATGGCGATGGCCCAGGGCTGGCGCCCCGGCACCACCAGGCGCAGCCACTCCAGCCCGGCGATGACCGCCACGGCCACCAGCAGTACCTGGAAGACGGGTCCGCCCAGCCAGACGGTCCACCAGAACCGGCGGCCCCAGTACCAGGGCGGAAAGAATTCGAGTTTTGAGATCAGCCGGTAGCCTGGCCAACAGCCCTTCAGCGCGTTCCAACCGTTGCCCCATACCGGCGGTCGCGCCGATGGAATTCCTGGATGGCGTCATCCAGATCCTGGCGACCAAAGTCCGGCCACAGCGTTTCCACGAACACCAGCTCCGCATAGGCCATCTGCCACAGCAGGAAGTTGCTGATGCGTTTTTCCCCGCTGGTGCGGATCACCAGGTCCGGATCGGGGATGTCCTGGGTATAGAGCGACGCGCCCAAGCTTTCCACCGTCACCTGATCCGGCGTCAGGCGCCCGGCCTGCACTTCCGTCGCCAGGCGGCGGGCAGCCGACGCGATTTCCTGCCGCGACCCGTAGCTGAGCGCCATCACCAGCGTCAGTCGGGTGTTGTTGCCGGTCAGGTTTTCCGCGTTCTCGA
Source organism: Azospirillaceae bacterium (assembly GCA_028283825.1). NCBI lineage: Bacteria > Pseudomonadati > Pseudomonadota > Alphaproteobacteria > Rhodospirillales > Azospirillaceae > Azospirillaceae bacterium. The sequence continues at coordinate 452,061 of JAPWJW010000003.1, read as the reverse complement.
TCAGGGTGACGATGTCGGGCGCCAGCCGCGACCGGTCGCCGATGATGCGCAGCCGCACGCCGTTCTTGTGCAGGGTGGCGATCTCGCCCCGCAGATAGAAGCGCAGCAGGTGCATCAGCTCGCTGACCTCCCCCTCCGGCCGGCTCCAGTTCTCGGACGAGAAGCTGAACAGGGTGAGGTAGGAGACGCCGAGCTCACGCGCGGCTTCCAGCACGCGCCGCACCGCCTCGACGCCCTTCTTGTGGCCAGCGGTGCGCGGCAGGCTCCGGCGCGTCGCCCAGCGTCCATTGCCATCCATGATGATGGCGATATGGGTGGGCGGACGGTCGTTCAGGGGCGCTGCTGCACCGGACATGGACACTCTCGGAGACAATCGTGGCAAAGGCGACAAGGGAATTTACGGCGCGCCCGAAGGCGCGCCGGGACCTCAGATTTGGGTGATGTCCTTTTCCTTGGCCGCGAACGCCTCATCGATCTTCTTGATGTGCGTGTCGGTCAGGGTCTGCACCTTGTCCGACCACGTCTTGTGCTCGTCCTCGGACAGGTCACCGTCCTTCTGCAACTTCTTCAGATGGTCCATGCCGTCGCGACGCACGTTGCGCACGGCCACGCGGGCCTGTTCGGCATACTGCTTGGCCACCTTCACCAGTTCCTGGCGGCGCTCCTGGTTCAGATCCGGGATGGGCACGCGGATGGTGTTGCCATCGGCCTGCGGGTTCAGGCCCAGGCCGGCTTCGCGGATGGCCTTGTCCGTGGCCTTGATCATGCCGCGGTCCCAAACCTGCACGATGATCAGGCGGGGTTCCGGCACGCTGACCGTCGCCACCTGGTTCAGGGGCATGGTGGAGCCGTAGGCCTCCACCTGGACCGGGTCCAGCAGGTTGGCCGATGCACGGCCGGTGCGCAGACCGGCGAAATCCTTGCGCAGGCTCTCAATGGCGCCATCCATGCGCCGGCTGATGCCATCAATATCGGGGGCGGCCACGTTCAAGCCTCTTCTTCCGTGATGATCGTGAAATGGCCCCTTCCATCCATGACTTCAGCGAAGGCGCTTTCCTCATGGATGGAAAAGACGAGGATAGGAATGTTGTTCTCACGCGCCAGCGAAATCGCCGTCGCGTCCATGACCTGAAGGTCGTTGGACAACACATGCAGATAGGTCAGCCGCTCCAGCCGCTGGGCCGTGGGATCCTTCTTGGGGTCGGCGGTGTAGACGCCGTCCACCTTGGTGCCCTTCAGCAGGGCGTCGCAATTCATTTCCGAGGCGCGCAGGGCCGCGGCCGTGTCGGTGGTGAAGAAGGGGTTGCCGGTGCCGGCGGCGAAAATCACCACCCGGCCCTTTTCCATGTGACGCACGGCGCGGCGGCGGATGAAGGGCTCGCACACGCTGGCCATGGGGATGGCGGACTGCACCCGGGTGGGCACGCCGATGCGCTCCAGGGCGCTCTGCATCGCCAGGGCGTTCATGACGGTGGCCAGCATGCCCATGTTGTCGGCGGTGGCGCGCTCCATGCCGGACGCGGCGCCGGAGACGCCGCGGAAGATGTTGCCGCCGCCGATGACCAGGCAAACCTCGATGCCCATGGCCAACACGGTCTTCACTTCGTTGGCGACGCGATTGACGACATCCTGGTCAAGGCCGTAGTCACGGCCCCCCATCAGCGCCTCACCCGAAATCTTCAACAGAACGCGTTTGTATCGGGCAGCCACGGGGTCAGGTCCTCTCGCCAGATGATGGGCCCGGCCGGATAGGGCCGGGGCCGGATTGGGAAGCCAGGAGTGTCCGGGTCAGATCCGGGTTAGCTCTACTGCAAACCGGCCCCCGCCGCCAAGCGCGGCGTTGCGGAAGCGGGCATGAGAGAACCCGATAATCGGGCCGGAATCGAGGCAGACGAATAGCGCGGCGCGGAGCGATGCGCCGGCGGCCACTTTAGCATCAGGAAATGTCGGAAAAATCGCCGCCCGCCCCTGCCACGAAGATGACACCGGGCGGACCGGAAGGCGCGCTTGGCAAAGCGCCCCGCACTCAAGAAACCGGCGCGTCCATCGCTGGACGCGCCGGGCACCTTAAACGAACCAGCCGGAAGGCTTAGCGCGCCATCGAGGCCACTTCGGCCGCGAAATCGCTCTCTTCCTTCTCGATGCCGTCGCCCAGCACGAAGCGGACGAAGCCCGTCAGCTTCACCGGGGCGCCGACGGTCTTGGCAGCGTTTTCCACGACCTTGCGGATCTTGGTTTCCTGGTCGATGACGTAGACCTGCTCCAGCAGCACCACTTCCTCGTAGTACTTGCGCAGGCGGCCTTCCACCATCTTGGCGATGATGTCTTCGGCCTTGCCCGAGGCGCGGGCCTGGTCGGCCAGGACGTTGCGCTCACGATCCAGGGCGGCGGTGTCGACGTCGGCGATGTCCAGGGCTTCCGGACGGGCGGCGGCGATGTGCATGGCGATCTGGCGACCCAGTTCCTGCAGCTTGGCCTTGTCGCCGGTCGACTCCAGGGCGACCAGCACGCCGATCTTGCCCAGGCCGCCGGTCAGGGCGTTGTGGACATAGGTGGCGACGACGCCGTCGGTGACCGACAGGCGGGCGGCGCGGCGCAGGTTCATGTTCTCGCCGATGGTGGCGACCAGGTGGGTCAGCTCTTCCGCGACGGTGCGGCCGTTGCCGAAAGCCTGGCCCTTCAGGGACTCGACGTCGGCATCGACCAGCGCCAGCTTGGTCACGCCATTGACCAGCGCCTGGAACAGGTCGTTGCGGGCGACGAAGTCGGTCTCGGCGTTGATTTCGACGGCGGCGCCGACGGTGCCCTCGGAGGAAACGCCCACCAGGCCCTCGGCGGCGACGCGGCCGGCCTTCTTGGCGGCGGCGGCGAGGCCCTTCTTACGCAGCCAGTCGATGGCGCCTTCGACGTCGCCGGCGACTTCGTTCAGCGCCTTCTTGCAGTCCATCATGCCGGCGCCGGTCTTCTCGCGCAGCTCCTTAACGAGCGCAGCCGTAATCTCAGCCATCTTCGCCTCTCTCATCAGATCAGGGCGGACGGTCGTCCGCCGGGGATTTCTGGTCGGCGGACGTAAAATCCGTCCGCACGGGGGAATTCGGGGGCGACATCGCGCCGGGCCGGCGAACCGATATCGGTCAACCAATCAGGCGGCCACCCATATGACAGCCGCCCCGAAGCGGGGCGGACCGTCCACCGGGGCCTGGGAACCCAAACCCCGGACAGCAACGCGGCCGGCCCGGCATCCCAACAGGACACCGGACCGGCCGCAGAGCCATAGACTTAGGCCTCGGCGGCGACTTCTTCCGTGCCCTCGGCGGCCGGGATCTCTTCGACCGGAGCTTCTTCCGAAGCGCCGACGTCGATGCCCGAGGCGGCCATCTCAGCGTGCAGACCGTCCAGCACGGCGCCGGAGATCAGCTCGCAGTACAGCTCGATGGCGCGCAGGGCGTCGTCGTTGCCGGGGATGGGGAAGGTCACGCCATCGGGGTTGCTGTTGCTGTCCAGCACGGCCACCACGGGGATGCCCAGCTTGTTGGCTTCCTGAACGGCCAGCGACTCCTTGTTGGTGTCGATGATGACCAGGATGTCCGGCAGGCCGCCCATCTCCTTGATGCCGCCCAGGGCGCGTTCCAGCTTGTCGCGGTCGCGCGTGCGGTTCAGCAGTTCCTTCTTGGTCAGGCCGGCGATCTGGCCGCCCAGCAGCTCATCCATCTCGCGCAGGCGCTTGATCGACTGGGAGATGGTCTTCCAGTTGGTCAGCATGCCGCCCAGCCAGCGGTGGTTGACGTAGTACTGGCCGCAACGGCCGGCAGCCTCGGCAACCTTTTCCTGGGCCTGGCGCTTGGTGCCGACGAACAGGACGCGGCCACCGCCGGCGACCACGTCACGCACGGCCTGCATGGAGCGGTGCAGCATGGGCACCGACTGTTCCAGGTCGATGATGTGCACGCCGTTGCGCACGCCGAAGATGTACGGGGCCATCTTCGGGTTCCAGCGACGGGTGTGGTGACCGAAATGCACGCCGGCTTCCAGCAGCTGGCGCATGGTAAAGGAGGGCATAGCCATGAAACGGAACCTTTCTCCGGTTTGGCCTCCGTGGGCAATGTCCCGGACCTTGCGGTACCCGGAACACCGGAAGCGGACCACCCCCTTGATAATAGGGGCACCCCGCAAGCCCACGTGTGGGATTGACGATGGGCGGTGTGATACCCCGCCGCCGGGGCGATTTCAACCCCGAAGCAGCCCCCGTCCCTTGCGGCAACCTATGGGGTCCCCCGCGCCCGGCGCTTGGCAGCACAGGGCCCCCAAGCCTATGGTGCGGCCCATGTTCGCCCTCGCCCCCTCATCGCCCCCGATTGCGCCCGCGCTTGCCGAGACCCAGGCCCTGCTGGATCTGGCCTACGCCGACCTGGGATGCCCCGCCCCGCGCCTCGCTGGGCTGGCGGCCGACGCCCTGCCCGCCGTCGTGCGCCCGCGCCTGGACCACATCGATGGCATGACCGCCGCCCTGGCCCGCCACGCCGGCGGCCCGGTCAGCGTCAATGTCCAGGCGCGCACCCGCGATCGGGATGCCGGCGCCGATCAACTACGCCGCCGGGTCATCCTGGCGGCGCACGCCACCGGCGCCCCCCTGGCCCTGGGACTGCTGACCGTGGACCTGGCGGCCCTGCCCCCGGCCGTGGCGGCGGAGGCGCTGGCCGAAAAGACGCCCTTCGGCACCCTGCTGGCGGAGGCCAGCCTGCCTTTCCTCAGCCGTCCGCAGGCGTTCTTCCAGTTGACGGCCGACGTCCCATTGTCCGGATTCCTGGGCGGCGCGGCGGGTGAGCCGCTTTATGGTCGCCTGGCGTATCTGGCGCTGACCAGACCGGACGCGGAACGGCTGGTGGCCCGCGTCGTAGAAATCCTGCGGCCCTGACGGGGGCTTAGAGCAAACCCGGCAACTGGTCCCCCAGCAGGCCCAGGAACATGCGCACCTTGGGCGGCACGTGCGGGGCGGTCGGATACAGCGCGTGCAGGTCGAAACCCGGCACCGTATGACCGGGCAGCAGCGGCACCAGCCGGCCCGCCGCCAGGTCGGCATCGCACACCGGCGCCTGCAGCACGCCGATGCCGGCGCCGCCCAGCAGCAGGGCATGCACCGGCCGCCAATGGCCAAGGCTCATGACGATGCGCACGGGCGCGGTGGCGGACTTGCCGTCCGGTGCCACCAGGGGCAGCCGGCCGCTGGCGAACAGGCCGCTGACCCGCACGAAGGGATGATCGGCCAGGGCCGCCGGCACCGTCGGCGCCCCGTGGCGGGCGATGTAGTCGGGTGCCGCCACCAGCTGGCGGCGGACATGGCCCAGGGGCTTGGCGACAAAGCCACCCTCCCCGCCATCCCCAAGTCGCAATGAGACGTCCACGCCCTCCGTCACCGGATCGACGAACCGGTCGTTCAACACCAGGTCGATCTCCAGGTCCGGATGCAGGGCCCGCAAGCGCAGCAGGATGGGTGGCAGCAGCACCTCCCCCACGCCATGAGGGGCCGCGATGCGCAGCGCGCCGCGCAAGGGCCGGTCGTCCTGGCCGACCGCGGCCACAGCCTCGGCCACCGCCGCCAGCGCCTGGCGGCTGCGCTCATAAAAGGCGGCACCGGCGTCGGTCATGGACAGGGAACGCGTGCTCCGCCGGAGCAGCCGGGCGCCCAGATGGGCCTCCAGCTTCTCGATCCGCTCGCTGACCGCCGGCTGGCCCAAGCCAAGGTCGCGGGCGGCGGCCGACAGGCTGCCCCGCTCCACCACCCGCACATAGACACGCATCGCCGCCAACAGATCCATGGCCGCGATCATATCGGTTTTCCCGATGAAAGAAATCAGGTTCAGCCATCTACCGGCCCTAATGCCGATGGATGAAACAGGGGGCCGCCGCCCCCCCCTTGCGCTTGAGGAAAAGCGATGAGCGATATCCGCCTCTACATGTTCCAGTCCGGCACCCAGCGCTGCAAGGCGCACGACATCCGCATGAACCAGGGCGATGGCGCCAGTTATGAGATACCGGTGCCCTGGTTCCTGCTTACCCACCCACAGGGCAACGTCGTTCTGGACGGCGGTTTGGCGGCCGAGGGGTTGGCGAACCCGCGCGCCTATTGGGGCGACGCGGTGGACCAGTACCAGCCGGTGATGACGCCGTCCCAGGGCTGCGTCGCCCAGCTGGCAGCCTTAGGCTTGGCGCCGGCGGACATCCGTTACGTGGCGCTGTCGCACCTGCATTCCGACCACACCGGCGCCATCGGCCGCTTCCCCGGCGCCACCCACATCGTGCAGCGGCGGGAGCATGAATACGCCTTCGCCCCCGATTGGTTCGCCGCCGGTGCCTATGCCCGGCGGGACTTCGACCGCCCCGACCTGGACTGGCGCTTTCTGGAGGGGGAAGCCACGGACGGCCACGACGTGCTGGGCGACGGTACCCTGCGCCTGGTGTTCACCCCCGGCCATTCGGTGGGCCACCAATCCTTCCTGGTCACCCTGCCCCGCAGCGGCGCCTTCCTGCTGGCGGTCGACGCCGTCTACACCTTGGACCATTGGCATGAGAAAGCGCTGCCGGGCTTCCTGGCGTCGGCGGTGGACACCGTGCGCTCCGTCCGCAAACTACACGCCGTGATGGAGCGCACCGGCGCCACCCTGGTGCCAGGGCACGACCCCGATGTCTGGCCCCGCTTCAGGCTGGCGCCGGGCTATTACGACTGACGCAGGAAATCCGCGATCAAGCCGGCGATGGTGTCGGGCGCATCTTCCAAACTATAGTGACCGACGCCGGGCAGACGGTGGACAGGGGCGGATGGGAACAACGTACTGAACAGCGACTTGCCCCGTATTCATCTTTGATTATATTGAAGATGCTTCTTGCGCCAGGAATCGCCCATGTCCCGAACAACGACAATGACGGTCCGCCTAAGCGGCGTGTTGAGCGACTTCGTCGCGACCAACACGGGTGAAGACGGCGCGTACGAAAATATCAGCGAGTACATTCGCGACCTCATCCGCCGAGACAAGGAGCGGGTGGAGCGGGAAACGTTTGACCGACTGAAAGCGGAACTCCAGCATGCCTTCCAGGCGCCTGAGTCCTCTTACCATCCCCTGGCCGCAGACGAGATCATCAGACGCAATCGGGGTTAAGGCGCATGACAACCGTGCGCATTAACGAGGCGGCTGGCCATCGCCTGGACGAGGTTTATCGTTATACGCGGGATCGCTGGGGAACTGAGCAAGCGAACCGATATATCACCGGCCTGTTCGACGCCTTCAATCGCATCGCGGACCATGGGGTGAGATCGCGCCCCATCCCTGCCGACTTTGGCGTGGATGGTTATTTCTTCCGCCATGAACATCACTTCGTTTATTGGCGCAGGCTGTCGAACGGCGATATCGGCATCATCACGATCTTGCATGAACGGATGCATCGCATTGAGCGCTTCCGCGAGGATTTCGGACCGTAATCGGCACATCGACGCACGCGGCCAGCCACCCCTCTGATCCGAACCGCCGCGCTTACCCCAACGCCACCCGCCGGGTGATGCCGATGGCCTCCAGGAAGGCATCGTCGTGGCTGACCACCAGCAGCGCGCCGTCATAGGCGCGCAAGGCCGCCTCCATCACCTCGATGGCGGCGATGTCCAAATGGTTGGTGGGCTCATCCAGGATCAGCAGGGGCGGCGTCGCCCTGCCACCCAGCACACAGGCCAGACCGGCACGCACGCGCTCACCACCGCTGAGGCCGGCAACCGTTCGTAGCCCGGCGTCGGCGCGAAACCGGAAGCGGGCCAGCGCGGCACGGCAGGTGTTCTCATCCTCCGCCGGATTCAGGCGGCGGAAGTTGTCACGGATGGTGGCGCCTGCTTCCAGCAACGCCGCCTGCTGGTCCAGCAGCACATGCGGCGCCAGCAGGCGCACCTGGCCGGCCCAGGGGGCCAGGCCGCCGGTGACCAGCGCCAGCAGCGTGGACTTGCCGGCACCGTTGGGGCCGGTGACGGCGATGCGTTCCGGCCCGGTCATGTTCAGCGAGAAATCACGGATGACGGGGCGGCCCGGTTCATGCCCCGCCGTCACACCCTCCAGCCGCAGCACGGTCTTGTGCGGCGGCAGGCCGGTGGGCGCCAGGGTGATGGACAACGGTGCCAAGACCTCCACCCGCGCCCGCGCTGCCGTCACGGTTTCGGCCGCCTGCGTCCGGCGGTCGTCGGCCAGGCGGGCGTTGGCGCCGCCGGTACGCTCCCCCTGCTCCTGCCGCCGACCCAGCAGGATGCGCGGCATACCGCCCGCGGCCCCATGGCGGCGACCGGCAGCGTCGCGGCGAGCCTGGCGTTCCAAGGATTCCTGGGCATCGCGCGCCGCGTCGGCCACCCGCTTTTCAGCCTCGGCCAGGTCATGCTGTGCTGCGGCCAAATCCAGCGCCCGGCGCTCGCGATAGTGGGCCCAGTTCCCGCCATAGACCGTGGCGCCCAGCGTGGTCAGTTCCACGATGGCGTCCACCGCCCCCAGCAGTTCACGGTCATGGCTGGCGATGACAGCACCCCCCGTCCAGCCGGCCAGCACGTCCAGCACCGCCTGGCGGCCCGCGCGGTCCAGATTGTTGGTGGGTTCGTCCAGCAACAGGAAGTCAGGTTCCGCGAACAGCAGGGCCGCCAGGGCGGCGCGCGTCCGCTGTCCGCCCGATAGCGCCGCCAGCGGCGTTTCCGGCGCCACGTCCAGGCGCAACCGCGCCAGGGCGGACGACAGCCGCGCCTCCAGCGTCCAGTCGGCCGCCGCCAAATCATCGGCCGTGGCCAAGCCGGCCTCGGCCCGGCGCAACAGGGCCAAGGCATCCGTGACACCGAACAGGTCGGCCACCGTCGCATCGGGTTCACCCGGCATCGCCTGGCGCATCACCCCTAGGCGGCCGGTGGCCGCCACGGCACCCGCTTGCGGTGGCAGGCTGCCGGCCATCAGTGCCAGCAACGTGCTTTTGCCAGCGCCGTTACGGCCGATCAGGCCGGTGCGCACAGGCCCGAATGTCAGGGAGAGATGGGAGAAAAGCGGCCGGCCGTCAGGCGTGGACCAGCTGAGATCGGACAGGGTGATGGTGGCAGGCATGATGGATTTCCCCGAGGACGGAACGAAGCGGCGTCGCGGTCGGGTTGAAATCCATGTGCCTAATCCTGTCGCTGTGATCGAAGCCGACTTTAGCCGCGACGGGGCGGACGTGCAAGACGCCCCCTCCAATCACACTTGATCTGGGGTGCCCCGACCGGATATGTGGAGCGGCGGGCGCGATGAAGTCGGAAGAGTGGCCGAGTGGTTTAAGGCAACGGTCTTGAAAACCGTCGAAGGTGCAAGCCTTCCGTGGGTTCGAATCCCACCTCTTCCGCCATTTCCGCTGTATCAGCGCAGCGTCAATCTCCCTCGGGCGATTCCCCGCACCGCCGCCGCCTGTGAGGACGGCCGCATGTCCTTTTGCCTGTTTCAACCCGTTGCGGCGGCGTAGCTGGCATTTCCCGAAATTCCGCCTGTTCCCCGCCACCTTGAGCGTTAGTCTTTTGCAATGCGAAGGCTGACGAAGGCGGCCATCCCTTGGATGGAAAGCCGCCAGGCAGAAGGAAGAACAGATAATGAAACCAGCCCCTCAAATCGGCCATTCCCCCATCCTGGGCAGGCGCCAAATCCTCGCCGGCCTCTCCGCCGTAGCCGGTATCGCCCTGATGCGGCCGGCAACGCCGGCCTGGGCGGCCGAGGAAATCGATCCCCGGGTGGCGGAGATCGTGCGGGGCACCATCGCCATCGACACGCACAACCATGTCGACGTGCCGCTGACCGCAGCGGAACAGCCCGGCCGCGACCTGGATCTGGCGGGGGAGATGAAACGGTCCGGCCTGTCGGCCATCGGCATGACCTTCGCCCTGGACTACCAGTCCATCATCCAGCCGGGCCAGGCCTATGACCGTTTCATCAACGGGCTGACCGCCATGGACGCGCAGCTGTCGCACAACGGCATGACGCGGTCCCTGACCCTGGCGGATCTGCGCGCCGCCCACGCCCAGGGGCAGCCCACCGTCGTGCAGTCGGTGGAGGGCGCGCACTTCCTGGACGGCAAGGTGGAACGGGTGGCCGAGGCCCATGGCCGGGGCCTGCGGCTGTTCGGCCTGCTGCACGACAGCGACGCCAACCCGCCGCTGGGCGATGTCTACACCAACCCGCCCAAGTTCGGGGGGCTGACCCCGCTGGGCGCCGACGTGATCCGCGAATGCAACCGCCTGGGCATCCTGATCGACCTGGCGCATTGCAGCGCCGAAACGGTGGCCGGCGCCCTTAAGGTGACGACCAAGCCGGTGGTGTTCTCCCACACCGGGCTCGATACCCAACTGGGCGGTGACGCCAAGATGGCGGCCATGATGCGCTCCCGGTTGCTGAGCCCCGACCATGCCCGCGCGGTCGCGGATGCCGGCGGCGTGGTCGGGGTGTGGAACCATCTGGCAGCGTCGGTGCCGGAGTACGCCCGGAACATCCGCGCCATGGTGGACGCCATCGGCATCGACCATGTCTGCATCGGCACGGACACCAAGCTGATCCCCGGCACCGGCAACGGCGGCCAGGGCACCAACCACATCTGGCCGGACATGAAGGCCGGCTTTTTTTACGCCGTGGCCGACGCCCTGCTGAAGGTGGGGTTCAACGCCGAGGAGATCGGCAAGATCGGCGGCGGCAACTTCTGTCGCGTGTTCGGCGCCGCCACGGCTTGATGCCGGTGACCCGACGACGGCGGCCCGGTGAAACGCCGGGCCGCCCGCCATCAGACCAGACCGCCGCCGCCGTCCACCGGCAGGATCTGGCCGGTGATGTAGCCGTTCAGCATCAGGTAGATGTAGGCTGCCGCCGCCTCATCCGGCGTGGCGCAGCGGGGCAGCGGCAGGCCCGCCACGAAACCCTGGCGGCGTTCCTCCGGCATGAACTGCCTTATCACCTCGGTCAGCACCAGGCCGGGACTGACGGCGTTGACCCGCACCGGCGCCAGGTCGATGGCCAGCCCCTTGGCCAGATGTTCAATCGCGCCCCCGATGGCGGTGGCCAAGGGCATGCCCTTGGCCGGGCGCTGGGACATCACGCCACCGGTCAGGGTGATGGACCCGTCGGCCGCGATGGTCCGGCAGGCGTGCTTCACGGCGGCCAAGGCTCCCCAGAAACGCACCGTGAAACCGTCACGCATGAGTTCCAAGTCCACGTCCCGCGCCGGGGCGAACATGCTGGTGCCCCAGTCGCCCGCCGTGAGGACCAGATGGTCGAAATCGCCAAGCCCGGTGAAGAAGGCGGCCACGCCGGCCTCATCCCGCAGGTTGACGGCCTTGCCCGTGGCCCCCGGCAGGCGGGCGGCGGCGGCCTGCACCCGGCCTGCGTCGCTGGAGGCGATCACCGCCTCCGCCCCCAAGCCGAGCGCCTGCGCCGCCACGGCGAAACCGATGCCGGACGAACCGCCGATCACGACGACCCGCTTGCCCGCCAGCGACATCATCGGCTGCGTTGAGGTACCGCTCACAACGCACCTCCAAAATAGGCGGGATGGTCCAGGTCGGTCAGCAGTTCCGGCTGCGTCGGCTGCCAGTTCAGCCGAACCCGGGTGCGCTCACTGGACGCCGGCGCGTCGATGCCCGCGAACACCGCGAAGGCTCCAAAATGCCGCGGCGCCTCTTCCGGGGTGATGGAAACCACCGGCAGGTCCAGGCGACGACCGATCACCTGCGCGATCTCCTTCAGCGCCACTCCCTCTTCCGCAATGGCATGGAAAGGGCCGCCCTGGGCGCCGGCCTCCAGCGCCAGGCGGAAGACACGGGCCGCGTCCAGCCGGTGCACGGCCGGCCAACGGTTCTGACCGTCGCCGATATAAGCCGACACGCCCGTCCGCCGCGCGATGGCGATGAGGCCGGGCACGAAGCCGTGGTCGCCATGGCCATGCACCGTCGGCGCCAGACGCACGGTGGTCACCCGTAGACCCTGCCCAGCCAGTTCGGCCGCGACCTCTTCACACACCCGGGGGAAGCGGGTGGTCGCGGGGTCGCGCACGTCCGCTTCCGTCGCCAACCGGCCGGGCGCCAACAGCGCCACACCGGAGGTGATGATGAAAGGGTGGCCGCTGCCCCGCAGCGCATCGCTGATCGCCCGGATGGCGCGCGCCTCATCCTCACAATTCTCCGCGAATTTGGAGAAGTCGTGGTTGAAGGCCAGGTGGATGACGCCGTCGGCCTGCGCAGCGCCGCTTTTCAGGATGTCCAGGTCGGCCAGGGTGCCGCGCAGCACCTCGGCCCCGCCGGCACGCAGCGCGTCCGCACCCTGGTCCGATCGGCTGAGGCCCAGCACCTGATGCCCGGCGGCGATCAGATCCCTCACGACCACCGACCCGATCCAGCCGGTGGCACCCGTCACGAATACCCGCATGGGGAAAGTCTCCAACGTTTCGATGGAGACAAAAATCGTCGCGCGCCTTATCCTGTTAAAGTAGTGACTTTATCATGTTATAATGGCTACCTGGATGAGTGACCACGCCACCACCGAGAACCCTCTCAGCGCCTATCTGAAGGACCGCCGGGCCAAGCTGGACCCGATGGCGCTGGGTTTCGCCGGCGGTCGGCGGCGCACGCCGGGACTGCGACGCGAGGAAGTGGCCCAGCGCGCCAACATCAGCCCCACCTGGTACACCTGGCTGGAGCAGGGCCGCGGCGGTGCGCCATCCGCCGATGTGCTGGACCGCATCGCCCGCGCCCTGATGCTGACGGATGTGGAGCGGGAACATGTGTTCCTGCTGGGCCTGGGCCGCCCGCCGGAGGTGCGCTACCGCAAGCACGACGATGTCACCCCCCGGCTGCAACGCGTGCTGGACGCGCTGAACCCCAGCCCGGCCGTGATCAAGACCGCCACCTGGGACGTCGTCGCCTGGAACCGGGCGGCGACGATCATCCTGAACGACTATGCCGCCCTGTCGGCGGAGCAGCGCAACGTCCTGCGTTTCCTGTTCCTGGAGCCGCGGGTGCGCGCGGCCCACGCCGACTGGCTGAACGTGGCGCGCTTCGTCGTGGGCGCCTTCCGGGCGGAAACGGCGCGCGCCGGCGCGGCGGCGGCGGTGGAACCCCTGGTCGAGGAACTGAGCCGCCTCAGCCCGGAGTTCAAGGCGCTGTGGGATGACAAGGACGTGCATGCCCCGGCTGGCGGCATCAAGCACCTGAACCACCCGCTCCATGGCCCCCTGGCCTTCGAATATTCCTCATTCGCGGTCGACGGCCGGCCGGACCTCAGCCTGGTGATCTACAACCCGCCGACGCCGGTCGACCGGGAGCGCATCCGGGAATTGGTGGATGCAGCCCCTGTTTGAGCGGATCTCATCCGAGATGAGAATCTTAAGTGCTATCAATTTGATATTATTATAGAATTTTTTAACAGCGCACAGCCGCGACCATTCGGCGCCCGGAGATCATGGCCGCTCAATAGTCATTCATTTTCAACTCACTACGGGACGATCTTCACTTTAATGGGCCTTGCGTACGCCAAGGTTGGCTGGGTCGCGGCGCCCATAGATATACAGGTAAACTGAAAAGATCGTATTTACAGTTTACCTGTATATCTGTAGAACCGTCACCATGATCGACCGCCCCGACAATCCCCAGGACACCAGTCCCGCCGCCGCCGTGGCGGCGGAGTTACGCGCCCTGGTGGGCAAGCTGCGCCGGCGCCTGCGCGAACAGGCCAGCCCCGGCGACTTCACCCCGTCCCAGATATCCGTGCTGCAACGGCTGGAACGGCAGGGCCCCGCCACCGTGTCCAGCCTGGCCCGTGCCGAAGGCATGCGCCCGCAATCCATGAGCGCCACCGTGGCCCCCCTGGAGGCCGCCGGCCTGCTGTCCGGCGCCCCGGACCCCAACGACGGCCGCCAGACCCTGCTGTCGCTGACCGACCATTGCCGCCGCCTGCTGGCGGATGGACGCGCCGCCCGCCAGGACTGGCTGACCCGCACCCTGCAAAGCCGGCTGTCGGTGGCGGAGCAGCACCAGGTGGCGGTCGCCATCGAGCTGTTGAAACGGCTGGCGGGCGAGTGATCGTTCCCTGGCCAACAAGGACGCCCCCATGCCCCTGACCACGCTTGATCCCAACACCGCCCTAATCGTCATCGACCTACAAAATGGCATCGTCGGCATCCCCACCGTCCACCCCATCGGCCCGGTGGTGGAGCGCACCGTGGCACTTCTGGCCGCCTTCCGGACGCGCGGCCTGCCGGTGGTGCTGGTCAACGTCGCCGGCGGCGCGCCGGGCCGCACCGAACGCCTCCGCCGGCAAGAGACCTTCCCCGATGGCTGGACTGACCTCATTCCCGAACTGGACCGGCAGCCGGACGACATCGTGGTGACCAAACACACCTGGGGCGCCTTCGCCAGCACCGACCTGGAGGTGCAGCTGAAGGCGCTGGGCGTCACCCAGGTGGTCGTGACCGGTGTCGCCACCGGCACGGGCGTGGAATCCACCGCGCGCCAAGCCTATGAGGCCGGCTTTCATGTCACCCTGGCGCTGGACGCCATGACCGACACCCGGGCGGCGGCGCACGACTACAGCGTCGCCAACGTGTTTCCGAAATTGGGCGAGACCGGCACGACGGCCGACATCCTCCGCCTGCTGGAAAGGAACTGATCCATGCCCTGGCTGCACCTGGTCGCGTACTTCTTCGGCGGCGCCTTCCTGTCCAACGCCGTGCCGCATTTCGTCGCCGGCACGCTGGGGCGCCCCTTCCAGAGCCCCTTTGCCAAGCCGCCGGGGCGTGGCCTGTCGTCATCCCGCGTCAATGTGCTGTGGGGCTGGGCCAACCTGATGGTCGCCTACCTCCTCACCCTGCATGTTGGTGATTTCCGGTTGGCGGATGGCGGCCATGCCGCGGCATTTGGCGCCGGCCTCCTGGCGATCGGCCTGCTGTCGGCGCATCATTTCGGCCCGCTGCATGGCGGCGACCTCAAGGATGCCGGAAACGCCTGACCCCTCATGACAGTGTCTTTAAGACTGCCTCACGCCTTCCAGTCGCTGCGCAACCACAACTACCGGCTCTGGGCTGGCGGTGCCCTGGTTTCCAACATCGGCACCTGGATGCAGCGCACGGCCCAGGACTGGCTGGTGCTGACGGAACTGACGCATCACAACGCCTCGGCCGTGGGTGTGGTGATGGCGCTGCAGTTCGGGCCGCAGCTGCTGTTCCTGCCCTTCACCGGCTATGCCGCCGACCATTTCAACCAGCGCCGGCTGCTGGTGGCGACCCAGGCGGCCATGGGCCTGTTCGCCCTGATCCTGGGGCTGCTGACCGTCACAGGGCTGGTGCAGCTGTGGCATGTCTATGTGCTGGCGGCCCTGTCAGGCGTGGCGGCGGCGTTCGATGCGCCCGTGCGCCAGACCTTCGTCTCCGAACTGGTGGGCGACGGCGAATTGCCCAACGCCATCGCCCTGAACGCCACCACATTCAACGCCGCGCGCATGGTGGGGCCGGCGGTGGCAGGCGTGGTGATCGGCGCCTGGGGCACCGGCTGGGCCTTCCTGATCAACGGCGCCTCCTTCATCGGCGTGATCCTGTCGCTGGCCCTGCTGCGCACCGCCGATTTGCGCCCCAACCCGCGTGCCCAGCGGGGTCCCGGTGGTTTCATCAGCGGCTTCACCGAAGGTTTCCGCTATGCCTGGAAGCGGCCGGACCTGAAGGGCATCCTGCTGATGCTGTTCCTGATCGGCACCTTCGGCCTGAACTTCCCCATCTTCATCTCCACCATGGCGGTGCGCGTTTTCCACGCCGACGCCCAGGGCTACAGCCTGCTGTCGTCGATGATGGCGGTGGGCACCATTTCCGGCGCCCTGCTGGCGGCGGGGCGCAAGCAGCCCAACATGCGGACGCTGCTGGTGGGGGCCGGCGTGTTCGGGCTGGGCTGCGGCCTGGCGGCGCTCGCCCCCAGCTACTGGCTGTTCGCGGCCGCCCTGGTGGTGACGGGGGTGGCGGCCCTGACCTTCACCAACACCACCAACGCCCTGATGCAGCTATCGACCGAGCCGCACATGCGCGGCCGGGTGCTGGCGCTGCGTGTCGGCGTGGCCCTGGGCGGCACCCCCATCGGCGCGCCCATCGTCGGCTGGGTGGCGGACAACCTGGGCCCGCGCTGGGCCCTGGGCATCGGCGCCCTGTCCGGCCTGGCCGCCGCCCTGGTGGCCATCCCGCTGCTGGCGCGGCGGGTGTCCCACGGCGCCGAAGCGCCGCGGGCCCCCTCACCTTAGCCGCCGAAATAGGCCGGGCGGTCCAGATCGGCCAGCAGGCCGATCTGCGTCGGCTGCCAACCCAGTTGCGCCCGCGTCCACTCACTGGAAACCGGTGCGTCGATGGCGGCGAAGTGGCTGAACCAGCCGAAGTGGGCACCCGCTTCCTCCCGCGACAGGCTGACGACCGGCAGGCCCAGACGGCGACCGATGATGCCGGCGATCTCACGGAAGGGCACACCCTCGCCCTCCGTCGCATGATAGCGGGCACCGGCCGCCCCCTTCTCCAGCGCCAGGCGGTACAGGCGGGCGGCATCCAGCCGGTGCACGCCCGGCCAGCGATTGTCGCCATCACCGATATAGGCGGCGACACCCTTCTCCCGCGCCAGGTTGATCAGGATGTGCATGAAGCCATGGTCGCCGTCGCCGTGCACCGACGGCGGCAGGCGCACGATGCGCACGTTCAGTCCCTGGGCCATCAGGTCGGCCGCCGCCTCCTCCGTCGCCACGCGCGGGATGGGGTGGGTCTTCAGGGTGGGGACGATGTCCTCGGTCGACACCGCGCCGGGGTTCAGCAGCGCGGTGCCGGAGGTGATCAGCAGCGGCCGGCCGGTCCCGGCCAGCCCCGCGCCCAGTGCAGCGATGACCTTGCGGTCGGTGGCGCAGTTCTCCGCGAACTTGGTGAAGTCATGGATGAAGGCGGTGTGGATGACGGCGTCGGCCGCCGCCGCCCCCTGGCGCAGGCTGTCCAGATCCTCCAGGCTGCCGCGGTGCACCGCCGCACCGCTGGCCGCCACCGCCGCGGCCGAGGCGTCGGACCGGGCGAGGCCCAGCACCTGATGCCCAGCGGCCAGCAATTCCGGCACCACGGCGGAACCGACGAAGCCCGATGCCCCGGTAACGAAAACGCGCATGATGAAGTCCTTGATCGCTTAAGGGAAAATGCGTGGGGGTGGCTTCACAGGCACCCCGCCCCCAAACGCTAGGCGATTGCCGCCATACGATCTATGCGATAGCGTCCGCATTATCTTCGCGATCGTCCGGAATTGCCCTCAAGGAGGCCCCATGGATCCCTTGTCCGATGTGCTGGCCCTGCTGCGCCCGCGCAGCTACCGCTGTGGCGGCTTCGACATGGGCGGCGATTGGTCCATGCGCTACGACATGCCGATGGGGCACGGCGGCGTGCGGGGGATCAAATGCTACGCCATCGCCTCGGGCGAGGCCTGGCTGGCGGTGGAGGGCGGGAGCGAACCGGTGCTGCTGAGCGCTGGGAGATTGTTTCCTGTTGCCGCGCGGCCTGCCCTTCGTCCTGGCCAGCGACCTCAGCCTGCCGCCGACCGACGCCATGACGGTGTTCGGCGGCAACCCCAACGGCAGCATCGTCGTCCACAATGGCGGCGGCAAGTCGGTGGGCGTGGGCGGGCATTTCGTCCTGGACGGCGTCCACGCCGACATCCTGCTGGGCATGCTGCCCCCCATCGTCCACATTCGGGATGAGGCGGCCAGGGCCACCCTGCGCTGGGCCATGGACAGCATGATGCGCGAACTGCGCGAACCCCGGCCCGGCGCCCTGCTGATCGCCCAGCAGCTGGCCTACATGATGCTGGTGCAGGCCCTGCGCCTGCATGTGGCGGACGGGCGGCAGGGCGGCGTCGGCTGGCTGTTCGCCCTGGCGGACCGCCAGATGTGCGCCGCCATCACCGCCCTGCACGGCGATCCGGCCCGCCGCTGGACCTTGCAGGAACTGGCGGGGAAGGCCGGCATGTCGCGCTCCACCTTCGCCCAGCGGTTCAAGGACATGGTGGGCCTGTCGCCCATGGATTACCTGACCCGCTGGCGCATGACCCTGGCCGCCAACCGGCTGGCCAGCACGACGGACCCCATTTCCGTCATCGCCCTGTCGCTGGGCTATGAATCGGAAAGCGCCTTCAGCACCGCGTTCAAGCGGGTGATGGGCACGTCCCCCCGGCAGTACGGCCAGACGGCTGGGAAGGACATGCCCTCCCTGGCGATCGCTAGCTAGAATTCCCTCAAACGCCGGGCGTCGCCATCCGGCGACTTGGCTCATCCTCGATTTTCAGTCCGCTGACGCTCCCCGAAAATCTCCGGCGGCCGCAGTCGCGGCCTACAACCACGTGAGGCTATGCCTCCCATGGTTGATCTTAGCGCGCCGTGGAGGCGAACAGGTTCAGGCCCAGCGCCTCGGCGATGGACTGCACCGCCAGTTGGCCGCGCACGCTGTTGCCGGCGGCATCCAGGGGGGATGAGTAGACGCCGATGGCCAGCTTGCCCGGCGCCACCGCCAGAATGCCGCCGCCGACACCGCTCTTGCCCGGCAGGCCCACCTTGAACAGCCATTCACCGGTGGTGTTGTAGAGGCCGGCGGTGGCCATGACGGCCAGCACCCGGGCGCCGGTGGCGGCATCGACCACCGCCTGGTGGCTGACGGGGTTGGTGCCGCCGTTGGCCAGGGTGGCGCCCATGGTGGCCAGGTCCACCGCACTGACGTCGTAGGAACATTCACGGGTGTAGAGGTCCACCGTCGCCATCGGGTCGGCGTACAAATGGTCGTAACTCTGCAGCAGCAGGGCGATGGCCTGGTTGTGCTGGTTGCCGGACATTTCCGACCGGTAGACATCCTGGTTCAGGGCCAGCGGATGGCCGGCGAAGGCCGACGCCGTGTCCAGCACCGTCTTCCACTTCGCGTCCAGCGTCGCCCCCGGCACCAGGCTGGCGGTGGCGATGGCGCCGGCGTTGACCAACGGGTTACCGGGCGGCGGGCTGCCGGTCAGCTTGTCGTTGTTCAGTTCCACCGCCAGCACGGAATTGAAGGGCTGGCCGGTGGCGTTGACGCCGATCTTGGCCTCGATGGCTTCCGCCCCCTGGTCCTTCAGCACGCGGGCCAGGGTGAAGACCTTGGCGATGGATTCCACCGGGAAGGCATGGCCGGCGTCACCCGCCTTGAACACCCGGCCATCGGCCGTGACCACGGCGATGCCGTACAGCTTGGGATCGGCCTTGGCCAGATAGGGGATGTAGCTGGCGTTCTGGCCGTCGGTCACGCCCTTGAACTTGGCATAGGCCTGGTCTACCGCCTGCTGGATCGCCTGATCGCCGGGCAGCGGCGCATTGTCGCGCGCGGCGGCGACACCATGCAAGCTCAGCAGTACCAGCGCCGCGCCGGCCCAACGTGACAATCCCATCCCCATCATCCCCGTCCCTTTCATCGGTATCACCCCAATCTAGTGACCCCACCACAGGACGCCACGGTTATTGTCGACCGCGTATGTCTTCCCAGGGCGACACCTCATCAGTAGAACTGTCGGTACGGAACCTGTCGGTACGGAACCTGTCGGTACGGAACCTGTCGGTACGGAACATGGCCGTGCAGCGGTGGCATGGGGGTTGGGTTGATCGTCGGCATTGATTTGGGCACCACCAATTCGGCGGTGGCGGTTTGGCGGGACGGCAAGGCGGACCTGATCCCCAACAGCCTGGGGCACCGGCTGACCCCCTCGGCCATCAGTGTGGATGAGGATGGCCGCATGCTGGTGGGCCTGCCGGCGCGCGAACGCCAGGCCACGCACCCCGCCCAGACGGCCACCGCCTTCAAGCGCTTCATGGGTTCCAAGCGCATAACCCGGCTGGGCAAGCGCGATTTCCTGCCGGAGGAACTGTCGGCCCTGGTGCTGAAGGCGCTGAAGGCGGACGCGGAGGCCTATCTAGGCGAACCGGTAACGGAGGCCGTCATCACCGTCCCCGCCTATTTCAACGACCGCCAGCGCAAGGCCACCCGCCGCGCCGGCGAACTGGCCGGCCTGAAGGTGGAGCGGCTGCTGAACGAACCGACGGCGGCGGCGCTGGCCTACGGCATCCACCAGCTGGGCAATGAGACGCAGTTCCTGGTGTTCGACCTGGGCGGCGGCACCTTCGACGTTTCCATCCTGGAGATCTTCGAAGGCGTGATCGAGGTGCGCGCCACCTCCGGCGACAACCGCCTGGGCGGCGAGGATTTCAACGAGCTGATCGTGGATGAACTGCGCCAGCGCTTCGCCGCCGACTGGGGCCGCGACGCGCGCGGCGACGACGGGCTGTATCAGCGCCTGCGCGCCGCCGCCGAACGGGCGCGCCGCGCCCTCAGCGAACAGGCCACCGCCCCCGTCCGCATCGTCTGGAAGGACAAGACCTACGAGCACGAGATCACGGCCGAGGGCTTCGAGGCGCAGGCCAAGGGCCTGCTGGACCGGCTGCGCGACCCGGTGCTGCGTGCCCTGCGCGACGGACAGCTGGAAACCCGGTCGCTGGGGGAGATCGTGCTGGTGGGCGGGGCCACGCGCATGCCGGTGGTGCGGCGCGCCGTCACCCGCATGTTCGGCCGCTTCCCCCAGCATTCCGTCCATCCGGACGAGGCGGTGGCCCTGGGCGCGGCGATCCAGGCCGGCCTGAAGGCCCGCGACGCCGCCCTGAACGAGGTGGTCGTCACCGATGTCTGCCCCTATTCCCTGGGCGTGGACGTGGCGCAGCGCAACAGCGACGGCAGCCTGCGCACGGGCATCTTCTCCCCCGTCCTGGAGCGCAACACCGTCATCCCCGCCAGCCGCATCAAAAGCTTCCACACCCTGCAGAACGACCAGAAGGCGGTGGCCTTCTCCATCTACCAGGGGGAATCGCGCGAGGTGTCCGACAACATCCTGCTGGGCCAGATCAGCATTCCCGTGCCGCCGCGACCGGCGGGCACGGTGACGGTGGATTGCCGGTTCACCTACGACATCAACGGCTTGCTGGAAGTGGATGTGGAGGTCGCCGAGACCGGTGAGCGCCGCAATCTGGTGATCATGGATGAGGAAGCGGCCAAACCCGCCGACCTGGAGACGCGCCGCCAGGCGCTGGCCGCCCTGAAGGTCCATCCGCGCGATGCGGAGGCCAACCGCGCGGCCCTGGCCCGGGCGGCCCGCTGCTACGAGGATTTCCTGGGCGACAGGCGCGATTACGTGGCCCGGTTGATGTCGGAGTTCGAGAGCGTCCTGCTAAGGCAGGACCCACGCACCGTCGAGGCCGCCCGCCAGACGCTGACCGAAGCGTTGGACCAGCTGGAAGGCGAGACGTTCCTGTGATGGACGGAACCGGCATGCCCACTCCCTGGCATGTTCTGGGCCTGGCGGGGCCCACCGGCGATGTGCGCGCCATCCGGCGCGCCTATGCGCAGATGTTGAAGACCACCAATCCCGAGGACGACCCCGATGGCTTCCAGGCCCTGCGCCAGGCCTATGACCACGCGCTGGCCCATGCCCGCAACGGCGCGGTGCCGCCGGAAACCTCCCCTGCGCCTTCCCCGGATGAGGATAACTCCGCGCCCGAACCGTCCGCCGCGCAGAAAGCTTACACCGAAGCCCAGGCGGCGTTCGCCGACCATGCCCCCCTGTGCAACGCCCTGGGCGCCCTGATCACCGCGCAGGACGCGCCATCCCCCGACACACTGCGCACGGCCTTGCGGGCGGTGCTGGACTCCCCGGCCCTGGCCTATATCGACATCCAGAACCGGACGGAGGAATGGCTGGCCCGGCTGCTGCTGTCCGCCATGCCGCGGTCCGACACGCTGGTGCCCGTCGCGGTGGCGCATTTCCAGTGGGACAAGCGCGCCGGCGGGCGGGAATCGGCCCTGTTGGCCAACGTTGCCGGACGCAATCGCGACTTGGCGTTCCTGGCCAAGCTGCAGGACAAGCAGCACATCCATGCCAAGGCCTACCGCCTGCTGCAGGCCTCGCCGGCCGTGCGCGACCCCTTGCTGCGCCTGGCCATCCCCGACCTGCTGAAGGACGTGCGCGCCCTGTTGGCGCTGATCCGTGGCACCTATCCCTCGTTGCTGGCCAACTTCGACCCGCAGGTGCTGGCCCAGTGGGATGCTTTCCTGAAGCGCGACCCCATCAGTGCCGGCCTGTGGTGGGTGTTATTGGCCGCGCCGCCGGCGTTGGCCGTATACTTTTGGGCCGTCGCCATCATGCGCCCCTCGGAACGGCAGGCGATCCCGCCGGAACTGTTGTTGCTGGTCCCCGCGACCGCGATCGCCGGCCTGTTCTACCATTTCGCCATCCTGGCCCCCGGCCGCTGGATCGCGAAGCGACAAGCCCGCACCCCCCTGGGCCTGCGGCTGGGATGGCTGCCGGCCGCGGCACTGCTGACCCTGCTGGCCACCGCCCTGCCCCTCACGCCGCCGTTCGTCATCGGGACCGGAGCCACCGGCCTGGTCCTGATCTGGTGGGCGACCCTCAGCAACTTCATCCGGCCTGTGCGCGACCGTCGCACCCTGGTCCGCCTTTTCCTGGCGGTCCTGGTCAATTATGCCCCGCTGGCGCTTTGGCTGGCCTGGACCGCGCCGCTGTCCCCCAACGCGCCCCTGCAACTGACGGCCATGATGCTGACAGGGGTGGCCACGGTGGTGGGGGCCGCCCCCCTGGCCGACTTCTGGTCCGCAGGATTGTCCGCCAAGGCCAAGCAGACGGCCCTGGGTGCCCTGGGCCTGGGCGCGCTCGCCACCGCCGGCCTGCTGGGCGCCGCACTCCACCTGCCCGGGCTGGCGCCCTGGGGCATGACCCTGCTTGCCTGCCTTTACGCGCTGGATCGGATCCCGTCCGTCTTCCTGCCCGTGCGTTTCATCAAGGCCCGCTATTACGGCCTGTACGGCATCGGCATCGTGCTGCAACTGACCGGCCCTCTGATCGACGGCATCAGTGAGGCGCAGAGCATACATTTGTTCGGTGGCCTGGCGCTGGTCGCCGGCATCTGCGCCACCGCCAGCCGTCTCATGACCCGGCGCCCGTCACGGCGCCAGTGACGCCCCCAGCCGGTCCATCAGGATGTTGGTGCCATGTTCGCGCGCGCCGGCGTCGTCATACCATCCAGGAAGACGCCCTGCTCCGTCACCTTCAGCAACGCCACGCGATCAGCCCCGACGTGCCCTTCATCGTTCCCCGTTGATATTCCACGTTCTTATTCCCAGGCCACCGCCCACAGCACCAAGGCGGCGGCGCTGAGGCCGGCGCCCAGCAGACAGACGCCCGGCCAGCCGGCGGCGGCGTAGGCCATGGTGGCGGAAAGCGCGCCGGCGGCACTGCCCAGAGAGTAGAAAACCATATAGCCCCCCACCAGGCGGCTACGCGCCTCGGGCCGAAGGGGGAAGATCAGGCTTTGGTTGGTGACGTGCACCGCCTGAATGGCCAGGTCCAGCAACAGGATGCCCAGTACCAGCGCCGCCAGCACCCAGGCACCTGAGAACCAGCCCAGCACCGCGATGGGGCCCCAGGCCAGCAGCATCAGGACCAGGGCGACCCCGGTGGTGCGCCGGGCCAACCCCCGGTCCGCCAGTTGGCCGGCCCGTCCCGCCGACAGCGCCCCCGCCAGGCCGGCCAGGCCGAACAGGCCGGTGACGCTGTGCGGCAGCGACCAGGGCGGGCCGCTGAGTGGCAGCACCAGCGGCGCCCACAGCACATTGAAGGTGGCGAAGATCAGGAAGGCGAAGGCGGCCCGCAGACGCAGCACCCGCTCTTCCCGGAACAGCAGGACCATGGATCGCAACAGGGCGGGATAGGACAGGCCCCCAGGCCCCGCCGGCGCACGCGGGGGCAGGACGCGGGCCAGCACCAGCGCCATGCCCAGGGTGAGGCCGGACAGGGTCAGATAAACCAGGCGCCAGCCGCCGAGATCGGCCAGCACACCGGCGAAGATGCGCGCCGACAGGATGCCCGTGACCACCCCACCGGTGACGATGCCCACCACCCCGCCCCTGCTGCCCCGGCGCCGCCAGGGCGGCGGCGAACGCCACCAATACCTGGATGACCACGGCCAGCAGGCCCACCGCCACCAGGCCCGCGAACAGCACCGCGCCGGATGGCGCGCAGGCGACCACCACCAGCGCGATCGCCGATACCAGTCCCTGCCCCACCACCAGCCGCCGCCGGTCCACCAGGTCACCCAAGGGCACGATGAAGACCAGGCCCAGGGCATAGCCCACCTGAGTCCAGGTGACGACCGCGCCGATATGGGCCGGCAACAGCGCCAGATCACGCGCCATGGCATCCAGCAGGGGATGGGCGACGTAGATGTGCGCGACGCTCAGCCCACAGGCGGCGGCGATGGCCAAGACAACCCGCGCCGGCAGTCCTTCCGTCTCCACCGTCCGTTCCAGCACCGCCATCGTCCCCTCCCATCCCGTATATGGTTCTATAATGGAACCTATTGCGTGGTGGGTCGTCCAGTTCTATTTTAGAACCTAATCGCTGGAGACCTCATGAAACGACGCAGCCTGACCGAAGATCCCTGCCCGGTGGCGCGCGCCCTGGACGTCATCGGCGACTGGTGGTCGCTGCTGATCGTGCGCGATGCCCTGGAGGGGCCCCGCCGTTTTGGGGATTTCCAAAGGAACCTGGGCATTTCCAAGGGCATCCTGGCCGCCCGCCTGCGCGACCTGGTGACCCTCGGCATTCTGGAAAGCCGGCCCCCCGCCGACGGCGGCACCCACCAGGACTACGCCCTGACGGCCAAGGGCCGCGCCCTGTTCCCGGTGATCGTGGGTTTGCGCCAGTGGGGGGAGGATCATTGCTACGCCCCGGATGAGGCGTATTCCCGGCTGGTGGACAGCCATACCGGCCAGCCGGTCGGCCGGCTGGAGGTGCGGCGCGCCGACGGAAAGGCACTGGCGTGCACGGATGCCCTGGTCCGGCACCCGGCCAAGGATTGATACCAGGGGCACAAATTTTGACTTGTGCCCCTGGAGGCCGGCGACGGCCGGCCCCGGAGTGAGCACCGCAGGGCTTCACCGAGGATAGCCAAGCCAGCGGATGCTGGCGCCCGGCGCCTGAGGGGGCCTTTGATCGGTCACGATCAAAGGCCGCGCGTATGCCCCCCTCACGGGTGCATGCGGGCGCCCTTGGTGACCTTGTCCACCAGCTTCTTGTCGGCGCGCAGGCCCAGGCCCACGACGCGCGCGTCCTCCGGTCCGAAGTCGGCGAAGACGGCGCGGTTGGCGGCGTCGTGGCCGGTGCGGAACATCTCCTCGATATAAAGCGAGGCGCGCAAGCCCCGCTCCAGCGTACGGCGGTGAATGGCGGCCAGCGTGGCGGCGTCGGCCGCCAGCACGATGACGGGCTGCACCGACAGCGGGTTGTAGACCGTGCCGGAACGGTCGCGGTAGGCTTCGCCGACGATTTCCGGGAATTGGGCAACGATGCCGCTGGTCAAAAAGGCGGTGACGTTCAGCGCCTGCCAGGCGGCCAGGTCATCGCGCAGGACGAGGGCGATTTTGGTGTCGAACATCGGGAAAGGTTCCTCAGGC
Source organism: Azospirillaceae bacterium (assembly GCA_028283825.1). Lineage (NCBI taxonomy): Bacteria > Pseudomonadati > Pseudomonadota > Alphaproteobacteria > Rhodospirillales > Azospirillaceae > Azospirillaceae bacterium. The sequence continues at coordinate 426,468 of JAPWJW010000003.1, read as the reverse complement.
ATCATGGATTTCCCGGATCTAGGCGGTGCGACCGGCGCCGGTCTTGGACGTTCGTGCGCGCCGACCCCGAGTTCAGAACTGGCGGACGGCGTCACCGCCGCCCCGGCCTTCCCAGGCATCGAGCGCATCGCGGCGCGCTTTCACGGGGACGTCTTCAGCCCCCATCGCCACGACACCTACGCGCTGGGTGTCACGACACATGGCGTGCAGACCTTCCGCTATCGCGGCCAGCAGCGGCACAGCCTGCCCGGCAACGTCATCATCCTGCACCCGGACGAGGAACATGACGGCGGCGCCGGCACCGATGAGGCCTTGCGCTACCGCATGCTGTACCTGGAACCGTCGCTGCTGCGCCGCTGCCTGGATGGACAAGGCCGGCCGGGCGCGGCATTGCCTTTTGTCGGCCAGCCGGTGCTGGACGATCCGGATCTGCGCCAGGTGCTGGCGGGCGCGCTGGGTTCCCTGGACGACGGGCTGGATGAATTGGCGGTGGACGACTTGCTGGACCGCATCGCCCAGGGCCTGGCCCGGCACGACGGTGGCGGCCTGAACACCCCCGGCCTGATCGCCTGGCGGCAGGCGCACCAGGCGCGGGACTACCTGGAGGCCAACGCCCTGGGCCCGGTGCGGTCGGAGGATCTGGAGGCGGTGACCGGGCTGGACCGCTTTGCCCTGGCCCGGCATTTCCGCGCCCTGTTCGCCACCAGCCCGCACCGCTTCCTACTGATGCGTCGGCTACAGCACGCCAAATCGATGATCGCGCAAGGGGAGCCGCTGGCGGAGATCGCGGCCGCCGCCGGCTTCGCCGACCAGAGCCATCTGAACCGCCATTTCAAGAAGGCCTTCGGCATGACGCCCGGCCGCTGGCAGGCGCTGCTGGCCGCCGGGCGGGTCGGCGCCTATCTGTCCGCCACCCGACCGTAGCGCGTCGCCGACAGGGTGTTGGACACGGCGGACACCTTGGTGTCCTTGAACCCGGCCGCCCGCATCCAGACCCGCACCGGCCCTTCGCCGAAGGCCGCCTTCGGCCCCTTGCCGTGCACCACCCACAGGGGTGCGCCGGCGACCAAGTCGCGGTGGGCGGCGACCGCGCGCTCAAGGTCCCCCTCGCCCGCCACCACAGCCACCAGCATCCGCGCCACCGCCGGCGTGGTTGCCATGGCGCCGGCCACCGCTTCCGTCAAAGCCGGATCGTCGAGCGGCCCCAAGACCAGCGCTGGCGTCGCCGGCCCCACGCCCAGCTTCTGCGCCAGGCTGGGCGGCGGCATGGTCATCTTGCGCGCCCAGCGCGCCGCCTGTTCCGCCCCCAGGGTCAGCGTGACCGGACCGTGCGGCGTGGCGAATGCCAGATCGTCGCCCTCAACCCTGACCGCCTCGACGGTGGCCAGCGGAATGGTCCGCCGGACGGCACCCCGCAAGATCAATTCGCGGCTTTCCAGCAGGGCCTTCACCTCCCCGCCGCCCTCGGGGGAAACACATGAGCAGATCGCTTCCAGGCCCATGATCCCCCCATTCTTGACGATACCTAGCGCTGGGCCGTCGCCAGCTTGACGGCCAGGCCGACGAACACCAATGCGGCCACGCGGTTGAGGACGGTCTGCGCGCCGCTGGACCGCGCCAGCCAGCGGTTGAGGCCACCGGCCAGTACGGCGATGCTGGAAAAACAGACGAAGGCGATGGCCACGAACACCGCCCCCAACAGGAAGATCTGGGCCACGAAGCCGCCACGCTCTGGTGCGGTGAACTGTGGCAGGAAGGCCAGGAAGAAGATGGCCACCTTGGGGTTGGTCACGTTCATGACGATGCCGCGGGCGTACAGCCTGGAATACCGGTCCGCCCCCGCCTTGGCCGCCCCCAGGCTTTCCGGCGCCGCGCGGAAGGATTTGTAGGCCAGGTACAGCAGATAGGCCGCCCCCACCGCCTTCAGCACGGTGAAAGCCATCTGCGATTGCTGGAAGATCACCGCCACGCCCAGCGCCACGGCGGTGGTGTGCACCACCAGGCCGCTGCACAGGCCCAGGGTCACGGCGACACCCGTGCGCCAGCCGCGCGCCGCCGATAGGGTCAGCACGAACAGATTGTCCGGCCCCGGCACGAAGGCCAGCACGGCCGACGCGGTGATGAAGGTCAGCAGGGTCTCATAAGGGATCATGGGGCGATCGTCCCGGCGGGAATAAGATGGCGGCCCAATCTTTCCAGACTTTCACGGGCATGGCCACCGCCCGCTATAGTGTCATCAAACACGCAGATGACGAGGCCAGCCCTTGGCGCCCGAACCCCACCCGCCCTTGCCGCGACTGACCGTCTGGTACAACACCAAGTGCCCCGTCTGTAACGCCGGCATCGACTGGCAGAACAACCGGCTGGTGCGGGCGGCCCGCGCCGGCCTGATCGAGTTCCGCGACATCAACCTGGAGCCGGACGCGCTCAGCCGCTACGGCGCCAGCCTGGAAGACATCCGCCGCCGCCTGCACGGCCTGGACGCGGACGGCCACCTTTACACCGGTGCCGATTGCGCCATCGCCATCTGGCGCCGCACGCCGGGCGATGCCTGGCTGGCCGCCCTGCTGGGCTCGTGGGCCCTGCGCCCGCTGACCCGCCTGGCCTACGACCGCTTCGCCGACGTGCTGTACGCCTGGAACCGGCGGAAGGGGCACTGGTGATGAAATGGCAATGTAATTGCGTTGCCGGGGCGAATTACTGATAGGCCACTGTGGCTGCCAGCGTCACCGGCACGCCGCTCAGCACGGCATTGCCGGACAGCGGATCGCGCAGGTTTTCGTCCAGCAGGGCGTTCAGGTTGGCGCCGGGGCGCTGGCTGGCCAGACCAAGACGGGCACCGTCGGTGTCGTGCCCCCAGCCGTGGGGCAGGCTGACGACACCGGGCATCATGTCGGCGCTGACGGCCACCTGCACCTCGATGGCCCGGTCGGCGCGGGACAGGCGGGCACAGCCGCCATGAACGACGCCGTGGCGACGGGCGTCATCCGGGTGCACCAGCAGGGTGCAGCGGAACGGTCCCTTGGCCAGGACGGGCAGGTTGTGCATCCAGCTGTTGTTGGAACGCAGGTCGCGCCGGCCGATGATCACCAGTTCCGGCGCCGGCTGTTCCAACTGCACCACGGCGCGGGCCAGGTCCGCCACCAGGATCCCGGGCGCCAGCTCGATACAGCCGCTGGGGGTGCGCAGCACCTCCGGTATGCGGGGTTGCAGGGCACCCAGGTCGATGCCACCCACGCTGTCCTTCACCTTGGCGAGGGTCAGTCCCTCCGGCCTACGGCCGAAGCCGTCGCCGTAGGGTCCGCCGCGCAGGGCCAAGTCCAACAGGCGTTCCGGTCCGGTCCAGCGCGACACGGCGGCCAGGACGGCGGCAGTGTTCTCCCCCGCCCAGCGCCCCACCTCCGCCGTCACCATGGCATCATCCAGGGCGGCCGGATCGGCATGCGCCCCCTTGCCCTCGGCGATGGCCGCCAGCTTCAGCAGCACCTGCCATTCCGCCATGATGCCGTCCGGCCGGGGCAGCAGCGGCCCGCTGTAGCGGGCATGGTTGCGATAGGACAGCTGGGGAAAGGCCACGTCGTAGTGGCTGTCCTGGAAGGGCGACACGCCGGGCAGGATGACGTCGGCGTGGCGCGTCGTCTCATTCAGATAGATATCGACACTGACCATCAGGTCCAACTGATCCAGCGCCCGGGCCAGGCGATCCCCGTTGGGGGAGGAGAGCACGGGATTGCCGGCCACGGTGAACAGGGCCCGCACCTGACCCTGGCCCGGCGTCTCGATCTCCTCCGCCAGGCAGCCCACGGGCAGCTCGCCATACACCTCGGGCGCGTTCGACACGCGAGAGTGGCGGCGGCCCAAGGGTACGCCCCGGCCTTTGCCCCCCGCCCCCACCGTGTTGGCGGCGAAGGCGGCGGCCTTGGGGAACAGGGCGCCGCCGGGCGCGTCCAGATTGCCGGTCAGGATGTTGACGGCGTCCACCAGCCAACTGGCCAGCGTGCCGAAGGCCTGGGTGCAGGTGCCGATGCGGCCGTACAGCACCGCCGGGGCCGTGCCCGCCAGGTCGCGCGCCAGCCTCCGGATGGTCTCGGCCGGGATGGCGGTATGGGCGGCGGCCCGCTCGGGCGTGAAGGGTGCCACGGCCGCGCGCAGTTCCTCCAACCCCGCCACGTGGTCGGCCAGGCGGCCCAGCCGCACCAGTTGCTCACCGAACAGCGTGTGCACCAGGGCCGCCAGCAGGAAGACATCGCTGCCCGGACGGATGAAGTGATGCGCGTCGGCCAGCATGGCCGTTTCCGTCCGCCGGGGGTCGATCACCACCAGCCGGCCGCCACGCGCCTTCAAATCCTGGACCTTGCCGCGGAAGTCCGGCACCGTCCACAGGCTGCCGTTGGACGCCATGGGGTTGCCGCCAAGGATGACCATGAGCTTGGTGCGCTCGATATCCGGCACGGGAATGCTCAGCCAATGGCCGAACATCAGGCCACTGGACAACTGCTTGGGCATCTGGTCCAGGGTGGAGGCGGAGTAGATGTTGCGCGTGCCCAGCGCCCGGCTCAGCAGGGGCGTGTAGAGCAGCAGGCCCATCTTGTGGGCGGCGGGGTTGCCGATGTAGGTCGCCGCCGCGTCGCGGCCGTGGATTTCCAGTAGGCGCCTCAGCCGCCGCTCGATCTCGGCGAACGCTTCCCCGTACGTCGCTTCGACGAAGCGGCCGTCACGCTTGATCAGCGGCGTGCGCAGCCGGTCCGGATCCTCGTGCAAATCCTTGAGCGCCACCCCTTTGGGGCAGATATAGCCATGGCTGAACACATCGGCGTCATGCCCCCGGATGCGGGTGACGGCGCCGTCCACCAGCGTGATCTCCAAGCCGCAGCACGCCTCGCACAGGGGGCAGATGCGGTGGGCGACGGTTTCGGTACCAGTCACGGGGCGGGCCTCCCAGATTTTCTTTCTTATGGCCCAACTATCGGTGGTGACGGGGACGGTTGTCCAGACCGGCGTACAAGGCGAAACGCCCGGTCCGTCAGAACCGGGCGTTCTCAGCTCACTCCGCCAACGATGCGGTGGCGGAGATTTCGACCAGCAGGTCGGGGGAGATCAGCGGGCCCACCTGCACGATGGTGGTGGCAGGCCGGGCGGTGCCGAAGACGGCGCCGTGGGCGCGGCCCACATCCTGCCAGGTGGCCATGTCCGTCAGATAGATGCGGGTCTCGACCACATGTTCCGGCCCGGCACCCAGTTCGGCCAGGGCGGCCACGATGCGCTCCAGGATCACCTTGGCCTGGCCGCCGGCATCACCCTGGGCGAAGGCCTTGCCATCCGGACCGCCGCTGGCGGTGGTGCCCGACACGAAGATCAGGTCGCCGGCCTTCACCGCGCGTGAATAGCCGATGGCCTCACCCCAGGCGGAGGCCACTTCAACCTTTTGCCGTCCCATTCTCTGTTCCTTTTCGATCGCAGGCAGACGCGCCGGCGCAGTTTAATTGCGCGACGCAGCATAGCCGGCGAAACAAAACCAGCCAGCGCATGGACAGCAAGGCAGCCGCGCGCGGAACGGCGTTCAGGGATCCAGCGGGTCACCCGCGTCCAGCTTCAGAGCCGACAGGGTGGGCAGGTAGGCCACGTCGAAGGGCGACACCCGTTCCAGCGCGGTGAAGGGGATGGCGCCCTGATCCTCCTGGTTGCGGGTGGCGAAGCGGTCCTCGGTGATATAGCCGCTCTGGCTCATGTCGGTGACGATCAGGGCCTTACGGTCCATGGGCATGCCATAACGATAGATCAACCGGTCGGCGTTGCGCACGTTGGTGGTGGTGTGGCGGGCGTGCGGTTCCACCAGGATGGCGTCGGCCGGCACGCCATAGTCCTGGACCAGGGCCTTCTTCATCTCCAGCGCCTCGTTATACGGCGTCTGGTTGGGATGGACATAGCCGCCGCTGACGATGATGACCGGCGCCTTGCCCTCATGGAACCGCTTGGCCGCCAGTTGCACCCGCAACAGCCCCGGGGCCGACAGCGGCACGCCCGCCGTCTCCGGCCCATAGCCGGGCACGACCAAGGCGGTGTAGGGATATTTGGCCCAGGCGATGGACTTGATGCGCGCCACGGCGGCCTTGTTCTCCCCCGCCTCTAGCGGTTCCAGCCGCCCGGCCTCGTCCCGGCGGTTGATCTGCAGCAGCAACAGGGCGAAGACCTCGGTGGGTTCGAAGAACGGCCCGCCGTCCTGCAGGCCATCCGCCAGCACGGACGCCGTGGATTTCACCAGCGTGCCGTAGGCGGGGGTAGCCACGTCATAGGCCGGGCCGTCGATGGCGGGGCCACGCGGCTTCTCCCCTGAGCCGTAGACCGCCAGGATGTGGTGGGCCACCGCCGCCGACCGGGTCCAGGCGCGCACCAGCACGTCGTCGCTTGTCCCTGGCTCGGCCGGGTACAACCCGCTGGCGTCCAGGGCCGCGGCCAGGCGCGCGGCCGCCGCCGGATGGGCCTTCAGCGCCAAGCCCAAGGCCTGGGCGGCCTGGGCCACCTGCTCATCCGACCAATCGAAGGTGCGGACGTAGCAGGCGGTGTCTTCGGCGCAGGTCGCAACCGCCGCCCGGGCCGCCGCCTGGCGTTCGGCCGCCAGGCGGCGCAGGTCCGGTGATGTGGCCACGGCGGCCATGGCCTCGGCATCGCGCGACAGCAGGCTGAGACCGTAGAACAGCTTGTCGCGCAGCGGCTGCTGGTAGACCAGGGGCTTGGCCACCGGCCCCGCCGCCAGCGCCATCGGCGCCGCCCCCAGAAACCCGACCGCGACCACCGCCGCCCGCATCCAAGACCGCATGCCGAAAACCTTTCCCCATCAATCGCGTGTCAGCAGAGAAGTAGCCCAAACCGGGCCCGCCCGCCCAGTGTCTCGCGCCATCCTCAGGTGATATTGCGCGCGATGGATGGACACGGTCATAGTGCCCATCGCCATTTCGGATCAGGGTCCTCATTTCCGGGGCCGCCTCAGGAACGCCAACCACCGTGCCGCGCCCCATCCGCCTTTACGTCCTGATCCTGGCGTTGCTGACCGTCCTGTCCGGTTGGTGCGCCCCGGCGCTGGCGGCACCCGCCAAAAGCGCGCCTGTGAAACCAGCGGAAACCGCGGCGGAGACCGTGCCCGGCCTGCGCCTGCCGGACACCGCGCGGCCGCTGCGCTATCGCCTGAACCTCAGCATCGATCCGGACCAGGAGGATTTCGCCGGCCAGGTGGAAATCCGCATCTACCTGGCCAAGGCGGCCGACCATGTCTGGCTGAACGGCAAGGGCCTGGACATGCGCTCGTCCGAGGTGGTGACGGCCACGGGCGAGCATCTGCCGGCGAATTGGGAGCAGGTGACACCCGAGGGCGTCGCGCGGCTCAGCTTCGACCGGCCCTTGCCGCCGCAGATCCTGACCCTGCGCTTCGACTACACCGCCCCCTTCGACCCGTCGCTGGACGGCCTGTACCGGGTCAGCGAGGCCGGCCTGAACTATGCCTTCAGCCAGTTCGAGGCCATCAGCGCCCGCCAGGCCTGGCCCTGCTTCGACGAGCCGCGGTTCAAGACGCCCTACGACATTACGCTGACGGTGAAGCACGGCGACGAGGCCGTGACCAATACCCTGCCCATCGCGGACCAGACGCTGGCCGACGGCCGGCGGCGCCTGACCTTCGGCCCGACCCGGCCGCTGCCGACATATCTGCTGGCCTTCGCCGTGGGCCCGCTGGACATCGTGCAGGGCCCCACCATCCCGGCGTCCGGCGCGCGGCGCAAGCCGGTGCCTGTGCGCGGCGTGGCCACCCACGGCAAGGGGCCGCAACTGGCCTACGCCCTGTCGGTGACGCCGGGCCTGTTCCTGACGCTGGAACGCTATTTCGGCATCCCCTACGCCTACGGCAAGCTGGACCTGATCGCCGCCCCCGACTTCGACGCCGTGGGCATGGAGAACGCCGGCGCCATCCTGTACAGCGAGCAGCGCCTGCTGGTGGCGCCGGACGACACGGTGGACGCGCGCCGCCGCTTCCTGGTGCTGCACGCCCATGAACTGGCCCACCAATGGTTCGGCGACCTGGTGACGCCCGCCGGCTGGGACGACATCTGGCTGAACGAGGCCTTCGCCAGCTGGATGGCGCCCAAGGCGGTGGACAGCTGGCAGCCGCGCATGCTGACCGCCCGGGTGGTGGAGCAGGAGGCGCTGGAGGCCATGGACCTGGACGCCCTGGCCAGCACCCGCGCCATCCGCCAGCCCATCGTCACCACCGGCGACGTCGAAACCGCCTTCGACAACATCACCTACCGCAAGGGGGCGGGCGTGCTGGCCATGGTGGAGGCTTATGTGAGCCCCGCCGCCTTCCGCAAGGCGGTGACCACGCACCTGCGCCGGCACCTGGATGGCACCGCCACGACGGACGACTTTTTTGGCGCGCTGGCCGACACGGTGCACGACGCCGCCATCGTCGATGCCCTGCGATCCTTCATCAACCTGCCGGGCGTGCCCCGCCTGGCCGTGGGGTGGAGTTGCCCCCGCACCGGGCTGCAGGTCATGGCGACGCAGCAGCGCTACCGCCCCTTGGGCTCGGAAGCCGAAACAGCGCAGCGCTGGACCATCCCCGCCTGCGTGCGGCCGGGCAGCAGCAGCACCCCGTCCTGCCTGATGGTGGCGGGGCCGCGCCAGACCTTCCCCCTGCACCAATCCGCCTGCCCCGCCGTGCTGGTGCCCAATGCCGGCGGCAGCGGTTATTACCGCCTGGCGCTGACGGCGGAGCATTGGCGCCGTCTGCTGGGGCAATTGCCCCGGCTACCGGCGGCGGAACAGCTGGCCCTGCTGGAAAGCCTGTGGGGCGAGGTCATGGCCGGCCACCAGCCCGCGTCGCTGTACGTCGCCGCCGCCATCGGCGTCGCCGGGGTGCCGGCCTGGGACGTGGCCAGCAGCCCCTTCCCCCACCTGAAGCAATTGCTGGACCGCAGCGCGTCGGACGGTGATCGCGCGGCCCTGCGCCAAACCCTGCTCAGGGCGTGGACGCCGGTGATGGACCGCGTCGGCGTACTACCCGGGCGCCTGGACCGCGTGGCGCCAGAAAACACCGCCCTGCTACGCGACCGGCTGGTCGCCTTCATGGCGCTGGACCTGCGCGACCCGAATGTGCGGTCGCAGTTGATGGCGACGGCGCTGCGGTCGGAGGGCGCGCCCAATCCGGCGGGCGAGGCATCGCCGACGGAGGTGGAGGCCACCGCCATGGCGGTCATGGCGCAGGAACGGGGCCGCCCCTATGTGGACGGCCTGTTGGCCTTGCTGAAAACCTCGACGGATGCGGAACGGCGGGAAATGGCGGTGGACGCCCTGAACCGCGTCACCGATCCGGACCTGGCGGGCGAGATCCGCAACCTGGTGTTCGCGCATGTCCTGAACCTGAACGAGGTCAACATGTTGGTGCGGGGACAGGGCCGCGAACCCACCCATCTGCCGGCCTACTGGTCCTGGGTGCAGGACAATATCGCCCACCTGCGGGCGGCCGAATCCCCCACCACCCTGGGCGCGCTGATGGTGCCGCTGGGCGGGCTGTGCACCATGGCGGCGGCCGATCAGGTGGATCACCTGTTCCGTCCGCTGGCCGGCGACCTGGAGGGTGGCGAGCGCGCGGTGGACCAGACGGTGGAGCGCATCCGGCTCTGCGCCGCCCAAAACGCCGGCCCGCCATCCCCCGCCCGGACCCCGGCCGGCCCCCTACCTGCACCAATGCAGTAATCCTGAAAGTATCGGCCATTTGGTCGATCGGTCATCTGGACGAATTGTTGGCACCGCCCGCATGTTGTAGGTACGATATGCATCAGGGCGTAGGAAAAGGCCGGTCCCGCGCCCCCTAAACTTCCAAAAAGATCGGCCTTGGGGCCGGCTCCAGGAGGCATGCGGGGATGTCACCGGAATCAGGGGAGCCATGAGTCAGGTAGAAATCTCGCGCGAATCAGAGGGTTCCGATGAGTCTGCGGTCCGTCTGATGATAGTGGAGGATGATGCGCTGGTTGCCCTGGGCATCCGCCTGACGGTGGAGGATTTGGGCTATCACGTTTGCGGCATCGCGGCGTCGGAACCGGAGGCCATCGCGCTGGCCAACGCATCACAGCCCAACCTTGCCCTGATGGACATTCGCCTGAAGGGCACGGTGGACGGAATCGACACCGCGCGGCGACTCCGGAACGAATTCAACCTGCGCTCCGTGTTCCTGTCGGCCTACACCGACGAACAGACGATGGCCCGGGCCAGCCTGACCTATCCTTTAGGCTTCGTGCAAAAGCCCTATTCCGCCGGCCAGTTGAAGTCGGCGCTGGACTTGGCGTTGCGGCGGCTTGCCGCACCCAAGGAATAAGGCCGAATCCCCGTTGAGCGGCATCCATCCCGGGCCCAAAAAGGTCTAGGACAAATTGTTTGTTGGAATGCGTTCCGGTCTGGCGTGTTATCAAGGCGGTGGCATTTCCGCTTTGGTTAATGCGCGAGGCCGGTCGTTACGTGTCGGCCGGTCATTTTGCCTTAATTCCGCCGGAAGATGCTGCAAAACCATTGTCGTGGTTCGGGGTTCCCCCACGGGTCGCCCAGAACCACGACGTCAAGACGTACGGGCCACACCGTGCGTAAAGACGCATAGAAGGAGAGGAATATGCGCTTTAAAGCCCTGATGCTCGCCCCGGTCCTGCTGGTTGGCCTCGCCGCCTGCGACAAGCACGACGCCCCGCCCCCGCCGAAGACCGAAGCTCCGGCGGCCGCGCCCGCCGCGCCGGCCGAAGCGCCCGCCGTTCCCGCTGACAACAGCGCCACCCCCGCCCCGGATGCCACCGCGCCGGCCCCGGCGGACAACGCCACCCCGCCGGCCCCGACCACGCCGGAGCCCTCTTCGTCTGACACGCCCAAGGGCAACTGACGTCAGCGTCGGGGCTTTCGCCTGACGGGCCATCGGTCCGCCTGGTGATCGGTTACAAGGTTACGGGCCCGTTCCTTCGCCGGAACGGGCCCGTTTCTTTTGCTTAAATGTCCCCCTCAAGCGCCGGGCGCCCGCATCCGCGGGCTGGCTTCCTCAGTTCAAGGGCGCTGTCGGCGCCCTTGAACTTCCGGCGGCCCCAGTCGGGGCCTAAGCGGCACGAGTCAGAATCTCGTGCCGCTGGCATCAATCCTCGACCGACACCGGCCGTGGCCGGCCATCCTCGCCAATGGCGACGTAGGTGAACACGCCCTCGGTCACCTGCACCGCCTCGCCCGTGGCGCCGCGGCGCACCCAGGTGTCGATGCGCACCCGGATGGAGGTGCGGCCGACGGCGATGATCTCGGTGTAGCAGTTCAACTCGTCGCCCACGGCCACGGGGCGATAGAACTTCATCGCCTCCACGCCCACGGTGGCGACCTTGCCGCGCGCCCGGCGGATGGCCTTGGCGGCCCCGGCCAAATCCATCTGCGACAGGACCCAGCCGCCGAAAATATCGCCGTTGGCGTTGGTGTCGGCCGGCATCGCGAAGGTGCGCAGCGCCGGGGCGGCGGAAAAGTCGGGAATGGGCCTCTGGTCGCTCATGTCATGCTCCTGGGCGGGCCTTCCCCTCCATGTGGCGGGGCGCCGCGTCCATCCTTACAAAATGTGGTGGTTATGGGACCGCGTCACCCGCCCATGTTCCTTGAACTGCGGCGGCGGCCAAACCTATAATGGGGCATGAGCGACCTTTTCCAAAATACCGCCCGCAAGCAGGACAGCTATTCCGCCCAGGACATCGAGGTCCTGGAGGGGCTGGAACCTGTCCGCCGCCGCCCCGGCATGTACATCGGCGGCACGGACGAACGTGCCCTGCACCATCTGGTGGCCGAGGTGCTGGACAATGCCATGGACGAGGCGGTGGCGGGCCATGCCTCCCGCATCGACCTGGACCTGAGCGCCGACGGGGTAGTGACCATCCGCGACAACGGTCGCGGCATCCCGGTGGACGATCACCCGAAATACCCGGGCAAGTCGGCGCTGGAGGTCATCCTCACGACCCTGCACTCCGGCGGCAAGTTCAGCGGCAAGGCCTATGAGACGTCCGGCGGCCTGCACGGCGTCGGCCTGTCGGTGGTGACCGCCCTGACCGACCAGCTGACGGTGGAGGTGGCGCGCGACCGCACGCTCTACACCCAGAGCTACAGCCGCGGCGCCCCCCTGGGCCCGTTGGTCAACGCCGGCCCGGTGAACAACCGGCGCGGCACGCTGGTGCGTTTCCACCCCGACGCCCAGATCTTCGGCGAAGGCGCGCATTTCAAACCGGAGCGCCTGTACCGCATGGCGCGGTCCAAGGCCTATCTGTTCCGGGGCGTGGAGATCCGCTGGAGTTGCGACCCGTCCATGCTGACGGCCGACAGCGCCATCCCGGCGACGGAGACGCTGCACTTCCCCAACGGACTGCTGGACTATCTGGTCTCCTCCCTCAAGGATCGGCGCACCGTCACCCCCACCCCCTTCGCCGGCCAGGCCGAATTCCCCAACCGGGCCGGCCGCGTGGAATGGGCCGTCGCCTGGCCCGAGGATGACGAGGGTTTCAGCCATACCTACTGCAACACCGTGCCCACCCCCCAGGGCGGCACGCATGAGCAGGGCCTGCGCCAGGCGCTGACCCGTGCCTTGAAGGGCTACAGTGAGCTGGTGGGCAACCGCCGCGGCCCGTCCCTGACGGCCGAGGACGTGGTGGACGGCGCCACCATCCTGCTGTCCCTCTTCATCCGCGAACCTCAGTTCCAGGGCCAGACCAAGGAAAAGCTGGTGAGTGCCGAGGCCGTGCGCCTGACTGAAGCCGCCATCAAGGACCATTTCGACCATTGGCTGTCGGCCGCCCCCGACGCCGCCAAGGGCCTGCTGGACCGCCTGATCGAGAAGGCGGATGAGCGGGCGCGCCGCCGTGCGGCCAAGGACATGGCGCGCAAGACGCCCACCCGCCGCCTGCGCCTGCCCGGCAAGCTGGCCGACTGCTCGCGCCAGAGTGCCGAGGGCACGGAGATCTTCATCGTTGAGGGCGACAGCGCCGGCGGCAGCGCCAAGCAGGCACGCAACCGCGAGACCCAGGCCATCCTGCCGTTGCGCGGCAAGATCCTGAACGTGGCCTCGGCCAGCATCGACAAGCTGCGCGGCAACCAGGAACTGAGCGACCTGGTGCAGGCCATGGGCTGCGGCGCCGGCAAGGACTTCTCCGCGGAGCGCCTGCGCTATGAGCGCATCGTCATCATGACGGACGCCGACGTGGACGGCGCCCACATCGCCTCATTGCTCATGACCTTCTTCTATCGGGAGATGCCGGCGCTGATCGAGAAGGGCCATTTGTTCCTGGCCCTGCCCCCGCTCTACCGCCTGTCCCAGGGCAACAACGTCCGCTACGCCCGCGACGACGCCCATAAGGACGAGTTGATGGCCACCGTGTTCAAGGCCAACCAGAAGCTTGAGATCAGCCGCTTCAAAGGCCTGGGCGAAATGCAGCCTTCACAGTTGAAGGAAACCACCATGGATCCGACGCGCCGCACCCTGCTGCGCGTGACGGTGCCGGACCTGCGCGACCCGGAGCAGAAGGACGATGCGGAGAACACCGCCTCATTGGTGGAAAGCCTGATGGGCCGCAAGCCGGAACTGCGCTTCAAGTTCATCCAGGAAAACGCTCGCTTCGCGCAGGACCTGGACGTCTGACAAACGTTCAGGTTCCCCGATCCCATGAAAAAAGCCGCCGGGCAGCACCTGGCGGCTTTTTTCATGTGCGGCGTCCTGGACACCTGCCCAACGGACAACGCTTAACTTTCACCCCCCGCCCCGCTCCTGACAGGCGGCAACTTGGGACGGCACCGTCCCAAGCCGCTTGCTTCAGGAATTGGGTGAAGCCCGATCCGGCTCAGTGGCCGTGGCCACCGTGACCATGGTCGTCATGACCATGGCCGTGATGACTGTTGGCCTCGGCCGGCTTCACGGCGGCGATGGACAGCGCGGCGAGCAGGCTGAGGCCGAGGAAAGCAGCGATGCCGATGGTGACCATGGGTGTCATCCTTCAAATCAAGAGGCGGTTGCGCCAACAAGGGAAGCCTAGACCAGTTTTCGCGGGGAGCGCAACCGGCTGGTGACATTGTCGTGTCATCTATACTGATGATGGGCACTGACTGGACCAAAACAAGGGTGCCGCACCCCAAGTTCCCGCCGTTCTCAGGACTGCGACAAGGCGTCCCCTGCGGGGTTTCCCGTCAGCCAGTCACGCATCAGGGCGGTGGTGACCTCCGGCTGTTCCAGCGGCGCCAGGTGGCCGCAGCGTTCCACCACCGCCAGCCGGGCGTGGGGCAGCAGGGACGCCATCTCCTCCGCCCATGCCAGCGGCGTCACCGCGTCCTCCCGCCCGACAACGACCAGCGTGGGGCAGCGGATGGCGGCCAGGTCCGGGCGGCCGTCGGGCCGCCCCAGGATGGCGGTCTGCTGGCGGATGAACGCGTCGCGCCCCACCCGCTCGGCCATGGCCATCACTTCATCGGCGATGGCGGGATCATCCTGGTGGTCCGGATGCAGCAGCGACGGCAGCAGGCGCGGCGTCACGCCCCGGAACTTGCCGGTCTTGGCCAGCGCCAGCAGGCCGCGCCGCCGCCGCTGTTGCTCCGCGCTGTCCGGCCGGGCGGAGGTGTCCAGCAAGGCCAGCCGATCCACCCGGTGCCCCGCCTGGCGCATCACCTCCAGCGCCACGTAGCCGCCCATGGACAGGGCCGCCAGGCTGAACCCGTCGGGCGCGTCGGCCAGCACGGCCGCCGCCAGGGCCGCCATCGACTCGGCGGCGGTGATTTCCGCCACCCGGATGTCGGCGACGTCCGCCAGATGCGTGATTTGGTGCCGCCACAGGGCGGCATCGCACAGCAGGCCCGGCAACAGGATCAAAGTCGGCTTTTTTGCGGCGCGCACCGCTGACACAATAGTTGACATTAAAGGAAATCCTTGCCCTTACGGGCTGGAATTGATATCGAACGCGCGACCCTAGATCATGCGGCGGTTTCCGCCAAGCCGACGCATGGCTGTTCGACGGGACGCGCAAAGCCGCTGATCGGCCCGCAACCGTCTCTGTTTCTTGAGCGATGGCCCCCCGGGAGCGAAGCTTCCGGGACCGATACCTCGGGAACTAGGTTGCGTAAGGTCATGTATGGGATGGCGGCCCTGCGGACCCGACTATGCCTGACGCCATTCGGAAGACATGGCCCAAGGGTGGCAGGCCCTTGGCCGATCTTCCCGGCGCCAACGACGAACACCTCACAGAATATAAGGTCGCATGCTTTTCTCGGAAATTGGGCTAGGCCCGGAAGTCCTTCGCGCGGTTGAAGACGCGGGCTATAGCCAGCCGACCCCGATTCAGGAAAAGGCGATTCCCTGGGTGTTGCAGGGTCGCGACGTGCTGGGCTGCGCCCAGACGGGCACGGGCAAGACCGCCTCGTTCACGCTGCCGATGATCGACATCCTGGCATCGGGCCGCGCCCGCGCCCGCATGCCGCGTTCGCTGATCCTGGAGCCGACGCGTGAGCTGGCGGCACAGGTGGCCGAGAATTTCGAGGTCTACGGCAAGTACCATAAGCTGAACATGGCGCTGCTGATCGGCGGCGAATCGTTCGGCGACCAGATCAAGAAGCTGGAACGCGGCGTCGACGTCCTGATCGCCACGCCCGGCCGCATGATGGATCTGTTCGACCGTGGCAACATCCTGCTGTCGGACATCAAGATCCTGGTGATCGATGAAGCCGACCGCATGCTGGACATGGGCTTCATCCCGGATATCGAGCGCATCGTCGGCCTGCTGCCCAAGATGCGGCAGACGCTGTTCTTCTCCGCCACCATGCCGCCGGAGATCAAGCGCCTGGCCGACGCCTTCCTGATGAACCCGCGTGAGATCACCGTGGCCCCGCCGGCGTCGCCCGCCGCCACCGTGACCCAGGCCGTGGCCCTGGTCCGCCAGGACGACAAGCGCGAGGCGCTGCGCCACCTGCTGCGGACGGAGGACGTGAAGAACGCCTTCATCTTCTGCAACCGCAAGCGCGACGTCGCCGTGCTGCACCAGTCGCTGACCAAGCACGGCTTCAACGCCGGCGCCCTGCATGGCGACCTGGTTCAGTCCAAGCGCACCGAGACGCTGGAAGCGTTCCGCCAGGGCCAGATCGACCTGCTGTGCTGCAGCGACGTGGCCGCGCGCGGCATCGACATCGCCGGCGTCAGCCACGTGTTCAATTTCGACGTGCCCCACCACGCCGACGACTACGTCCACCGCATCGGCCGTACCGGCCGTGCCGGCAAGACCGGCCGCGCCTTCATGCTGTCCACGCCGGACGATAGCCGTACGCTGGCCGCCATCGAGAAGCTGATCGGCAAGGAAATCCCGCGCATCATGATTGATGGCCTGGAAACGCCCGTTCCGTCGGAAACCGAAGGCGAGGGCACTGGCCGCCGCCGCCGGGGCAGCCGTGACACCGGCGGCCGCAGCGATCGCAGCCGGAGCAGCCGCAGCCGTGGCGGTGCCACCGCCGAAGCGCCGCGCGAGGCTCAGGCCGCCCCCGAGGCCCAGCCCGAGGCCGCCGCGCCGCAGGAGCAAGCCACCCCGCAGGAACGGGCTGCCCCCCAGGAACGTGCGGAAGGCCGCCGGCCCGAGCGGAGCGAACGCAGCCGCGATCGCAGCGATCGTGGCGGCAACGAGCGTGGCGGCCGCCGCGATGAGCGGAGCCGCAACGACACCCCCCGGGAAGCCCGCGAGGCGCGCGACACCCGCCCGCCGCGCAACGACGACCGGGGCGAGCCGCGCCGCCGTTGGCGTGACGATGATGACGGCCCCACCGTCGTCGGCTTCGGCGAGGACGTGCCGGCCTTCATGCTGCGCATCGCGCGCCCGGCCAACCGGACGCCCGAGCCCACGGGAACCGACACGTCGGAGGCCTGACCGCCCATGCAAACCATCTTCGTGCAGATCAAGTGCGAACTGGGCAAGGCGTACGACGTGGCCGATTCGGCCGTCCAATCCCTGGAAGAGGTGTCCGAGGTGCACTCCATCTCCGGTCAATATGACCTGATGATGAAGTGCTACCTCAGCGATGGGGCCGACATCGGCCACTTCGTGACCCAGCGCCTGCAAACCCTGCCGGGCGTCAAGGACACCTTCACCATCATCACCTTCAAAGCCTTCACCTGAGGCTTTTTTTACCCCGCCCCGGTCCTGCGACCACCATCCCCCGACGATATCGGGGTACGTCGTCGTGGAACGGCCCAACCCCCGTGTTGACTTGGCACACGGCATGGGCAAGAAGGTGATCCATGAAGCGGAGCAAGGACATCGGCCTGAAGTTGGCCCAAAGCGAAATCCCAGGCGTTTGGCTGGGGAGTGTCGCTCGTTGAGCGCGCGTCGGCGCGTGATCGGCGCGGCGCTGATGGTCGGCCTTTTGTCGACCACAGCCTTGGCGTCCAGGGCCCTGGCCCAGCAGGCCCCGTCCCCCGTGGCCCCGACGTCCCAGGCAAAGCCGGTTGCGGCCCCCGCGCCGGCGCCGGCGCCGGCGGGCAAGGAACAACCGCCGGTGCTGCTTGAGGCCGATCAGGTCGATACCGATAACGACCTGGGCATCACCACCGCCACCGGCAACGTGCAGCTGTCCCAGGGCGGCCACGTGGTGCTGGCCGACACCATCAGTTACAGCGAACGGTCCAACGTCATCACCGCCAGCGGTCATGTCGTCATGGTCCAGCCGGACGGCGAGGTCATGTTCGGCGACTACGCTGAACTGACGGAGGACCAGAAGCAGGCCTTCGTCGATCAGGCGCGCATGCTGCTGCAGGATAACAGCCGCATGGCGGGCTATCAGGCCGAGCGCATCGACGGCCGCTATACCCGCATCACCCGCGGCACCTACAGCCCCTGCAAATTGTGCGAGGACGACCCCACGCGGTCGCCCACCTGGCAGATCCGGGCCAAGCAGGTGACGCACGACGCCACGTCGCACGACATCTATTTCCGCGACGCGACCATGGAAATCGGCGGCGTGCCGATGTTCTACATGCCGACCTTCTCCATGCCCGATCCCACCGTGGACCGGCGCAGCGGCTTCCTGACGCCCAGCATCGGCTACAACAGCAACCTCGGCACCTTCGCCCGCATCCGGTATTATTACGACATCTCGCCGGACAAGGACCTGTTGATCGACCTGACGCCCAGCACGTCCGATGGATTGCTGGCCGGCGGCAAGTACCGCGAACGCTTTACCAACGGCTTCCTGGACATCCAGGGTGCGGCCACCTACGCCCCCTACACGGCGCAAGCAGGCGATCCGTACAAGCTGCAGGGCTATGTGCAGGGCCGGGCCCAGTTCGACATCAGCGACGCCTGGCGGTGGGGTTTTGACGTCAACCGCACCACCGACGACAATTTCCTGCTGCGCTACAGCTATAGCTCGGAGCAGTTGCTGACCAGCCGGGTTTATGCCGAACGGTTCGACGGGCGCGACTATTTCAACGCCGGCATCTACGCCTTCCAGGATTTGCGGCCCTCCAACACCCTGGAAGAGCCGATCGCCCTGCCGCTGCTGACCTACAGCGCGATGGGCGAACCGGGCGAGACCTTCGGGGGCCGCTGGTCCTACGATGCCCAGATGCTGGACCTGTATCGCGAACAGGGTACCCGTTCCCGCCGCGCCTCGCAGGTTGGCGGGTGGCAGGGCGACTACATCAACGGCCTGGGCATGGTCACCACCGTGAACGCCCTGCTGCGCACCGACGCCTATTCCATCGCCAACTTTGAGAACACGACGACGGACCAGCGCGAATCCTACAACCGCGTCCGTATCTTCCCCCAGGGCCAGATCATGACCCGGCTGCCCTTCGTGCGCCAGGACGGGACCGTGTCGGAGATGATCGAACCCGTCGTGGCGTTCACCGCCGCGCCCAACATCCATAACAGCAACGACATCCCGAACGAGGACAGCGAGGATATCGAGTTCGATTCCACCAACCTGTTCCGGATGAGCCGTTATCCCGGCGTCGACCTGCTGGATGGTGGGCAACGCGTGACCTACGGCGTGCGCGCCGGCGTCTACGGCAGCGGCGGCGGCAGCAGCACGCTGTTCGTCGGCCAAAGCTACCGCCTGCAGCACGACACCGATTTCGCCGTGAATTCGGGCCTGTATAGCCGCCAGTCCGATATCGTCGGCCGCCTGGAACTGACCCCCAGCCAGTGGATGGACATCAGCTACGGCTTCCGCCTGGATCCCGATACCGGCGCCCAGCGCATGCACGACTTCACCGGATCGTTCGGCCCATCCGTCTTCCGCCTGTCGGGCAGCTACCTGTACATCAGCAAAGAGGAATTGCCGACCGGCACCTCGGCCGACACCACCACCAACCTGCAGGAACTGACCGGCGGCATCAGTTCGTCGTTCGCGCAGTACTACACGCTGGCGCTCAACACCCGCTACGACCTGGCGGATGGCGGCGGCCCGGTGACCACCAGCATCACCGGCACCTACCAGGACGACTGCTACACCTTCCAGCTGATCCTGGAGCGCGACTACACGCAGCGCATCGGCATCCCGTCCGGTAACCGCATCTTCTTCCGCATGATCTTTAACAAGCTTGGCATGTTCGTCAGCCCGGCTTTCTCCGGTACGTCGCACTAAGAATCTGGCCGGGTTCCCAACCGGGGCCCGGCCAGCATCCCCCAAGGGAGGAATTCCATGCCCGCTTCCCTGCCCCCTCAATTCCCGACCAGCCGCCGGACCCTGCTTCAGACTATGGCGATGCTTGCCTTTGCCGGCGGCGCCCTTGCCGCCCGCCGTGCCGGCGCTGCCTTGCCCAGTTCCGCCGCCGGATCGGCCTACGACTATACCTTCACCTCCATCGACGGCGCCCCGCTGCCGCTCAGCGCCTTCAAGGGCAAGGCCATCCTGGTGGTGAACACCGCCTCGCTCTGCGGCTTCACCCCGCAGTACAAGGGGCTGGAGGCGCTCTACACCGCCTACAAGGACAAGGGCCTGGTGGTGCTGGGCGTGCCCGCCAACGACTTCCACGACCAGGAACCGGGCAGCAACCAGGAGATCAAGCACTTCTGCGACGCCAACTTCGCCGTCGATTTCCCCATGACGGAAAAGGCGGTCGTCACCGGCGACCAGGCCCACCCCTTCTACAAGTGGGTGAGTGCGGCCAAGGGCGCGCCCAAGTGGAACTTCCACAAGTACCTGATCAGCCCCGACGGCGCCCTGATCGCCGCCTTCCCCAGCAAGGTGGAACCGGAATCGCCCGAACTGAAGGCGGCGATCGACGCGGCCCTGCCCCATAACGGGTAAAGGGCTCGTTTAGGTTTAGGGCCCGCTTGAGTTTGGGGAACGGCCCCGCTAGGGTCAGCCCGGGAGAGGCAATCTCCCGGGCTTTTTAATTACTTGGTTCCCCTTTCAACCTCCGCATGGGTGTTGGCGCCGCGATGAGTTATGGCCTTTACGATTACAGCCGCCGCGCCCGCCGCCGCTTCTGGACACGCCTGGTCCAGTTCGCGCTGTTCCTCGCCGTCGTGGGCGTGGCCTGCGCCTTCAGCT
Organism: Azospirillaceae bacterium; assembly: GCA_028283825.1. Classification (NCBI taxonomy): domain Bacteria; kingdom Pseudomonadati; phylum Pseudomonadota; class Alphaproteobacteria; order Rhodospirillales; family Azospirillaceae; species Azospirillaceae bacterium. Next base: position 405,906 of record JAPWJW010000003.1, on the reverse strand, counting down.
ATGAGGTGGGACAGGAACAGCTGATCCGCCGGGAACAGAACCTGCAGACGCAGTTGAGCCAGGCCCAGACGGGCAAGGAAGAGGTGGAACGCAAGGTGGCGCAACTGCAGGCCGCCCTGCAGACGGCCGAGGTCCGGGTCAGCGAGTTGCAGGTGCGCTATGACCGCGATGTGCCCAACGGCGACCTGGGCCGCCTGAAGGACCTGCTGGCCAAGAAGATGGTGGAGGGCGTGGACGCCGGCCGCCTGGCGCTGATCATCGAGCAGACGGGCACCCCGCGTTCCTGCGGCAAGGCGGAAACCAAGCGTTTCGTGCTGTCCACCCCGCTGTACAAGGGGCCCAACACCTCCGCCGGATTCTCCGATGGCGCCATCACCGTGTCGGGCGAAGGCGCCACCACGCGCAGCCCGGACGGGGCGCCGCAGGCCTGGTTCGACCCCGCCAAGCCGGTGACCCTGAAGTTCACCGACAAGAGCGGCAAGGAAACCCAAACCACCGGCATGCTGCCACTGCAGCATTCCGTCATCATCGACGACACGGAATACCGGTTCAAGATCAGCCCCGGTTCCCGTTCCTTCGTCGATGTGGTGGGCGATCACTGCCCCTTTCCGTAACCGTCCTTAACGCGTTCCCGTCGCGGCGGTGGGTGGCAGCAGATCCCCCCCGTCCAATTCCAGGTCCAAATCCACCGGATAGCCGCCGTAGAATCCGGCGTTGACACCCCGCACCAGCAGGCGCGCCCGCAAATCCGGTCCCACCGGGCCCGTCGGCAGCAGGGACAGGGCCTGATAATCGAAATCCGCGAGCGCGCGGGTGATCAGCGCCACATTGCCGTTGTGCGCGGGGTTCAGCACCACCGGTAGACCGGCCTCGCCCGCGTCGCCGGCGGCGTAAGCGATGCGGCCCGGCTTGTCCGCCGCCAGCGCGCCGAAGGTGATCACCGGCGTCAGGCCATCGAAACGCCCCAGCAGACGCCCCGCCAAGGTTCCCGTCAGCCCATACCCCGCCGCCGTCCAGCGCGGCAACGCCTGGGCCAAATCCACCCCCGAAACGTCGGCGCCGAAACCGCCGTTGCCTTCCGGTGTCAGGTGGGCATGGCCGCCGGCCCAGGCCAGGTCGCCGCCCTGCAGCACCAGTTGCCCGCCCGCCACCTGCAGGTCCAAACCGACATCGCCGACGGTGAAGCCGGCCCGCACGGTCTTGGCCGACAGGTGTTGCCCGGGCGGGCTGTGCAGGGGAAACAGGCTGTCCAGCGCCAGTTGCCCGTTCAAGCCCTGCACCGTCAGGTTCGGGGCCGCCAGGCTGACATCGTCCAGGCGCAGGTCGCCGCTACCCTCCAGATCGCGATGGACCAGGGTCAGGCGCAGGCTGCCCGTCACCGTGCCATCCCCCCGGACGGGTCCCGGGATGCCCGGCAACAGGGTGCCCAGATCCGGCACGTCCGCCAGCGACAGGGGCGACAGCGCCACGGTGGCGTCGCCCTTCACCTTGGCGCCGTCCCATTGCCCCGACAGGCCGAGGGACAGGGGCGTCCCCACCCCCTTGGCCTGGCCCGACAGGGTCATGGCCGCCACCGGATCGCCGGTGACGCTGAGTGCCAGCGCCAGGGGCGCCAGACCGGGGATTTGCAGCCGCCCCTGGTCCAGGGTCACGCGCCAGGGTGCGGCCCGGTTGGCGCGGTCCACGTCGGCGGACAGGCGTGCCCCCTCCAGCCGGGCACCCAGCAGCGACGGCGCCTCAAGCGCTGTGGCGGTCGCATCCAGCGCCACCATGCCGGCGCCATCCCAATCGGCGGTGGCGCGCAAATCGGTGCTACCGCCGGCGACCAGCGGGGCCGAGGCCGGACCCCAGCGCCCCACCACCGCCCCTTGCAGGTCGGCGTGGCCCCGACCGTCGCGCCAGTTGATGCCCAGATGACCATCGGCGCCCGGATCCCAGCCCAGGCTGATCGGCGTGCCCTGGCCGTCACGCAGGCGCCCGCCGATCTGGGCCGGTCCCGCCAGATCCACGCGCCACCCCCGGTCGGCATCGCCATCCAGCCGGCCGGACAGGCTCAGGAAGGCGGCCATCAGCGGCAGTTCCGCCGCAGTCGCGTCATTGGCCGACAGGGTGAAGGCCAGCGGCGCCCCCGGTGCCGGCCGGTTCAGGGCCAGCGTTCCCTGCCCGGCCCAATCGCCAGCACCCACCACCTTGGCACGCAAGCCCCAGACGGCCGCCGTCACACCGGCATCCATCCAGGGGCCTCCGCTGTCCAGCGACAGGTGCGATGACGGGGTGTCGGCCGTGAGGGTGACGGACCAGCGACCGGGCGCGCCCTGCCAGGCCAGGCTGCCCGACAGCGGACCCAGGGCATCGGCGACGTGCCAGCCCTTGGCCGTCACATCCGCCTTGGCGCCGTCGCCGGCCAGGGTCAGCGTACCGCTCAATGCCGCCCCGTCCAGCCGCACACCGGTATCCGTCACCGTGACATCGACATCCAGCGGCGGCAGCGTGCCATGAGACAGCGCCGCCGGTATCAATCCCGAAGGCGGGGTCAGCGTGGCGTGCCCGCGCCAGCCCGCCCCATCCCCATGATCCAACACTGCATGCAAGTCCAGGGGCAGCGACCAATCCCCCACCGCCATCTGCAAGCCGGTAAGCTCCAGCCGCCGCGCCGGCAGAGCCGACAGCCGCGCCAGCGCGGTACTTCCCTGGCGCGCCGCATCCAGGTTGACGTTGGACAGCGCCAGGCTGGCCAACTCATCGCCCCAGGGCAGCCAGCCGGCGAAGTCCAGCCGTGCCGTCTCCACCTCCAGCCCGGGCGCCAGGCGAATACCCGCCTCCGCCCAGCCCCAGCCGGCACGGCGCACCGTCACCTGCGCTTGCGTGTAGCCGGCATCCGCCAGTGCCGCCACCAGCCGCCGCTCCGCCATGCCCGGCAAGAACAGCCGGCCGGCAAGGGCGACACCACCCAGGCCGGCGACCACCAGCACCGCCGCCGGCAACCAGCGGCGATAGTCCGAATGCAGGACCGGAAACGCCTTCGGCAAGGTCCAGCGCCGCCGCGGCGGCCGGGATGGCGGGCGCATGCCAGGCGGGGGCCGTAGCGGCGGTATCGGCGGCGTGGTCATGGGGCGAAACGGTCCCTTCCCGGTCCGGCGGCGCGGCCGGGCCCGTGGCAGTAAAGTGGCGCGGCCCGGCGCGGGCGGCAAGAATGCCCCCTTTTACGGACCTTAACGCCTCCCTCATGCAAATGGCCGGCCGTTTTGCCGGAAAGTAAGGGCCGCCCCGCCACAAGGGCGGTTCAAATCGGCCGGCGGGGGCGCTATGGTCCGCCGACCGGCAAAGCCGGATACGGATGCGCCCTTCCATCAAAGAACGAGTTCCCTAAAATGGATCTTGAGAACACCCTGTATCTCGACCTGCCGGCCGGCCGCGTCGTCATCACCCTGCGTCCCGACCTGGCCCCGAACCACGTGGCCCGGATCAAGGAACTGGCCCGCGACGGCTTCTACGACGGCCTGGCCTTCCATCGCGTGATCGAAGGCTTCATGGCCCAGGGCGGCTGCCCCGTCGGCGACGGCACCAGCGGTTCGGGCAAGAAGCTGAAGGCGGAATTCTCGGCGGAGCCGCACGTGCGCGGCGTCTGCTCCATGGCCCGCGCCATGAACCCGGACAGCGCCGACAGCCAGTTCTTCATCTGCTTCGACGACGCCACCTTCCTGGACCGGCAGTACACCGTCTGGGGCGTGGTGAGCGAAGGCATGGAGCATGTGGACGCCATCAAGAAGGGCAACCGCCGCGACAACGGCAGCGTCACCGATCCCGACCGCATCGTGAAGATGCAGGTCGCGGCCGACGCCACCTGACCCTTACAAGCGTTAGGTGGGTGCCTATGCATCCACCCACAAAGGATAGCCGCCGCGTCCCCCTGGGGCGCGGCGGTTTCCATTTCCGCCGGGTCCTGTTTGCCGGGTTGGGAATGCCTGCTTCGGCAGAAACTGCCGCAAGGGAAGCCTCTGCCCGGCCCTACCCACCCCCCAATCACCTAAGTTATTGATTTTCCATAGACTCAACAGTTGGCACGCCCCCTGCATATAGGGACACGACTAACACGCAGCCGGCAAAGATCGGCAGCACCGTTCGAGGCGAACATGGAAAACCCGATTTACATCGCGCTGTCCCGACAGGAAGCGCTGTCCCGGCAGATGGACGTGGTGGCGAACAACATCGCCAACATGAACACCACGGGGTACAAGCAGCAGCGCGTGTTGTTCCAGGAATACATGGAGAAGCCCGGCCGCGGTGAGCGTGTCTCCTTCACGCAGGATTACGGCCTGATGCGCGACACCCGCGCCGGCGTCATGCAATCCACCAACAACACGCTGGACGTGGCGCTGAAGGGCGACGGCTACTTCACGGTAGAGACGCTGTCGGGCCCCCGCTACACCCGGGCCGGCAACTTCCAGATCAACGACCGCCGTGAACTGGTGGACCAGAACGGCCTGCCGGTGCTGGACCGCAACGACAACCGCATCACCATCCCCGACAACATCAGCGACCTGAAGATCCAGGGCGACGGCACCGTCATGGCCGATCGCGCCCAGCTGGCGCAGTTGAAGGTCGTCAACTTCGACGACCAGCAGAAGATGCAGACCCTGGGCGGCGGCCTGCTGACCACCACCCAGACGCCCCAGGCGGTCACCAACCCGCAGGTGATCCAGGGCGCGCTGGAAGGCTCCAACGTCCAGGCGATCGTGGAGTCCACGAACATGATCGAGGTCCTGCGCCAGTACCAGCTGAACCAGAAGATGATCGAGGAAGAACACGATCGCATCCGCAACGCGATCACCCACCTGACCAAAGCCTCGTGACGCCGAAGAAGTAGGAGCAACAGATCATGCGCAGCCTCTCCATCGCCGCCACGGGCATGCAGGCCCAACAGACCAACGTCGAAGTCATCTCGCAGAACATCGCGAACATGACCACGACCGGTTACAAGCGCCAGAACGCGGAATTCCAGGACCTGCTGTACCAGAACATGCGCCGCGTCGGCTCCAACTCCTCCGACGCCGGCACCATCGTCCCCACCGGCATCCAGCTGGGCGGCGGCGTGAAGACGGCGGCCGTGTACCGCATCAACGAGCAGGGCAACATCAACGTCACCGGCAACAGCCTGGACCTGGCGGTTAACGGCAACGGCTACTTCCAGATCACCCTGCCCAGCGGCCAGATCGCCTATACCCGCGACGGTTCCTTCCAGCTGAACGCCAACAGCCAGATCGTCACCTCCGACGGTTACCTGCTGAACCCCGGCCTGACCGTGCCGCAGAACGCCGTGGACATCACGGTCGACGCCTCGGGCCAGGTGCAGGCCAAGATCGATGGCCAGGTGACCCCCGCCATCGTCGGCCAGCTGAACCTGGCGAACTTCCCCAACCCCGCCGGCCTGGAAGCCGTGGGCGACAACCTGCTGCTGGAAACCCCGGCGTCGGGCCAGCCGGTCACCGCCGTCCCCGGCTCCACCGGTTTCGGCCGCATCACCCAGAACGCGCTGGAAACCTCCAACGTCAACGTCGTGACCGAGATCACCAACCTGATCCAGGCGCAGCGCGCTTACGAAATGAACTCGCGCGTCGTCACCACGACCGACCAGATGCTGCAGTCCATCACGAACATGAAGTGATGAGTGCGGGCTTAGGAGAATTGCGATGAAAGCGTTGGCCACCTTCCTGCTGAGCGGCAGCATCCTGCTGGGAACCGGACTGGTCCCCGGCCTGGCCGCCGCCGCGGACCTGCACGGCGACGTGAACGTGAACGCGGAGAACATCCGCCTGGGCGACCTGTTCGACGCGCTGGGCCCGGAACAAGCCAACATCGTCGTCGGCCAGGCGCCGTCTCCCGGCCATCGCATCACCTATGACGCCTCCATCCTCCAGCGTCTGGCCAGCAACAACGGTGTCGATTGGCAGGCCAAGGGCAATGAGCGGGTGGTGGTCAGCCGTCCCTCGGTGGACATCACCGCCGACCAGATCCAGGAGGCGCTGGCCAAGGCCCTGGTCGATGCCGGCGCGCCGCGCGGCATGGACGTGGTGCTGGACAATCCCGGCACCGTGCTGCGCCTGCCGGCCAACAGCGACAGCAGCATCGCCTTCACCAACGTGAATTATGACGCCGCCCGCGGCCGCGCCACCGCCGACCTGGTGGTCCCCGCCACGGGTGAGCCGGTCATCCGCCAGAGCTTCGGCGCCCGCGTCGTCGCCATGGTGACCCTGCCCGTGCTGAACCGCCGCGTGGCCCCGGGCGACACCATCGCCGCGAGCGACGTGGAATGGACCAAGATCCCGCGCAACCGCATCAGCGGCGACGTGGTGACCGAGGCCCGCGACCTGATCGGCCTGACCGTGCGCCACGGCGCCAGCCCCTATCAGCCGGTGCGTACCGATGAGGTGCGCGCCCCCGTGGTGGTCACCCGCGGCGCCCTGGTCACCATGATGCTGCAGTCCGGCAACATGACCCTGACGGTCCAGGGCCGGGCTCAGGCCGAAGGCGGCATGAACGAAGTCATCCGCGTCACCAACACCGCCAGCAACCGGACCATCGACGCCCGCGTGGCCGGTCCGGACCTTGTCATCGTGCAGCCCGCGGCGCAGGCACCGAACCTGACCGCCGCGCATGCCACCCGTACCGCCTTGAATTGAGGAGAGACATCATGCCTGTGCCTTCCAACATCCGCGCTCTCCTCATCGCCACCGCCGCCACCCTGGCCCTGGGCGGGTGCGGTGCTGCCGACCGCATCGCCAACATCGGCAAGGCGCCGGACATGAGCAACATCCAGAACCCGACGGCGGAGAAGGGCTATCAGCCGGTACGCATGCCCATGCCGACGCCGCCGGCGCTGGAACGCCAGGCCAACTCCCTCTGGCGTCCGGGCGCCCGCGCCTTCTTCAAGGACCAGCGCGCCAGCCAGACGGGCGACATCCTGACCATCGCCATCTCGATCGACGACAGCGCCGCCGTCTCCAATGAGACCACGCGGTCGCGCAACAACACGACGGCCATGGGCGTGCCCAACTTCTTCGGCCTGGAAAGCCAGATCCCCAAGGTCCTGAACTCCGCCACGTCGGCCAGCAGCCTGGTCAGCACCAGCGGCACCAGCTCGTCCGACGGCAAGGGTGCCATCGCGCGGTCGGAAAAGATCGCGCTGAAGGTCGCCGCCCTCATCACCCAGGTACTGCCCAACGGCAACCTGGTGATCCAGGGCAAGCAGGAAGTGCGGGTGAACTACGAACTGCGCGAACTGACCATCCAGGGCATCATCCGGCCCGAGGACATCGACAACACCAACTCGATCTCCTACGAGAAGATCGCGGAAGCGCGCATCTCCTACGGTGGCCGCGGCCAGATCACCGATGTGCAGCAGGAACGTTATGGCCAGCAGCTGCTGGACGTCCTCCTGCCCTTCTAAGCCATCACCATCCTGGTACCCCGCGGCCGTTTCGCCTCCGGCCGCGGGCTTCTACTCCGCGCGGTCTAGTCAACCGCCGGAACCTTCCCCTCGGTCTAGTCAACCGATCGGAAATCGCCCCTTGTCCACGGGGCTTGGTGTGGACGTTTTGTTTACCTCGAAAACTGAAAAGGGCCGGCTGCGATCCGCAACCGGCCCTTCTTTTATGGACACGCCAGAAACGTGATCCGCGTCAGTCGTCGCGCTGCGTGCGCTCCATCCGCTCATGCCGTTCCTGGGCTTCGACGGACAGCGTGGCGATGGGACGGGCCTCCAGCCGGCGGACGCCGATGGGCTCCCCCGTCTCTTCGCAGTAGCCGTATTCACCCAGTTCGATTCGCTCCAGCGCCTCATCGATCTTGCTGATCAACTTGCGTTCCCGATCCCGGGTGCGCAGTTCCAGCGAGCGATCGGTTTCGGCGGAGGCACGATCGGCGATGTCCGGCTCCTGGATGCCGCCATCTTGCAGGTTGACCAGGGTTTCGTTGGATTCCTTGAGAAGTTCCGCGCGCCATTGCAGCAGCTTCTGACGGAAAAACTCCGTCATCACGGGGCTCATGAAAGGCTCATCCTCGGACGGGCGGTAATCCGGGGGAAGAATCGGAGACGACATATGTTTTGGTCCGAATCCAGTGGAGGTCGAGACGGCGCGGAGTATAGGGAGAGCGCACGCAACCCGCAATACTGTCCGCACGCCCCCAATGCGGCGTTTAAGTCACTGAAACAGATGACAATTGCGGTTAACATCGCCGAAAGCGCGAATGCGCCCCGCCCAACGGCCGATGCACCCTAAGCCTATGAGATGAGGTGGTTTATACGCTTGGCCGAAACGGATCACGGACCGGCCGCCGTTACCGCGCCGACGCCTCAGCGGTTCGGGGATTCCAGCTTGGCCAGTTCCACCTGCGCCCGCAGGTCGATCTCATCCAGCAGCTCCTGCAGCTTGGGATCGTTCACGGTGTCGCGGCGCGACTGCACCATGCGCACCAGATCCTGCAGGCGCTCACGCGGGTAGGTGCCGGACAGGATGCCCAGGCGCAGTTCCTCAAGCTTATCCAGCAGCGTTTCCGCCCGCTGCCGCGCCTTGCGCTTGCTGTTCAGGGCGTCATCGACCTCCTGCAAGGCCAGCAGGGGGCTGATGGCCATGGCGGTCTGGGCGCCGGTGACGGACTTCGCGGTCTCATCCCCGTCGCCATCCGCGACGTGGGTGCGGAAGCTGTCGCCCCCGCTCTTCTGCGTCTTGCGCGTCTGGCCGGACCGCAGCGATGAACCAGGACCTTCGATCTTCATGTCGTGCCGCCACCGCAATATGGGCAAGGCGCGCCCGAAGCGGGCCTTCCAAAGGGCCGTCAGGGCCGCCCGCCGGCACCGAAACGCGCCGAAATGGGCGTGTTTCCGCCGGTTTGGCGGCCTGCGGCCTGCCTTATTGTTACCATCCGCGGGGAAGAAGCGCATAGGGCAATTTTTGCCGGGGACATTCGGCCGATCAGCCCGGCCCGGCCTAGACCGTTCCGCGTCGAACTGGCGCAAACCCTGGGAATCCGCCACGATCGGGCGCATGCTGCGGGTTGGCATGAAGTTCGCTAGGGGAGCGTCAGTTGTTTTAGGGAGTGTCACCCCGTGTTCACCACCGTGCCCACCGACCACCCGCTTTCCCGCGCCCCGCGCGGCATGGCCCGCCTGCTGGCCCGCGCCGCAGCCGCCCTGGCGCTGACGCTGGTGGTGGCCCTGGGCGCCGCCCAGCCGGCGGGCGCCCAGTCGCGCCTGAAGGACATCGTGGATGTGGAGGGCGTGCGCGACAACGTGCTGGTCGGCTACGGCCTGGTCGTGGGCCTGAACGGCACCGGCGACACCATCAACAACTCCCCCTTCACCGAGCAGAGCCTGTACGGCATGCTGGAACGACTGGGCGTCAACATCCGCGGCACCACCCTGACCACCAAGAACGTGGCGGCGGTGATGGTCACCGCCACCCTGCCCCCCTTCGCCGCCCAGGGTACCCGCATCGACGTGTCGGTGGGCACGCTGGGCGACGCCAAGAGCCTGCAGGGCGGCATCCTGGTGGGTACACCCATGCTGGCGCCCGACGGCGATGTCTATGCCGTGGCCCAGGGCTCCGTTGCCATCGCCGGCTTCACCGCGCAAGGCGCCTCCGCCAGCATCACGCGCGGCGTGCCGACGTCCGGCCGCATCTCCTCCGGCGCGCTGGTGGAACGGACGGTGGACTTCCAGATGGCCGACATGCAGGCCCTGCACCTGGCCCTGCACAACCCCGACTTCACCACCGCCAAGCGCATCTCCGACGCCATCAACACCGCCGTGGGCGCCGGCACGGCCCTGGCCGTGGACCCGTCCAACGTGGTGGTCAACGTGCCGGCCAACCGCAAGGCCGACATGGTGGGCTTCATGCGCGACATCGAACAGCTGCGCGTCGCCCCCGACAACCCGGCCACGGTGGTGATCGACGAGGCATCGGGCGTCATCGTGATGGGCGAGAACGTGCGCATCAACACGGTGGCCATCGCCCAGGGCAACCTGACCATCAAGATCACCGAGACGCCGCAGGTCTCGCAGCCCGGCCCCCTCAGCGGCGGCACGACAACCACGGTTCCGCGCACCAATATCCAGGTGGACGACGGGTCGGGCAAGAAGCTGGCCATCCTGCCCTCCGGCGTGTCGCTGCAGGATCTGGTGCAGAGCCTGAACGCCCTGGGCGTCAGCCCGCGCGACATGATCTCCATCCTGCAGTCGATCAAGGCCGCCGGCGCCCTGCAGGCCGAACTGAAGGTGATGTGATGAGCGACGAGATGAAGCTGTCGCCCCCGGGTTACGATCCGAAGGCACTGACGGATAATCAGGGCGCGCCCAAGCTGTCCAAGGAAGGGCTGACCGGCAAGGATGACGCCGCCGTCGACAAGGCCGCCAAGGATTTCGAATCCGTCTTCATCAGCCAGATGCTGCAGCATATGTGGGAAGGCGTGGAGGTCGACCCCAACTTCGGCGGCGGCCACGCCGAAGAGATGTTCCGCGGCATGATGATCGAAGAGCAGGCCAAGGCCATCACCAAGGGCGGTGGCATCGGCATCGCCAAGGAAATCAAGGAAGAGATGGTGCGGATGCAGGAAAAGGCCGGCAACGACCCGCTGCACCGCCCCAAGGGCAACGCCTACGCCCAGGCGCAGGCCGCCCTGGCCCAGCACATGCCCCTGGACAAGGGTGGGCCGGACGCTACCGACGACACATCGGACGAGACGCAATGACCCCAGACAGCCCCCAGCTTCCCCCGCCGGCGGTCAAGCCCGCCCCCACCGCCGCCGAAGCCCGCGCCCTGGCCCTGATCAGCGCCATGGAACGGCTGATGGCGCTGTACCAGGAAGAGACCGCCCTGCTGAAAAAGCGGGATATCAAGACCATGCTGACCCTGGTGGAACGCAAGCACCTGCTGACCAAGGGCTATGATGACGCCGTGCGCATCATCAGCCTGGACTTGCCCGGCCTGCGCAACCTGGACCCGGACCTGAAGGCCCGCCTGAAAAGCGTGGCGGAGGTCTTCCACCAGGAATCGACCGAGAATGCGAACACCCTGCGCGCGGCGGCGGCGGTGGCCCAGTCGGTGGTCAACATCATGGTCAACGCCATCAACAAGCAGCGTAACCAGGAAACCGGCTATACCGCCAAGCGGGGAACCCCCCGGCCCGCCGGTTATCGCCGCGGCGGCATCCCGCCCATGGCACTGAACCAGTGCCTGTAGCGGGCTAAACGCTAGCCGGTTTGAAAACGCCCCCCGCCCCGGCCATCGCCGTGGGCGGCGTTGGCGTGTGGGGAACCCGGGGGTAACCGGCCGTACGGCAAAATCTTCCCCCCAGGGGGCAAGAACAGCCCACCCACCCGGCGGGTGGCAGGGAATGCCGCCGGCAACTTTCGACACATCGTTGGAATATCGCGATTATTCGCGCTTCAATCGTGGCACGTCACTTGCTTTACCCGGCCTGGGCCCGTGTGCCCGCCATTGGTCCCCCGGGACCTGCCTTTGGCCGAGGAAGCGTTACATGACCGGTTTCCAGCCCGTTCTGAGCCTGTTCCCCACCCAGGGAACCACCGCGTCCGGCACCGCCGGCGGCGGCTCGAACACGGGTGCCGCCGATCTGTTCACGCAAATGCTGAGCGGCATGGTGGACGCCAACACCTCGAAAAGCCAGTCGGACGCCTTCTTCAGCACGGCATCCGGCAGCAGCGCCACGGCCACGGGCGCAAGCACGGGCATGGGGGCCACGGCCGGACAGTTCACGGCGTCCTCCAACCTTCCCTTCGTCACGACCAAGGGCGCGTTCGCGGCCACGGGCAAAGGCACCGCAGCCACGACAGGCGCCCAGGGCGGCACCACCGCCCTGACCAGCCTGATGACGAACCAGGCGACCGCCAACGACAGCACGACCGCGCAATCGACCAGTCCCTGGAGCGAAACCCACTGGACGGCCAAGTCCACCGGAACGCAGGATAGCGATAGCGATGGCGACGCTGCCACGGACACCAAGGCCACGGGCAGCAAGGACGACAACGGCACGGACACCACCATGGCGGCCATGGCCGCCATCATGCCCCTGCCCCAGACCAGCATGCCGATCACCACCACCAATAGCCTGACGGCAGCAGGCGCGGCCGCGCAGGCGACGGACGCCACAGCCGGCGCCCAGGCTGCGGTTGGTGCCCAGGCCGGTGGTACCCAGGCGGGCACCCAGGCCGATGCCAAGGCGGCCACCGCCCCGGACAAGGGCTTCACCCTTCCCCCCGACGCACTGCCGACGGGTGATGGGGCGGCCGGCGACCTGACCGCCGATGAAAAGGCCGCCGTCGATGCCGCGCTGACACAAGCCGGCGCCACCAAGGGCGCCAGCAGCAGCGGCGTGAACAGCAGCAAGGGAACGGGCGCCGCCGCGACCACGGCCGCCAACAGCCTGAGCGTCGCCGACCAGAAGGCCGCCGCCTTGGCGGTGGGAACCGACGCCGCCGTGCAGTCGAAGGCCGCCCAGAACCAGACACAAGCCCAGGCCCAAGCGAAAACGACCGCCACCGGCAGTGGCCAAGCCATGACGGCAGCCGATGCCGCGGCCCTGACCGCCGGCACCACTACGACGGACAGTGCCGCCAAAGCCGGCGGCAACACCTCGGGTTCGGGTATCAAGACCGGTACGGGGAAGAGCGGCACACAGGTTAAGGGCGATACGGCCCGCGGCGACACGGTGAAGCTTCAGGCCGCCAACACCAGCGTGACATCGGCCACCGCCAGCCAGGGCGCCGCCGCGGCCGACCAGGGGCGCCCGCAGGTGGGCAGCGCCACGGATGACGACGCCAGCAACGGCCTGACGACACCAGCGGGCGACAGCCTCGCTTATGCCGACTACCAGACCGCCGCCACAGCCACGGCCAGTGCGCCCATCGCCACCGCAGCCAAGGTGGGTACCGATGCCGCCCAGCCGGCCGCCCTGGCCATGCCCACCATCGGCAGCGGCGGCACCGGCGCCACACCCGCCACCAACCCCCAGGCGGTGCTGCAGGCCATGCTGCAACAGCAGACGGGACGCGACACCGCGACCGCCTCCAACGGCCTGCTGTCCACGGCCAGCGGCAGCGGCATGCTGGCGGCGGAAAGCACGGAATCGACCAAGTCCAGCACCGCCAGCAGCAGCAGCGATGCGACGCTGGCCGCCAGCGGTCTCCTGGGCCTGACGGACGGCCAGCATCTGCTGGGCAACGACTTCGCCACCCAGGCGGCCGCCGCCAACCGCCAGGTGCGCCAGACGCAGTACCCGCCGGTGCTGCAGCAGGTGACCATGGGTTTCCAGAAGGCGGCCAGCAACGGCCTGGACAGCGTGACCATCCAGCTGACGCCGGAGGACATGGGCACCATCGACGTGAAGCTGGACTTCCACAAGGACGGCAAGGTGCGCGCCAGCGTGACCACCGACAACGCCAAGACCCTGGACCTGTTGCAGCGCAATTCGTCCGACCTGCAGAAGTCGCTGCAGGACGCCGGCCTGCAAACCGACGGCGACAGCCTGTCCTTCAGCCTGAAGGACGACGGCCAGGCCGCCCAGCAGCAGCAGGAACGCCGGAGCAGCGGCCAGGGCAACGGCCGTTTCTCCATGGACGACGCCGGCACCACGGATGACGTGGTGCCGGAATCGACCATCATTCCCTCACTCGGCCGCGTCGATGTGCGGATCTGACGACGACTTTCAACGGAGTACCCATCATGACTGCCGCGGTTAGTGGTTCCAGCAGCACCTCCAACACCTCCAGCAGTTCGTCCAGCACCAGCAATCCGCTGGGCGATCTGACCAACGACTACACGACCTTTCTGACGCTGCTGACCACGCAGCTTCAGAACCAGGATCCGACGTCGCCGATGGACACCAACCAGATGACCCAGCAGCTGGTGCAGATGAGTTCGGTGGAACAGCAGATCGAAACCAACGACACGCTGAAGAGCATCCAATCGACGCTCAGTTCCGGCACGGCCTCACAGGCCTTGGGCTATCTGGGCAATTACGTGGAGGTCGAGGGCGACCAGTTCCCGTTGCAGAGCAGCACCGCCAACGTCTCGGTGAACTACGCCACCGATGCGACCAACGCGACCATGTCGGTCTACGACAGCACCGGCGCCCTGGTCAGCACCACCGACGTCTCCGGCAGTGCCGGCACCCACAACTATTCCTGGGACGGCAAGGACAGTTCGGGCAACACCTTGGCCGACGGCATCTACAGCGTGAAGATCAACGCCACCGGCAGCGATGGCAAGGCCGTGACCACCACGGTCAAGGTGGCCGGCAAGGTCACCGGCGTCGATATGTCCGGCGACACACCCACCTTGCAGCTGGGCGACATGACCGTGAACATGAGCGACGTCACCACCGTGCTGTCCGCTGCTTAAGACCTATCCAAAAGCGATAAGTAGCATTCAGTCCTTGTTAACGGCCCGCCCCTTAAGGTGATCCCAGATCCGGCGCCCGTGTGCCGGGTTCGAAGGCATCGGCAAGAGGTATGGCATGTCGGCACCGGACGCCGGACGCGGGCCCCACGCGCTTACGAATGGGGTAAACAGCCACGGCGCCGTCGGCAACGACGCACCCCGTTCCCTGGACGACCTGCCGCCGCCCGACACCAAGCGCTGGGTCATGCGGCGCAAGGCCCAGGTGGTCGATGGGGTGCGCGCCGGACTGCTGACCATGCAGGACGCCTGTGCGCGCTACACCCTGTCGGAAGAGGAATTCCTGTCCTGGCAGCGTCTGATTGAAACGCATGGCCCCCGCGCCCTGCGCACCACCCGCCTGCAGGACTATCGCCGCGGCGGCGACGTCGGCCCGTCCGGCGATCAGGATCCCCTGTCCGCCATCGGCTGAGTTTACGGTGCTTCCGGTTTCAAGGAATCGGCGATGACGTGCAGCCCCTCACCCCGCAGCGTATGACGGCGCAGGGTCAGGCGGCGGATGGCCAGCGCCTGTTCAACCAGCGCCCCGCCGATGATGCCGCTGGCCTGGGTACCGGCTTCCCTTAATGCCAACGCCGCCGTGACGCGGGTCAGTTCCGCCGCCTCGCCGGCGGCGTCATGCCGGTTCAAGGGCCGCTCGCTGGCCAACTCCCCCGCCAGCCATTCGACCAGCGCCTCACGCCCTTCGGGCAAGCGCCCCTCGGACAACAGGCGCGCCAGCAGGATCCGCGGCACCTCATCCTTGATCTCCCCCTCCACCTTGGCCGCCATCGCCGCCGGGTCGCGCAGCAGATCGGCCAGGGCCACCAGGAAATCCGCCAGGCAGCGCTGGGCGCCGAACACGTCCTGGATGACGTCGGGAAAACGCAAAAGGTCGGCGGCGATGCCCCCCAGCAGTTCCTGCAGGCGCCACGGCGTCTCCGGCGTCATCAGGCGCAGCACCTCCTCCAGCTTACCGCCCAGGGTGCGGATGCCGGCCAGGCGCACCGCCATCAGGCCGAGGAAGGCATGGTCGTGGCCCTCCACCCATGCCAGCTTCTCCACCGCGGCCCCCAGGGACGCGGCGTCGCCGTTCAGCGGCACCGACCATTTGCGGCTGGCGGCCTGGAAGTCCCGCGCCTTCAGGGCGACGGCGTCGGCATAACCGTCCAGTTCGGCGATGCGGGCCCGGGTGGTCTGGCTGGTCAGCGGCGACTGGGCGGTGGCGACCTTGTGCAAGGCGGCCTGCACCATGGCGCCGGTATCCTGCAACCGCCGCAAATGGCTGGCGCTGTGCAGCAATTCCGTCGGGGTGATCTGCTGGCGGGCCAGGTAGTCGCGCAGGATGTGGGCAATGGCGCGCCGCGCCTGGGGCCGGTACAAATCCTCCGGCGCCGCGCATAGCGGCGTGCCGTCCGGCGCCTCGCGCAGCCGGACCGGCTTCACCACCTCCGGCGCCGTCTTCTCAAACACCAGCGTGCCGATGGGGAAGGTGTTCAGCAGGGTGCGCACCGCCATGACGCGCACGGCCTTGAACTTGCCTTGCGCCAGCACGCGGTTGCCCTCGCTCACCGCGATCTTTTCCGTATCGCCGATGAACAGGATGGTCCAGCGCCCGTCATCCAGGCCCAGCAACTCAAACTTGCAGCCACGGAATCTCAAACCCATTGCGCCCGACCTGTGCCCCAACCTCTAAATGGACTATAGGTGATCCGTTCGCCCACAAGAAGAAAATAGAAAAATGCAGATAACAGCGCACGGGAGGGGACCGCGCATAGAAAAAGGGGAAGCGGCTGCCCGCTTCCCCTTTTTTCATCCAATCCGAAACATCCGGAATTAATCGAACGGATTATCACTGCCCTTGCGCAGCAGGAACCGCAACGGCACACCCGGCAGCTTGAAGCTTTCGCGCAGCCCATTGATCAGGTAGCGCGTGTAGTGTTCCGGTATTTCCACCGGCCGGCTGCTGAACAGGGCGAAGGTCGGCGGACGCGCCTTCACCTGGGTCATGTAGCGGATTTTCAGGCGGCGACCGTTCACCAGGGGCGTCGGATGCGCCTCCAGCATGCCCGCCAGCCAGCGGTTCAGCTGGGAGGTGGAGATGCGGCGGTTCCACAGGCGATAGACTTCGAACGCCGCGTCCAGCAGAACGTCCAGCTTGTGCTGTTTCAGCGCCGAAATGGTGACGGTGGGAATGCCGCGGGCCTGCGGCAGCGAGGTTTGCAGCCGGTCGCTCAACTGCTGCAAGGCCTCGGCCCGGTTGTCCACCGCGTCCCACTTGTTGACGGCGATGATCAGGCCGCGGCCTTCCTCGATCACCTGGCGGGCGATGGTCAGGTCCTGCTTGTCCAGGATGGCGTCGGCGTCCAGCACCAGGATCACCACGTGGGCCATGCGGACCACGCGCAGGGTATCGGCGACCGCCAGTTTCTCCAACTTGTCGTCGATGCGGGCGCGGCGGCGCAGGCCGGCGGTGTCCACCAGCTTCACCGCGCGGTCACGCCAGCTCCACTCCGCCGCGATGGCGTCGCGGGTCATGCCGGCCTCAGGCCCGGTCAGTACCCGTTCCTCACCCAGCAGGCTGTTCAGCAGGGTGGACTTGCCGACGTTGGGCCGGCCGACGATGGCCAACTGCATCGGCTTGGCGTTATCGCGGGCCTCGGCCGCCTCTTCATCCAGGGGGCCCTCTTCCTCGACCTCCTCTTCCTCCGGTTCGGGTTCCGGAAGATAGGGGGTCAGCGCCTCCACCAGGTCGGCCATGCCTTCGCCATGCTCGGCCGACAGTGGGACCGGATCGCCCAGCCCCAGCTCATAGCATTCCATGAGGCCGGGCCTGCCGGCGTTGCCTTCGCACTTGTTGGCCACCAGGATCACGGGCGTCTTGCCCTTGCGCAGCCAGGCGGCGAAATGGCGGTCCAGCGGCGTGATGCCGGCGCGGGCATCCACCAGGAACAGGCCGACATCGGCCCGTTCGATGGCGCGTTCGGTCTGGCGGCGCATGCGCGCCTCCAGACTGTCGTCGAACGCTTCTTCCAGGCCGGCGGTGTCGACCACCGTCAGCTCGATACCAGCGAGGTAGCCGTCGGCGGAACGCCAGTCCCGGGTCACGCCCGGGGTGTCGTCGACGATGGCCAGCTTCTTACCGGCAAGTCGATTGAACAGAGTCGACTTGCCGACATTGGGCCGGCCGATGATCGCGACCGTCAATCGGCGGGGACTCGCCATAACTAAAAAACCTTATCGGTACGCGATGAGATCGCCGTCATCCGTCAGAACGTACAACGTGTTGTTGACCACGATGGGCGCCACGCTGATGGGATCGTCGAATTCCATCTTGTTGATGATGTCGCCGTTGGTGGGCGACGCTTCCACAACCTGCCCCAGGCTGTTGGCGATAATCAAGCGTCCACCGGCCGCGATAGGACCAACCCAGCTAATCGGATCCTTGCGCTTCTCCGGATTCTCCCACCGGTCCAGCTGCTTGATCCAGCGGACACGGCCCGTATCGCGGGTCAGCGCCACCAGCTGCGCCTCGTTATTGACGACGAACACCCAGTCGCCGACCACCGCCGGCTGGTTCTGGCCGCCCACATCCTGTTCCCAGATGTGCTGGCCGGTGCGCTGGTCGATGGCGACCATGCGGCCGGAATAGCTGACCGCGAACACCTGGCCCTTGTCCACCACCGGCAGGCCGTGGATGTCGGCCAGGTTGGCCAGGTTGGCGCCGCGGCGCGAGGACGCCAGGTTGTCGCTCCACGCCGGATGGCCGTTGTCCACGCGCAGCGCGTACAGCTCGCCCGAGGAATAGGGAACGATGGTGATGTCGTTTTCCACCGCCGCACTGGCGCCGCCCAGCAGGGCCGCGGCCTCGGGGAAGCCCGCATGGGTCCACTGCAGCACGCGGTTGTTGGAGGCCAGCACGATGCACTGGTTGTCGATGGTCACGACGAAGACGCGGCCACCGGCCACGGTGGGTGCAGACCGGATGGGGGCCGCGATGCGCTGGCGCCAGGCGATCTTGCCGTCCTTGGGATCGACCTTGATGGCCTCGCCATAGCCGGTGGTGACGAACACGGCGTCGTCACCGAAGGCGACACCGCCGCCCATGGCCTGGCCTTCCTGGTCCGGCCGCTTCATCTCGCTTTCCCAGAGCTTCTTGCCGGTCGCCTCGTCAAAGGCGTGCAGCACGAACTCGGTGTCCAGCAGATAGACCTTGCCCTGGGCCACGACCGGGCCATCCAGCAGACGGTTGTCGTCCGAGGACCCCTCGATGCTGACCTTCCAGGCTTCCTTCAGCTTGGACGGCAGGGCCAGATGGCCGGGGTTGTGCGCCGGGTTGCCACCGGGCTGGGCCCAATCGGTGTTGAGCACGGGGTCCGGCAGGCTGACCTGCTTGGCCTGGGCCTGGGCGTCCGGCTCGATCTGCTGGTCAAGCTGCAGCACCGAGATGCGGTTGCCGGCCAGCTTTTCCTTGGGCTTGTCGTCGTCCAGGCCCAGCCAATCGAACATGCCGCAGCCGGTCAGGACCAGGCAGGCCGCCAGGGCGGTTCCCAGGCCGACCGCCCGCCGGACACGCCAGGGGCGCCCGGTCGCGGGGGAAACGGGGGAACGAAGGGGGGCCCCGGTGGAGGGCAGGCCAGTGACGGCGTTGTTGTTGGTCATTTCTGCTCGGCGTAGAGGGCGGCGAGATCGGCGGCGCGGTTGCGGACACCCATGGGTGCCGCCGGATCGACGGACAGGGACTGGAAGATTTCCTTGGCCTTGGCCAGGTCGTTGGCGCGGATGTACAGCAGGCCCGACAGTTCCAGCGCGGTGTAGCGCCAGGGGCCCTTGGCGGCCAGGCCGGCGATGCGC
The DNA here is from genome assembly GCA_028283825.1 of Azospirillaceae bacterium. Lineage (NCBI taxonomy): Bacteria > Pseudomonadati > Pseudomonadota > Alphaproteobacteria > Rhodospirillales > Azospirillaceae > Azospirillaceae bacterium. Next base: position 386,599 of record JAPWJW010000003.1, on the reverse strand, counting down.
GACTGCAGCTGGGCCGGGTTGCCGGTGTCCACCTGCTGCATCACCGCCATGATCTGGGCCAGGTCGCGGAACAGGGGATCGTTGTCGGCGCTGCCCGCGATCTGGTCATACAGGGCGATGGCGCCGGCCTTGTCACCGGCCGCCGCCTTCAGCCCCGCCTCCTGCAGGCGGGCCAGCGTGGCGGGCGCGCCGCCCAGCTGGGGCTGCACGGCCGCCAGGGCCGCAAGCGCCGCCTGGACGTCACCGCCCTCGATGGCCGGCGTCACCTTCTCCGTCGCGGAGATCAGGGCGCTGGTGCGCTCGATCGCCTGGCGGGTGCGGTACTTGTCCCACGCCACATAGCCGGCCGTCCCCGCCAGGATGGCGATAGCGCCAGCCAACAGGTAGGGCCCCACGTGGCGCCACACTTTTTCAAGTCGTTCACGGCGAAGGTCGTCATCGACCTCGCGAAAAATATCGCTCATCAGCTCACTCTTCGACACCGAGGCCGGCACCATAACAGCAATCCGCGCCGATACCAGAGGGGCGCGTGACGGTCAAGGAAAGTCCGGGTCGAATCCCCCAATCCCCTGCCTGCCCTCCCCCCCGCTGGACGCGGTCCCCGCCCCATTGAACGCGGTCCCCGAACGGCGCTTGCCAGCCGGGGCGGGCAGCATAAATTAAATCAGCAGCCCTTGGCACGGGCGGAGAGGCCTTTTCCTATCGGTCGCATCGATCCCGGGCGCGAATTATTCCTTATCTGTGGATAAGTCTGTGGAATGGCTGGGGACGGCGGCGGCCCCACCTGTCCAAAAGTGCAAATAATTCGCCGGGTGGACCCCAGGGATAGCGCGACAACCATTGGGTGGGCCACGGGGTTGTGTTGGCACCGTTAACCGATTCTCCTGTCCGGATGGTGGAAAACCTGTCTCTTGGAGATAGACGACGCAAAGGCTGGCGGTTGCCGCCGCATCGGGGTAATGAGCCTGGGCGCCCCGGCCGGGGCAGCCAATGTCCCAATCACCTTGCCTGGTCCCGAAGCCGCCATGACCGATACCGCGCGCCGCATCGTCGGCCTGATCGCCACCGAACTGTCCGCCCGCCCCGAGCAAGTGGCCGCGGCAGTCGCCCTGCTGGACGAAGGCTCGACCGTGCCCTTCATCGCCCGCTATCGCAAAGAGGCGACGGGCGGCCTGGACGACACCCAGCTGCGCACCCTGGATGAGCGCCTACGCTATCTGCGTGAGATGGAAGAGCGGCGCGCCACCATCCTCAAGTCCATTGAGGAACAGGGCAAGCTGACGCCGGAACTGCTGACGCAGATCGCCGCCGCCGATACCAAGACGCGGCTGGAAGATCTGTACCTGCCCTACAAGCCCAAGCGCCGCACCAAGGCCATGATCGCCCGCGAGGCGGGACTGGAGCCCTTGGCCGACCTGCTGCTGGGCCAGCCCAGCCATGACCCCGACTCCGCCGCCGCCGGCTACGTCGATGCCGAAAAGGGCGTCGCCGACGTCAAGGCCGCCCTGGACGGCGCCCGCGCGATCCTGGTGGAACGCATGGGCGAGAACGCCGAACTGCTGGGTTTCCTGCGCGGTTACTGCAAGGAACACGGCCGCGTCGTCTCCACCGTGGTGGAGGGCAAGGCCGAGGAGGGCGCCAAGTTCTCCGACTATTTCGACAAGGCGGAGGCGCTGGCAGCATTGCCCTCGCACCGGGCGCTGGCGCTGTTCCGCGGCCGGGCCGGCGGCATCCTGGACCTGGCGGTCAAGGTGGGCGAAGACCCCGCACCCGGCCAAGCCCACCCCTGCGAGGTGGCCATCGCCAACCGATTCGACATCCGGGACCAGGGCCGGCCGGCCGACCGCTGGCTGCTGGACACCTGCCGCTGGGCCTGGCGCACCAAGATCGCGCTGCACCTGGAACTGGACCTGATGGGTGAGGTGCGCGACCGGGCGGAGGATGAGGCCATCGCCGTCTTCGGCCGTAACCTGAAGGGCCTGCTGCTGGCCCCGCCCGCTGGCCAGCGCGCCACCCTGGGCCTGGACCCCGGCATCCGCACCGGCGTGAAGGTGGCGGTGGTGGACGCCACCGGCAAGATGCTGGACACGGCCGTCATCTACCCGCATGAGCCGCGCCGCGACTGGGCCGGGTCCATCGCCGCGCTGGCGGCCCTGGCCGCCCGGTACGATGTCGGCCTGATCGCCATCGGCAACGGCACCGCGTCGCGGGAAACGGACAAGCTGGCCGCCGACCTGATGAGCCAGTTCCCGCAGCTGAAGCTGACCAAGATCATGGTGTCGGAGGCCGGCGCCTCGGTCTATTCCGCGTCGGAAGTGGCGGCCAAGGAATTCCCCAACCTGGACGTCAGCCTGCGCGGCGCCGTCTCCATCGCCCGGCGCCTGCAGGATCCGCTGGCCGAGCTGGTGAAGATCGACCCCAAGTCCATCGGCGTCGGCCAGTACCAGCATGACGTCAGCCCCACCAAGCTGGCCCGCACCCTGGACGCGGTGGTGGAGGATTGCGTGAACGGCGTCGGCGTGGATTTGAACACCGCGTCGGTACCCCTGCTGGCCCGGGTGTCGGGCCTGAGCGACAGCATCGCGCGCAACATCGTCGAGCACCGCGACAGCAACGGCGCCTTCCGCAACCGGCGCCAGCTGCTGGACGTGTCGCGCCTGGGGCCCAAGGCGTTCGAACAAGCGGCGGGCTTCCTGCGCATCCGCGATGGTGAGAACGCCCTGGACGGATCGGCCGTCCACCCGGAATCCTACACCGTGGTGGAACGCATCCTGGCCAAGAGCGGCCGGACGCTGGCCACGCTGATCGGCGACGTGCCCTTCCTGCGCGGCCTGGACCCGGCCGACTATGCCGACGACCGTTTCGGTATCCCAACGGTCGAAGATATCCTTAAGGAACTGGAGAAGCCGGGCCGCGACCCGCGCCCCGAGTTCAAGACCGCCGCCTTCAAGGACGGGGTGGTGGAACTGAAGGACCTGCAGCCCGACATGGTGCTGGAGGGCGTGGTCACCAATGTCACCGCCTTCGGCGCCTTCGTCGACGTGGGCGTCCACCAGGACGGCCTGGTCCATATTTCGCAGCTGGCCGGCAAGTTCGTGAAGGACCCGCACGCCGTCGTCACGGCCGGCGACATCGTCAAGGTCAAGGTGCTGGAGGTGGACCTGAAGCGCCGCCGCGTCGCCCTGACCATGCGCCTGGAGGAACAGGCCGAGCGGCCGGCCAATGGGCGTCAAGAGGGTGGGCGCGACAGCCGCCCCAATGAGGCGCGCGGCGACAACCGCAACGGCCCCCGCCCCCAAGGCAATCGTCCGCCGGGAAACCGGCCCCAGGGGGATCGTCCCCAGGGCGATCGCAAGCCGTCGGGCAACCGGCCACAGGGCGGTGATCGGGGCGGCAAGTCGCAGGAGTCGCGCGGCGGCTCCTTCGGCGATGCCTTCGGCGGCGCCCTGGCCGACGCCTTCGCCCGCGCCAAGAAGGACAAGTAGGCACACGCCAAACCCCGGGGCACGAGCTTCAACTCATGCCCCGGTAGCCCGCAACCGCGGGCGCCGGAGATTTCTGGGGAGCGGCAGCGGACTGGAAATCGAGGAAGGCAAGGCCGCGGATGCGGCCGCCCGCCGCCCGAGGGCGAACTTACCTCTTATGAATCAGCTTGGCGCGGGCCAAGGCCAGGGACTTGGTCAGGGCCTGGCCCAGTTCCCCGCCATCGCCCTTCACGTCGTCGCGGATGACCACGTGCATGGCATCGATGTGCAGGGCCAGCACGGTCATCTGCGCATCGGTCGGCGCCTCGATTCCCACCAGGAAATGGTTCATGGAATTGGCGAAGTCGGACAGCAGGTTATAGCCGAAGGTCCGGCCCAGGGTCATGATGCCGTCGGCGATCTTGTAGACCTTGCGCAGGTGCTGGGCCCGGTTCGGCTCATCCCGTTTCGCCTGCTCGAACGCCGCCTGCAGGGTGGTGAGGTCGATGCGGGTCTGCGCCTGGTGCGCGTCGCTCATCCGCGCCACGTGGCGGGTGGCCCGCTCGATGGCGGCGGGGTCGATCTGCCCGGGCTTGCCGTCGCTGCTGCCGCCCACCTTGGCACGCAGCTTGTTGGGTAGCTCGATGATTTCCACCACCCGCGTGCCCTTGCCGGGAATCCCTTTCCCCGCGGGGCCATTCTTGTCCGTCATCTCGTCATATACCCCAACAGGGTTAATCCACAGTTTCTGGCGCCGTCTCCACCCCCGCACCCTCGGCGTCGGGGGGCGCCTCCGGCACGGCCTGCCCCACCGGTGGCAGGTTCTCCGACGCCTCCTCAAGGGATACAGGCTCAACCGCAGCACCGCGCCGCTCCTCCCCCGGATAGGGCAGGATCTGGCGGCGGCGGTCGGGGCCGACATAGCCGGGCGCCCGCACGAAGGGGCGCGGCTTGTCCACGATGGCCAGGATGCGCGAGGCCACGTTCACCACCGACATGGGCTTGGCCAGATATTCGGTGACACCGCCGTCGCGGGCCAGCCGCACGGCGGCCGCGTCCGCCTCGCCGCTCATCATCACGAAGGGCAGGAACTTAAGCTTTTCATGCTCATGGCCGCGCACCCACTTCAGCAGTTCCAGCCCGTCCACCGGTGCCATCAGATGGTCGGCGAAGACCAGGTCGATGTCGCTGGCGCCCTGCATCTGGGTGGCGACGTCCAGGATGGCGGTCGCCTCTTCCCCGCTTTCGGCCTGCAGCACCCGGCCGATGCCCAGGCCGCGCAGCACCGTCACCAGGATGGTGCGCACGAAGCGGTTGTCGTCCGCCACCAGGACGCTCAAGCCGTCCAGACGATAGTATTTCCCGGATTTTCCTGAGGCCATCGCACGCGTCAACCGGTTCTGGTTCGGGCGGCAGTGTAGCCGCTTCCGGCCCGGGACGCGCGGTCAAAGAAGGTGAAAGGCTCCCCCGGGGTCAGGCCCCACCCCCTCCTTTAGCAGTGGATTCCCGTTCGTGCGTAGTTAACGGTTTAGTGACGAGCGGCCCCTTATCGTTCGCTCATCCCCAGTCGGGGAGGTGTTGAAAGGAGCGCTAGTCAATGTCCCGGCCGATCCCGCAAAACAACCTCATCGAGCGGACCTCCGTCCTGACCTACACGCTGATGGAACAGTTGCACGACGTGCTGAACACCCCCAGCGCGCCCGAGGATGTCACCCTCGGCATGCTGATGGGACTGTCCATGTTCCTGGATGAGCAGATCGGACCTTTCCGCATGACGCAGCTGTTGCAGGCCGCCCCGGACATCATCCTGCGCACCGACGCGCATGTCACCCGTGACCAGATCGATCGTTTCCTGCCGGTTCTGCGCGCCTTCGGCGACAAGCTGGCCGCATTGACGCCGGAGCATTTCGCCGAGGCGACCACCAGCCTGTCGTAAGCGACGCGCTGGCACCCATGCCTTTGCACAAGACGGTGCCGTGCTTATCTGTACTATCGTCACCGACATCCTTTGTCCGCCGCCCCGGGGGCCTTTTTCGACCGGCACGGCCTTCATGGTTGAACACACATGCTCTCGCAGCTGGATAACGCCCACCCCGCCCTGTTCCTGGTCTTCGCCAGCACCCTGGTGCTGGCCTCCGCCGGCCTCAGCGTCGGCTACATCTGGCGCCGCCTGGGCCGCCTGGCCGTGCGCCAGTCCAACCTGGCGCGCACGGCGTCGGACCATCTGACCCGCCTGCAACGCGACCTGACCGACCTGGCCGGCCAGGTCGAGCGGCTGGGCGAGTTCAACCAGCGCCTGACGGAAGAGGTGGACACCCTGCGCCACCGCCTGGCCGACGCCAGCTATGAACCCCTGGAAAACCATCCCCGGGTCCTGCATTGACGGGACCCGCCCTGCCCGACCGGGCGGGGGAAGTCCGCCGCTGGCGGGACAGTGGTGCCGCCTGGGACCGTTGGGCCGACACGATGGCCGAACCGGCCGAACGGCTGAACGCCCCGTTGCTGACGGCCCTGTCCCTTGAACCCCATCATATCCTGCTGGACCTGGCCACCGGCGCCGGTGAGCCGGCGCTGACCGCCGCCCGTACGTTTGTACCAACCGAACGCGGGCCGGCGGGCCGCGTGCTGGCCACCGATCTGGTGCCGGCGATGATGGCGGGCGCGCGGCGCCGTGGCGCCGACCTGTCCCCCCTTTCCTTCCTGGCGGCCGACATGACGGCCCTGCCCCTGGCCGACGCGTCGGTCGACCGGGTGAGCTGCCGTTTCGGCCTGATGTTCGTGCCGGACGCCCAACTCGCCTTGGCGGAGATGCGCCGCGTGCTGCGTCCCGGCGGGCGCGCGGCCCTGCTGTGCTGGGGCGCCCAGGCCGACAACACCCTGTTCCAGGTGATCGACGCCTATGTCGGCGGCGAACCAGCGTTGGCGACGCTGTTCCGCTTCGCCACGCCGGGCGTATTGCCCGATCTGTGCCGGGTGGCGGGTTTCAGCACGGTTGAGGACAGCGCCCTGCGCCACACCACCCAGGCCGACATCCGCCGGCCGTTCTGGCGTCCCACCCTGGAAATGGCGTTCGCGCCGGCCCTGGCCCACCTGACGGCGGTGGGGCGCGCGCGATTGGAAACGGACATCGCCACAGCCTTCGCCCCCCTGGCGGATGCGGACGGGCGGGTGCCCGTCCATGTCCATGCCCGGCTGACCGTGGCGGAAGTCGATTAAAGGAATCGCGGCTCTTTGGGCGGCTCCTCGGGCGGCAGCTCTTCCACCACCGTTTCCTCGGCCATCGGCTCATCCACCGCGCCGACCAGGCTTTCCGCCTGGGTCAGCAGGCGGCGGTACTGCCGCACGCTGAAGGGGATGGTGGCGAGATAACCCACGCCCAGCACCATCAGCGTCGTCCAGGGCGCGCTGACCACGGCGGCGGCCAGCAGGGCCAGGCCCAGCAGCACGAACACCACCAGCCCCTGCGGGATGCGCAGGCCCTTCAGGGAGAAGGTCGGCACGGCGCTGATCATCAGCGCCGCCATGCCCACGGTCCAGATGACGACGAAGGCCGGGTGGCCCACCACCGTCCGCCCCATCTCGAAACTGGCGACGATGGGCAGCAGGGCCATGCCGGCGCCGGCCGGGGCCGGCACGCCGGTGAAGTAGTTGTAGGCCCACACCGGCTTCTGTGCCGCGGAGCCCAACGCGGTGTTGAAGCGGGCCAGCCGCAGGGCGGCACAGGCGCCGAACAGCAGGCAGGCGATCCAGCCGAAGCTGCGCGCCTCGTTCAGGCCCCACATGTACAGGATCATGGCCGGGGCCACGCCGAAGCTGACCACGTCCGACAGGCTGTCCAGTTCCGCGCCGAACTTGCTTTGCGCGTTCAGCAGCCGGGCGATGCGGCCGTCCAGCGCGTCCAGCACCGCCGCCACCACGATGGCGATGACGGCCTGTTCCCAACGCTGCTCGGTCGCGAAGCGGATGCCCGTCATGCCGGCCGACAGCGCCAGCACGGTCAGCATGTTGGGCAGCAGCTTGTTGATGGTCAGGCCGCCCAGGCGGGGCGGCCGGATGGCCCGCCGCCGCCGCCCCTGCAGCCCGCTTCCCGGGGGGCGGCGCGGCATCAGCGCACCACACCCTGGCGCTGCGGCTCGACGCTGGCCAGGTCGGCCAGGATGGTTTCACCGCCCAGCGCCTTCTGGCCGACGATGACCAGCGGCTGCACGCCATCGGGCAGGTAGACGTCGGTACGGCTGCCGAAACGGATCAGGCCGTAACGCTCACCCGTCGACACCGACTGCCCCGGCTTCAGGGTGCAGATGATGCGGCGCGCCACCAGGCCCGCGATCTGCACGAAGGCGATTTCACGCCCGTCGGCCATGGCCAGGCGCACGCTCATGCGCTCATTCAGTTCGCTGGCCTTGTCGAAGGAGGCGTTCAGGAACTTGCCGGGGTGGTATTCCGCCCGGGTCACCGTGCCCTCGATGGGGCTGCGGTTGATGTGGACGTTGAAGACGTTCAGGAAAATGCTGATGCGGGTCAGCGGCTCCGGCCCCATGCCCAGTTCGGGCGGGGGCACGGCCTTGGTGATCATCTGCACCAGGCCGTCGGCCGGGCTGACCATCAGGCCGGGGCGGGTCGGCACCACCCGGTCGGGATCGCGGAAGAAATAGACGCACCAGGCCGTCAGGACCACGCCGATCCACCCCAGGAAGGTGGACAGCAGGAACAGGATGACGGTGACCACGGCGAACGCCAGGATGAAAGGCCAACCAGCGCGGTTGATCGGCACGATGACGGTGCTGAGAGCGGACATTTGCACTTTCCGAAGGCAAGCGATGAAGGGGCCGAAGGCAGGCCGTGGATGGGGCGCATAGTAGACAGGGTGCGTGCGGATTTTAAGTGCCATTCCATACCATTGGGAATACGTCCGCCTGCCCCCTATGGCACCCGCCGCTGTTCAAGGCCGTTTTTAGCATTACCCCCTGGTCGGTGACTGTACGCCCGTGCTCCACCCGCTCGAACTATGACAGGTTGCCTACCGTTCTCTTCCTCAAGGGCGGATATCCTTGGATACGATTTTACGAGAATATGGGGACAGTCTGGGTCAGCCCTTGGCAACGGCCGGACGCCAGATTTCCTCGCGACGTTGACAGGTAGTTGCCGTGCGTGCCGAACAGATAGTTGATCGGGATTACGACCAGCGGTCCTCCACCGCCCGCAATCCCCATTACCGCATCGTGGTGGTTGAGGATGAGGCGCTGATCGCCTTGGGTCTCCAGCACATCCTGCTGCAACAGGGACATGAGGTCTGCGCCATCGCCGCCACGGTGGATGAGGCGGTGCAGGCCGTGGATCATCATCGTCCCGACCTGGTGCTGATGGACGTCATGCTGCGCGGCGGTGATGACGGTGTGGAGGCGGCCGACCGCATCTGGAAGCGTTTCGGCGTGCGCAGCCTGTTCACCAGCGCCGTGGATCCGGACGTACTGCGCACCCGGGCGCCGGCGGTGTCGCTGGGCTTCATCACCAAGCCCTACCGGCCGGAGGATTTCCGCCGCAGCCTGGGCACGCTGAGCTTGGCTTAGTTTGCTGATGCTGGCGGCACGCGCCGCCAGCCTGTATGACGGCGATCATGCCGCCCGTCCTTCCCCCTTCCGCGCTTCCCATCGACGCCGTCCTGCCCGACCTGCTGCGGGTGATGGCGACCGGCCCCAACGCCGTGCTGCAGGCCGCCCCCGGCGCCGGCAAGACGACGCGTGTGCCCCTGGCCCTGCTGGACCAGCCCTGGCTGGCTGGCCAGCGCATCGTCATGCTGGAACCGCGCCGCCTGGCCGCCCGCGCCGCCGCCAAGCGCATGGCCGACACATTGGGCGAAGCGGTGGGCGAGACCGTGGGCTATCGCGTGCGCCTGGATACCCGCGTCGGCCCCGCCACCCGGATCGAAGTGGTGACGGAAGGCCTGTTCCTGCGCCAGCTTCAGGCCGACCCGTCGCTGGACGGCGTGGGTGCTGTGTTGTTCGACGAATTCCACGAACGCAGCTTGGATGCCGACTTGGCCCTGGCCTTCTGCCTTCAGGCGCAGGGCTTGCTGCGTGAGGATCTGCGCCTGCTGGTCATGTCCGCCACCCTGGACGGGGCGGCGGTGGCCGGCCTGCTGGGCGACGCGCCCATGGTCAGCAGCGACGGCCGCAGCTTCCCGGTGGAAACCCGCTGGGTGGAACCGTCCGCCACCGACCGGCTGGAAACCTCCATCGCCCGCGTGGTGAAACGCGCCCTGGCGGAGGAAACGGGCAGCGCCCTGGTCTTCCTGCCCGGCACGGGGGAAATCCGGCGCACGGAAAAGGCCCTGGCCGATCTGGGCCTGCCGTCCAACGTGGTGGTGGCGCCGCTCTACGGCGACCTGGCGCTGGACCAGCAGGAAGCCGCCATCCGCCCGGCGCCGGCCGGCAAACGCAAGGTGGTGCTGGCCACCGCCATCGCCGAAACCAGCCTGACCATCGACGGCATCCGCATCGTGGTGGATGGCGGCCAGTCCCGCCTGGGCCGTTTCGATCCCGGCAGCGGCATGAACCGGCTGGAAACGGCCCGCGCCTCCCGCGCGTCGGCCGACCAGCGCCGGGGCCGCGCCGGCCGGCTGGAACCCGGCATCTGCTATCGGCTGTGGAGCGAGCAGGCGGACCGCGCCCTGGTGCCCTTCGCCGCGCCGGAAATCCTGCGCGCCGACCTGGCGCCCCTGGCGCTGGAACTGGCGGCCTGGGGGGTGGATGACGCCGCCACCCTGCCCTGGCTGGATGCGCCGCCGGCCGCCCCGCTGACCCAAGCCCGCGACCTGCTGGCGCAGTTGGGCGCGCTGGACGCCGCCGGCAAGATCACGCCGCACGGCCGCCGCATGGCCACGCTTGGCATGCATCCGCGCCTGGCCCACATGGTGCTGGTGGGCATGGAGATGGGCCTGGGTGCGGCGGCGGCCCACCTGGCCGGCCTGCTGGGGGAGCGCGATCCCCTGCGCGGCATCAGCCGCGATGCTGATCTGCGCCGCCGGCTGGATCTGCTGTCGGGCGACGACAATGGTGCCGCCGACCGCAACGCCTTGCGCCAGATTCGCGAGGGCGCTCGCCAGGTGATGCGCCAGCTGCGCATCACCGACCGCCGCTTCACCGGCGAGGATGCCGGCCGCCTGCTGGCCCTGGCCTATCCCGACCGGTTGGCGCAGAAGCGCCCGGGCGGCCAGGGACAATACCGCCTGGCCAGCGGCAAGGGGGCGGTGCTGGACACGGCCGATGCGCTGTCGCGCCAGGACTGGCTGGCCGTGGGTGACCTGGACGGCAACACGCGCGAGGCCCGCATCTACCTGGCCGCCCCCATCAGCCGCGATGAGATCGAGGAGGTCTACGCCGACCGCATCGTGACGGAGGAGGTGGTCACCTGGGATGGTCGGGAGCAGGCCGTGCTGGCCCGCCGCCGCCGCCGGCTGTTCGGCCTGGTGCTGAAGGATGAGGCCCTGACCCAGCCGCAGCCTGAGTCCGTGGCCGCCGCCATGATGACCGGCATCCGCGAGATGGGCCTGGCCAGCCTGCCGTGGACCAAGGCGCTGGACACCTGGCGCGAGCGCGTGCGGTTCCTGCACCGCGCCGATGCCGACACCTGGCCGGACATGTCGGATGAGGCCCTGCTGGCGGGCATGGAGGACTGGCTGGCCCCCTATCTGCCGGGCATCAGCCGCGCCGGCCACCTGCCGCGCCTGGACCTGCATAACGCGCTGACCGGCCTGCTGGACTGGAACCGGGCCCAGGAGATGGAACGGCAGGCCCCCACCCACATCGACGTACCCAGCGGATCACGCCTGCCCATCGACTATTCCGGGGAGATCCCCACGCTGGCGGTGCGCTTGCAGGAGTTGTTCGGCCTGGCCCAGACGCCGACGGTGGCGGGCGTGCCCGTGCTGCTGCACCTGCTGTCACCCGCCCACCGCCCCATCCAGGTCACGCGCGACCTGGCCTCCTTCTGGGCCAACACCTATCGCGACGTGAAGAAGGATTTGGCCGGGCGCTATCCCCGCCATTACTGGCCCGACAATCCGCTGGAGGCGGAGCCGACAGCGCGGGCGAAACGGCGCGGAACTTAAGGTTTCCAGGCGGCCACCACCGCCCGCGACACGGCGGCGATGAAGGCGTCGGCCTCCTCCTCCGGGCGCCTGGTACTGGCGACGTACACCGCCACGGCGTAGCGGCTGCCGCCGGGGGCGGTCAGCAAGCCGACATCGTTGTTGGCCAGGGCCATGCCCTGCACGGTTGAACCGGCGCCGGTCTTATGGCCCAGGGACCAGCCGGGGGCCAGCCCGGCCTTCAGGCGACCCGGCTTGGTCGTGGTGCCGTTCAGGATATCCAGCAGATGCTTCGTGCTGGCGGGGCTCAGAAGCTCGCCCTTGGCCAGCCGGTCCAGCAGGCGTGCCATGGCCGCCGGCTGCGCGGTGTCGCGCGGATCGGCCAGGTAGGCGTCGCGCTTGGCGGCCCGGGTCGCCGCCGGCACCGCCGCGATGGCCCGGTGAAAGACTTCCTCGTCCACGAAGCGGTCATCCCATTGGATGCCGATGATCTCCGTCTGCAAATGCCGCTCGTCCCGGTCGACGCGGATGCCATCCAGGCCCTTGGCCGTCAGGACAGCCTGCACCGCCGCCGGACCGCCGATCAGGCGCAGGATGTTCTCGGTGGCGGCGTTGTCGCTTTGCGCCACCATGCGGGTCAGCAGGTCATCCAGTGTGGTGATCCAGCCGGCGGCGGTCACGTTGGCCGCCAACGGCTGCCAATAGATGGCCATATCCTGGGGATAAAGCGTGATTTTCCGGTCTAGCGACAGACGCCCCCGATCAACCAGGTCCAGCACGGCGATGGCCACCGGCAGCTTGAAGACGCTCTGCTCCGGAAACCGCTCATCCGCCTTCACGCCCAGCGTATCACCGGTGGCGCAGTCGCGCACGGCGATGCCGATCCGGCCGGGGAAGTCGTGGGCCAACCGGTCCAGGCGCGCCTGAAGCGACGCCTTGTCCAAAGTACCCGCCGTGGCCGGCAGGGCGCCCAGGACGCAAGCGAGAACGGCCACGCAAGCCGCGCGCCGGTGAGAAGTCGCCATGATATGCAGGATCCCCATCCCTTACGTGATGAGGGGAATAAGCCCGGTGATTGTGGTGGAAGCGTGGCGGCGCAACCGCCACGCTCAGCCCATCACACCGTCGCGGTCAGGTCCGACAACTTGCTCAGGAGATAATCCAGGTCGTCGCTGCCCATTTCCTCGAACTGGGTCAGGATGCGTTCCAGCATCTTGCGCCGATGGCGTTCCAGATCGTGGTCGCCGCCGTCGAAGTCCGTCTCGTTGGCCACGTCCAGGGCCACCTGGATGGCGGGATACAGCGTCTTGGGCAGGCCGGTGCGGTCGAACAGCGACTTCATGCCCAGCTTGCCGGCGTCATGGATCAGCATGCGGGCGTTGGGCGTGGGGATGCGGGCCAATTGAGCCAGCGCCACCTCGAAGAAGGCCAGATCACCCACGCACAGCGACCGCAGCAGCAGCGACGGCGACAGCCGGTTGTTGCGATAGAGCTGTTCGACCAGCGTTTCCAGCTGGGCGTCGCTGGCCACACCGACCAGTTCGTAGGTCGCCTTCTCCCGCCCCTGGAGCACGATGTCGCTGGCGACGTCGGCCGACAGCTCATGCTTTTCCACCAGCCGGTCGCGCAACTGCTCCGACACCAGGGTCACCAGCCGTTCGGCGATGGTGATGGGCAGGCTGCCGCGCTCGATCAGCGGGGCGTGCACGGCGTCGCTCTTGGGGAAGCGGTTCAGCACCCGGGTCAGCGCCGCCTCGGTCACCTTGGCCTTGTCGTTGGCCATCAGGGTGGCGACGGCCTTCTCGGCCCCGCCATCGACCAGCGCATGCGCGACGCCTTCCGACACATCGGGCCGCTTGGCGACGGCGGTCTGCTTGGCCTCCGACCCGCTCTGGATCAGTTCGAGCAGGTCGCCATCGGTCAGCACCGACGATACCTCGATGAAGGGCAGCGACACCTCTTCCACGTCGCGCGCCAGCACCAGGGCGATGTCGCGGGGAATGGCAGGGTTGGTCTTCAAGCTTTCCGACAGAGCGGAGCGCACGCGGACCGCCGCGTCCTTCGCCATCAGGCGGACGATGTCCTCCGCCAGCGCGCGCTCGGATACGGATAGCTGTTCCGCGCCCACCTGGGTGGCAAGCTTGGTGGCCAGTTCGGCCCGGGTCGTGGCGGACGGGTCAGCCAGAAGGCGCTGCACGTCCTGATGCGTCAAGGTCTCGGCCATCGGCAGGACAACCCGCTCCCTTCGTCCCATTTGCGGCGCCCGGACACTACCAGGCCACCATTGCCCATTAATAATACAGCCTTGGCTGTCTTGGCCAACGCCATTTGGGTGATATCGCCGTCTTCGCTTGGGTCTATATCCCTTTACCCGTCAGGCGGATGGCGCCTGTTGGCGGCGGCGACGGCGCAGCGCACGCTCCAATTCCTGGATGCGGCCCTCGACATCCACCGCCCGTTCGGACGTCACCTCAAGATCGCGGTCGTCATAGACATACGCGCCGGGGTGGTCCGCCCGCCAGCGGGCGACCACCTCATCCCGTTCCTGCAAAAGCTCAATGATCTCATCACGGTACAGGCTGACCATGGCCGTGATCCAGCGGTTCAGCGGCCAGGACGGGCGGGCATGGTCGATCTGGAAACCCTCCAGCATGCGGGCCACGTCGGCCGCCGGATACCACGTTTCCCCCGTCACCCAGCGGTTGGTGGTGAATAGGCGGGTGACACGTCCCAGGCCATCGACCCCGATGGCCACCAGGTGGCTCAGCGCGTCATTGCCGTCGGGATCGGGCCGCAGGTCGGGCAAGGGTGCGGGCGCCACCCCATCGGGCATGCCCAGGGGCCGCATGAAGGTATGGAAATGCCCGACATCGTCGCCCACCCGCTCCGACTCCGGATGGGCGTGGAAATAGTATTGGGCGTGGTATTCGCTGTCGTAGACGTCGCCCGCCGGATAATGCCGCCAGTCATCCAGGGGCAGCGGCGCGTCGCGCAACGCCTCCCCCAGCACGGTGTCGCCGGTCTTGGCCAGCACACGGGTGCACAGGGTGACGTCGCGCGCCGCCTCGCACAGGCGTTCCAGCGTCTCCTGGGGCAAGGTATCCACCGCCGAGGTGCCCCGGGCCGTATCCTGGCGGAAAGGCATCACACGCCGCCGCCGGCCCGCCGGCCGGGCTGCAGGGCCCATTCCGCCACCTGGCGCGCCAGGACGTGGAAGGCCTCGTCATAGGCGGCCAGCACGGCATCGAAGCCCGTGGCCTTGGCCGGCACCGACACCTCGAACCCCTGGCTTTCCTGGATGGTGCGGCGGGGCAGCGTCACCATCTTGCACTGGACGCGCAGGTGGACGGTGGGCTTGTCCTCCACCGTTGCGTGGGGATATTCGGCCTGGAAGTCGCGGATATCCATCAGCAGGACGTAATCGGCGCGCAGGCCCGAGCCCTCGCGCCCCACGCCGGCGATGCGGCCGGAATACTCGAAGGACTCGATCAGCAGGCCCTGCAGCATCTCCGGCAAGGGATCCTGCCATTCGGCATCGAAATAGCCGAAGTCCCCCTGCAGCATGCGCAGCGGCACCCGCGTGGTGTTCAATACCGACGAAGTGCTGGGTGTGGCCACCAGCAGTTGCCAGCCCACCGGCGGCGCCGGGCTGAATTCCCGCGCCGCCGTCAGCCGCACCACGTGCGGCGGCGTCTCGAACAGGGAACAGGCGGGCAGCGCCCCCAGCGCCATACCGCCGCCCAGCATCCCCAGACCGCGCGTCAGCACGCGGCGGCGGTTCATCGCCCCCCTCAAGGCCCCCCTCATTTCACCTCCACGCCACGCTGCCGGCCGCCGAACAGGAAGCCCGACGGGTCATTCTCGATACGGTTGGTCACCCGCGACAGGTTATTGCTGAGCGTGCGCAGGTCACCAATGAGCTGTGTCATGTCATACAACCCACTGGAGGTGAAATCGCGGATGGGCCCGCGGTTTTCCTCCACCATGCCGCGCAACTGCTCCACCGTCTGGTTCAGGTTGCGGGTCAGGACCTTCACGTCCTCGGCCGACTGGTTCAGGTTGCCGCTGATGCGGCGCGCGTCGCTGCCCACCGCGTTGACCGTGGTGCGGGTATCGACCAGCAATTCCTCGGTCTGCTTGCTGATCTCCTTCACGCTGCCGCGCAGCTCATTCACCAGATGGCCGGCGTCCTGCACCGTGCCGTTGGCGGCCCCGGCGGTGGAGGCCAGGTTGGCCAGCATGGAGGCGAAGGCCTTCTGGTTGTCCGGCGTCATGAAGCCGGACAGGCTGTCCGACAGCTTGATCAGGTTTTCCAGCAGGTGCGGCGCCTCCTGCAACAGCGAGGCGATGTTGCTGGGGCGCGAGGGGATGACCGGCACGTCCACGTCGCTTTGCGTTTCGCGCAGCAGCGGCGCTTCCTGGCTGCCGCCGGCGATCTCGACATAGACGCCGCCGGTGACGCCCACCGGCTCCAGCGAGGCGACGGCGTCGGACTTGACCGGGGTGTCCTTCGGCACCTCCACCTTCACCTCGATACGTTCCACGTTGCCGGGATCGATGCGGATGTCGGTGACGCGCCCCACGGCCACGCCGCGGTAACGCACGGGGCTGCCCGCCACCAGGCCGGTGACGGAGCCGGAGAAATAGATGCGATAGGGGGTGGAGGCCTTGTCGAACTGGACCTTGGCCAGCCAGACGATGGCGATGAACAACGCCGCCGTCAAAGCCAGGATGAAGCCCCCGACGAGCGCGTAGCTGGCGCGCGTTTCCATCTGGTTCAGTCCCTCACTGCCGCACGGCCACGCGGCCCGTGGAAATAGTCGTGGATCCAGGGATGCGTATCCGCCAGCAACATGTCAATGGTCCCCACCTTGATTTTACGATCGACCAACACGGCGATGCGGTCGCAAATGGCATAGAGGCTGTCCAAATCGTGGGTAACCATAACCACGGTCAGGCCCAGGCTGCGCTGCAAGGTGCCGATCAATTGATCGAAAGCGGCAGCACCAATGGGGTCCAGGCCGGCGGTCGGCTCATCCAGGAACAGGATTTCCGGATCCAGCGCCAGGGCGCGGGCCAGGCCGGCGCGCTTGCGCATGCCGCCCGACAGTTGCGACGGGTATTTGGAACAGCTGTCGGGCGGCAAGCCCACCATCGAGATCTTGATGCGCGCCAGTTCCTGAATCAGGCAGGCGTCCAGATGGGTGTGTTCCTTCAGGGCCACCATGACGTTTTCCGCCACGGTCATGGAACTGAACAGCGCGCCATCCTGGAACAGCACGCCCCAGCGGCTTTGGATATGGCGGCGGGCGACGCTGTCGGCCTTTTCCATGTCCAGGCCCAGCACCTCCACCCGGCCGCGGGTGGGACGCTGCAGGCCGATGATTTCACGCAACAGCACCGACTTGCCGGTGCCGGAGCCACCGACGACGCCCAGCACCTCGCCCTTGCGGACGTCCAGGTCCACGCCGTCGTGCACCGTCTGGCTGCCGAAGCGGGTGACCAGCCCCCGCACCCGGATCACCGTTTCGGTGTTGTCGCCGCCCATGTCGCCCAAGCCGTCCATCCCGTCAGATCTTCAGGTAGGAGAAGAGGATGGAGAACAGGGCGTCCAGCACGATCACCAGGAAGATCGATTCCACCACGGACCGGGTGGTCAGCTTGCCCACGCTTTCCGCACTGCCCGTCACGTTCAGTCCCTCAAAACAGCCGACCAGGGAGATGACGATGGCGAACACCGGCGCCTTGATCAGGCCCACGATCATGGTGGTGGGGTTCACCGCCACCTGCAACTGCCGCAGGAACTGGCCCAGCGTGATGTCCAGGGTGCCATAGGACATGACCGCACCACCGAACAGGCCCACCACGTCGGCATAAAAACTGACCAGCGGCAGCGCCACGAACAGGGCGGCCAGGCGGGGCAGCACCAGCATCTCGATGGGGTCCAGCCCCAGCACCTGCATGGCGTCCACCTCCTGGTTCACCTTCATGGTGCCGATCTGCGCCGTGAAGGCCGAACCGGACCGGCCGGCGACGATGATGGAGGTGATCAGCACCCCCAGCTCGCGCAGGATGCCGATGCCCAGCAGATTGACGACAAAGATTTCCGCGCCGAATCGCCGCAACTGGTCGGCGCTCTGGTAGGCCAGCACCACGCCGATCAGGAAGGTCAGCAGCCCGATGATGGGCAGGGCGTTCAATCCCACCTGTTCCAGGTGGAAGAAAAAGGCGGTCCATCGGAAGCGGCGCGGATCGCGCGCCACGCGGCCGATGGTGATGAACACCAGGCCGAAGAAGCTCAGCAGGTCATACGCGTCGGAGGCGACGCTGAAGGCGCCCTTGCCCACCCGCTCCAGCAAATCATGGAAGGGGCGGTAGGGCGTGCTGACGTCGGGATGGCGCACCACCGCCCGGCGCACGTCGCGCAGCAGCGTGCACTGCGCCGGGGTGGCGCCGACCACGGCCACCGTCTCCCCCTCCCCCCGCAAGCGTTCGATCAGGCGGTCCAGCACCAGGGCGCCGGCCGTGTCCATGCCCGACAGGCCGGAGAGATCCAGCACGACCTGGCCCGGCTTGCGTTCCGGCTTCAGGCGGCCCAGGCGCTCGTCCAGGGCCTCCGCCCCCGCCAGGTCCCAGCGGCCGGTGGCGGCGACCATCCAATGGTCCCCATCCCACGCCGTCTTGATCACCCCGATGCCAGGCGCCATCGTACCCCCTGCCGGCCCCGCCCCCACACCGAAGGGGACGCCGGGCGGCGTTGCTCGGCATCCACTTGACAGAAAGGCCCCTCGCGGGTCAACAGCAGCGGCCGCGACATGCCCATTCGGCGCATGATGCGACCGCCCCACGGCCACCGGCACCCCGGCGCTGGTCAGCCGGCCGGGCGTCCCTTATGATTTCGCGCCCCGGGCCCGGGGCGTTTTCCGTTTCCCCCGAGGCGTTCCCCCATGGACCTGAAGAGCCACATCCGCGGCGTGCCGGATTATCCCAAGCCCGGCATCCTGTTCTACGACATCTCGCCGCTGCTGGCGCACGCCGACGCCTGGGCCGTCGCCATGGGC
Source organism: Azospirillaceae bacterium (assembly GCA_028283825.1). Classification (NCBI taxonomy): domain Bacteria; kingdom Pseudomonadati; phylum Pseudomonadota; class Alphaproteobacteria; order Rhodospirillales; family Azospirillaceae; species Azospirillaceae bacterium. Next base: position 367,985 of record JAPWJW010000003.1, on the reverse strand, counting down.
CGCATGGCCCGCCTGATCCAGGACACGGGCGTCGATTTCCTGGTGGGCATCGAATCCCGCGGCTTCCTGATGGCGGCCCCGCTGGCCCTGAAGCTGGGCCTGGGCTTCGCCATGGTGCGCAAGAAGGGCAAGCTGCCGGGCGACGTGGTGCGCCATTCCTATGATCTGGAGTACGGCAGCGACACGGTGGAAATCCAAGCGGACCTGATCAAGCCGGGCCAGCGCGTGGTGGTGGTGGACGACCTGCTGGCCACCGGCGGCACCATGAGTGCGGCCATCAAGTTGCTGCGCGACGTCGGCGCCGACGTGCGCGCCGCCGGCTTCATGATCGAACTGGACTTCCTGGAAGGCCGCAAGAAGCTGGACGTGCCGGTTTTGTCGCTGTTGAATTACGACAAGTAAGGTCAGACAGCTGACGGCGTGGCCTCACCCTATGCCGTCAGCTGTTTCTCTTTACTCGGATTTAGAAAAAATCACCCCACCATGGTGAAATCATATGTATTCGGATGAAGTCTACAATACATTAAGGCGTTGCGCGGAAAAAACCCTATTTCTGCAGCGGGAGCTTTTGCCGTTGACGTCCAATTTCCTAAGAGAAATTAACTGGACCACCGAGCAACGTCACGTCGTAGAATGTTTACTAACAGCATCAGCGCGCTCTAGCGAAAGCGCCATACTACTTATTTCATATGCTCAACTTTGGGATTCTGAAATTCTAGTCCGTGCGATCGTTGAAAGTACCATAAAGACAACTTACTTGCTTCAATCCAAATCAGATTTTGAGACTCGATATCAAGAATACCGTCATGATCTTTTTCAAATTGGCCTCCTTAAGGATCATTCAAAGACCCAAGAATTATTAAATTTAATATCCGACAATGACGCCCCCTCATGGAGACCACTTAAGGATCGCCTGCTAAGCGAAGCAGAAATAAATGATATCTCCGGGAAATACCCTCAATCACGAAGAAGGTCACTAGAAACACAATGGGGATTCACTGGGATCTTGGGTAGTTTTTCGAGATCAAATGATGAAGCATTTAAAATTCTTGCAGGCCTATCTTACAGCTACTCCATGAGTAGCCATATATTGCATGCAGACCATATAGGAACCTCATTACCTTTTGAATTTGATCAACGTTCACCCGAACGACGGAACGCCATCCTCATGGCCTACGGCAGCAGACTCTTATCTGACATCTTAACCTGCTTGAAGATTAGATTATTTAGCGGATATCGATTTTCCGGATTAGACCTGTCGCCACTCGAAGAAGTCAACAATGCAATAGAAAACCTGCTATCGGAATTTGGAAATCTTTATGATGACTGGCTCGGAATGGAGTATCGAAGCAAGACATGAGACCGACACAAGAAATCGTTCAGTGCACTATTAACACTCAGTTATGAACCGAGCCCAAACAAACCCTAGGTTGTTGCGACGCCTTCCAGGTTGATCGGAAAGACATTAGCTGCAGAATGATACGCGTTACGCCGGAAGGCACATCAAGAGCGCGATGCCTCGCTATCGTGCCAGCGGCGGAGCGCCAGGCGCTGGACTAGGGACAGCAGGGCGAAGATGGCGATACCCAGCAGGGACAGCAGCGTCAATGCCGCGAACATGCGGGCGGTGTTGAGGCGGTTGCCGGCCTCGACAATGCGCCAGGCCAAGCCTGAGGCCGTGCCCGATCCCGCCACGAATTCCGCCACCACGGCGCCGATCAGCGCCAGGCCGCCCGAAATCTTCATGCCCGCCAGCAGGTAGGGCAAGGCCGACGGCAGTTCCAGGCGCCACAGCACCTGCCACCGGCTGGCGCCATACAGGCGGAACAGGTCGCGCAAACCGGCGTCGGCCGAGCGCAGGCCCAGCGTGGTGTTGCCCAGGATGGGGAAGAAGGCGACGATCCAGGCCAGGATCAACTGCGCCAGGCCCACCCGCTCATACCCCACCCAGATCACCACCAGCGGGGCGATGGCCATCACCGGCGTCACCTGCAAAATGACGGCGTAGGGATAAAGGGCGGACGCCAGCAGGGGCGAGCGGGTGAACAGCACGGCCAGCGCCACGCCGCCCACCACCGCCAGCGCGAAGGCCTGAAGGGTCACGGTCAGCGTGAACCACAAGGACAGGCCCAGGGTCTGCGGATCGGCCAGCAAAGCCGCGACGATGGCGCTGGGCGGCGGCAACACGAAGGCCGGCACCTCCATCAGGCGCACCAGCCCCTCCCACGCGCCCAGGAAAACCAGGCCCAGCAGCAGCGGGGCGAAACGGCGCAACGCGATCATGCCGCCGCTCCCTTACCGGTCATGGCGTCACCCAGGGCCGCCGACACCTGGCGGCAGCAGGCGGCGTAGCGGGCGTCGGTGCGCATGGCCTCATCCCTTGGATAGGGCAGATCCAGCGTGATATCGGCATGGATGCGCCCCGGGCGCGGCGCCATGACGATGGCGCGGCCGGCCAGGTAGACGCTTTCATAAACGCTGTGGGTCACGAACATCACTGTGAAGCGCTGCTCTGCCCACAGGGCCAGCAGGTCGTCGTTCAGTTTCTGGCGGGTGATCTCATCCAGGGCGGCGAACGGCTCATCCATCAGCAACAGGCGCGGCCGGGTGACCAGGGCGCGGGCGATGGAGGCGCGCATCTTCATGCCGCCGGACAGTTCGCGCGGGAAGACTTCCGCGAAATCGGCCAGGCCCACCTGAGCCAACAGGGCGGCCACCCGCGCGTCGCCTTCCGCCCTGGGCACGCCGGCCAGGTCCAGCGGCAGGCGGACATTGTCGCGGATACGGGCCCAGGGCATCAGGGTTGGTTCCTGGAACACCATGCCGATGCCGCCTTTGGCAGGGGCTTGCGCCCACGCCACCGTTCCTTCCGACGGCGCCACCAGGCCCGCGACATGGCGCAGGATGGTGCTTTTGCCGCAGCCGCTGGCGCCGACGATGGCCAGGAATTCCCCCTCCGCCACCGACAGCGACACGTCGCTCAAGGCCAGGGTGCCATTGGGATAACGCTTGCTCACGCCATCCAGCCGCAGGAAGGGTGCCGATCCCTGCCCCATCACGCGTCCCCCGTTTCCAACGATGCTCATTCTTAACCTTTACCCATGCCGGCGACCCGGCGCCACCCGTTAGGCCGGCCGGGGTAAGCGATCTTGGTAAAGGGGAAGTGTGACGCGCGGGTTGAATGGGGCGCAGAATCCCGCTACCTGATAAGGGTGCCCGAGTGGAGCGACCATCTGGGTCGCCCCGTCCGTTCGTTCCCATGGAGATCCTGGTGACCCTGCCGATCCGCTTTGATGACGAAGATCCCGATGACGCCCCCGAGACCGCCCCGGAAGGCGAAAAGGGTGAAAAGGCCAAGGGTGCGCCCTTCTCCGCGGTCGCCCAGAACCTGTTCAAGAGCCGCACGGTCCTGATCTTCGGTGAAATCAACCAGAAGGTCGCCGAAAGCACGGTGGCCCAGCTGCTGGCCCTGGCGGCCGAGAATGACGACCCCATCCGCCTGGTGATCAATTCCCAGGGCGGCCACGTGGAAAGCGGCGACAGCATCCACGACATCCTGCAGTTCATCCGCCCGCGCGTCCTGGTTCTGGGCACGGGCTGGGTGGCCAGCGCCGGCGCCCACATTTTCCTGGGTGCGCAGAAGGAAAACCGCTTCTGCCTGCCCAACACCCGTTTCCTGATCCATCAGCCCATGGGCGGCGCCGGCGGCCAGGCCACCGACATCGCCATCGAGGCGAAGGAAATCGTGAAGATGCGCAAGCGTCTGAACATCATCATCGCCCGCGAGACCGGCCAGCCGCTTGAGAAGATCGAGCAGGACACGGACCGCAATTTCTGGATGACGGCGGAAGAGGCCAAGGACTACGGCATCGTCACGCACATCATCAGCAAGGCCGACGACCTGAAGTAAGGTCGAACCGCCTTGACCACATTGTGATCAAAGCCGCCCTCGCCCACCCCGGCGACGGCGGCTTTTTTCTTGGCCGGAGCCCGCCATGCCCGACAGCGCCGATTTTCCCCTGTTCTATCCCACCTACCAGCCCTTCCAGGGGGAACGGTGGGAAATGCGGATCGCCGCCCTGGCCGTCTGCCCCGGCTATTGGACGGGGCCGCGCATGATCGAGAACATGGCCGCACTGATCCGCCATGACCGGGAGAACAGCCGCGCCTGGATGTCGATGACGCCCATGGAAACCGAAAGCCAGGAGATCGGCTGCCGCCTGGTGTGGGGCCGCACGGCGGTGATGGGCATGGGTATGGGCTGGGCCGCCGCCAACGCGGCCTTGAACCCCGCCGTCACCCAGGTCACGGTGGTGGAGTTCGATGCCGAGGTGCTGGCCGCCGTCGAGCAATCCGGCATCTTCAGTCAGTTGCCGTCCGAGGCCGCCGCCAAGATCACCGTCCACCAGGGCGACGCCTATATTTGGAAGCCGGCGGACGGCCAAGCCTTCGACACCCTGATGGCCGACATCTGGCTGCCGCTGCACGGCCTGGGCCGCGAGGAACAGGTGCGGACCATGGCGGCCAACACCGGCGCCAAGGAAATCTATTTCTGGGGCCAGGAAATGAACATGGCCTGGCGCCTGAAGGAACTGGGCCTGCCGGTGGATGCCGCCGGCATAGCCCGGGTGGTGGCGGAATGGGGCCTGCCCCTGCTGGGCCCCGGCCTGCCCGACTACGCCGAAAAGGCCGCCGCCGCCGCGGAGCGCTGGCTGCGCGCACCGGAGTAAGGCCAGCGGCACCAAGCCGCTGTAGGCCTCGACGGGGGCCGCCGGAAGTTTAAGGGCGGAACGCCCTTGAACTGAGGAAGCCAAGCGACCAGAGGTCGCGCCCGGCGCTTGAGGGAAGGCACGCCTCCAACAAACGCTTGTGTCCTCAACTATTCCGTCATGGCACCTGCTGCAACGCAGCATGACAGCGCTTACCCTTTTTGGGCGATGCTCCGGAACGGCCCCCCCGCCACCTTAGATTTCCGGAGCGTTTTCGGTGCCCCTGCCGCTGCTTGCCCTCGCCATCGCCTCTTTCGGCATCGGCACCACCGAATTCGTCATCATGGGCATGCTGCCGGATCTGGCGCAGGATCTGGGCGTCAGCATTCCCAAGGCCGGCATGCTGGTCACCGCATACGCGCTCGCCGTGGTGGTGGGCGCCCCGCTGCTGGCGGTGGCGACGGCACGGCTGCCGCGCAAGCGGGCGCTGATCGGCCTGATGGGCATCTTCATCATCGGCAACCTGTTCTGCGCGCTGGCCCCCACCTACGGCCTGCTGATGGCGGCGCGTATCGTCACCGCCCTGTCGCACGGCACCTTCTTCGGCATCGGTGCCGTGGTCGCCTCCGGCCTGGTGCCGCGCCACCGCCGGGCGCAGGCCGTGGCCCTGATGTTCTCCGGCCTCACGCTCGCCAACGTGCTGGGCGTGCCGCTGGGCACCGCCCTGGGGCATGAGCTGGGCTGGCGCGCCACCTTCTGGGCCGTGGTCATCATTGGCCTGGTCGCCGCCACGGCGCTGACCATCTGGTTGCCGAAGAACCTGCCCGGCGGCAGCGCCGGCGGCCTGCTGGGTGAATTCCGCGTACTGGCCCGGCCGCAGGTCATCATGGCCATGCTGATCAGCGTCATCTCCTCGGCCAGCCTGTTCAGCGTGCTGACCTACATCACGCCCTTGCTGGAGCACGTGACCGGCCTGACGCCGGACCAGGTGACCTATGTCCTGCTGCTGTTCGGCGTGGGGCTGACGGTGGGCAACCTGCTGGGCGGGCGGCTGGCCGACTGGAAGATGATGCCGGTGGTCATGACCACCTTCGGCATCATCGCCCTGATCCTGGTGGCCCTGGTGTGGACCAGCGCCACCGTGATCAGTGCGGTGCCCACCTTGGTGCTGTGGGGCATCGCCGCCTTCTCCGTCGGGTCCCCCCTGCAGATGCGGGTGGTGGACCAGGCGCGGGGCGCGCCCAACCTGGCCAGCACCCTGAACCAGGGCGCCTTCAACATGGGCAACGCGCTGGGCGCCTGGTTCGGCGGCATCGCCATCGACCAGGGTGTCGCATACGGCAGCCTGCCCTGGCTGGGCGCCGGCCTGGCCGTCTGCGCCCTGGGGCTGACCGCATTCTCCGCCGCCACCGACCCCGGCCTGCCGGCGGAAGAGGGTGACGAAGACAGGGTCAGCTTCGCGCATTAATTCTTGTTCCTCAGGCGCCGGCAGGCGCGTCCGCGCCTTTGGCTTATCCTCGATTTCCGGTCCGCCTACGGCTCCCCGGAAATCTCCGGCGGCCCCGGTCGGGGCCTATCGAAAGAAAATCAGAAAAAGTTTTGGGGCGCCGGGAATAAACCGGCGGCGCCAGCGTCAACCTGGATATCGGCGGCCCGGCAACGGGCCCGACCTGTTTCCAGGGAGCGTGCCCCATGCCGCAAGGTTCCTACGGTATCAAAGACATCCTCAGCCGACGCAGCCTGCTGCCGCTGGCGGCCATCGCTGTGGTGGCCGGCGGCGCCACCGCCGCCTTCGCCTATGCCGGCGGCTGGCTGACACCGGGCGCCCTTAAACCCGCCCGGATCGTCAACGCGCTGGAGGGCCACGACGGTCGGCATGAAGGGTATCGCCGCGCCCATGCCAAGGGCCTGTGCGTGATCGGGCATTTCGACGGCAACGGCCAGGGCCTGGCGCTCAGCAAGGCCGGCATCTTCGGCCCCACCACCACGCCGGTCGTCGGCCGCTTTTCCCTGGCCGGCGGCGTGCCCATGGCGCCTGACGGCCGTGTCGTCTTCCACAGCCTGGCGCTGAAGTTCCAGTTAGCGGATGGGGAGCAGTGGCGCATGGCCATGAACCATGTGCCCGTCTTCCCGGTGGCGACACCCCAGGCCTTCCTGGATTTCCAGCTGGCGACCACGCCCGATCCCGCCACCGGCAAGCCGGACCCGGCCAAGGCGGCGGCCTATATGGCCCAGCATCCGGAAACCAAGGCCTTCGTCGATTACCTAGCCAAGGCGCCCCTGCCCTCCAGCTTCGCCAACGGCACCTACAACAGCGTGAACACCTTCCGCTTCACCAATGCCGAGGGCGGGACGCGCCCGGTGCGCTGGGTGTTCACCCCCGACACGCCGTTCGCGGAATTGGACAAGGCGACGCTGGCGACCCAGCCGCGCGACTTCCTGTTCGACGAGGTGGCGGGCCGCCTGGCCCAGGGGCCGCTGACCTGGCACATGTCCATCGTGCTGCCCAACCCAGGCGACCCGTTGGACGACGCCACCAAGGCCTGGCCGGAGGATCGCCAGCGGGTGGAGGTCGGCACCCTGACCATCGACCGCGCGGTGACGGAGGATGACGGCCCCTGCCGTGACGTCAATTTCGACCCCACCATCCTGCCGGCCGGCGTGGCGCCGTCCGACGACCCGCTGCTGGCGGCGCGCTCTTCCGTCTACGCCGTCGGCTACACCCGCCGTACGGGTGAGCCGGCTGGTATCAGCGCCCTGGCCCACGACGCAGCCTTGCCCGCCCCGAAGGAGACCGCGCGATGACCCCCACGTTTACCGCCGCCGCGCGGATCCTGCACTGGCTGATGGCCGGGCTGATCGTCGCCATGCTGTTCATCGGCGCCGGCATGGTCGCCACCGTCGGGCCGGCGCACAACTGGCTGGTGCCGCTGCACAAATCCATCGGTGTCGCCATCCTGGCCCTGGTGGTCATCCGCCTGGCCGTACGCGCAACGCGGTCGCCGCCGGCCCTGCCCGCCGCCATGCCGCTGCCGCAGAAGGCCATCGCCCACGCCTCCCACCTTGTGCTGTACGCGCTGATGATCGCCCTGCCCTTGGTGGGCTGGTCCATGCTGTCGGCGGGGGGCTATCCCATCATCGTCTGGGGCGGCCTGCTGCACCTGCCGCCGCTGATGGAAATGGACCGCGCGCTGTACGCCAGCTTGCGCCACCTGCACACCTACCTGGCGTACGCCCTGTTCCTGGTGGTCATCGCGCCACTTGTCGGCAGCACTGATGCATGCCTTCATCTTCAAGGACGGCGTGTTCCAGAGCATGGCGAGCTGGCGCACCCGGCGATAGGCAGGGCGGCCAAGAGGCGCGTGCCATGAAGGACATGATGCAACTGGTGGAACCGCTGATCCCGCCCCTGCGCCGCTACGCGCGGGCGCTGGTGCGGGATGCGGCCACCGCCGACGACCTGGTGCAGGACTGCCTGGAGCGGGCCATCACCCGCTGGCACCAGCGCCGGGCGGACGGCGACGCCCGCACCTGGCTGTTCACCATCCTGCACAACCTGGCCGTCAGCCACATCCGCCAGAACCGGCGGCGCGGCGGCCAGGTGGCGCTGGACGACGCGGTCGCGGAACCGGCGCTCAGCCGCCCACCGACGCAGGAGGACGCGCTGCGCCATGCCGACCTGCTGCGCGCCCTGGACACCCTGCCGGAGGACCAGCGCGCCGTGCTGCTGTTGGTGTCGGTGGAGGACCTGTCCTATGCCGAGGCCGCGCGCGTGCTGGACATCCCCATCGGCACCGTCATGTCCCGCCTGGCGCGGGCACGGGAAAAGCTGGCGCAACACATGGAGGGGGAGCCGGCGGGCGCCACCATCCACCGCCCCAATTTCGGCGCCTCGATCTTCAGGAGAGTGAAATGAACGCGGGTCGCCCCATCACCGAGGAAGACTTGCAGGCCTATGTCGATGGCGCCCTGGACGCCGGGCGCCGGGCGGAGATCGAAGATTACCTAGCCCGCCATGCCGAGGCGGCACAGCGCGTGGCAACGTACACCCTGCAGCGCGCGGCCCTGCGTGAGGCGCTGGCCCCCATCGTGGACGCACCGGTGCCCGACAGCCTGAACCTGGCCCGCCTGATCGAGGCGCGGCGCGACCGGCAGGCGCGCGCCTGGGCTGGCCCCTGGCGCAACCTCGCCGCCGCCGTGCTGCTGCTGGTGGTGGGTGGGGCCGGCGGCTGGTCCATGCACGGCATGGCGGCCAAGGCGCCGCTGAGCGGCGTCAACGCCCTGACGCAGGAGGCCATGGACAACTACCGCGTCTATGCCGCCGACAGCCTGCGGCCGGTGGAAATGCGCGCCGGCGAGGAACAGCAACTGCTGCAATGGGTGTCCAAGCGCCTGGATCGGCCGGTCGCCGTGCCCGACCTGTCGGCCTCGGGCTACCGCTTCATGGGCGGCCGGCTGATCGCCACCGCCCACGGCGCCGGCGCCATGTTTTTCTATGACGACGCCGGCGGCAACCGCATCGCCATGATGGTGCGGCCCATGACCGTGGACATGGACGCGCCCATGTCCGAACACCGCCAGGAAACCGCCGGACAAATGGTGGGCGGCGTCACCTGGAGCAACCAGGGCATGGGCTACAGCCTGGTGGCCGATGCCCCGCCCCAGGCCCTGCATCCCCTGGCGGATGAGGCGCGCCGGCAGATCCGCGCCAAGATCTGAACCATTCCGGCCTTCGGGGGTTACCGCCGCGCAACCCTGGAGGGCCGGATGTCTGATCGCATTGAGAAGCACGTGGAACTGGCCGCTCCGGTCGAGCGGGTATGGCGGGCCCTATCCGACCCTGTCGAATTCGGCACCTGGTTCCGGGTGAAGCTGGACGGGCCCTTCGTCCCCGGCCAGGAATCGCGAGGCCGCATCACCTATCCGGGGTACGAGCATGTGGAATGGCAGGCGACGGTGGTGGCGGTGACGCCGCCCCGCCTGCTCTCCTACACCTGGCATCCCTATGCGGTGGATGCGGCGCGCGATTATTCGGACGAAGAGCCGACCCAGGTGGAATTCCACCTGGAGCCCCGCGACGGCGGCACCCACCTGACCATCACCGAAAGCGGCTTCGACAATTTGCCCAGCGCCCGCCGGGCGGAAGCCTTGCGCATGAACGAGGGCGGCTGGATCGCCCAGATCCATAATCTTCGCGCGCATCTCGGCGATGTGGAAGACTAAGCCGGGCTTTCGCAAAAATTCAAAATATTTTCAGTACTCGGGAATAAACCAGCACGGCCGGCGTCTTATAGGCATCCCCGACACGGGGAGCAGACAAATCCCCTGAAAGACGATGCCAAGTAAAGGAGCTTAGGCCATGCACACCCGGACTCTGCCTAGCGCGATCAAGACCATCCTGGCCGTCGCCCTGGTCTCCACCGCCGCCTTCACCGCCCCGGCCGTGAACGCCATGCCGGTGACGAATACCGACACGATGACCGTCCAGCACACCTGTGAACAGACGCTGGGCCTGACGGTCAACGACACCGACTACGCCGCTTGCGTCAGCACGCTCAGCCGGTCGCTGGCGATGGCCATGCCGGCCGAACGCCGGAACATGCCCACCGACCGCACGGCTTGCGCCCAGGTGGGCCTGCTGCCCGGCACCAACGGCTATGAGCGCTGCGTCGCCAACCTGGACGGCGCCCTGGCGGAAACCCAGCTGATGTCCAACTGAGTACCCACCGCCATGGCAGGTTCCCCCGACCGGTCGGGGGAACCGCCGGCTCACATCAGCAGATGGTCGCGGGGCGTCGGCAGGGGCGGCAGGTCCGTCTCGCCCAGGGCCTCGCGCAGGTTGATCTCGATGGTGTCGGCCAGCGCCTCGATGGGCAGGTCGTTGGGCAGGGTGCCGAACGGCTCCTCCAACTCATCGCCCAGGGCGTCCAGGCCGAAGAAGGTGTAGGCGACCAAGGCCGTGGCGAAGGGCGTACCCCAGCCCAGCACGTCGGCGAAACCGAACGGCACCAGGAAGCAGAACAGATAGGCCGTGCGGTGCAGCAGCAGGGTATAGCCGAACGGCACCGGCGTGTTGCGGATGCGCTCGCACGCCGCCAGCACCGCCGACATGCGGCCCAGGGTGGCGTCCAGCACGCTGAACGGGATGTCGCCCAGGCGCCCCTCCATCCGCTGCTCCGCCAGCAGCTGGCCCATCTGGCGCAGCACGTAATCCGGCCGGTTGCGCGACGCCTCATACCCCGCCAGCTGGCTGGCCGGCAGGTGGCGCCGGGCCTTGGTCTGGTCCACCACCGGCCGCAGGTGGCAGACGCAGGCATGGGCGAAGGCCATGGCCAGGCGCAGCAGCTGGCGGCGGGCCGCGCGGCCCTCGTTATCACCCTCCAGGATCAGGCTTTGCCGGGCCAGGTCGCGGCAGGTGTAGACCAGCTGCCCCCAATCCTTGCGCGCCTCCCACCAGCGGTCGTAGCAGGCGCTGTTGCGGAAGCCCAGGAACACCGACAGCGCGATGCCCAGCAGGGTGAAGGGCGCGCCGGTGAACACCGGCACCAGCCCCGGCCGCGTGGTGTGACACCACACCACCACCGCCGACAGCACGAAGATGAACAGCATCTGCGGGAAGATGCGGGGGACGATGGACCCCCGCAGGATGAAGAACAGCCGCAACAGGTCAGGCCGGTTCCGCACGATCATGACGGGGCATCCCGATTAACCAAAAGCCGCCCCGACCGGGCGGCGTCCCCCGGACCATGCGCGCGCCAAGCCACCGGAACCAAAGGAAAATTCGGGCGGCTGCCATCCCTTTTTCCGGAAGCGCCCCCGGCCCGCCATCCCGGGATCAGCTGGGCTTCAGCTCCCCATAGAAGAAGGACGCCGTGACACCGCCGTCCATCAGGAAGTCGCTGCCGGTGATGAAGGCGCCGTCCGGTCCCATCAGCAAGGCACCCACGGTGCCGACCTCATCGGGCGTTCCCGCCCGGCCGACCGGGCTGAGTTCGATCATGCGGTTGTAGCCCTCGCCCCGGGGGCCGGAAAGCTCATGCCGGGCCAGCGGGGTGATGACGATGCCCGGGCTGATCGCGTTGACACGGGCGCCGCGCCGGCCCCACCGCACGGCCTCCGCCTTGACCCGCAGGACGTTGGCGCGCTTGGACAGCTGATAGGCGTGCAGCGTGTCGGTTACCTGGTCAGGCTGCAGCATGGGCAGCGCCAGAAGCTCCTCCGCCGGCAGGGTGGCCAGCGCCTCGTCCTGCGCGGCCGTGAGGGCGCCCAGGCGGTGGCCCGACTGCGACGCGATGACGACGGCCGATCCCCCCGGGGCGATGACCTGGCCGAATTCCTCAAGCAGCATCGCCGTGCCGTACAGATCAACCTTCAGGATGACTTCCGGCGACGCCATCGACGGCGAAACACCGGCGGCATGGATCAGCCCGGTGATGTCACCCAGCGCCGCAGCCCGCTCGACCAAGGCCTGGACGGAGTCGCGTGAGGCGATGTCCACCACCGCGGCGCTGGCCTCGAAGCCGGCGTCCAGGAACAGTTCGACCGCCGCCTTCGCGGTCTCCTCCCGCACGTCGGCCAGCAGCACATGCTTGCCGGCCCCCACCCGCCGGGCGATGGCCTGGCCCAGCCGGCCGGTGCCGACAACAACGATCACGTTTTTCAATTCGATCTCTCCACCACCCCTGCGGGTGCCATTCCGCAAAAAAAGGGCGGACGGTCCAATAGCCGCCCGCCCCATCGGCTGATCAGACGCGCAGCAGCGTCTTGATGGTGCGGCGCTCATCCATGGCGCGGTAGCCTTCGGCCACGTCCGCCAGGGGCAGCGTCAGGTCGAAGACCTTGCCCGGGTTGATCTTGCGGGTCAGCACCCTATCGATCAGGTCCGGCAGGAAGCGCCGCACCGGGGCGGGGCCGCCCATCAGGCCCTTCTGTGCGAAGAACAGCTTCTGCCCGTCGAACTCCACGCCATGCGGCACGCCGACGTAACCGATCATGGCGCCTGGACGGGCGCAGTTGATGGCCTGCCACATCGATTCCTGCATGCCGACACATTCCAGCACGGCGTCGGCGCCCACACCCCTGGTCAGTTCCTTGACCTTGGCCACGCCGTCGTCACCCCGTTCGGCAATGATGTCCGTGGCGCCGAATTCCAGCGCCAGGTCCTGGCGGCTCTTATGCCGGCTCATGGCGATGATGCGGGCCGCCCCCATCTGCTTGGCCGCCAGCACACCCATCAGGCCGACGGCACCGTCACCGACCACGGCCACGGTACAACCGGGCCGCACGCATGCCGCGTCGGCGGCGTACCAGCCGGTGCCCAGCACGTCGGACACGGCCAGCAGGCTGGGGATCAGATCGTCGTCGGGCACCTTGTCCAGCGCGACCAGGGTGCCGTCGGCCAGCGGCACGCGGGCCAGGGGCGACTGCGCGCCCGACATGAACTCCCGCTGTTCGCAGGAGGACTGGAAACCGAATTGGCAATGCGGGCAGGTGTTGTCGGAAATGCAGAAGGAACCGACGACGAACTGGCCGGGCTTCACGGTGGTGACCTCGGCCCCCACCTCCTCCACGATGCCGCAATATTCATGGCCCATCGCCTTGGGCCCATCGACACCGCCGATCCCCCGGTAAGGCCAAAGGTCCGATCCGCAAACACAGGTCGCGGCCAGGCGGATGATGGCGTCGGTCGGCTTCAGGATCTTCGGCTCGGGCATGTCCACATACCGGACATCGCGCGCGCCATAGAGCATGGTTCCAAGCACGGGTGGCTTCCTTATGCTGGTCGGTCATTCATGAATGCGCCCGTCCGCCACGGCGCGCCGTCACCGGCGCCGCGATGGGCAGGTCTTTCAGACTATCGTTCCGTGCATGGTCGGATTAGACAGCGAATGGCGCATGTGATGATGCGCGCAAATCATGAATGCGGGGACCGGCGAGAGCGAATTACCCCATTGTCAACGAACGCCGCCTGCGCCGGTAGCGCAAGCAGCCTTCGGACAATCACGCTGGACGGTACGGGCCACGACCCATGCGGCCGGCCGTCGAATGCGGCACCAGGTCGCGCTGGACAATACGGCCCCCGGACCGCCCCCGTGACGGAGCCGGCCCAGGGGCAAACGTTATCGATCAGGACTGTTGCACGGTGATGGTGGGATCCCACCAGTAGAAATAACGCACCTTTTTGCCGGTAGCATCCTCGGTATCAATGAAGAAATAGACTTGATAGGCGGTGCTGCCGGCTTTAAGCACGGTGGACTGCCAGTAAAAATCGACGACGGTATCTTCCTCCGTATTGCAAGGGCACGGCCAGCTGGTCGCGCCGGTCATGCTGGCCGGTGGAAAGGGCTCCGACGGATTGCTGATAATCATCATCGGCGGTGTGATCACACCACCGGTGCTTGTGGTGATCTTGTAGATCACGGCGGCGTCGCCGGTGTTGGACGACAGCGACGTCGACCGCCAGTTCACCAGGTCGTTGACGGTGGCCTGAATGTTCAGGTTGCCGGTGGCCTGGCCGGAAAGCTGATCGTTCCAGTTGGTCAGCATGTAGACCCAGGTCTTGAAATTCGGATCGCTGTTCGGATGCGGCAGCCCGGTCGGGGTGCTGCAGTCCGTGCTGTGCCCATAGTTGCTCACCAGCGTCGCCGTGTCGAACACGGTCTGGACATATACAAGCTTACCAACGTGAGCGAGAGTTGACATTTTTATTGCTCCTTCAAGGGGTTTTAAATTCTAAGAAACACACCTTTAACGAGCAACAAACGATATGCCTGACACCGCCAAATGTAAAGCTTTGGTTGTATTTCCTATTTGTTACAATCTCTATTGGTTATAATTTCGCCCGGCGCACACGAGCACGCACACGGCAACAAAACCTAAAGGTTGTGTGATTTGGGGCGGCAGGAACCATTCCAAGCGCCAGGAAGGGGCGTCTCGCGACGCGCGCGCCTGTCCCGGGCACACCGCAGGATGGGCGCGCCCGGGGCGACAACCGATCGGCGGGCGAACGACGATGATGGGGCAGCAGCCCCCGTCCGTGGCGGGTGGCGCCCGTCGGCCAATCGGAATCAACAGGAATAGAAAAGGCTGACGTCTGCGGCGAAAACCCGAGAAAAGCCCCGAAAATATCAGCGAATATCAGCGCCTGGGCTGCTGCTGGGTGATGCAGTGGATGCCGCCGCCGCCACGCACGATGTCCAGCGCCGGCACCTGCACGATCTTGCGGTCGGGGTAGAGGCGGCTGAACAGCTTGGCGGCCTCTGCATCCATGGGGTCCTCGAACGCCGGCAGGACCACGCCGCCGTTGGCCAGGTAGAAGTTGGTGTAGGACAGGGTCAGGCGCACGCCCGCCTGTTCCTGGCGGGCCGGGGTGCGCAGGGTCACGATGTCCAGTTCCCGCCCCCTGGCGTCGGTGGCCATGGACAGGCGCTCGATATTGTCCTGGAAGGTGGCGAAGTTGGGATCGGCGGGGTCGTCCGTGACCATGGCCAGCACCAGGCCCGGCCGGATGAAGCAGGCGATCTCATCGATATGGCCGTCGGTCTCGTCCTGCTCATAGCCCTGGCCCAGCCAGACGATACCGCGCACGCCCAGGAAATCGCGCAGATGCCCCTCGATCTCGCCCCGCGCCAGGCCGGGATTGCGGTTGGGGTTCAGCAGGCATTCCTCGGTGGTGATCAGGGTGCCTTCGCCGTCCACGTGGAAGGACCCGCCCTCCATCACCAGGGGCGCCTGGAAGCGGGGGATGTCCAGCCCCTGCAGCACCGTGGCCGCCACCTGGGTGTCGGCGGCGAAGTCGTCGTAATTGCGGCCCCAGGCGTTGAAGCCCCAGTCCACGCCGCCGATACCGCCCTTGCCGTCGATGACGAAGCTGGGACCGTTGTCGCGAATCCAGCTGTCCGACAGCTCCACCGGGATGACACTGACGGCTGCACCGGCGCACATCAGCGAGGCAGTGGCCACCTCGCCCGGCGGGGCGACGATGGTTACCGGCTCAAACTCCGCGATGGCCTTGGCCACGTCGGCATAGGCCCGGCGGGCGGCGTCCAGCCCGTTGGGGAAGGTCTCTTCCCGGTTGGGCCAGGCCATCCAGCAGCGGTCGTGCACGTGCCATTCGCCGGGCATGACAAAGCCGGCGGCGGCGGGGGAACCGGGGGTGAAGGTCATGGCAATGGCCCTTCCTGGGGCGCCCCACGCTGGGACGGCCTTGTCTTGGGAATGAAGAGTATTCCAGTGCAGGTTACAGCCTGGCAATCAGCGCTTCGGCTAACGGTCAGACCTTGCCCGCCTGGCTTTCCTCCTGCTCGCGGATACGGGCGCGGCGGGCCTCCAGGAAGCCGGCCAGGCCGATGCCGCTGGCGACCACCGCCACCACGATGGTGGCCAGCGCGTTGATCTCCGGCTTCAGGCCCAGGCGGATGGAGGAGAAGACGATCATCGGCAGGGTGGTGGACCCGGGGCCGGAGACGAAACTGGTGATCACCAGATCGTCCAGCGACAGGGTGAAGGCCAGCAGCCAGCCGGACACGATGGCGGGGGCGATGATGGGCAGGGTGATGACGAAGAACACCTTGGCCGGCCGCGCGCCCAAATCCATCGCCGCCTCTTCCAGGGAGATGTCCATGCTGACCAGGCGCGACTGGATCACCACCGCCACGAAGGACATGGTGAAGGTGATGTGCGCCAGGATGATGGTCAACACACCCCGGCCCGCCGGCCAACCGACCAGCTGTTCCAGGCTGACGAACAGCAGCAACAGCGCCAGACCCAGGATGACTTCCGGCATCACCAGCGGGGCGGAGATCATGCCGGCGAACAGCGCCCGGCCGCGGAAGGCGCCGAAGCGGGCCAGCATCATGCCGGCCAGGGTGCCCAGCACGACGGCACCACAGGCGGTGGCGAAGGCGATGCGCAGCGACAGCCACGCCGCCCCCAGCATCTGACCGTCCTCGATCAGCTCATGGTACCAGCGCAGGGAGAAGCCGGTCCAAACGGTCAGCGACCGGTTGTCGTTGAAGGAATAGGCCACCAGCAACAGGATGGGCAGGTACAGGAACGCCAGGCCCAGGCCCAGCAGCACCATCGGCAGGCGCGACTTTCTCATCACGCGGCCCCCTTGTCCTGGTCGCGGCCCTGGAAGTGCTGGAACACCATGATCGGACCCACCAGGAAGGCCAGCAGGGCGATGGCCACGGCCGAGGCCGACGGCCAGTCACGGCTGTTGAAGAACAGGTTCCACAGCTCACGCCCGATCATCAGCGTGTCCGACCCGCCCAGCAGCGACGGGATGACGAACTCCCCCACCGCCGGGATGAACACCAGCAGCGACCCCGCCACGATGCCGGGCAGCGACAGCGGCAGGGTGATGGTCAGGAACGATTTCCAGGGGCGGGCGCCCAGATCGGCCGCCGCCTCCAGCAGCGTGAGATCCATCTTTTCCAGCGTGGCGTACAGCGGCAGGATCATGAAGGGCAGGTAGGAATAGGTGATGCCGATGTAGACCGCCGTGTCGGTGTACAGGATCTTCAGCGGCTCGTGGATAAGCCCCAGGCTCATCAACAGGTTATTCAGCAGCCCCTCATCCTTCAGGATGCTCATCCACGCATAGACGCGGATCAGGAAGCTGGTCCAGAACGGCAGGATCACCAGCATCAGCAGCGGCCCGCGCCGCTTCTCCGGCGCCGTGGCGATGGCGTAGGCCATGGGGTAACCCAGCGCCAGGCAGCACAGGGTGGAGATGAAGGCGATCTTCAGCGAGTTCAGATAAGCCAGGATGTACAGGTTGTCTTCGAACAGGGACTGGAAGCCGCTGAAGCGGACGTGCAGGTCCAGGCCGCCGTCCACCCACTCCATCAGGTTGGTGAAGGGCGGGATGCCCACCGCCGGCTCCGCCACGCTGATCTTCAGCACGATCAGGAAGGGGACGAAAAAGAACAGCAACAGCCAGGCGTAGGGCCCCAGGATGACGCCCCCCCGGCCGGTCAGGCCCAAACGCCGGGTGACGGCCAGGACACGGCCCTTCAAAGGCCGGGATACCGGCGCCGGCAAGGATGCGGCACTGGCGGCTTTCGACGGCGGGCGGGCGGGCAGATGCGCGGCCAAGGCGGGTCCCCTTCCCTCAATCCGTCAGGACGACGCCGGCGAACGGGCGCCAGCACAGCCAGACCTCATCCTCCCACGTGATGGGCAATTCCGTGCGGCGGGTGACGTTGGGCGCCGTCGCCCGCACCCGCTTACCACTGGGCAGATCGATCTGGTAGATGGAGATGTCGCCCAGATAGGCGATCTCACGCACGATGCCGCGGGTGACGTTGCGGCCCTCCACCACATCGGCCGGCTTCTCTTTGCTGATGCTCACCTTTTCCGGCCGGATGGCGACCCAGGCGCGGTTGCCCTCCGGCAGATGGGCGGCGTGGGTGACGTAGAGGTCGCAGCCGGCCTCGGCCGAGCGGATGAGGGAATGGTCGGCCTCGGACTCCACGATGTCCCCCTCGAACATGTTCACCGACCCGATGAACTCCGCCGTGAAGCGGCTGTTGGGGTATTCGTAGATCTCGGTCGGCGTGCCCACCTGGGCGATGTGGCCGTGGTCCATCACCGCGATGCGGCTGGACATGGTCATCGCCTCCTCCTGGTCGTGGGTCACCACCACGAAGGTGATGCCCAGCTTTTCCTGGATGTTCACCAGCTCAAACTGCGTCTGTTCGCGCAGGCGCTTGTCCAGCGCGCCCAGCGGTTCGTCCAGCAGCAGCAGCTTGGGCTTTTTCACCAGTGATCGCGCCAGGGCCACGCGCTGGCGCTGGCCGCCCGACAGCTGGTGCGGCTTGCGCTTGGCGAAGGCGCCCAACTTCACCAAATCCAGCATCTCCGCCACGCGGGTCTTGATCTCCGCTTTGGGCATGCCGTCCTGGCGCAGGCCGAAGGCCACATTGTTCTCCACCGTCATATGCGGGAACAGGGCGTAGGACTGGAACATCATGTTGACCGGGCGGTCGTAGGGCGGGATGCCCGCCATGTCGACGCCGTCGATGAAGATGCGGCCCTCGGTCGGCTGTTCGAAACCGGCCAGCATGCGCAGCAGCGTGGTTTTGCCCGAGCCCGACCCGCCCAGCAGCGAGAAGAACTCCCCCCGGTAGATCGACAGGCTGACATTGTCCACGGCCGTGAAGTCGCCGAAGCGCTTCACCACCTTTTCCACCCGCACATAGGGCTGGGCGTCGGGATCGCGCCACGGCTCGAACTTCGCGGCCTGGCCTTTGCCGTTGGTGCTGGCGGCCGGCTTGGGACGGGGGTCGGGGGCGTCGGACATGAGGCGGCGGATCACGATGCTGGAAGTGGGCCCGATGGCGGACGTCCGATGGGCGTTTCCGTTGGGGAACCGCTTGCCCGGATTGGCAGGGTGCGGAAAAATCATTGTGCTGCTGCGCTCGGGAAACTTTCGTTCATCTCGCGTCAAACCCTCGTCAGATAGCGCCGCTATCTCACCTCGGCTTTTCCTAATCTGACCGAATTTTCCCGTCGCTCGCCACGCACAAGCCTTTTTCCGCCCCCTGCTGGCGTTCCGAACTTGCTGAATGCCAGGGCGCGCCCCCGCTGTCCACCGGAAGTATGGGGTCTGCGGCTGTGGGCCGCGCAATTTTTCGCAGTCGCGAAATCCCATGAAAAAGGGGCGCCCCCGGATCGGCGGCGCCCCTGGTCCCTCACGTGCGAACCGGCGTCAGCGGCCGGTCTTGATGCGCGTCCAGGTGCGGTTGCGCTCCTGTTCCGCCCGCTGGGCCAGCTGCTTGATGGTGAACAGCTTTTCCATCACTTCCTTGGGCGGGTAGATGCGCGGATCATTGCGGATTTCGGCCTTCACCATGGGCAGGGCGGCGGGCACCGCGTTGGCGTAGGACACGGTGTTGCTGATGTCCGCCATCACCTTGGGTTCAAGCATATAGTTGATGTAGGCGTGCGCCTCCGCCACGTCGGGCGCACCCGCCGGGATGGCCATGGTGTCGAACCACAGCTGGGCGCCTTCCTTCGGGATGGCATAGTCGATCTTCGCCTTGCCGCCGGACCGGCCCTGGGCCTGCAGCACGTCACCGGAATAACCGATGGCCACACAGGCGTCGCCGCTGGCCAGCGGATCGATGACGGAGGGGACGAAGGTCTTGATATAGGGGCGGATGGCGGCCATCAGCTCACCCGCCTTCTTCACGTCCTCGGACTTCTCGCTGCTGGGCGGCAGGCCCAGATAGTTCAGGACGGAAGGCAGGACGTCGGCCGGGCTATCCAGGATGACGATGCCGCAACTGGCCAGCTTCTTGGCGCTTTCCGGATCGAACACCACCTTCCAGCTGTCGATCTTGTCGGTGCCCAGGGCCGCCTTGACCTTATCGACGTTATAGCCGATGCCGACAGTGCCCCATTCGTAGATGACGCCATAGTCGTTGCCGGGATCGACCTCGGCCAGCCGGGCCATCAGGGTGGGGTCCAGGTTTTTCAGGTTGGGGATCTTGGACTTGTCCAGCTTCTGGACGGCCTTGGCCTGGATGAACTTGCGCAAGGTCGGCTGGGCCGAGGGCACCACCACGTCGTAGCCGGAGTTGCCGGTCAGCAGCTTGGCCTCCAGCGTTTCCAGGTCGGTGTAGACGTCGTACTTGGTCTGGATGCCGGTGGCCTTGGTGAAGTCGGCCAGCGTGGTCGGCCCGATATAGTCGGACCAGTTGTAGACGTTGACCTTCTTGGACTGCGCCCAGGCGATCCCGGCACCCGCGACCCCCACAGCCGCGACCAAGCCCGCCAGCAGCGGCACCAGCTTCTTTTTCATCCACTTCCCCGTTTTGGAAACCCGGGCCCGCAGCCCCGTTCAGGCGCATTTGCACCCCATGCGCGGGGCCCTGTCAAGCATCGCCAGACTGAACACTTAACTACGTTTTGAGAAAACCTGCACTGTACCGCCTGGGTCTCAGCTGTTGGCGCCCTGCTCCGCGATCTCGCGTGTTTCCGGTGTCAACGGCCGCGCCTTGCCAGCCTGGAACAGCGGGGTGGGCTTGGGCTCCGTCGGCAGGAACTGCTTCAGGCCGATCAGGCGGCCGCTGGCCTGTTCCAGCGCCAGGCGTTCCTGGTCGCGGCGGCGGACCTCCTCCGCCGTCTCGGCGGCTTCTTCCGCCGACAGTCCCAGAAACTCCAGGGCGCTTTGGCCAAAGGCCAGCGCCGATTCCCAGGTCTCACGCACCTGCAGGTCCACGCCGGCGGCGATCAGGTGCAGGGTGTGGCGGCGGTCGTAGGCGCGCACCAGCAGGCCGGCGTGGGGGAAGCTGGACTGCACCAGGTCCACGATCTTGTTGGCGGTGTCCTTGTCGTCCACGCACACGGCCACCGCCCGCGCGTTGCCGGCACCCGACGCGTGCAGCACGTCCAGGTTGGTGCCGTCGCCGTAATAGATCTGGAAGCCGAAATTGCCGGCCGCCTGGATCATCTCCACATCCGTGTCGATGATGGTGACGTCCAGGCCGCGCGCCAGCAGCGTCTGGCTGACCACCTGGCCAAAGCGGCCGAAACCGATGACCAGTACCGCACCATGCAGGCCGTCGGGGCGGGCCAGCCCGTCGGTGTCCGGCGCCGGGGCCGGCAGGACCGACCACACCAGGCGCACCGTCATGGGCGTCAGCACCATGGACAGGATGACGGTGGCGGTCATGACGGCATTGATCTGGCCGTCCAGCACCCCGGCCGCCGTGCCGGCGGCATACAGCACGAAGGCGAACTCGCCGCCTTGGGCGAACAGGGTGGTGCGCTGGATGGCCTCGCGGCAATCGGCGCCGGACAGCCGGGCCACGGCATAGATGCCGGCCCCCTTGGTCACCACGCAGGCCAGCAGCACCAGCAGCACCAGGCGCCATTCGGCCGCCACGACGCCCAGGTCCAGCGACATGCCCACCGCCATGAAGAACAGCCCCAGCAGCAGGCCGCGGAACGGCTCGATATCCGCCTCCAGCTGATGGCGGAAGCCCGAGCCCGACAGCAGCACGCCCGCGAGGAAGGCGCCCATGGCCATGGACAGGCCGGAACTTTCCATCAGCAGGGCCGTGCCCAGCACCACGGCCAGGGCGGCGGCCGTCATCACCTCCCGCACCTTGGAACCGGCCAGCAGGCCGAACAGCGGGTTCAGCACCCAACGGCCGGCCGCCACCACGGCGGCCACGGCGGCGGCGGCCACCACCACCCCCATCCAGCTGCCGCGCAGATCATGATGGCTGGCCGCCGGTGCCAGCAGGGCGACGCAGGCCAGCAAGGGGACGACCGACAAATCCTCCAGCAGCAAGATGGACATGGCGCGCTGGCCGAAGGGGGTGGTCATCTCCCCCTTCTCCTCCAGCGTCTGGATGATGGCGGCGGTGGAGGACTGGGCGAAGCCCATGGCAGCGACGAAGGCCACCGCCGGCGGGAAGCCCGCAAGCACGCCGGCGATGATCATCAAGGCACCGCACACCGCCGCCTGCGCCATGCCCAGGCCGAAGATCTGCCGGCGGAGCGCCCACAGCTTGGCCGGCCGCATCTCCAGCCCGATCAGGAACAGGAACATCACCACGCCCAGTTCGGCGAAGTGCAGCACGGCGGCGGGATCGGACAGCACGCGGAACCCATAGGGCCCGATGGCCAGACCGGCGGCCAGGTAACCCAGGATGGACCCGAAGCCCAGCCGCGTGAACACGGGTGCGGCCACCACGCCGGCCCCCAGCACGGCCACGATCTGCACCAGGTCGACGCCGGATGTGTCGGTCACAGGGGACCCCCGAATTTTGCGCGAAAAAGTTGCCGCCCGAACGGCTTGGGGGCGACCCTAACAAGGATGCGAGGGCCGGGGCAAGGCGGCCGGACCTGCCCCTATCGATTGAGTTTGACGGCGGGGAATGCCATCCATACGGCCGTCCGTTTTCAGACAAGGTCTCTTCGATGTCCTGGCGCCCCATGACGGCGGCCGATCTGGCCCCCCTGTTCCCCCTGGCCTGCGCCATCCATGTCGATTTCTTTGAGGCGCTGGACGTGCTGGCCGACAAGCTGGCCGCCTATCCCGCCGGCTGCCTGGTGCTGGACGGAACCTCGGCGGAGGCCATCGGGGGCTATGCCTTCAGCCACCCCTATGTGCGCGGGCGGGTGCCAAAGCTGAACACCCCCTTGGGCGGACTGCCTGCCGGGGCGGACATCTATTACGTCCACGACATCGCCATCGCCGCCGACCATCGGGGCCGGGGCTATGCCGAAGCAGTGGTGGAACGGCTGGCCGGCCACGCGCGCGATGCCGGGTTCGTCGAGATGCGGCTGCTGTCGGTCAACAATTCGCAGGCGTTCTGGGCCCGGCGGGGCTTCACCCCCGTGGGGGATGAACAAATCGACGTGTCGTCCTACGGTGATGACGCGGTCCATATGCGACGGTTTCTTTAAATTTACGCCTTGGGCCCGGCGGCGTTGCTATCATTATAGCGTCCACACCTTGTTCAAGGACCGGATATAGCCAGCTGTTAGGCGGCGCTCCGCCCCTTTCCCGTCCTGCCTGGTGATTTCCCCATGCCTCTTCCCCAAGCGCTGCGCGGCATCAGCGGCCGCATCCTGCTTATCCCCACCCTGGCCATCATCGCCCTGGCGGCGCTGGGCGCCTACACCGTGGTGAATGCCAACCGCACCATCCTGGAGGAACGGCAGGCCCGCGCCCGCATCGCCACCGAAGGCGTGGTCAGCATCATCGAGGCGCTGGAGAAAAAGGCGGCGGCGGGGGAAATGGCGCAGGACCAGGCCCAGTTGCTGGCCGCCGACCTGGTGCGGGGGTTCCGCTACGACGGCAGCAACTACGCGGTCATCCACGACCTTACCGGCCTGACGCTGGCCAGCGGCCAGAGCCGCGCCACCGAGGGCAAGCGCAACATCGACGCCACCGACGCCAACGGTGTCCACTATGCCCAGGACATGCTGGACCGGGGCCGGGACGGCGGCGGCTTCAGCTATTACGTCTGGCCGCCCAAGCCCGGCGCACTCCCGTCCCGCAAGGTCACCTACTCCAAGATGACCGGCGCCTGGCAATGGGTGGTCTCCTCCGGCATCTACCTGGACGATGTCGACGCGGCGGCGCGTGACGCGGCCCTGCGCACCGGTGGGACCGTGGCGGCACTGGCCCTGCTGACCCTGGGCCTGGCGCTGTGGCTCAGCCGGGGTATCACCGGCCCGCTGCTGCGCCTGACCGGCGTCACCAACCGGTTGGCGGACGGCGACCTGGATGTCGCCGTGCCGGGCACCGGCCGCAAGGACGAGATCGGCACGCTGGCCCAGGCCGTGAACGTGCTGCGCGACCGCTCCGCCGAGGCCGTCAGCCTGCGCCGGCGGCAGGAAGAGATGAAGGCGGAGGCCGAGCGGGAACGGAAAGCGGCCTTGGCCCGCCTGGCCGATGAGTTCGAACGCGGCGTCAAGGGCGTGGTGGACGGCATCGCCACCGCCGCCAGCCAGATGACGGCCTCCACCGACACCGCCTCCACCGCCGCGGCCCAGGCGGAAGGCCAGACCACCTCGGCCGCCGCGGCGGCCGAACAGACCAGCGCCAACGTCGCCACCGTGGCCGCCGCCACCGAGGAGCTCAGCGCCTCCATCTCCGAAATCGCACGCCAGATCACGCAGTCATCGGCCATCGCCGCCGACGCGGTGAATGAGGTCGGCCGGACCAGCACCGCCATGGGCGAGCTGGCGGATTCGGCAGCGCGCGTCGGTGACATCGTGGCGCTGATCACCGGCATCGCCGGCCAGACCAACCTGCTGGCCCTGAACGCGACCATCGAGGCGGCCCGTGCGGGTGAGGCCGGCAAGGGTTTCGCCGTCGTGGCCAGCGAGGTCAAGAGCCTGGCGACCCAGACCGCGCGGGCGACCGAGGAAATCCAGGCCAAGGTGGCGGAGATCCAGGGCATGACCGGGGCCGCCGTCAACGCCATCGCCGCCATCGGCCAGACCGTGCACCGCATGAACGAGATCACCTCCGCCATCGCCGCGGCGGTGGAGGAACAGGGCGCCGCCACGGCGGAAATCGCCGGCAACGTGCAGCAGGCCGCCACCGGCACGCGCCAGGTCTCCGGCAACGTCGCCGCCGCCCGCCAGGCGGTGGCCGAGACGGGCGCCGTCGCCCACACCGTTCACACCGCCGCCGGCGCCCTGTCGGTGGAGGCCGACCGGCTGCGCGGCCAGGTCCACGCCTTCCTTTCCAACATCCGCTGAACGCCGTGCCATAAGCGGCCAAGCCACCGGTGCCGGTCGTGACCGCGGGCGCCAGAGACTTCCGGGGAGCGAAGCGGACTGGTAGTCGAGGACAAGCCAAAGCCGCGGATGCGGCTGCCGGCGTTTGAGGAATTATACGTTAAGCAACAGGTTTTCCCGCTCCCAGCTGGAGATCACCTGCTGATAGGCCGCGTCCTCCGCCTGCTTCACGGCGGTGATGCTGGCGATGAAGCGTTCGCCGAACAGTTCTTTCAGGGGGCGGCAGGCGTTCAGCTTGGCCAGGGCATCGCCCTGGTGGCGCGGCAGGGTGAAGGCCAGGCGGTGGGCCGTCCCCTTCACCGGTTCCGTCGGTTCCAGTTCGTGGACCATGCCCAGATAGCCGCAGGCCAGGCTGGCGGCGATGGCCAGATAGGGGTTGGCGTCGGCGCCGGCCACGCGGTTCTCCACCCGCCGCGCCTCCGGCGGGCTGAGGGGCACGCGAAAGCCCACGGTGCGGTTGTCGCGACCCCAATGCACATTGATGGGCGCGTCCGATCCCTGCACCAGCCGGCGATAGCTGTTCACGTTGGGCGCCAGCAGGGGCATGGCGCTGGGCAGGTATTTCTGCAGGCCGGCGATGTAGCTCATGAACAGGCCGGTGTCCTCACCATCGGCATGGGCGAACAGGTTGCGACCGGTGTCGGCATCCACCAGCGACTGGTGGACATGCATGGCGCTGCCCGGCTGGTTCTGCATGGGCTTGGCCATGAAGGTGGCGTAGACGTTGTGGCGGATGGCCGCCTCGCGCACCGTGCGTTTGAACAGGAACACCTGGTCGGCCAGGCTCAGCGCGTCGCCATGGTTGAAGTTGATCTCGATCTGGGCGGCACCGGCCTCATGGCTCATGGTGTCGACGTCGATGTCCTGCTTCTCACAGTAATCGTAGACCGCCTCGAAGATGGGGTCGAACTCGTTGACCGCGTCGATGCCGAAGGCCTGGCGCCCGCTTTCCTGCCGGCCGGACCGGCCCACCGGTGGGGTCAGGGGATAGTCCGGGTCCTTGTTCACCGCCACCAGGAAGAATTCCAGCTCCGGCGCCACCAGGGGCTTCCATCCACGCTCGGCATACAGATCCAGCACCCGCTTCAGCAGCCAGCGGGGGGAGATGTCGACATGGCCGCCATCGGCATAGACGCAGTCGCAGATGACGGCCGCCGTCGGCGCCTCATACCAGGGCACGAAACGCACCGACGTGGGGTCCGGCAACATGTAGACGTCGGAATTCTCCGGGCTGGTGATGCCGTTGGGCGGCGTGTCGCCGGTGACGGTCTGGATGAAGACGCTTTCCGGCAGGCGCAGGCCGCGGTCGCGCAGGATGCGCAGGAACTTCTCCGCCGGCACGATCTTGCCCCGGGCGATGCCGGACAGGTCGGGCACCAGGCACTCCACCTCGGTGATGCGGTTGCTGCGGATGAATTCTTCCAGGACGGACATGGGGTCGTGCACCTCGATCAGGCCCCGAGCGCAGTTGGGAAACACACGGCGGCGGGGCTTAAGGTCCGATAAACGGACGGAAATCCAAGGGACCGTCCCATCATAAAGGGGCGGCATTGGGGCGGGCCAGGGCCCAAACCCGGGCGGAGCGCTAGCGCTTGCGGCCTAGGCCCCGCCAGGCATCCACCCCCTCAAAAGGTGAGGCGAAGGGTGCCAGCGGGATGACACCGCGCCAGCCCGGTGCTATCTGCGGACGGGTCACCTGCATTGGAACGCCCCTCATGATCCCCCCGACCCGTGCCCCCCTCTGGCGCGCCCTCACCTGGCTGGCGGCCGGCGGCCTTTTGGCCCTGCTGGCCTGGATGGTGGTGTCGCCCGGCCTGGACCTGGCCATATCCGGCTGGTTCTGGACGGCGGCGAACGGGTTCGCCTGGCGCGCCGATCCCGTCGCCAACGTCCTGCACGAGGCGGTGCAGGTGGGGGCGCGGGTGATGGCCGGGGCGCTGGTGCTGGGCACGGCCTGGACCGCCTGGCGCCATCGCCCGCTGTTCGGGGCCGACGCCCGCGCCTGGACCTTCCTGCTGCTGTCGCTGGCCATCGGCCCCGGCCTGATCGGCAACAGCATCCTGAAGGACCATTGGCATCGCGCCCGGCCCGTCCAGGTGGTGGCGTTTGGCGGCACGGCACCCTACACCCCGCCCCTGCTGCCGGCGCCCAAGGCCAACTGCGGCCGCAACTGCTCCTTCGTGGCGGGGGATCCGGTGCTGGCCTTCTTCCTGCACAGCTTCGCCTATACCGGCCGGCGCCGGCGCACCCTGTTCTGGGGTGGGTTGGCCGTGGGGGCCGGCGTGGGACTGTTGCGCATCGGCATGGGCGGGCACTTCTTCAGCGACGTGATGTACGCCGGCGTCCTGGCGGTGCTGACCAGCGCCGTGCTGCATGCGGCGCTCTACGGGCGCCAGGCGACGGCGGCGCTGTGGCGCGAATGGCTGCCTGGATGACGGGCTTCCCGGACAGCTGGTACGTCCAATCATCCCCGCCCGGCCCCCCGGCCCCGACGCTGCGGGGCGACATCCGTTGCGACGTCTGCGTCGTCGGTGCCGGTTATACCGGCCTGTCCACCGCCCTGACCTTGGCGGAGCGCGGCTACGGCGTGGTCGTTCTGGAAGCGGAACGGGTGGGCTGGGGCGCGTCGGGCCGCAATGGCGGCCAGATGATCAGCGGCTTCAACAAGTCGGTCGGCACCATCGCCCGGCTGGTGGGACGCGACGACGCCCGCCGCCTGTGGCACCTGGCGGAAGAGGCCAAGGCCCTGCTGGTGGACCGGGTACAGCGGCACGCCATCGCCTGCGACCTGCGCTGGGGCTATATCAACGCCACCGCCAAGCCCCGTCACCGTGCCGGCCTGCAGGCCCAGATCGACGAGGCGCGCGCCGTCGGCTACGACCGGATGCGCCTGGTGGAGGGGGCCGCCCTGCGCGCCCTGGTGGCCAGCCCACGCTATGACAGCGGGGTGGAGGATAGCGGCAGCGGCCATCTGCACCCGCTGGCCTATGCCCAGGGGCTGGCGCGCGCGGCCGGGGGCGCTGGCGCCCGCCTGTTCGAGGGCACGCCGGCGCTTGGCATCACCACCGGCGCCACCCCGACGGTGATGACCCCGCACGGCACGGTGCGGGCGAACTTCCTGGTGCTGGCCGGCAACGCCTACCTGGGCGAAGGCTTGGCGCCCCCGCTTGCCCGCACGCTGGTGCCATTGATCACCTATATGCTGGCGACCGAACCGCTGGGCCCGGCGCAAGCCGAGGCGCTGCTGCCCGGCGACCACGCGGTGTCCGACACCAATTACGGCCTGAACTATTTCCGCCGCACCGGCGACCACCGCCTGCTGTTCGGTGGCGGCGCCAGCTTCACCGGCCGGCCGTCGCCGCATGCCCGGGCCAAGCTGGCCGGCGCCATGCATCACTGTTTCCCCCAGTTGGGGAAGGTAGGGATCAGCCATTTCTGGCAGGGCACGGTGGGCATGACGGTCAACCGCCTGCCCCAGGTGGGACGGCTGTCGCCCACCACATATTTCGCGCAAGGCTACAGCGGCCACGGCGTGGCCCTGACCGGCATCTGCGGACGGGTGGTGGCGGAGGCCGTCATGGGCCAGGCGGAACGCTACGACGTCTTCAACCGGATCCCGCGCGACACGTTCGTCGGCCCGCCCTGGCGCGTGCCGGCCCTGGTGCTGGCCAGCCTCTGGTACCGCCTGCGCGACCTGCTTTGACATAAGCGCGACGGAAGCTGAATAGCCCGCGACCGCGAGCGCCGGAGTTTTGCGGGGAGCCGCAGGCGGACTGCAAAACGAGGATGAGGCAAGGCCACGGACGTGGCCGCCCGCCACCTGAGGGCATTAAAAGAAAGGCAGCTCCGCCTCGATTGGCTCCGGTATCGGCGCCTTGGGCATTTCCGACAGTGGGACGTCGAAGGTGACGACGTCGGCCGGAATGCCGATCAGCAGCAGCGGGCACGGGTTGCCCACGCCCCGGTGCACCCGGTCCTCCAGCTTGCGCCAATGGGTGGTGGCCGCCCCGTACTTGTCCTGGCAGAAGGACGCGGCCCAGGCCTCCGCGAAGGACGGCGCGCCACCGGCCAGGCGGCGGCTGACGTCGTCCTGCTGGCGGGTGGTGGGCCGCAGGCCCAGGGCCTGGATGTCGGCATCGGAGGCCAGCCCGCGGCTGTGGGCGAAGCGGCGCACCATGGGCACCATCTCGTCCTGCAGGCTGCGCCCGCGCGTGACGATGACGCCGACGGAAATGACGCCCTCCGCATGCAGGCGCTTGAAGTTCTCAAGGTCGCGATCGAAGAACGGGTCCTTGTTGTTCCATTCGATCTCCAGCGCGATCACGCCCACGCCGGGGACGTCACGCACGTGGTCGACCTCATGGCTGATGGACTCGCGGCGCTTGCCGTTCACCCGCTTCTCGATGGTGAAATGCGCCTTGGCCCAGCCATGATCCGACAGGGCGTGACGCAGGCGCTGCGTGATCTTGGCCTCCCCCCCGCCCGACCCGACGATTTCCGCAATGGGAATCGCCAGGGCACCGATGACCATGTCCAGTTCGGCGATGGCATCGGGGAAATCCACCCCCAGGATGGCCCGCGCATGGGAATGGAATTCCACCTGGAAACCGCGTTCTAGCAGGGTCGGGAACATGACGGATAACGCCGTTAGGTGTGACTTGGGGGAACGGCGCTTGGCACCGCCCCGCCGGGGAGGGCAGACCCTAACCGATCCGGTGCCCATGGCGATACCGGATCAACCGCCACGGCCCCTTCACCGGCCCTATCCCTAAAGATCGTGTCCTTTTTTCCAGGGAATCTGACCGGGAGACGCGTGGCACACGCCTGGGCAAGGCGCGCATACAGGACCAGGAGATGCCCAACCGCCGCCTTTTCCCAATCCGCGTTCAAGCCCAAACCGCGTTCAGGGACGAATCGGCCGCCCCGAGCGGGTTCCCAAGAAAGGTCATTGATGGTGCCAACGTATATGTCGTCCACAAGATGAACCACCTGGGCCCATCAGGGTTATCAACAATTATGCAAGTAAATGCCGCCGTAAACGCGGCACGGCGGAGATCGGCGCGTGACAGTATTCGCGAGAAATGGACATGCAAATCCAAGATGATAGAGAAAAGCCGCCGATCCTGGCCAATCCTTGGAGCCCATGTCTCGGAGCGACTTGCCACGCCCCAGGACATGGGTGCGCATGCGCAGTACAAACGTGACAAACCAGCCGGTCCCGCGGCCTTGCGATCAAAGGCGGCCAAGGTCGCCGGTGCAGGACGGCGAGCGTCTTCAAAGCCTTGCCGACGCGCCCCGCTCATACCAGCCGAGCGGCCCGCAATCCCAGGTATCCCTTCCCTTCTAGCCGGAAAGGACTACCCTCCCGGCGGTGTCGCTACCAAGATTCCCAATAGGTTCATGGCGTTGATCCGACTATCCTGGACAAGTCCCACGGTCCGACACGCGCGGCCCCAGAACGTCGCCGGCGCGCGACGGACGGCGCATTGAAAAGAAGCGCGACTAACGGGGTAGGCATAGGCCAACTCAACTCTTTTTCGCACTTGCAGCAGAGTATCGGATGGTGTCAGGATCGCGTCAGGAGCCTAGAATTACCATGGCGTCATCCGCGAAATTCAGCGGCTGAAAGCTGGAATGTTAATTGAATATAAACAATCAACCGCAGGCTGGAGCCATGCGTAAGATAAAAGAATCACTCGACCTGCCGCTTTTTTTCGATCGGCGGTTCCTTGCATATTTTCATGACATTTTAGTGGCCGGCGTTTCGTTCATCGTCTCGCTGTATCTGCGTGTCGGTGACGGTATCTCTCATTATATCCAGGCGATGGTGCCGGGGGTGGTCGTCTTCACGGTCATCGCCGCCGTCGCTTATCGCGTTTTCGGAATGAACTCCGGGGTCTGGCGTTACGCCTCGCTGCGCGACCTCATGGCCATCGCGCGGGCCGTCACCACCACCATCCTGGTCTTCCTGCTGCTGATGTTCCTGGTGACGCGGCTGGAGGCCCTGCCCCGCTCCGTCCCGCTGATCAACTGGTTCGTGCTGGTGGTCCTGCTGGGGGGGCCGCGTTTGCTGTACCGCCTGGCCAAGGACCGTCGCCTGGCCGGCATCCTGGAAAGCAACGCCCGCGACCGCATCCCCGTGCTGCTGGTCGGCGCCGGGGACGAAGCGGAGATTTTCATCCGCGCCATGGCCACAGACCGTGACGCCGCCTATCGCGTCGTCGGCATCCTGGATGACAAGGGCGGTCGCATCGGCCGCGAGATCCATGGCGTGAAGGTGCTGGGCCGCCTGGCCGAGCTGTCGTCCGTGGTGGGCGAACTGGCCGCCGGCGGCCAATGCCCCCGCCGCCTGATCCTGACCCGCCCCCGCGCCCGCCTATCCGGCACCCGCCTGGGCGCCCTGGTGGAAAAGTGCGAGGCCCTGAACCTGGTCCTGGCCCGCCTGCCCGACCTGACGGACTTCCGCGACGCAGTGAGCGACGGCCCCATGACCGTGCGCCCCATCGTCATTGAGGATCTGCTGGGCCGCCCGCAGGTGGCGCTGGACAAGCGCGCCATCGACGGCCTGGTGGCCGGCCGCACCGTGCTGGTCACCGGTGCCGGCGGGACCATCGGTTCAGAACTGACCCGCCAGATCGCGCAGTTGAAGCCGCGCCGCCTGATCCTGCTGGATCACGGGGAATTCAACCTGTACTCCATCGAGATGGAGATGCGGGAGAATTGCCCGGACCTGGATTGCCGCGCCGTGCTGGCCAATGTGCGCGACCGCAACCGCATCCTGGAAATCTTCCGCGAGGAAACGCCGGAACTGGTGTTCCACGCCGCCGCGCTGAAGCATGTTCCCATGGTGGAACTGAACCCGGTGGAAGGCGTGCTGACCAACGTGCTGGGCACCCGCAACGTGGCCGACGCCGCCATAGCCGCCGGTTCCGCCGCCATGGTGCTGATCTCCACCGACAAGGCGGT
Organism: Azospirillaceae bacterium; assembly: GCA_028283825.1. NCBI lineage: Bacteria > Pseudomonadati > Pseudomonadota > Alphaproteobacteria > Rhodospirillales > Azospirillaceae > Azospirillaceae bacterium. The sequence continues at coordinate 336,033 of JAPWJW010000003.1, read as the reverse complement.
CCGTTCCACCAACGTGATGGGCGCCACCAAGCGCATCGCCGAATGTTACTGCCAGGCCCTGGACATCGTCGCCTCCAGCGGTGCCAAGGGTTGGCAGACCCGGTTCATGACCGTGCGCTTCGGCAACGTGTTGGGCTCCACCGGTTCGGTGGTGCCGCTGTTCAGCCGCCAGCTACGCGCCGGCGGCCCGCTGACGGTCACCCACCCGGAGGTGTGCCGTTATTTCATGACGGTGCGCGAGGCGGTGGAACTGGTGCTGCAGGCCTCCGCCTACGGCATGAACGCCGGCCTGGACGACCGTGGCCGCATCTTCGTGCTGGACATGGGCCAGCCGGTGAAGATCGTGGACCTGGCGCGGCAGATGATCCGTCTGGCCGGCCTGCGCCCCGACAAGGACATCAAGATCACCTTCACCGGCCTGCGCCCCGGCGAGAAGCTGTACGAAGAGATGTTCGCCGCCGCCGAGCCGCCGGAACAGACGGCCGCCGAGGGTGTGCTGGTCGCCTCACCGCGTGCCGTCGATCTGGCCATCCTGCGCCGGTCGCTGGATGAACTGGACGCCGTGTGCACCACGGGCGACGCCAGCCGCCTGCAGGCGCTGCTTCACCATATCGTCCCCGATTATCGCCAGTTGGACCCGGTGCCGGTCCCCTCCCCGGCGGAGGAAGGCCCCTTGCCCCATCAGGCGTGACATTCCACGCGCAGAGACGCCAAGCCCGGAGCCCGATGGTTCCGGGCTTTTTCTTTGGAATTCGACCCCGGCGCACCGGTTGGGGTGGATGCGCCTCTGATCACCGTATCTGACCCTAACCGCCACGATTGGACGCATTCCCCTGGGCTGGCGAAACGCTACCCTGTGTCCAAACAGCGGTTGCATATCAGCGACGGACAGGGGCGGCACGCCACCGGACAGGGAGATTGGCTCAGTGATCACAAACGCCTGGAAACGAACGCGCCCGGCCCTGGCCCTGCTGGCCAGCCTGATACCGGCGCTGGCCCTGGCCCAGTCGGCGGCGCCGGCGAACCAGCCCCCGGGCGGCCAGACCACCCAAGGCATGCCCGACGGCGTTCCGGCCAGCCGCATCGTCCTGCTGGGCACGGCGGCGGGCCCCATTCCCCGCCCTGACCGGGCACAGCCGGCGAACCTGCTGCAGGTCGGGGCCAAGACCTATGTCATCGACGTCGGCGACAATGCCGCCCAGCAGATGACCCGGGCGGGCGCGATGGTGGCGCATGTCACCGCCGTGTTCCTGACCCACCTGCACTATGACCATACGCTGGGCCTGGGCGCCCTGATGGCGTTCGGATGGATGAACGGGCGCAACGCCGCGCTGCCGATCTGGGGCCCGCCGGGCACCATCGAACTGGTCAGCCGCACCGCCGCCGCCCTGGACATCTCCGCCAATATCTTCAAGCCTGAGTTGCCGCCACGGCCGGCGCTGGCCTCCCTCTACCCCGCACACGACATCACCCTGGACGGCGACACACCGGTGGAGGTCTACCGCGACGACCAGGTGCGGGTCACGGCCGTGCCCAACACGCATTACGCCACCATGGACCTGCCCGGCCGCTCCTACGGCACCGACCAGTCCTACGCCTACCGCTTCGACACACCGCAGGGATCGGTGGTCTTCACCGGCGACACGGGGCCGTCGGATGCGGTGACCGAACTGGCGAAGGGCGCCGACGTGCTGGTAACGGAAATCATGGATTTGGCCAGCGTGTCCGCCGCCATCACCCAGAGGCTGGGCGCCCGGCAGCTGGACGGCATGCTGAACCACATGCGCAAGGAACATCTGACGGCGGAGGATGTGGGCCGGATGGCCCAGAAAGCGGGCGTGAAGAAGGTGATCCTGACCCATTTCAGCGTGGGCGACGCTTTCCAGCCGGCTGACTTCATCCCCCAGGTCAGGCAGTACTACCCGATGGGCGACATCGTGGCCGGCACCGACCTGGGCGCCTATCCCTTGAGGGGCGACTGAACGGGCAGGACGCGTCACGCGCTCAGGACAAGCTTCAGGGCACCTTGGCGAACCGCACCGGCGCGTCCGTCCAATCGACCAGCACGATGGCATAGGGGCTGGTCAGGCTGCCGTTCGGCATATGGGCCGCCTGGTCGAATTCGCGGAATTCCACCACCAGCAGGTCGCGCATGCCGTCGCGATGCTCCACCCGGGTATTGACGATCTCCACGCCGGCGCCTGAGGAATTGCGGGAACCGGAAAAAACACCCAGCGCCATCAGACGGTCCGGCAGGGTGCCAGGCTCGCGCGTGCCCACCAGATCCCACAGCGATTGCCATTCAGAGGCATTGCGGGCCACCAGGTATGTCGTGCTTTGCGCCCGGCTGAGCGTCCCACGCCATTCCCCCCGGCCGACCAGGCTGGGCGAGGCGGCGGCCGGCACGGAATTGTCGTCCGGCGGCGGATCACCGCCCAGCCAGGCCATGCTGCTGGAGCAGCCGGTGAGCAACAGCGCGGCGGCGACGGCCCCCGCCCGCATCCATGGCGACAGCGTCATGGCCGCCCTCGCCCGTCCAGAGAACCCGGCCCCGGTCATGCCACACGGGGCAGAACGGTTTCGACAAGCGTGGCCCAATAGCTGGCACCCAAGGGCAGAACCTCATCATTGAAGTCGTATCGGGGATTGTGCAGCGTACAGCCCAGGGCGCTGCCGCCCTGGCCCAGCCAGACATAACTGCCCGGCCGAACGTTCAGCATGTAGGAGAAATCCTCTGCCCCCATGCTGGGCCCCAAATCTTCCAGGACGTTATCGGCCCCCACCACCTTGGCCGCCACCTTGGCGGCGATGGCCGAGGGGTCGGCATGATTGATGGTGGGCGGATAGCCGACATAATAGGTCAACGCCCCCTTGGCACCGAACGCCGGCGGCAAGGTGGCGACCAGGTTGCGCAGGCCGTCCTCCAACTGCTGGCGGATTTCAGGGGTCAGCGACCGGATCGTACCGGCCAACTTCACCTCGTTGGGGATGATGTTGTAGGCCGTGCCGGCGTGGATGCGGGTGAAGCTGACGACGCCGCATTCGACCGGGGAGATGTTGCGGCTGACCAGGGTTTGCGCCGCCAATATCAGCTGCGACGCCACCACCACGGGGTCCACCGCCAGATGGGGCTGCGCCGCATGGCCGCCGCGCCCCTGGATGGTGATCTCGAACCGGTCGGCGCCGGCCATCACCGGGCCGCTGCGCACGCCCATCTTGCCGGGCGGCAGTTCCGGCCAGTTGTGCATGCCAAAGACGCTGTCGCAGGGGAAGCGATCGAACAGCCCCTCCTCCACCATGCGCTTGCCGCCACCGGCCCCTTCTTCCGCCGGCTGGAAGATGAAGTTCACCGTGCCGGAGAAGTTACGCGTTTCCGCCAGATAGCGGGCCGCCCCCAGCAGCATGGTGGTATGGCCGTCATGGCCGCAGCCGTGCATCTTGCCCGCCACCTTGGAGGCATGGGCGAAGGTATTCTCCTCCTGCATGGGCAGGGCGTCCATGTCGGCGCGCAAGCCGATGGTCTTGCCGGTGGCCCGGCCCTCGCCCTGCAGCACGCCCACCAGGCCGGTGCCGGCCAGGCCGCGATGCACCTCGATCCCGAATTCACTCAGCTTCGCAGCCACGAAGTCAGAGGTCTGCACCTCCTCGAACGCCACTTCGGGGTTCTCGTGGATGTGGTGCCGCCAGGCCGTCATGTCGGCGTGGAAATCGGCGATGCGGTTCTGGATGGCCATAACGGGATCTCGGGGAAACGGGTGCGCAGCAACGGGTGCACGAATGGGGCTTGGGAAAACGGTCCGGGCCGGCGATGCCCCACCCTTGAGGCGCCGGTCCCGGATCGCAATTGACTGGAACATCATAGCCATGGGCCGGGGACGACTGCCAGTGCGTTCACCCGATCCATTGACCCGAATAAGGATATGGTCGCGGAACCGGTTCGTGGCCAGCCCTCTCCACAGGTGTACCTCGGCCGCGGATCGCCTGGGCTTGGCGGCCCGCGCGGCGCGCCAATTGCGGCCTAAGGGCGCACGATATCCAACGGCAGGTGCATGATGACGCGCAATCCCCCCTCGACCCGGTTTTCCAGTTGGATCTCGCCGCCATGGGCACGGATCACGTCGTTGGTGACCGACAGGCCCAAGCCTGTGCCACCGGTATCGCGCGAGCGCGACGCCTCCAGCCGGTAAAAGGGGCGGAAGACGTTCTCCCATTCGATTTCCGGGATGCCGGGCCCCTGGTCGGTGACGGTGATGGCCACCGTTTCACCCTGGATCGCCACCGTCACCTCGGCGGTGGCGCCATACTTCAGGGCGTTCTCCATCACGTTGGTGAAGGCGCGCTTCAACGCCGTGCGCCGCCCCACCACGCGGACGGGCCCCGATGCCGGGCTGAAGCCCACCGGCTTGCCGGCATCGCGGTAATCCTCCGCCGCGCGGGCCAGCAGCAGGTTCAGGTCCAGCGGCTCCAAGGTTTCCTGCGCCGCCTCGTCCCGGGCGAAGGCCAGGGTGGCGCCGATCATGGATTCCATCTCCCCCAGATCTTCCAGCATCTTCTCGCGCACGCCGTCGTCGTCCACGAATTCGGCGCGCAGGCGCATGCGGGTCAAGGGCGTGCGCAGATCGTGCGACACCGCCGCCAGCATGCGGGTGCGGTCCTCCACGAAGGCGCGCAGGCGGCGTTGCATCTTGTTGAAGGCGGCCGCGGCCAGCCGCACCTCGCGCGGGCCCGACTCATCCAGCGAGGGGGCGTTCATGTCCACGCCCAGCCGGTCGGCGGCGGCGGCGAAACGGCGAAGCGGCCGGGTGGTGAAACCCAGCACCCAGGCGGACAGCAGGATGGCAACGGCGGCACTGCCGGCCAATGAGGCCAGGAAGCCCGGTTCGGACAGGGCGTCGGCCCCCGCCATGGGGATGTGCACGTTCAGCCAGCTGCCGTCGGCCAGCTGATGGCTGGCCATGACGTACTTGGGTTCCGGCGGCGGCGTGGTGATGGTGCCGAACGGCGGCAGGGAGATCATATCGGTGTGGTGGTTGCTCAAGACCGCCGCCGCCGGCGGCTTCTCATAGACATCCAGCGACACGTCCTGGGTGGTGCCGGCGACATTGACCTTGAAGTTGCCGTCCCGCAAACCGGTCAACATCTTGTCGCGAACATCCGTCGGCTGGTGGTCCAGCACGCCGGCGATGCTGGCGAGGCAACCGGCCAGTTGCCCGCTCTGCGCCGCGGCCACCGCCTCCGCCCGATCGGTGCGGTAGAGCCCCAGCGCGATGGCCTGGCTCAACAGGATGCCCCCCACCAGAACCGCGAAGATGGAATAGGACATGCGGTCCGTGACTGCCCTCATGGCGTGGCCACCTCGGCGGAGAAGATGTAACCGCCGGAGCGCACCGTCTTGATGATGGCGGGATCGGCGGGATCGACCTCGATCTTGCGGCGCAGGCGGCTGATCTGCACGTCGATGGACCGATCAAAGGGGCCGGCGGCGCGGCCGCGGGTGATTTCCAGGAGATCATCACGCGACAGCACACGGCGGGGCCGCTGCACCAGGGCCAGCAGCAGCTCATACTCCCCGGCGGTCAGCGCGATTTCCTCCCCCGACGCGGCACTCAGGCGCCGCTGGGCCGGGTCCAGCATGTATCCGGCGAAGCTGAAGGCGCCGGCGGCCGGTGCCGCCCCGTTGGTCGATCCTTGCGACCGGCGCAGCACGGCCTTGATGCGGGCCACCAGTTCACGGGGGTTGAAGGGCTTGGGCAGGTAATCGTCGGCCCCGATCTCCAGCCCCAGGATGCGGTCCGCATCCTCGCCCATCGCCGACAGCATGACGACCGGCGGGCCGGATTCCGCCCGGATGGCGCGGCACAGGGCCAGGCCGTCCTCACCCGGCAGCATCAGGTCCAGGACGATCAAATCGATGTTCCGGTCGGCCAGGAACTTGCGCATCTCCTGCCCGTCGCGGGCGGCGGTCACGCGATAGCCGTGGCGCGTCAAGTAACGGGTCAGAAGATCGCGGATTTCACGGTCGTCGTCGACCACCAGCAAATGAATGTTCTCAGACATCGTCAGTCCCATGTGCGGGCCCGCCAGGCACCGGCACCCCTGTTGAAATCCAGAAAGCCCCGAACCCGGCACGGACAACTGTACCGGCATTCCACGGCGCGTCCGACGCCGATGTTGTAACGACACTGTAAATGCCCGCAAGGGCGGTTACGCACTGTTTCATTCGATGGGCTTCAACGACATCACCTCGAAACAGGCGAATGGTGGGATGGGATGGCCAAAGAACAACGGACAAACACCAGGGCCCCCCAGAACACACGGGGACAAATCACAGGCCCAGGTCCGGCCCCACCCCGAGGAGAACCACCATGAACCGCTTCACCAGCCATTTCGCCGCCTTCGCGACCGCCGCCGTGCTGGCCGGTGCCGCCGCCCCGGCCTTCGCCGACGAGGTCAGCAGCGCCGACGCCCGCAAGGCCGTGCAGGCCTATCTGCAGGACCATGACAAGGCCAATCTGCGCGTCGGCAGCGCCACCCGCAAGGATGAGTATTACACGGTGGACGTCGCCACCGCCGAGGGCATCCACCTGAAGCCGTTCCGCGTCGATGCCGCCACCGGCAAGGTCCTGGACCGCTGAACCGCCGCCGCTGATCCCCCTTCGCGGCCGCCCCAAAGCGGCCGCCTGCCCCGCGAGACCGGTGGTGGTGGCGCCCCTTCCCCGCCGCCGGTTTGAAACGGGATGGCCCGATGGTCGTGTGGCCATCCCTTCGCACCCGGCGGACGGCCCGCAACGCCGTCCGCCGGTTCCCTCCCACGCCTCCCCCACCCCAACCGGAGACGCCCCATGAAAAGCCGACGCGGGCCCCTGCTCACGCTGACGGACGGTGGTGAGGGCGGCTCCCTGCAACAACGCCTGTTCGACCGCCTGCGCCATGCCATCGCCACCGGTGTGGTGGCGCCGGGCGAACGCCTGCCCTCCACCCGCACCCTGGCCCGCGACATGGGCCTGTCGCGCAACACCGCCGTCGCCGCCATCGAGCGCCTGACGGCCGAGGGCTATCTGGAATCCCGCGTCGGGTCGGGCACCTTCGTGGTGGAGAACCTGCCACCCGACTACGCCCCGGCCGAGGCGCGCGCGCCGGCGCCGCGTCCCCGGGCCCAGGGCGGCGCCGACCCGGCGTCGAACGCGTCCGGCCCCGCCGGTCCCACCCTGCCGTTCCGCCCCGGCATCGCCGCCGGCGACCAACTGGATATCGAGGCCTGGCGCCGCGTGCTCAGCCGATCCTGGCGCAGCCTGTCGGCCCGCGCCCTGGAACGGGACTGCGCGCCCGGCTGGCGCCCCCTGCGCGTGGCGTTGGCCGGCTTCCTGGAGGCCAGCCGCGGCCTACGCTGCCACCCCGACCAGATCCTGATCCTGCCCGGCCGCGCCGCCGCCCTGGATCTGGCCGTGGGTCTGGCGGCCGGTCCCGGCGACCGGGTATGGACGGAAGACCCCGGCTGTCCCCTGACCCAGGCCCTGGTCCGCCGGCTGGGCATGGCGCCCGTGCCGGTGCCGGCCGACGCCGACGGCCTGGACCCCAGGATGGGCCAGGCCCTGGCCCCGGACGCGCGCCTGGCCATCGTCACCGCCAATTGCCAGATCCCCCTGGGCACGGTCATGAGCCTGGAACGCCGGCAGGCCCTGCTGGACTGGGCCGCCCGCGCCGACGCCCGCATCATCGAGGATGACGGCGACGGCGGCTTCACCTATGAGACGCGCCCGCCCGCCACGCTGATGAGCCTGGACGGTCCCACGGCCCAGCGCCGCGGCAGCCGCGTCCTGCATATCGGCGGGTTCGAGCGCATCCTCTATCCCGGCCTGCGCATCGCCTATCTGGTGGTGCCGGAAGACCTGCTGGACCGGGCGCTGGAGATGCGCGCCCTGTTCGAGCTGCATGCCCCGGTGGTGGAACAGAGCGCCCTGGCCGAATTCATCGACGAGGGCCACCTGGCCTCGCACCTGCGCCGGTCCCGTCTGACCTATCAGGAACGGCGGGAGACGCTGATCGACGCCGCCAAGCGGCTGTGGAGCGGCGCGCTGACCCTGAGCCCCGGTGCGGCCGGCCTGCAGATGGCGGCGCGGCTGGCCGACGGGCTGGCGCTGAAGACCGCCCCCGGCCTATCGCCGGACATGGCGCTGCGCCAGGCCGCCCGCGCCCGGTCCATCGACGTGACGCCGCTCAGCGGCTTCCACGCGCACGCCGGCCATGGCGCCCAAATGGGCGTCCCCCAAGGCCTGGTGCTGGGGTACGCGGCCTTCACCCCGCCGCTGATCCTGCGGGCGGCCCAGCGCCTGGCCGAAACCCTGGACGCCCACGCGCGCGGCTACGCCTGCTGACGACAGCCGGCGCCGCATGGCCGGACCGTCCCGGTTACGGCGAAATATCGTTGCGGAACATGTTCCGGCGCGCCGCAATTCGACCAAAGACGGGGGCCTTGGGCAATTTGTCCAGTGCTTCTGGGCTTTCCACCCCGGGGGTTTCGGGGTTAAGGTCCATTTGCCCGCCGAATTGATCGATATCAAAGCTGATGGCACGTTCCACTGGCATGGTTCATCTGCTCGGTCGCGGCCCGTCGGCACTTGCCAGCGGGGGCTCGGCTGCCCACTATGAGCACGGAGCCCACGGTGGGTGGTGGTTGTGTCGACCGGTAGCTTGCCGCCGGTCCTTCTATGGCTAGAGGACCGCTCCACGAAGGAGCCATCGGACAGATGGATTACGAAGCCTTTTTCCGCTCCCAGATCGATGGCCTTCGCCGAGAGGGCCGCTATCGCGTGTTCGCGGATCTGGAACGCCGCGTGGGTGAGTTTCCGATCGCCTCCTACTATCCTTCCCCGGATGAGCCGCCGCGCGACGTGACCGTGTGGTGCAGCAACGACTATCTGGGCCAGGGGCAGAACCCGGTGGTGCTGGACGCGATGCGTGAGGCGCTGGCCAAGTCCGGCGCCGGTGCCGGCGGCACCCGCAACATCTCCGGCACCAACCACTATCACGTCCTGCTGGAACGTGAGCTGGCCGACCTACACCACAAGGAAGCGGCCCTGCTGTTCACCTCGGGCTACATCTCGAACGAGGCGTCGCTGTCGACGCTGCCGAAGCTGCTGCCCAACTGCGTGGTGTTCTCCGACTCGCTGAACCATGCCTCGATGATCGAGGGCATCCGTCACAGCGGCGCCGAAAAGCACATCTTTCGCCACAACGATCCGGAACATCTGGACCAGTTGCTGAGCCGCTATCCCGCCAACCGGCCCAAGCTGGTGGCGTTCGAGAGCGTCTATTCCATGGACGGCGACATCGCCCCCATCGATGAGATCTGCGACGTGGCCGACAAGCACGGCGCCATGACCTACCTGGACGAGGTGCACGCCGTCGGCATGTACGGCGCCCGCGGCGCCGGCGTGGCGGAGCGTGACGGCGTGCTGGATCGCCTGACCGTCATTGAGGGCACGCTGGGCAAGGCCTTCGGCCTGATGGGCGGCTACATCACCGGTTCGGCCGCCTTGGTCGACTGCGTGCGCAGCTTTGCCTCCAGCTTCATCTTCACCACCTCCATCGCCCCGGTCATCGCCGCCGGTGCCGCCGCCTCGGTACGCTACCTGAAGGAGCATAACGAGCTGCGGGTGTTGCACCAGGAGCGGGCGGCCACCCTGAAGCGCCTGCTGACGGAAGCCGGCCTGCCGGTCATGCCGTCAGTCAGCCACATCGTGCCCGTGCTGGTGGGCGATCCCCGCCTGTGCAAGCAGGCCAGCGATGATTTGCTGACCAAGCACGACATTTATGTCCAGCCCATCAACTACCCCACCGTCCCCCGCGGGACGGAGCGGCTGCGCATCACCCCCACGCCTTTCCATGGCGACGACCACATGGAACGGCTGGTGGACGCGCTGCTGGACGTGTGGAGCCGGCTGGAACTGCGGAAGGCCGCCTGACGGCAATTTCCTTTGTTGTTCAACCGATACCAATGCACCAACGCGCAGGACGGTCCCCGTCTTGCGCGTTCGCGTATCGGCGGGCTAGATGCCGATAGGGACGCTGAGGAACACGATGGTTGAACAGACTGATTTCGACGACCTTATCGAACAGCTCAAGGTCGAATTCCGCGACGACGTTCATGATCGCCTGGGCGCCCTGTACGAAACGCTGAAGGCCGTCTCCCTGGGACGCACGCCCACCAGCGACGGCCTGCTGGCCATCCGGCGCGACGCCCACAGCCTGCGCGGCTCCGGCACCTCCTTCGGCTTTCCCCTGGTCAGCCTGATCGCCCAGCGTCTGGAAGCCTATCTGAACGGCCTGAAGGACCTCAGCGAGCATCAGGTCGTCGATCTGCACACCTTCGCCGACCGCATCGCCGAGGCGGCCGACCGCGACGACACGCCGGACCTAGCGGCCACCAACGCCGTCATCCGCGCCCTGCCCTCGCGTTACGAATTCGACATCGCCGACATCGAAATCCACGACGTCGACATCATGCTGGTCAGCCCGAACAAGATCGTGGCGCGGCGGGTGGCGGCGGAACTGGCGGCCTGCGGCTTCAAGGTCAACGCCCTGACCGATCCCATCGAGGCCCTGGCCCTGGCCGTGCGCGTGCCGCCCGACATGATCATCGCGTCGGCCGTCATGGACGGGTTGGGCGGCGTCGACCTGATCCGCGCGCTCCGCGCCATCTCCCTGACCGAGGCGGTGCCCATGGCGCTGCTGACCAGCCTGGACGCCGCCAGCCTGAAGGGCATTCCGCCCGAGGTCGCGATGATCCACCTCGGCCCCGACTTCGGCAACGATATCGCCGCCGCCATCACCCGGTTCAATCTGGGGTAAGACCCCAAGCTGTAAGGCCCGGTCAGCGGGCTTTACGGCTGTTCCTGCGCCCCATGCCAAACGCGCAGAATGTAAACGTCGGAATCAGCGGCGATTTCATACACGCCAAATGACGCTCACAGATTCCGCGCCTTTGGCGGCGGTGCGTCAAATCGGCCTTCCGCCAATTCGAGCAGCCATTCCCGCATTTCCGAATGGGGAACGCCCCGCTTGTTCTGCCGCGCCTTTTCCACGGCAGCCGTGAGCGCCACCAATTCAGCGGCGGCTTCATCTTCAAGGCCGGGCGTGGGAAGGGTTTTGCTCATGTCAGAAGGGTGGCACCGTCCATCGGGATTGTCGAGCCCCTCACCCCATCTCACTCATATACTGCCGCGACAGGCGGACGTAGTGCGGCACGGTCAGGGGCAGCGTGGCCTTGTCCTGGTCGGTCAGGGGGCGCAGCAGGCGGGCGGGGCTGCCGCCCCACAGTTCGCCGGCCTTCACCCGCTTGCCGGGCGTGACCAGGGCGCCGGCGGCCACCATGGCGCCGCTTTCCACCACGGCGCCGTCCATGACGCAGGCCTTCATGCCAATGAAGGCGCCGTCCTCGATGACGCAGCCATGCAGCAGGGCCATGTGCCCCACCGTCACATCATCGCCGATGACCGTGGTGAAGCGCAGGTGGGTGCAGTGGACGGTGGTGCCATCCTGGATGTTGGTGCGTTTGCCGATGCGGATCTGGTTCACGTCGCCACGGACGGTGACGTTGAACCACAGGCTGGCCTCCTCCCCGATCTCCACGTCGCCGATGACCACGGCGTTGGCCAGGAAGGCGCTGTCATGGATGCGGGGCAGCACGCCCTTGTAGGGCAGCACGGTGGGCCGGACGGTGGTGAGGGCTTGTTTCACATCGGTCATCGTCGCCTCCGGTTTTTATGCTTCAAAGAAAAAGGCCCGGGTGTCGCGGCCCGGGCCTTTGAACATCGGACCCCGTACTGATTACGGGAACATGGGCGCCTGTTCCAGCCCGCGCTGCTCGGGATAACCCATCATCAGGTTCATGTTCTGGACGGCCTGGCCCGAGGCGCCCTTCACCAGGTTGTCGATGACCGACAGCAGGATGGCGCGGCCGGGCACCCGGTCGGCGAAGACGCCGATCAGGCAATGGTTGCTGCCCCGCACGTGGCGGGTCTGCGGCGCCTGGCCGGCGGGCAGGACACGCACGAAGGTCTCGCCCTGGTAAGCGGCAACCAGGGCGGCACGCAGGTCGTCGGCGGTCACGCCGGGCGCCAGCTTCACATAGATGCTGGACAGGATGCCCCGGCTCATGGGCATCAGGTGGGGGGTGAAGTTCACCACCACCGGCTTGCCCGCCGCCTCGCTCACCCCCTGCTCGATCTCCGGGGCGTGGCGATGGCTGGCGACGCCATAGGCATGGATGCCTTCCGCCACTTCGCCATAGAGGTTGGCCTGCTTGGCATCGCGGCCGGCGCCGGAAACCCCGGACTTGGCGTCGATGATGATGTCGTCAGCCAGGATCAGGCCCTGGCGCAGCAGTGGCAGCAGCGGCAGCTGCGAGGCCGTGGGATAGCAGCCGGGGTTGGCCACCAGGCGGGCACCCTTCACCGCCTCACGGTTGGCCTCCACCAGGCCGTAGACGGCCTCGGCCTGCAAATCCACCGCCTGGTGGGCATGGCCGTACCAGGTGGCATAGGTCTCGACATCGTGCAGGCGGAAGTCCGCCGACAAATCCACCACCTTCAGCCGCCGGGGCAGGCCGGCGATCACTTCCTGCGTCGTGCCATGCGGCAGGGCGCAGAAGACGAAGTCCACGCCGTCCCAGTCCACCTGGTCGATCTTCACCAGGTCCGGCAGATCGTAGCCGCCCAGATGCGGGAAGACCTCGCCCAGTGGCTTGCCGGCCTGTCGCTCCGCCGTCAGGGCCACCAGGCGCACGTCCGCATGACGGACCAGCAGGCGGACCAGTTCCGCGCCGGTATAGCCGGAAGCACCGAGGATGGCGACGCGCAAGGCGGTGGACATGGGATGGATACTCCTTCCGAGGCTACGATGCGAAAAACCGCCAACCGTTGACGGGGCAGATAATCAATCGCGGGCGATAGTGCAACCGGTGGACGCCGGAGGCCAAGGACACCTCGTCCCCCCTGCCATGCGATAATGCGCATGCGCGCCCGATGGCAGCCGTAACGAAAGCCACATACGGAAACGGCCGCCCCAAGAAGGGGCGGCCGCAACCTTGTACTCAAATGTCCGGGAAACCGGGACTTAGGCGGCCTTGCCGCTCTTCGCCACGATTTCGTCGGCCACGTTCTTCGGCACCGGCTCGTAGTGCGAGAACTCCATGGTGTAGGAGCCACGACCCGAGGTCATGCCGCGCAGCTGACCGATGTAACCGAACATTTCGGACAGCGGCACGTGGGATTCCACGGCGATGTTGTGGCCACGCTCAAGCTGGCCCAGCACCGTGCCACGGCGACGGTTGATGTCGCCGATCACGTCGCCCAGGTAGTCGTCGGGAACCACCACTTCGACCTTCATCACCGGCTCCAGCAGGATCGGACCGGCGGTCCGGATGCCTTCGCGGAAGCAGGCCTTGGCGGCGATTTCGAACGTCAGGGCGTTCGAGTCCACTTCGTGGTACTTGCCGTCCAGCAGGGTGGCTTCGAAATCGACCGTCGGGTAGCCGGCGAGGACGCCGTCTTCCTTCTGGACGGTCAGGCCCTTGTCCACCGACGGGACGTATTCGCGCGGCACGGTGCCGCCGACGACCTTATCGGTGAACTTGAAGCCCTCACCGCGCGCCTTCGGCTCGAAGCGGATCTTCACTTCGGCGAACTGGCCCGAACCACCGGTCTGCTTCTTGTGGGTATAGGTGTATTCGACGGTCTTGGTGATCGTCTCACGATAGGCGACCTGCGGCCGGCCCATCACACCTTCCACGCCGAACTCGGTGCGCATACGGTCGAGCGTCACTTCCAAGTGCAGCTCGCCCATGCCGCGCAGCAGGGTCTGGCCGGTGTCGCGGTCCGTTTCCAGACGCAGCGACGGATCCGCGCGGACCATCTTGCCCAGGGCGGCGCCGAACTTGTCCTGGTCGATACGGTTCTTCGGCTCCACCGACACGCTGATGACGGGGTCGGGGAAACGCATGCGCTCCAGCACCACCGGGGCGCTGGCGTCGCACAGGGTGTCACCGGTATCCGTCTCGGCCAGCGAGACGAAGGCCACGATGTCGCCAGCGCGCGCTTCTTCCAGGTCGTTGGCTTCCTTGGCGAACATTTCCACGATACGGCCGATGCGCTCACGCTTGCCGCGGGTGGTGTTCAGCAGGGACGTGCCCTTGGACACAACGCCGGAGTAGACGCGCACGAAGGTCAGCGCGCCGTACTTGTCGTTGATGACCTTGAAGGCCAGGCCGGAGAAGGGCTCGTCGTCCGACGACTTGCGCTCGCCGTTCGGGTTGCCGTCCGGATCCACGGTCTTGATGGCCTCGACTTCCGTCGGGGACGGCAGGTACCAGATCACCGCGTCCAGCAGCTGCTGCACGCCCTTGTTCTTGTACGAGGAACCGCACAGGACGGGGGTGAAGACGCCGCTCAGGGTGCCCTTGCGCAGGCATTCCTTCAGCACGTCGACCGCCGGCTCCTCGCCGCTGTCCAGGTACTGCTCCATGGCCGCGTCGTCCAGCATCAAGCAGGTGTCGATCAGCTCGGCGCGGTACTCGGCGACCTTGCCCAGCAGTTCGCGGTCATAGGCGTTGGTGATCTTCAGCTTGTCGGCCAGGTCGTCGGTGACGTCCCAGATTTCCCACTGGCTGTCCTTTTCCTCGGAGAACCAGACGTAGGCCTTCATCTCCACGAGGTCGATCATGCCGCGGAAGTTGTCTTCCGAGCCTAGCGGCAGCTGGATGATGGCCGGGGTGGCACCCAGGCGCTTGCGGATCATGTCCACGCAGCGGCCGAAGCTGGCGCCCGAACGGTCCATCTTGTTGACGTAGCACATGCGCGGAACGTTGTAGTTGTCCGCCAGACGCCAGTTGGTCTCGGTCTGCGGTTCCACACCGGCCACGCCGTCGAACACCACCACGGCACCGTCGAGCACGCGCAGGGAGCGGTTCACCTCAATGGTGAAGTCCACGTGGCCTGGGGTGTCGATCAGGTTGATCTTCTTGTTCTTCCAGAAGCAGGACACGGCAGCGGACTGAATGGTGATGCCGCGCTTCTGTTCCTGTTCCAGATAGTCGGTCGTCGTCGACGACTTCAGATCCTTGGTGTCATGGATGTCGACGATCGTGTGCTTGCGACCCGTATAGTACAGGATGCGCTCGGTGGTCGTCGTCTTGCCGGCATCGACGTGGGCGATGATGCCGATGTTGCGAATATCGTCCAGCGGTGTGCTGCGGGGCATTAGGGGGCTCCGTCGTCCAACGTCCGGTGCAATGATATGAAGCCGGCGCGGGGGAAGTTCAAAAACGAGCGCGGGCCCCAAAAGGACCCGCACGAAAAAATCCGGGGGGTCGACGGCACGCCGCATTACCTCCCGGGCGGGCGGATATCTAGCGCGTTCCGCCGCCTTTTCCAAGGGCCTCATGCGGCATGTCCCCCCTGACCAGGGGCGATTAACGCGCATGGCAGCCGTACAACCGGGGGCATAGCGCTAAAGTTGCCCGCCAAGGGGCTTTTTCTCACCAAATGCCCCCTTGGCGATTGACGTGAATGGGCGCGGAATCGAGCCTGGATAAGTGGACATCCCTATCCAAAAGGGTTGCCCCGATAGGCAAATATTAACGTTCTGGGGTTAAACTCCTCTCCCAGTCGCCCCCCGGCCGCCCTTGCCCGCCGACGGGGCACCGGGCGGCGATGGAATTAAGACGGCGACCAACACGGCGACACGGCAAGACGGACGGATGACTCAAGATCCCACCACCTGGGTGCGCGAGGAAACGCATCAAAGTCCGTCCCACCCGGCGCCCCACCCGGGTGCACCCTTCCCCGACGCGGCAAGCAACATCCCCATTCCGCCGGACGAGTCCGGCCCGGAGACCGGCCGCCGCGGCCTATCGATTCCCAACCGCCTGTTCCTGGCCTTCGCCACCCTGTTCGTCCTGGTCGCCGCCGTTTCCCTGTGGGGCCTGCGCAAGATTGACGTCATCGTCACCACCACCGGTGCCAGCCAGCAGGCCCTGACCATCATCCAGGCGGCGGAGGCGGTGCGCGCCGCCATGATCGACCAGGAAACGGGCCTGCGCGGCTATATCGTCGCGGGCGACCCCACCTTCCTGGAACCATTGCGGCAGGGATCGCAGGCGGTGGAGAACCGCCTGGCCCGGCTGGAGGCCCTGACCCAGGGCGACAGTGACCAGCAACGGCGCATGGACGAACTGCGCGCCGAGGTCCGCGATTGGCAGAACGGCTACGCCACCCCCACCCTGGCCTTGGCCAGCGCCCCCACGACCCGCGTGACAGCCCGCGACCCCACCCGCGCCCTGAACGGCAAACGCGCCATGGACGCGGTGCGCGCCACCCTGGACGTGATCACCACCGCCCAGAAGACGGCGCTGGATGACGCCCTGATTCGCCAGCGCGACGCGCAAGCCGACGGCCTGTGGGGCATCCTGGCCGGCGGCGGGCTGGTGCTGGCCGCCGCCCTGGGTATCTGGCTGCTGCTGTCGCGCAGCCTGGTGCTGCCCATCGTCGCCCTGACGCGATCGCTGCGGCGCCTGGCGCGGGGACATACCGACGTGGCCATCGCCGGCGCCGGCCGGCGGGATGAACTGGGCACCATGGCGCGCGCCCTGCAGGCGCTGAAGGAACAGGGACAGGAGCGGGAACGCCGGCGGGAGGAGCGCCAGGCCCTGGAACGACGCATGCTGTCCACCGTGCATGAAAGCCGGGAGCGGCTGGACGTCATCCTGAACAGCCTGGCAGACGGCGTCCTGACCATCACCGACAGCGGCGTCATCCTGTCCGCCAACCGCGCCGCCGCCGAGATGCTGGGCCGGGACGTGCGCCAGCTGCTGGGCACCGATGTTGACCTTTTCCTGACCCTGCCCGGCCTGAAGACCGGCGCGGCAGCCGAAGACGGGCGGGAAATGCCGGTGGCGGACGGCGACGCACCGCAAGAGGCCGTGGAAATCATCCCCGGCCGCGCGGCCGGTGCCCTGTGGCTGCCCCTGGCGCTGGAGGGCAACGGCCCGCGTGAGGTCGAGGTGCGCGGCGAGGAGCGGCGCTTCCCGGCGGAGCTGACGGTCACCGTCAGCCAGACGGAGGAACGGCCGCTCTATACACTGGTGCTGCGCGACATCACCCACCGCAAGGAGGTAGAGCGCATGAAGGATGCCTTCATCTCCACCGTCAGCCATGAATTGCGCACGCCGCTGACCTCCATCCACGGCTCCATCCGCCTGGCGCTGGGCCTGCCTGACGCCCTGCCGACGCAGACGCAGAACCTGCTGCGCATCGCCGACCGCAACGCCGAGCGGCTGATCGCCATCGTCAACGACCTGCTGGACATCGAACGCATCGAATCCGGCACCCTGGACCTGAAGTCGGAAAAGCTGGACCTGTCGGAACTGGCGGCGGAGGCGGTGGAAAATCTGCGTCCCCTGGCGGAGGAGCGCACGGTCACCCTGCGCTACAGCGACGGCGGCCCGCTGCCGGTGGTGGGCGACCCGCGCCGCCTGCGCCAGGTGCTGGGCAACCTGATTTCCAACGCCATCAAATATTCCAACCTGGGCGGCATCGTCACCGTCATGGGCGGGGCGGCGGAGGGGCGCATCCGCCTGTCGGTGCACGACACCGGCCCCGGCGTGCCCGACTGGTTCCGGCCGCGCCTGTTCCAGAAGTTCGCCCAGGCCGATTCATCCGACAGCCGGCAGAAGGGCGGCAATGGCCTGGGGCTGTCGATCGTCAAGGCCATCGTGGAACGCCACGGCGGTCATGTCACCCTGAACAGCCACCCCGGCGACACCGAATTCGTCCTCACCCTGCCGCCCGCCCGATCCGAGCCCGGATTCGCGGCCGGACTACCGCACTGACGCTAAAGAATAGCTTCCCTCCCCGTCCGGCGCGGCAGGCGGGACTCCATTTGCGTGGGTTGTATGGGGCAGCTACCCTAGCGACTTCTAGGACCGCCTGGGGAAAGCGGCCCACCCCCGTGGGGATGGCCGTTTTCCGCAAAGAACGCGAGGCAGTATGGCCGAGGCACTGAACCGTATCCTCTACGTCGATGACGAGCCCGATATCCGCGCCATCGTCGAACTCAGCCTGAAACATGTCGGCGGGTTCGACATCCAGATGGCCGAGTCCGGTGCCCGCGCGCTGGAGATATTGGACGGCTGGACACCGCAGTTGATCCTGCTGGACGCCATGATGCCGGAGATGGACGGCCCCAGCACCCTGGCCGCCATCCGCGGACGCCCCAGCCTGGCCGGCGTCCCCATCGCCTTCATGACCGCCAAGGTCCAGCCGTCGGAGGTGGAACGGTTCAAGGCGCTGGGCGCCATCGGCGTGATCGCCAAGCCCTTCGACCCCATGGCCCTGCCCACCACCGTCCGCGACCTGTGGGGCAGCGTCGGGTAGACGACATGAACAGCGACGCGCCCTCCCCCTCCAATATCGCGGCGTCCGGCCTGGGTTCCTCCACCCTGCCAGCAGAGCTGGCGGCGCGGGTCCAGAAGATCCGGGAGGACTTCATGTCCAGCCTGCCGGACCGGCTGGAGCAGATCCGGCAGGCGGCGACGGCCCTGGTGACCCAGAGCGGCAGTGAGGCGGAGGCGGTCAGGGGCGACCTGGCGCGCTACACCCATTCGCTGGCGGGATCGGGCGCCACCTTCGGCCTGCCCGACCTGACCATCGCCGCCCGCACGCTGGAGGGCGTGATCAAGCGGCCGGGGGATGTGCAGGCGACCTCGCTGTGGAACGCCATCGCGGCCTTGGGCCACGCCATGGCGCCGGCGGCATCCGGAACCACGCCGGATCCCGCCTTCGAAGAACAGGGACAGGCGCACGACGGCCCGTCACGGCCCGTCTATCTGCTGCATCATGACGGCACGGACGTGCGGGAACTGACGGAGCTTCTGGCGACCTACAGTTATGAACTGACCGCCTTTACCGATGAGGCCGCCCTGACGGCGGCCGTCGCCCAGTCGAAACCGGCGGCGATCCTTCTGGATATCAGCACGGAAACGCTGCGGCCCGCGCAGATGGATGCCACCGACAGCCGGGGGCGCAAGATACCGGTCATCGCACTGTCGTCGGCCACCGGTTTCGCGGCGCGCCTGGCCGCCGCCCGGGCCGGGTGCGACGCCTATGTGGTGCGGCCGCTGGACACCCACGTGCTGATCGACCAGTTGGACCGCCTGACGGAACGGGATCCGGACCAGCCCCTGCGCGTGGTGATCGTGGAGGATGACGCCACGCTGGGCCGGTATTACGAGATGGCGCTGCAATCGGCCGGCATGCAGACCAGCCTGGTGACCGATCCCTTGCAGACGGTGGAGGCGCTGTACGACAACAACGCCGACCTGATGGTCACCGACCTGATCATGCCCCAATGCACTGGGTTCGAGCTGGCCTCCGTCCTGCGCCAGTACGACGCCTTCCTGGCCCTGCCCATCGTCTTCCTGACGGCGGACCAGGATACCGAGACCCACCGGTCGGCGATCCGCACCGGCATCGACGCCTATTTGACCAAGCCGGTGGATCTGGGCGACCTGACGGAAACGGTCCGTGCCCGCGCGCGGCGCGCGCGGCAGCTCAAGGCCTTGATGGTGCGCGACGGCCTGACCGGCGCCTTCAACAACCCCATGATCATGGATTTGCTGGCGACCGAGGTGGCGCGGTCACAGCGCGACGGCAACGACCTGGCCTTCGCCATGCTGGACATCGACCATTTCAAGGCGGTGAATGATCGCTACGGCCACAGCGCCGGCGACCGGGTGATCAAGGCCCTGGCCCGGCTGCTGCAACAGCGCATGCGGCGCGGCGACATGGTCGGCCGTTATGGCGGTGAGGAATTCGCCATCATCATGCCGCAGACCTCGGCCGACGACGCGGCCGAACGGCTGGAGGTGCTGCGCCAGCAGTTCAGCGAGATCCGCCACATCCACGGCAACACGGAATTCCAGGTCACCTTCTCCGCCGGCATCATGAGCCTGGCGCCCGGCCTGGACGCCAAGACCATCAGCATGGCGGCGGACGCCGCCCTCTACCGCGCCAAGGAAGCCGGCCGCAACCGCATTGAGCTGGGTTGATTTTTTTGGCCCTCAGACGGCGGGCGGGCGCATCCGCGCCCTTGCCTTCCTCGATTTCCAGTCCGCTGACGCTCCCCGGAAATCTCCGGCGGACGCAGTCGCGTCCTACATGGGCATAAGGCTGGACCTCATGCCCATGGTACCGAGCCATCGGGTGGTGGATCAGCGGACCGGTGCCGTGACCACCTTGGCGGTCGTGCCCACCGCCGTGCCGGCGACATCCGCGGCACCACCCACGACACTGCCGGCCGCACCGACCACCGAACAACCGGCCAGCGCGCCCAGCACCAGGCCGGCGGTCAGCACGATCTTGCCCACCCGGCAGACATTGCCCACGGAAAACGACGTCCCCATCATCGCGAAACCCTTTTGCCGTCTAGCATCAAGGCCGGCACCCGGCCCTTTCGGGTTTATACGAAAGCAAGGGCCGGGCCAGTGCGATCTCGGTCAGGCTATGCCGTCGGTAGCGGTCAGGTCGAACCCCACCGGCGTGATGGAAACCAGGCCATGCTTCAGGGCGCCGGCATCGGTGTCCGGCCCCAGGATGGGCATGTGCCGACGGAACGCCATCCAGTAATACTCGCCGCCGCGCAGGTCGGACCTGGCCTCGACATCGATGCGGTCCAGGGTGCCCCGGCTTTGCGTCGTCACCACGATGTCGCCCACGTCGGCCGCGTCCAGGCCGGGGAAGTTGATGTTCAGCACGGCGTTGGCCGCCACGCGCAGGCCCAGCGCATGGTCCAGAACCCGGGGCAGCAGCGTCCGCGCCGTGTCCCAGCGCACATGCGTCCGGTCAGTGAACTGCTGGCTGAAGGCGATGGCCGGCACGCCCAGCAGCCGGGCGGTCAGGGCCGCCGCCACCGTGCCCGAGTACGGCACCTCATCACCAACGTTGGCGCCGCGGTTGATGCCGGACAGCACCAGGTCCGGCGGATTGTCGCGCAGCACGTGGCGGAGGCCGAAGATGGCGCAATCGCTGGGCGTGCCGGTGACGGCGAAGTGCCGTTCCCCCCGCTGTTCCGCCCGCAAGGGGGTGGTCAGGGTGACGGCGCGGGACATGCCGCTCTGATCCTTTTCCGGTGCCACCACCCAGACCTCGTCCGCGACCTCCGCCACCACCTCAGCCAGCAGGGCCAGGCCGGGGGCATTGATGCCGTCGTCGTTGGTCAGTAGGACGCGGCCCAGGCGGCGGGTGGGCGGGGTGGAAAGCGGCATGAAGCTGGCCTCGCGGATGGTTGGACCCTATAGATACCAACCGAACATCCATGGGGTGGGCCCCTGCTGGCAAGCCGCAAGGACGCCGCCCTGCCCTGTCTTCGCCCCTCATTCAGGAATCCAGGCCCATGGCCGACGACCGGCTGTCCACCGCCCTCTGGGTGCAACTGCACCTGCGCCGCTGTGCCGCCGACAGCATCCCCGTCTACGTCCTGCGCAAGGGCGAGGCGGAAAGCGGCCTGATCCTGCTGAAGGTCGTCATCCCCTTCCAGGGTGCCAAGGTCTACACCCAAAGCCGCGACATGAACGGCAATCTCGGCTGGTTCCCCGGCCTGAACGGCGACCAGGTGCCGGAGTCGGAGGCCGACGCCTTCATCGAGCGCGCCACCCGCCGCGACCCCGACCTGTGGGTGATCGAGGTGGAGAGTCGCGACGGGTCGCATCCCTTTGAGGGAAAGGTGATTTGACGGAGCGAAGTGACTAGGACGCGACGGCGTCCGCCGGAGATTTCCGGGAAGCGTCAGCGGACTGGAATGCGAGGAAGCCAAGGCTGCGGACGCAGCCGCCGGCGCTTGAGGAACACATGAAAAGCCCTCACTCCGCCGCGTCCGCCCGGCCATCGGTGTTGGCGGGCGGCTGCAAGTGGAGGCCGCGCCGCGCCTTATGATGGTGCAGCTGGCGGTCGATCCAGCGGCTGAACCCTTCCATGTAGAGGTACAGCACCGGGGTGATGTAGAGGGTCAGCAGCTGTGACACCACCAGGCCGCCGACCACGGCCACGCCCAGGGGCTGGCGCAGTTCGGCGCTGGCGCCGGACGCCAGGGCGATGGGCAGGGTGCCCATCAGGGCGGCCATGGTGGTCATCATGATGGGGCGGAAGCGCAGCAGGCAGGCGCGGTAGATGGCGTCGTGCGGTGTTGCCCCCTCGCGCCGGGCCTCCAGCGCGAAGTCGATCATCATGATGGCGTTCTTCTTCACGATGCCGATCAGCATCAGCACGCCGATGATGGCGATGACGCTGAGGTCGAAGCCGAACAGCATGAGGGAGCCCACCGCCCCCACCGCCGCCGACGGCAGGCCGGACAGGATGGTCAGCGGGTGGATGAAGCTTTCGTACAGCACGCCCAGCACGATGTAGATCACCACCACCGCCGCCAGCAGCAGCATGCCCTGGTTGGCCAGCGCCTGCTGGAACACCTGGGCAGTGCCCTGGAAGCTGCCGGAGATGCTGTCGGGCATGCCGATGTCGCGCTGCACGCCCTCGATGGCCTTGACCGCCGCCCCCAGCGACACGCCGGGCGCCAGGTTGAAGGACAGGGTGACGGCCGGCAACTGGCCCTGGTGGTTCACGCTGATGGGGCCGGAGGTGCGGTCGATGCGGGCGACGGAGCCCAGGGGGATCAGCCGGCCGCTGTCGGCGCGGATGTAGATGCGGTTCAGCACGTCGGCCGACTTCTGCGCCTCCGGCGACAGTTCCAGGATCACCTCATAATCGTTGGTCGGCGTGTATATGGTGGAGATCTGGCGGGTGCCGAAGGCGCTGTAGAGGCTGGAGCGCAGGTTTTCCGCCGTGATGCCCAGCAGGGAGGCCTTGTCCAGATCCACATGGATGGAGGCGTTCTGGCCGGACAGCTGCAAATCGCTGCTCACGTCCTGAAGCTCCGGCATCTGCGCCATCTTCTGCATCAGCCGGTCCGACCAGCGGTACAGGGTCGGCTGGTCCAGGCCCAGCAGCGTGTACTGGTAGAGGCTTTTGGAGGACCGGCCGGAGACGTTCAGGTTCTGCACCGGCTGGAAAAAGACGTTGAGGCCGGCGATGCCGGCCACGTCCTGCCGCAGGCTTTGCAGCACCGCCTCCATGTTCGGGCGGTGGGCGCGGTCCTTCAGCGAGATGAAGATGCGGCCGGCGTTGGTGACGTTGCCGTTGCCGCCGACCGAGGAGATGTGGGTTTCAACATAGGGGTTCTTGGCCACGGCCGCGGCCGCCTGCTGCTGCAAGGCGATCATGGCGTCGAAGGAGATGTCCTGGCGCCCCTCGGTCTGGGCGAAGACCTGGCCGTTGTCCTCCGTCGGGAAGAAACCCTTCTGCACCTGTTGGAACAGCACGACGGTGCCGACCAGGGTGGCGAAGAACACGCCCACCACCACGCGGCGGTGCGCCAGGCACCACACCAGCGTGCGGTCATAGCCGCGCAGCCAGGCATCGAACGCCGCCTCGGTCACGCGCTCGAACCGGTTGGGCGGCTTGTCATGGGCGTCATGCCGGATGAAGCGGCTGCACAGCATGGGCGTCAGGGTCAGCGAGGTGATGGCCGAGGCCGCGATGGCCAGGGTCACCGTCACCGCGAACTCATGGAACAGGCGCCCGACCACGCCGCCCATCATGAAGATGGGGATGAACACCGCCACCAGCGACAGGGTGATGGAGACGATGGTGAATCCGATCTCGCGGCTGCCTTTCAGCGCCGCCTCGAACGGGCTCATCCCCTCCTCAATGTAGCGGACGATGTTTTCCAGCATGACGATGGCATCGTCCACCACCAGGCCCACCGACAGGGTCAATGCCAGCAGCGAGATGTTATCGATGGAAAAGCCGAAGGCCTTCATGGCGCCGGCGGCCCCGATGAGGGAGATGGGCACGGCGATACCGGGAATGATGGTGGCGCTGACCTTGCGCAGGAACAGGAAGATGACCATCACCACCAGGCCGATGGTCAGCAGCAGGGTGAACTGCACATCCTCCACCGCCGAGCGGATGGAGATGGAACGGTCGATCAGCACGTTGATGTCGATGGACGGCGGCAGCGTGGCCTTGAAGGTGGGGATCACCCGCTTCACCGCGTCCACCACCGCCACCGTGTTGGCGTCAGGCTGGCGCTGAACGGCCAGCACGATGGTGCGGTTGCCGTTGAACCAGCTGGCGGTCTTGTCGTTCTCCACCCCGTCGATGACGCTGGCGATGTCGCCCAGACGCACCGGGGCGCCGTTGCGCTGGGCGATCACCATCTGGGCGAAGCCGTGGGCGTCGAACAGCTGGGTGTTGGTCTCCAGGATCAACTGCTGGGCGGAACCGGAGACCACGCCCACCGGCGTGCTGGAATTGGCGGCGGCGATGGCGTTCATCACCTCATCCACGCCCAGGCCGCGCGCCGTCAGCGCCTCCGGGTTCAGGCGGATGCGCACGGCGTATTTCTGCGCCCCCCAGACCTGCACCTGCGCCACGCCGCTGAGGGTGGAGAGGGCGGGGCTCAGCAGCGTCTCGGCGTATTCGTCCACCTGGCTCAGCGGCAGGGTGGAGCTGCTGAGCGCCAGCAGCAGCACCGGCTGGTCGGCCGGGTTGACCTTGCGATAGCTGGGCGGGGTCGTCATCTCGATGGGCAGGCGGCGCTGCACCCGCGACAAGGCGGCCTGCACGTCCAAGGCGGCGCTGTCGATGTCGCGGTCCAGTTCGAACTGGATGTTGACCGTGGTGCTGCCCTGCACGCTGCTGGAGGTGATACTGTCGATGCCGGCGATGGTGGAGAATTCACGCTCCAGCTGGATGGCGACGGATGAGGCCATGGTGTCC
The DNA here is from genome assembly GCA_028283825.1 of Azospirillaceae bacterium. Taxonomy (NCBI): domain Bacteria; kingdom Pseudomonadati; phylum Pseudomonadota; class Alphaproteobacteria; order Rhodospirillales; family Azospirillaceae; species Azospirillaceae bacterium. The sequence goes on along the minus strand of JAPWJW010000003.1, from coordinate 311,146 downwards.
GGGCTGGCGCCGGGCAGGCTGGCGTTCACGCTGATGACGGGGAAGTCCACGCGGGGCAATGCCGCCACCGGCAGGTACCTGTAGGCCAGGATGCCGCCAAAGATCAGGGCCGCCGTCAGCAGGACGGTCATCACCGGCCGGCGGATGCAAAGCTCGGAAATGGTCACGTCCGCGCCTTTCCGTTGGCCTGGATCGCCCCCACGGTACCGCCGGGCGCCGCACCGTCGGCCTCCACCCCGCCCTGGCTGCCGCCGCTAGCCGGCTGCTCAATGATCTTGGCGCCGGGGACCAGGCGCAACTGGCCCTCAATCACCACCCGCTCACCGGCACTGACGCCGCCGGATATCACCGCCCCCTGCTCGGCGAAGCGCGCGACGGTCACGGGGCGCATGTCCACCGTGTCGTCCACCTTGACGATGAAGACATAGGCGCCGGCCTGGCCGCGCTGCACCGCCACCGCCGGCACGGACAGCACGTCGGCCTCGGCGCCCAGGTTCAGGCTGACGTCCACGAACTGGCCGGGCCACAGGGCGCGGTCCTTGTTGTCGTACAGGGCCTTCAGCTGGATGGTGCCGGACTGCTGGTCCACCGTGTTGTCGATGAAGACCAGGCGGCCGGTGGCGCTGACCAGGCCATCCGTCGTCTTGGCGTTGACCAGGGGCGGATGGGCGGCGCGCAGGGCGTGGCGCACCGCCGTCACGTTGCGTTCCGGCACCGTGAAGGCGACATTGATGGGCGCCACCTGCACCAGGGTGGTCAGGGTCGACCCGCTGTCGCTGCCCTTCACCAGGTTGCCGGGGCGCAGCAGGATGCTGCCCACCACGCCATCGATGGGGGACCGGATCTCGGTGAAGGCCAGGGTCAGCTTCGCCTGGTCCACCATCGCCTGGTCGGCCAGCACCGTGGCCTCCTGCGCCTTGGCGGTGGCGGCCATCTGCTCATTCTGCTGCAGCGAGACGGCACCGCGCGCGAACAGGCCGGCGTGGCGCTGGGCGTCGGACCGCGCCTGGCCCAGTTGCGCCTGGTCGCGGGCCAGCGTCGCCTCGGCCTGCGCCAGCGCCGCCTTGGCCGGGCGCTGGTCCAGCAGGAACAGCAGGTCGCCGGCGTGGACCTCCTGCCCCTCGTTCACCTTGGCTTCCATCAGCTGGCTGTCGATGCGGGCGCGCACCTGCACGGTGGAGATGGGCTGCACCGTGCCCACGGCCGTCACGTCGATGGGTACCGCCCCCCGGAACACCCGCGCCGTCACCACCGGCACGGGGCCATCGCCGGCGGCGCGCTTGGCGGTGCCTGCGTCGGCCACGGCCTTCCCTCCCCAGGCGTGGTAACCGCCATAGACGGCGGCGAGGACCAGGGCCAGCGCGGCGACGGCCGTGCGACGTTTCATCGGGAAATCTCCGGCAACGGGCAAAGAATGGCCAATGGTGCGACAGTCGCACACGCGCAAACGATTACAGGGGATGCAACCCATCCCCGGATCGTCCCCTGGGCAGCGGCTTGCGCCCCCGGGCCTGTCCGACCAACATTTGCCATGCGCGATCCAACCCCATGCCCGCGATTTCAGTCCCTCGAGGCCGGCCCCTGCCAGCCGGGGCGCGGGCCCCATTTTTTGCAGTCTTATAAGATATACGCCGGGGCCCGGCATTATCCTTAAAGTTAGAGGCCGCCGCCAAGTTACAAAGATGCAATGAGCGCCTGGAGCACCCGTGACGGCGGCACCATCGCCTGATACCGCGACATCATGACATCTTTAATCGCGAGCATACCCCCCATTTGCGGACAGCGCGCGTTCCGCCCTTCGCACTTCTGCGTGGATGGGTTACACCGGCGCCGTTTTCCACATCTCTGTTTCAAGACTTAAGGAGGCTTCTGAAACGATGCGTCGTCTGTTGCTGCTGTCCACCGTCCTGGCGGGTTCGCCCGCGCTCCTGGCTTCGGCCGCCCTGGCTGCAGACACGTCCGTTTCCTATACCGCCGACCATAGCGGTGATCGAAATACCAGCGATCCACATACCACCGGCGGGCAGCCCCCCGCCGCTGATGATGCCCAGTCGCCGCTGGACCAGATCATCGTGACCGCCACCCGCCGGGCCGAGACCTTGCGGGATGTGCCGGCCAGCGTGTCCACACGTGACGCGCGCGGATTTCGAGCAGAAAGGCGTGCTGTTCATCGGTGACGAGCTGACCGACCTGCCGGGCGTGCTGGTGTCCAAGAACGACATGGGCACCTACACCTCCATCAGCATGCGCGGCGTGCCCAACAAGATCCACAACGACACCCTGGTGGCGATGATGGACGGCGTGCCCTTCATCACCGGCGATGGCGAGGTTGACCTGGAACAGCTGCCGTTCAGCGCGGTGGGCCGGGTGGACGTGGTGCGCGGGCCGATGTCGGCCATGTACGGCCGCGGCGCCATCAGCGGCACCATCAACTACCTGACCCGCGACGTGACGGCCGAACCGCTGCGCGAAGTGACGCTGGAGGGCGGCAGCTACGGCTTCCTGCACGTCGACGCCCTGGCGCAGACCAAGACGGTCGAGGGCGGCGCCCTGCTGATCGACGTGGGCAATGAGAACGGCGACGGCTGGCGCGACCGCACCGGCCGGCATGAGAACAACCTGTTCCTGAAGCACGTCCTGGACATGGGGGCGGCCGGCACCCTGACCGTCACCGCCACCTGGGTGGACACCCGCCAGGCCTTGGCCGGCGAACTGCCGGTGGACAGCCGGGGCGAACTGATCGACCTGCCGGGCGGCCGCAAGGCCAATTGGAACGAGGACAACGCCGGCTTTGACAAGCGTATGGCGACGGCCACCGCCACGTACCAGGTGGAACTGGACGACGGCCTGGTCTCCACCACCAAGCTGCATGTGCGCCAGGCACTGACCTCGGCCTCGCAAGGGTCGGCCACCGAATACGTGCCGGGTTCCGGCAGCGTCACCTTCGACGGCTTCCGCGTGGACGGCAACACCGTCACCCTTTACGGCGACCAGCAATTGTCGTGGACGCGCGGCCCCTGGCAGATCCTGGGCGGCTTCAGCGTCGAACAGGTGCGTGCCCACCATACCGAACATTGGACCGGCCAGTTCGACGACACCTACTTCTACGGCCAGCAGCGCAGCATCGCCACCGGCGAGAACATCGACACCGATGACTGGATCAGCGACACCGACATGAACGCCTACGGGCGGGATCGGGCGTTCGCCGGCTTCTTCCAGGTGGACCGCACCATCGGCCCGGTGACCCTGGACGTGGGCGGGCGCTACGACCATTTCGAGCGCCACGTCTATTTCGGCCCGTCCACCAGCGGCGGCGAACCCGTCGCCCCAACCGACGCCGACGACAGCAACGGCAACTTCAGCCCCAAGGCGTCCGCCACCTGGAAGATCAACCCGCAGGTCAGCGCCTATGTGGCGTATGGCCAGGGCTTCTCTTCCGGCTTCGGTCCGCTGTGGTCGTTCCGCAGCCGTGAGAAAGGCCTGGATCCTGAGTTGGCCAATAACGTCGAGGTCGGTCTGAAGGGCGACGCCCTCGATGGCCTGCTGTCGGGCAGCGTCACCCTGTACCGGCTGGAACGCAGCAACCTGCTGCAGGTGCTAGAGGTCAACGGCGTGCCGCAGACCGTTAACACCGGCAAGGAACTGTCGCAGGGAGTGGAACTGGCGGGCACCGCCCGGCTGGACGCGCTGGTCCCCCACCTGTCCGCCGATGTGTCGTATTCCTATACCGAGGCCTACTGGCTGAACGACAAGTTCGTCGAATCCGACACCCTGATCGCGCGCGACTTCACGGGCAAGCGTGTCCAGGGCGTGCCCCGCCATACCGGCAGCATCGCCCTGAACCAGGGCATCCCCGCCTGGGGCCTGTCCGCCAAGGTGTGGGTGGAGATGTTCGGCGACTACGCCTACGACAACCAGAACAGCCGCATCAGCGGCGGTTACGCCCTGTGGAACACCACCTGGACGTGGACGCCGCCGGGCCAGGACACGGTGGATGTGGGCCTGACGGTGCGCAACCTGTTCGACCGCGACGTCAACCTGATCGAGGCCGACGACAACGGCCCGCTGGGCGCCTTCCCCCAGCCGCCGCGCACCTTCCTGGCGACGGTCAAGGTTCGGTTCTGACCATCTGAAGCATCAATGCGTTGAAGGGGGCGCTGTCCGGGAAACTGGGCGGCGCCCTTTGTTCTTTGGCTGAAGCATTTAGCCTGGTTCCGGAAGGACTTTCCCCGCACCCACGCGCGCCGCGCTGTCCCGCAAATCCTGAAGGACATCAGCAAGCGGTACGCCTTCGCCGCGCGCGACCTCATCCTCGCTTAGCGCAAGGTCGCGTTCCCAGTCGGCGGAGGTCGAATTGGGCTGTGTGCTCATGAGAGAAAGGTAAGTCCGGGGCGGGCGAAAATCCAGCCTGCTCGCAAAGGCCCTACCCCCGCGCGCGCAATGCCTTAAGTTGTTGGTAACGCCCCACCCCAACCAGGACGCGCCATGACAAGCAGCATCGCCCTTTATTTCCCCATGCTGGCCCTGTTCCTGTTCACCCTGGTGGTGGGCATCCGGCTGCTGGCCTTGCGCACGGGCGCGGTGCGGCGGGGCAATGTGCGCCTGTCTTACTTCCGCAACTTCAACACCGGCAACCAGCCGGACAGCCTGGCCACGGGCCAGCGGGCCTTCAACAACCTGTTCGAGGCGCCGACCCTGTTCTACGTCGTCTGTCTGGCCCTGATGGTCTGGCGCCAGGGCGACCATCTCTACCTGCTGTTGGCCTGGTTGTATGTGGTGGCGCGGGTGGTCCAGGGCGGCATCCACCTGACCTACAATAATGTCCTGCACCGTTCACTGGCCTACATGGCGTCGATGGTCATCCTGGTGATCCTATGGGTGCGCCTGGGCATCACGCTGGCTTCCGTGCCCGGCTAACGGCCGGGCCGGACGCGCCAGTACAGATAGGAGCGAACAACCGTCAGCAAGGCCGTCGGCAGCAGTACCATCGCGATCAGGCCAGGCCCCCGTGGATGACCCGGCGGCAGCCACAGCGCCAGCGCCGCCAGCACCAGGCCGGCGGCCACGAACACCCAGCCGCCGAAGCGATGCGTCTGGTCCCACACCCAGTCGTCGGCCAGGGTCCAGGGCGTGCGAATGCCCATAAGGCGGTTGGGTCGCACCTTGCCCATGACATTGCCCACCACCACCAGGAAGACCCCCAGGCCCAGCGCGCGGACACGGCCGAGATCCACCGGGTGGCCCATGGCATTGGACACCATGGCGGCATGCGCCACGCCTTGCAGCGCCACCATCGACACCAGCGCCGTGCCCCAGGCGGCGGTTGACCGAGCCAGGCTCTTAGCCCCCGGCAGGACGCGGCCCAGCAGCGGCAGGCCGATGGCCAGCACCGCCGCCGTCAGCGGCAGGACGGCCAATGCCCAGGGGGCGGTGGCATACCGGTCGGGCTGGCCGGCGGTGCCGTAATGGATAGGCAGGCGCGCGTCCCAGCCGACATGCATCAGGGTCAGGATGCTGAAACCAGCCATGACGGCGATGATCAGGGCCATGACCACGGCATAGGGGCGCATTCGCTCAATTCTCCCCTTCGATAACCCGCTTCATGGGCGCTCCGTCCGTCTGGCCGATCCCCATGCTGTCCATCAGGCCGGACAGCGCTTCTTCCAGCACCGACAGCTTCAGGCGGTAAAGGATGGTGGTGCCCTGGCGTTCCTGGTCCACCAGGTCGGCCTCACGCAGCACGGCGAAGTGACCGGACAGGGTGGGTTTGGCCAGGTCGAAATGGCGGGCGATGTCGCCGGCCGACAGCGGGCCGCCCCGCAGCAGTTGAAGGATACGGCGGCGGCTGGGATCGGCGAGGGCTTTGAAGACGCGATTCATGGGAACGCTATTTAGCTAAATAGCGAAATAGAGTCAAGCCGGCTCCGGCGCCCTCTCGAGCCAAGCATTGCATTTTGCAGTTTTCGCGTCCGGGGTAGCCCTTGTTGAATGCAACACCCGGCTTCATGGCAAAATGCGTGATGCAAAAGACACACTTTGAAGGGTGTAGGAAATTTTTGCCCAGCACCCCCTGTTTCATTCCCTGAACGTTCCCAGAATCCTCGCAAACTTGGAGTCCGCAGTATAGACTCCCTTGTGATTTGTCGGTGACCGCGTGCGGGAGCGGACCTTGGAAAATTTGCTGCAGACCCTGCGCAATCTGGGACCGGTGAGGCTCGGCGCCATTGGCGGCGTGGCCCTGTTGATCATTGCCCTGTTCGGCTTCCTGGTTTTCAACGGGTCGTCGCCCAACATGGCCCTGCTGTACAGCGACCTGTCGCCGGCCGATGGCGGCGCCATCGTGCAGCAGTTGGACCAGATTCAGCCCAAGGTGCCCTACCAGGTCAGCGCCGACAGCACCCGCATCGAGGTGCCGGCCGACCAGGTGGGCCGCCTGCGCATGGTCATGGCCCAGCAGGGCCTGCCCAGCGGCGGCAGCGTCGGTTACGAGATCTTCAACCAGTCGGAAAGCCTGGGCACCACCAGCTTCATGCAGTCGGTGCAGCAGCTGCGCGCCCTGGAAGGCGAACTGACCCGCACCGTCAACACCCTGGCGCCGGTGCAGCAGTCGCGCATCCATCTGGTGCTGCCTAAGCGGGAGCTGTTCAGCCGCGACACGCAGAAGGCCACGGCCAGCGTCGTCCTGCGTCTGCGCCCCGGCCAGCAGCTGAAGAAGGAACAGGTCGCCAGCATCCAGCACCTGATCGCGGCGTCCGTGCCCGGATTGCAGCCCGACATGGTGTCGGTGGTGGACGACAAGGGCAATCTGCTGGCGCGCGGCATGGGCGACGACAGCAAGGAAGCGATGATGGCGACGGCGGAGGAAAAACGCCTCGCCTACCAGCAGCGTCTGACCGACAAGATCGAGGAGATCCTGGGCCGCACCGTGGGCACGGGCAAGGTGCGGGCCGAGGTGACGGTCGATATGGATTTCGACCGCATCACCACCAATAGCGAAATCTACGACCCCGACAGCCAGGTGGTCCGTTCCACCGAGACCAACAACGAGAATTCGGAAGACGTGAACCGGGAAGGCCAGGACCCGGTGACGGTGGCCAACAACCTGCCCAGCGCGGATGCGGAAAAGGCCAGCAACGGCGCCTCCACCTCCAAGACCACCAAGGCCAACGAGCGCATCAATTACGAGATCAGCAAGACGGTGAAGGTGCAGGAACGCGAGGCCGGACAGGTCCGCCGCCTGTCGGTCGCCGTGCTGGTCGATGGCAACTACACCCCCGACGACAAGGGCGTGCCCCAATACCAACCGCGCACGGATGAGGAGCTGCAGAAGCTGGCCTCGCTGGTGCGCTCGTCCATCGGGTACGACGGGTCACGCGGCGACACGGTCGATGTCGTCAGCATGAAGTTCGCCACCAACGAAGGCGACCTGGACAACATCAAGGAAGAGACGCTGTTCGGCCTGCCCAAGGCCGACGTCTTCCGCATCGCCGAGACGCTGGTGCTGGCCATCGTCGCCATCCTGGTCATCCTGCTGGTCATCCGGCCGCTGGTGGCGCGCGCCCTGGACCGCACGCCGCAGCTGGAGGATGAGCCCGACCTGCTGTCCGACGGCAGCGGCGTGCCCCAGCTGGCCGGCCCCGGCGGCGGCGCGCTGGCCCGCGAACTGGCGTTGGAGGCCGCACAGGCCAACGAGGAGCTGGAACAGATGATCGACATCAACCGCGTCGACGGCCGCGTGCGCGCGTCGTCGCTGCGCAAGGTGGGTGAGATCGTCGAGAAGCATCCGGAAGAGGCGGTGTCCATCATCCGCAACTGGCTGTACCAGGAAAATTGAGCGCGGACGTGAGCTTATGACCAACATCCGCAGGTTCCTGTTCGACAACTCCTTCGACCCGGAAGGCCGCCGGGTCGAGGTGGCCGTGCCCGAGGCCGTGGCCGAACCCGAGCGGCCGCCGGAACCGCCGCCCCCGCCCCCACCGCCGCCCGAACCCACCTTCACCCTGGCCGAGTTGCAGCAGCAGGTGAAGATCGCGCGCGAGGGCGCCTACGCCCAGGGCCATGCCGAGGGCGTGGCCGCCGGGACGGACCAGACGCAAAAGGCCCTGACCGAGGTGTTGGCCAAGGCGCAGGCGGGCATCGCCCAGTTGCTGGACGCCCACATGAAGGCGCGGATTCAGCGATCGGTCGATACCACCCGGCTGTCGCTGGCCATCGTGCGCAAGCTGTTCCCCACCCTGGCCAAGCGCCACGGCCTGGGGGAGGTGGAGGGCACGGTCTCATCCTTCCTGGCCGAACTGGCGGATGAGCCGCGCCTGCTGGTGCGGGTGCATGAAAGCTACCTGGCGCCGATCAAAGAGAAGATCGAGGAAATGGCCGCGCGCCAGGGCTTCGGCGGATCCGTGGCGGTGGTGGCCGACCCCAAGGCCGGGGAGCTGGACTGCCGGGCCGACTGGGGCGACGGCGGGGCCGAACGCGACATCTCCGCCATCTGGGCGGAAATTGATCGCATCGCCGGTCACCTGACCGAACCGCTGGAGGATGGGCGCGCGGCGGCGGAATGATCCGGCGCAGGGTGCCCACCTGAGGCTTCGTGGTAAACGGCCGCCCCATCCATGCCGGCCAATGTGTTATGTGACGATGAGGATCGGCGCCGGCGGCGCCCCCGGTTCGGGAAAGCACCGGGTCTTGAAACGAGGGAACGATGAGTCTGGACGATTTCGATCAAGGGGGGATGGATGCCGATGGCGCCCCCATCGTCAAGGATCTGGAAGCCGTCTACGACATCCCGGTGCAGATTTCCGCCGTGCTGGGCAAGTGCACCATGCAGGTGAGCCAGTTGCTGAAGCTGGGCCGCGGCGCCGTGGTGGAACTGGACCGCAAGGTGGGCGAGGCCATCGACATCTACGTCAACAACCGCCTGGTGGCGCGTGGCGAAGTGGTGGTGGTGGAAGATCGCCTGGGCGTGACCATGACGGAAATCATCAAGTCCGAACGCAGCTGAGAGCTTGAGGAAGCAAGGTACCTTGAACACCCGTCCCCCTTCCCCGACCCTGCGCGCCGCCGGCGGCACCGCGACCGGCACCGCCCGGTCCGCGCCCGTGCCCGGCCAGGCGCCGGAGGTGGCGAACGAGGTGAGCAGTCCTGCGGGCGATCCCCTTAAGGCCAAGCCGGCGCCGCTGCCGGAACCGGTGCGGGTGCGCCACGGGCTGGACCTCACCACCGTGCTGGGCCTGGCGGCCGGCTTCGCCCTGGTATTATCGGCGCTGGCCTTCGGCGGCCATGCCCGCGCCTTCATCAACGCGCCATCGCTGATGATCGTGGTGGGCGGCACCATCGCCGTCACCGTCGTGTCGTTCGCGCGTGAGGATCTGGGCGCCTGCCGCCGCATGCTGGTGCGCGCGCTGACCCGGCCGGTGGCCGATATCGCCGACGTCTCGGGTTATGTGCTGCAGATGGCGGAGGCGGCGCGGCGCAACGGGCCGCTGACCTTGCAGCCGCTGCTGAAGGACAAGGGGGTGGAGCCCTTGCAGGCCCGCGCCATCGACCTGGTGGTGGACGGCATGGCGGCGGAGGATGTGGAGCGCATCCTGCGCACGGAGATCGAGGCGCAGCAGGCCCGGTCGCGCCACGCCGCCGCCGTGCTGCGCCGCGCGTCGGAGGTCGCACCCGCCATGGGCCTGATCGGCACGCTGGTGGGCCTAGTGCAGATGCTGGGCAACCTTCAGGATCCGGCCGCCATCGGCCCGGCCATGGCCATCGCCCTGCTGACCACCTTTTACGGCGCGCTGTTCGGCAACATGGCGCTGGCGCCGCTGGCGGGGAAACTGGAACGCAACACCGACGCCCAGGTCATCGTGGACACGCTGTTCATGCTGGGCGCCGTCTCCATCGCACGGCAGGAAAACCCGCGACGGCTGGAGATGATGATGAATACGGTCCTGCCGCCGGAACTGCGGCTGAACCATTATGAATGAGACCAGGGCACGTCATCCTAAAGTTGGGACGCGCCTGATTTCGAGGGGTTTTGAGCGATGCGGTTGCTGATCGTAGGGACGCTGGAAGGCTACATCACGGCGGCGGGCAAGATCGCGCTCCAGAAAGGCGCCAAGGTCGCCCATACCGACAGCATCAGCGGCGCCATGACGGCACTGCGCGGCGGCCAGGGCGCTGACCTGGTGATGATCGACGTCAAGCTGGATGTCGGCATGTTGATCGACGCGCTTAAGGCCGAACGCATCACCGTGCCGGTGGTGGCCTGCGGTGTCGCGACCGACGCGCAAGCCGCGGTGAAGGCCATCCGCGCCGGCGCCAAGGAATACATCCCCCTGCCCCCCGATGCGCAGCTGATCGCCGCCGTGCTGGAGGCGGTGGCGGAGGAAAGCCACGCCATCGTCAGCCGCGATCCGTCCATGGGCAGCGTGCTGCGCCTGGCCGACCAGATCGCGCCCAGCGACGCCTCCGTCCTCATCACCGGCGAATCCGGCACCGGCAAGGAGCTGATGGCCCGCTACATCCACCGCAAGAGCCGCCGGGCCAATGCGGTGTTCGTCTCGGTCAACTGCGCCGCCATTCCGGAAAACCTGCTGGAATCCGAGTTGTTCGGCCATGAGAAGGGCGCCTTCACCGGCGCCGTGGCACGGCGCGTCGGCAAGTTTGAGGAAGCCAACGGCGGCACCCTGCTGCTGGACGAAATCTCGGAAATGGACATCCGCCTGCAAGCCAAGCTGCTGCGCGCCATCCAGGAGCGGGAGATCGACCGGGTGGGCGGGACCCAGCCGGTGAAGGTGGACATCCGCGTGCTGGCGACCAGCAACCGCTTCCTGGAGGAAGAGGTGCGGGCCGGCCGCTTCCGCGAGGATTTGTACTTCCGCCTGAACGTGGTGAACCTGCCCCTGCCGCCCCTGCGCGAACGGCCGGCCGACATCGCCATCCTGTGCCAGCATTTCGCCGCCAAGTACTCCGAGGCCAACGGCCTACCGCAGCGTACGGTGAACGCGGAGGCGCTGACCCTGCTGCAGGGCCACCGCTGGCGCGGCAACGTGCGTGAGCTGGAAAACACCATGCATCGTGCCGTGCTGCTGTCGCGCGGCACGGAGATCGGCACCGACGCCATCCTGCTGACCGGCGCGGAACCGGCGGCCCCCACTCCGGGTTACAGCACCGTGGCCCCGGTCGCCGCCCGCGCCACCGCTGCGGCCCAGCCGGCCGTACCGGCGGGCGAAGCCAGCGCCTCCGGCACGGCCGGCCTGGTGGGGCGCAGCATGGCGGACGTGGAACGCGACCTGATCATCGACACCCTCAGCCACACCCTGGGCAACCGGACGCATGCCGCCAATATCCTGGGCATCTCCATCCGCACCCTGCGCAACAAGCTGAAGCAGTACAGCGACGAAGGCGTCGCCGTGCCGCCGCCGGCCGGCGGCGAGCTTGACCGCGCGGCGATGTAAAGAGAAGCCGGGTAGGGGCTTATACCTGACCGGAAACGAGGATCATGGCTGACCAGACCGCAGCGCCCGGCACATCCAGCAATCCGCTTCTGACGTTGTTCGGCAACGCGCGGACGGCGGGTCCTGCGTTGCTGAAGCGGACGGAGATCCTGTTCGCGCTGGGCATCGTGACCATCCTGGTCATGCTGGTCATCCCGCTGCCCACCTTCCTGCTGGATTTCGGCCTCGCCGTCTCCTTCACCTTTTCCGTCCTGATCCTGATGACGGTGCTCAGCATCCAGAAGCCGCTGGAGATGAGTTCCTTCCCCACCATCCTGCTGGTGTCCACCATGTTGCGCCTGGCGCTGAACATGGCGTCCACCCGGCTGATCCTGGGACATGGGCATGAAGGGACCCAGGCCGCCGGCCACGTCATCCAGGCGTTCGGCGGCTTCATCATGGGCGGCAACTTCATCATCGGCGTGACGGTGTTCGCCATCCTGGTGATGGTGAACTTCACCGTCATCACCAAGGGTTCCGGCCGTATCGCCGAAGTGGCGGCGCGCTTCACCCTGGACGGCATGCCCGGCAAGCAGATGGCGATCGACGCCGACCTGTCCGCCGGCCTGATTGATGAGGCGGAAGCCAAGCGTCGCCGCAAGGATCTGGAGGACGAAAGCCAGTTCTTCGGCGCCATGGACGGCGCATCCAAGTTCGTGCGTGGCGACGCCGTCGCCGGCATGGTCATCACCTTCATCAACGTCGTCGTCGGCATGATCATCGGCATCGGCCAGAAGAACATGACGTTCCTGAAGGCCGGTTCGACCTATACCCAGCTGACCATCGGCGACGGCCTGGTCAGCCAGATCCCGGCGCTGATCGTCTCCCTGGCCGCCGGCCTGATGGTGTCGAAGTCGGGCCAGAGCGGGTCGGCCGACAAGGCGCTGTTCGGGCAGTTGAGCTTCTACCCGTCGGCCATGGGCCTCAGCGCCTTCCTGCTGTGCGCGCTGGCCCTGTTGCCGGGCCTGCCCTTCCTGCCCTTCATCTCGCTGGCCGTGGCGCTGTTCGCCGGCGCCTATTACCTGCCCCGCCTGCGCAAGGCCAAGGCGGACGACATGGAAAAGGCGGAGGCCATGACCACGCCGGGCGCGCCCGGCGGCCCGCCGGCGCCCGCCCCGGAGGAGCCCATCTCCACCGCCCTGGCCATCGACCTCATCCGCCTGGAACTGGGCTACGGCCTGCTGTCGCTGATCAATACCGACGCCGGCCACCGCCTGACCGACCAGATCAAGGGCCTGCGCCGCCAGCTGGCCAGCGAGATCGGCATCATCATGCCGGCCGTGCGCATCCAGGACAATTTGCAGCTGCCGCCCAACAGCTACGTCATCCGCATCAAGGAGATCGAGGCCGGCCGCGGCGACGTGCGCCCCAACATGCTGTTGTGCATGGATCCGCGCGGCGAGCCCATCCACCTGCCCGGCGAGATGACGACGGAGCCCACCTTCGGCCTGCCCGCCATGTGGATCGAGCCGGCCTACCGGGAAGAGGCACTGTTCAAGGGCTTCACCGTGGTCGACCCGCCCACCGTGCTGACCACCCACCTGACCGAGGTGGTGCGCGACAACATGGCGGACCTGCTGTCCTACGCCGAAACCCAGAAGCTGCTGGATGAGATGAGCAAGGACCAGCAGAAGCTGGTGGCCGACGTCATCCCCGGCCAGATCGGCGTGGGCGCCCTGCAACGCGTGCTGCAAAGCCTGCTGGGGGAACGCATCTCCGTGCGCGACCTGTCCGCCATCCTGGAAGGTGTGTCGGAGGCGACGGGCTACACCCGCAACATCACCCAGATCACCGAGCATGTGCGCGCCCGCCTGGCCCGCCAGATCTCCGACAGCCACACCAACGACCAGGGCTACATCCCCCTCATCACCCTGTCGCCGGAGTGGGAGCAGGCGTTCGGCGAATCCATCGTGGGCGAAGGCGACGAGCGCAATCTGGCCATGGCGCCATCAAGGCTGCAGCAGTTCATCACCGCCGTGCGCCAGGTCTATGACCGCCAGGCCATGATGGGGGAATCGCCCGTGCTGCTGACCAGCCCCGGCGTACGACCCTTCGTGCGGTCGATCATCGAGCGCTTCCGCCCCGCCACCGCCGTCATGTCGCAGAACGAGATCCACCCCAAGGCCAAGATCAAGACGCTGGGGCAGGTGTAAGGGGGGGCAGGTGTAAGCCGGCGCGCCCCGCCGCACGGGGGAAAAAGGCGGCCGGCGATCCGTCATGGCTAACGCAAAATTAAGCATAAGCGGTGTAAAAGCCACGGGTGCCCGGAACCGTCACCCGAAGACCCTTATGTCTGATGCAACGGTTCCGATAAAATGCCATCCTTGGGACCTTGACGCATTTGCCATTTTGGCGGCAGACAAGCATGAACATCGCCGCATTGGTTAACGCGCAGGCACGCTGAGTTGGATCAGGGCAGTCGAAACCCGATCCTTATAGTATTCAGGATGGTGATGTTTTCAGGATGCCGCGACGGTGGGTGCAACCGTGGCGGCGACGGTGCCGGACCCGCGGGGGCGGGTCTCGCGGGAGGTGGAGTGGGTATGGCCCATCGGGCAGGACAATCATGCGGCTGAAGTCCTTTCACGCGCCCACCATGGGCGAGGCCATGCGCCTCGTGCGGGAGGTGCTGGGAGATGACGCGATCATCGTCGCCACGCGCGAGGAAGAGGGTGTGGGTGTCCGGGTGACCGCGGCGGTGGAGGAATCCATCCCCGGGCCCGGCATGCCCGGCCTCAATGACCGCTATCCCGACCCGCTGGCCCCCGACCCCGCCGACCAGGTGACGGACATCCTGTTCCGCCACGGCCTACCCGCCGACCTGAACCAGCGGCTGATGGACAGCATCGCCGATTTCGACGCCAAGGACGCCCAGACCCTGCTGGCCGCCGCCCTTGAGGCCGTCTTCGATTTCCAGCCCCTGCCGGAGGGGCGCTTCCCCCGGCCGCTGATGCTGGTGGGCCCGCCGGGTGCGGGCAAGACGCTGACGGTGGCCAAGCTGTGCGCCCGCGCCGCCTTGAAAGGCCGGCCGGTGGGCGTGATCTCCACCGACACCGTGCGCGCCGGCGGCATCGACCAGTTGGCCGCCTTCACCCGCGTGCTGAAGCTGCGCCTGATGACGGTGGAGGATCCGCTGGCCCTGGCCGATGCGCTGGACGTGCACCGCGGGGCGGAACAGGTGCTGGTCGACAGTGCCGGCCGCAACCCCTACAGCCAGGCCGATCTGAACGACCTGCGCGACTTCCTGGTGGCCGCCGACATCGAACCCGTGCTGGTCCTGCCCGCCGGCATGGACCCGGTGGAAGCGGCGGAAATGGCCCGCGCCTTCCGCGCGCTGGGTGTGCGCCGCCTGCTGACCACCCGCCTGGACATGGCCCGCCGCCTGGGCAGCATGCTGACCGCCGCGCACGAGGCCGGATTGGCCCTGTGCGACGCCAGCGCCAGCCCACGCGCCGCCGAAGGCCTGACCGCCTTGTCACCCCTATCGCTCGCCCGCCTGATGATGCCCGGCACCGAGACCACCGAACGCCGCGCCAAGCAAACGGGGACCCACGCATGAACGACCTTCTCTCCCCGACCGGTTCCCCCAACGCGGCCACCGCCGACAACGTCACCCCCCTGCGCCGCCAGAACGTCATCGCGGTGGCCAGCGGCAAGGGTGGCGTGGGCAAGACCTTCTTCTCCGTCACCCTGGCACACGCCCTGGCGCGCACCGGCAAGCGCACGCTGCTGTTCGACGGCGATCTGGGCCTGGCCAACGTGGACATCCAGCTGGGCCTGATGCCCAAGCGCGACCTGGGCCAGGTGATCGACGGCATGGTGACCCTGCAAGGGGCGGCCCAACGCTTCCCCGAGGGCGGGTTCGACATCATCGCCGGCCGTTCCGGCACCGGCACACTGGCCAACCTGCCCCCGGCACGGCTGACCCAGCTGCGCACCGAGCTGTCGGACGTGGCCCGCAACTATGACTGGGTGGTCATCGACCTGGGTGCCGGCGTGGACCGCATGGTCCGCACCTTCTCCGGCCCCGCCGGCACCACCCTGGTGGTGACGACGGACGAGCCGACCTCCATCACCGACGCCTACGCCTTCCTGAAGCTCAGCTACCAGGCCAACCCCATGGCCGACCTGCGGGTGGTCATCAATATGGCCGACAGCAAGGCGCTGGGTGAAAAGACGTATGAGAAGCTGCTGACCGTCTGCCAGCGCTATCTGAAAATGTCGCCCAAGCTGGGCGGCATCGTCCGGCGCGACGCCAAGGTGCGCGAGGCCATCCGCAACCAGTCGCCCCTGTTCGTGCGTTTCCCCACGTCTGACGCCGCGCACGACATCGAAAACGTGGCCAACCGGCTGAACCTGGGGGGCTGATCCGGCGTGGCGGAGGGGATGGGTCGCTATCCATGAGCAACATCCCCGCCCCGTCCGTGCCGACCGGGAACGCCGCCCAGGCGGGGGCGGGCGCCGGGGCGTCCGTTGTCGGCCAGGTGACGGTGCTGCAACTGCCCGACAAGCTGGCCGGCCTGACGCGAGCCTTGGCCGTCAGCGGCATGGTGACGGACCAGCAGGGCAACCAGGCCACCGTGCGCACCGCCGCCGGCGACGTGCAGGTGCGCACGGAGCAGGCGCTGCCCACCGACCGGCCGCTGACCCTGCAAATCCCGGCGCAGACGACGGGTGCCGCCACCACCGCCACGGTGCTGGCGCAGGCGGCGGCCACCCAGACGCCAGCCACCAGCGGCAATACTCAGCAGACGGCAGCCACCGCCCAGGCGCAACCCCAAACCCAGGTTCCGGCCCAGGCGACCGTGCCGCAGCCGGCGGCCAGCCTGCCGACGCTGCAAGTGGGCACCACGCTGGCCGCCGTGATGCTGAGCCCACCGCCGGCCAGCACCAGCCAAAGCGCGCCGACAACCGCCGCCACCGCCAATCCATCGACGATCAGTCAAGGCTTGGGCCTGGGTCTTATCGTCGGCGCCCAGGGCGACACCGGCGACCAACCCGACCTGACCGACGACACGCCGCGGCAATCCAACAGCCAGACACCGACGCCGCCCGCCAATTCCAGCGCCAGTTCCGGCGCATCCACCAGCCAAGGCGGCGCCCCCCCCGCGGCAGGGCTACCGGCCCTCACAAGTGATGTGCTGGCCAACGCCACGGACGGCCTGACGCCCAGCCCGGCAGACGACAACCCACCGTCGCTGGCCGACCTGTTGCCCGACCTGTTGCCCAGCGGCGGGCAGGCAGCCACCGGGACCAAGCCCGGCCTGGGCGTGCCCGCCAACTTCGGGCCCTCTACGCCCACGCCGGCCCCGACGAACTCTTCGCCCACCAGCACGCTGCCGCCGGCGTCCCCGCCCATGGTGACACCGGACGACCTGGCGTCCGCCGCGCCATCAACCTCTCCACAAGCCGCACCGACCACCACATCCCCGGCGGCGACGGCGCAAACGCCGCCCCAAGTCCCGGCACCGCCCATTGGCCGCGCCGCGGCGCTGTTGGCGGCGCTGGGTGATCCAGGCCTGCTGCCCGACCTGGCGGCCAAATCCGCCGCCGCCAACGCCGCCACGGCCGGCACGCCGTCCAGCGCATCCGGCCTGGTCCGGCCGGTGGTGGATGAGACGCCCTTCGTCCCGGGCAGCCTGTTCCTGAACGCCCGCCCCGGCTTCGTGCGAACCGGCCTGCCCTCCGGCACCACCGCCCCTTTTTCCCCCGTTCCGGCAAGCGGCACGCCGTCCCCAGCCACCATGACGCCCGCCGGACCGGGTGCCACAACCCCAGGCACGGTTCCCGCCATGCCATCGATGGGGGCGCCCAACCCGACACCGGGGGCGTTCCCGATCAACGCGTCCCCGCCTGGCGCTTCACCGCCCGCTTCGCCGCCCTTGGCCATGCCCACCGGCCAAGGCGGTCCGTCGCCGGCCATGGGTGGCGGCACGCCGCTTTCAGGGGCGGCACCCGATCCGTCCTCCCCCCAGGGCGCCAACGTGCCCCGGGGGCTCGGCATGACGCCGGCCGTCAGCATGTTGCCCGGCGCCCTGGCGCCCCAGGCGGCGGCACTCACGGACGCCACCGGCCCGACCGCGACGGCGGCACCCGCCGCCGGTGCCTACACCTCCCCCCTGCACGCGCCGGCCAATCCCAGCCCAGGCCAGACCCTCAGCTTCACCCTGGTCTCCATCCAGCGGCCGGATGCGGCCGTGCCGACCCCGGAGATGGCGACCGACCCGGCCCAGCCGGACACCGCCCTGCCGCCCATCCTGGCACCCAAGGACCAGCCCCCCGCCCTGGCCACCATCAAGGGCACCGTGGTCGCCCTGACCCGATCAGGCCAGCCGGTGGTGGAGACGCCCCGGGGGACCTTCCTGCTGCAGGCCCGCACCGACCTGCCCGTCGGCACCAAGGTGGAACTGGCCCCCGCCGCCGCCCCGGCGCAGGATCTGGATGCCGTGCCGCCCGCCGTCGATCCGCTGCGCGGCCGCGACTGGCCGGCGCTGCGCGAGGCCCTGGCCGTCATCGCCGCCAGCAACCCCGCCCTGGCCCACCAGCTGATCGACAGCGTGCTGCCCCGCCCCACGCCGCAGTTGACCAAGACGCTGGTGGTGTTCCTGGCGGCCTTGCGTGGTGGCGACGCCAGCGGCTGGCTGGGGGGCGAGGCCATGTCCACCCTGAGCAAGGCCGGACGCGGCCGCCTGTCCGCCCGGCTGACGGACGACTTCAACAGCATCGCCGCCCAGGCGGCGGAGCCCAGCAAGGAGGGATGGCGCACCTACGCCGTGCCCTTCGGGGATGAGGTGGGGCGCCTGCAGGTCCATGTCCGCGCCGTGAACGACGAGGATGAGGATGAAGAGGCCGCCGTCAGCGGCCCCCGGCCGCCCAAGGTCCTGCGCCGTTTCCTGATCGACCTGCAACTGTCCCAGCTAGGCGCCATGCAGCTGGACGGCCTGATCTGGACGGGCCGGTTCGACATGGTGATCCGCACCCGCAAGCTGCTGCCCAGCGATCTGACGCGGGAACTGCACAGCATCTACAGCAACAGCCTGATGGCTGTGGGTTATAGCGGCACCCTGGCGTTCCAGACGGGCGCCCACGGCTGGGTCGAGCATGCCCAGCAGCAGGCGTCCGGCGGCGGCGTCATGCCGGCGACCCGTATCTAAGGGCCCTTGCCCCTCAGACCAGGCGAACCATCTTGGTTAAGATTTCCAGCCAGGCCGGATCCGCGCATGACCGAGCAACCCACCCTGATCCTGAACGACGGCCATGCCATGCCCCAGCTGGGCCTGGGCGTCTGGCCCATGCCGGATGCCCAATGCACCCCGGCCGTGGCCATCGCGCTGGAGGCGGGCTATCGCCTGGTGGACACGGCCGCCATCTACCGCAATGAACCGGGTGTGGGCGCCGGCCTGCGGCGCACAGCCATCCCCCGCGGCAAAATCTTCATCACCACCAAGCTGTGGAACGACGGCCACGGGACGGCGCGGCCGGCGGCGGCGTTGGACGAAAGCCTGGGCCGGCTGGGCCTGGATGCCGTGGACCTCTACCTCATCCACTGGCCCACCCCGGCCATGAACCGCTATGTGGAAACCTGGCGGGCGCTGATCGGCCTGCGTGACGGCGGCAAGGCGCGGTCCATCGGCGTGTCCAACTTCACGCCCCTTCAGCTGACCCGCCTGATGGACGAAACGGGCGTGGTCCCGGCGGTGAACCAGGTGGAACTGCACCCCCGCTTCCAACAGCGCGAACTACGCGCCTTCCACGCCGACCACGGCATCGCCACCCAGTGCTGGAGCCCCCTGGGCCAGGGCCGTTTGCTGGACGATCCGGTGTTGCGCGACATCGCCCACAAGCACGAACGCACGCCGGCGCAGATCGCACTGCGCTGGCACCTGGATTTGGGCCTCAGCCCCATCCCCAAATCGGCCACCGCCCACCGCATCCGCGAGAACATCGCGATTTTCGACTTCCGCCTTGATGAGGCCGACCACGCCCGCATCGCCGGCCTGGACGATCCCAGGGGCCGCCTGGGGCCCCACCCCGACGATTTCAATTAGTTACTGGCGAACGGCAGTTCCGGACCCGACAGGTAGACCGAGGTGGTGGCGGAGGTATGCACCCGGGCCTGGCCCGACCGGTCGAGCACCCAATTATAGGTCTCACCCTTGGTCGTGGTCAGGGTGCCCTTGGCGAAACAGCTGGTCTGCCCGACGTCCTGACGCCAGGCCTGCACGCCAACCTCATTCGCCTGACGGAACCAGTGGAGCAGCGCCTCACCGGAAAGGCGGAAGTGGGCGCATTTCTCCGGTGTCTCGGCACCGCCCGACTGGCCACCCCACAGGCCGTCCTTCTCGACATGCACGCCGCGCACGGTGAAGGACGTGGGCTTGGCCTCCGCCCCGGCGCACGCCAACACCACCAGAATCCCACACACCCATTTCATCACGCCACCCTCCGGCCACCAACCCGCTGTCCTTCTTGTCACGGGTTTCGCGCCGGAAGTCGTCCCCCTTTCGCCCGGCGTGACGCTGGGCCGCAAGGTTGTCACCGGGCATCAAAGGGCAGTTCGGCCCCCGAGAGATAGGCCGAGACCTCACCCGAAACATGGACCTGCCCCCGGCCCGACCGATCCAGGTCCCAGGTGTAGGTCTTTCCATCCGCCGTGGTCAGCGTGCCCTTGGCGAAGCACTGGGTCCAATCCAGTTCCTCCCGCCAGGCATGCTCGGTCACTTCCTTCGCCTTGGCGAACCAGCGCGTGGCCGCCCTGTCGGTCAGGTGGAAGCGGGCGCAGGTCTCGCGCGTCTCGTCCCCATCCGACTTTTCCTACCAGATGCCGGCCTGATCGACATGCACGCTCCTGATGGCGAAGGAGACGGGTTTGACACGGACACAGGCCGGGGCGGCCGCGCACGACAGCAGTATCAGAAGGGTCGGAAACCTCACCATTACGCGGACTCCGTCCGGTTCACTCCTCGCCGAAATCGCCCTCGTGCTGGCGCGTGTGGCGCTGGGCGGCGATCTCATCCAGCATCAGGGCCTCCTTGCGGGCGAACTCGGCCTTCTCCTGGCGGATGCGTTCCTCCTCCGCCAGCTCGAAGCGCTTCAGTTCCTGGAAGGCGGTGGCCAGTTCCTCCTCCGCCTCCACGATCAGGGCATGCAACTGGTGCTTGGCCTGTTCCAGGGCATTGCGCTGGATCTTGGCCTGCTTCAGGTAGGCGGCGATGGTGAAGGACAGGTCCAGCGAGGTGCCGGACAGCTTGCGCTCGACCTCCACCTGTTCCTCGAACTGGCGGCGGCGTTCCGTCAGTTCCTCCTCCCGCTCACGCAACTGCGTCAGGCGGCGGCGCTTTTCGTCCACCTCGTTCTTGTGCAGCCGGATCAGGGTCTTCAGGCTTTTCATCGCCCGCTACCTCAGCCGATGGGCCAACTGGCGCCGTTCAGGATGGCCTGCAATTGCGCGTAGCCGGTGGCAAGGTCGCTGCGTTCGTGCCGGCCTTGGCGCAAGAAACCCTCGATATGCGGGTTCAGTTCGATGGCGCGGTCCACCATGGGGTCGCTGCCCTTGCGGTAGGCGCCCAGGCGGATCATCTCCTCCATATCCGCGTAGGAGGACATGAAGCGCCGCGCGGCGGTGACCAGCTGGTTCTCCTCCTCCGTGTTGCAGTCGGGCATGGTGCGCGACACGCTGCGCAGGATGTTGATGGCGGGAAAACGCCCGCGCTCCCCGATGCGGCGTTCCATGACGATGTGGCCGTCCAGGATGCCGCGCACGGCGTCGGCGATGGGCTCGTTATGGTCGTCGCCGTCGACCAGCACGGTGAACAGGCCGGTGATGGTACCGTCGCCCGCGCCCGGCCCCGCGCGTTCCAGCAGGCGGGGCAGTTCGGCGAACACGGTGGGCGGATAGCCCTTGGTGGTCGGCGGCTCCCCCGCCGACAGGCCGATCTCGCGCTGGGCCATGGCGAAGCGGGTGACACTGTCCATCATGCACAGCACGTCCTGGCCCTGGTCGCGGAAATGCTCCGCCACCGCGAAGGTCATATAGGCCGCTTGGCGGCGCATCAGCGGCGGCTCGTCACTGGTGGCCACCACCACCACGCTGCGGGCCAGGCCTTCCTCGCCCAGGTCGTCCTCGATGAACTCCTGCACCTCGCGCCCGCGTTCGCCGATCAGCCCGATGACGGTGACGCCGGCGGCAGTGTAGCGCGCCAGCATGGACATCAGCACCGACTTGCCGACGCCGGAACCGGCGAAGATGCCCATGCGCTGCCCGCGGCAGCAGGACAGGAAGGTGTTCATGGCGCGGACGCCCAGGTCGATCTTCTCCCCCACCCGCTTGCGCGTGCTGGCCTGGGGCGGGGCGGCCTTGATGGGATTGCCCAGCGGCCCCATGGGCAGAGGGCCCTTACCGTCCAGCGGTTCGCCCAGGGCGTTGATCACCCGACCCAGCCAGGCCGGCGTGGGATGGATTTCCGGCTGGCCTTCCGCCACCTCCGCCCGGCAGCCCAGGCCGATATCCTCCAGCGTGCCGAAGGGCAGCAGCAGGGCCTTGCCATTGCGGAAGCCCACCACCTCGCACGGCACGGCGCGCCCCCCGCGCGAGATGACGCGGCAGCGCCCGCCGATGGACAGGCGGCGCTCCACCCCGCCGACCTCCACCAGCATGCCCAGCACAGATGACACACGCCCAAAGATCTTGAAGGGGGTGATCGCGTCGATCTCGGGGATCAGAACGCTGGGATCGTGCAACAGGACCATGGGCGACACCCTTAACATCCACCAAAATCAAGCCGTTACGGCCCCGGAACGCTTATCACGGCGCACACGCCGGAAGGTCGCGCCCACAACGGGTGGGCTAGCTAAAGGATAGCCTTACCCGCGTAGCATAATGCCGCAGCATCTGTTAACCTAGTCGGCAGTTAATGTCCCGCGCCCTTGAGACTACACCTCTTTCAAGGAAGACGCCCATGAGAGTGCTGGTCGTAGAAGACGATCCCTCAATGGCCAAGAGCATCCAACTGATGCTCAAGTCCGAAGGTTTTATCGTGGACATCACCGATCTCGGCGAAGATGGGCTGGAGATCGGGAAGCTCTATGATTACGACATCATCATCCTGGACCTGATGCTGCCCGACATCGACGGGTATGAGGTCCTGCGCCGCCTGCGGTCCGCCCGCGTGGCTACCCCCATCCTGATCCTGTCGGGTCTGACGGAACTGGACGCCAAGCTGAAGGGCCTGGGCTTCGGGGCCGACGACTATCTGACCAAGCCCTTCGACAAGCGCGAACTGCTGGCCCGCATGCAGGCCATCGTCCGCCGCAGCAAGGGTCATTCCGACAGCGTCATCCGCACCGGCCCGCTGACCGTGAACCTGGACACCCGTTCGGTGGAGGTCGGCGGCCAGCCCCTGCACCTGACGGGCAAGGAATACGGCATCCTGGAACTGCTCTCGCTGCGCAAGGGCACCACCCTGACGAAGGAGATGTTCCTGAACCATCTCTACGGCGGGATGGATGAGCCGGAACTGAAGATCATCGACGTCTTCGTCTGCAAGCTGCGCAAGAAGCTGGCGCAGGCCACGGACGGCAGCAACTACATCGAAACCGTCTGGGGCCGCGGCTACGTGCTGCGCGATCCCAACGAAGCCCGGCAACAGGCGGCGGTCTGAGTTTTTCTTGTTCCGCACACGTCGGCACCTTCCTCAACGGCACGGGCTTTCCCGTGCCGTTGGTCTTTATACGGTCGGCAGCTTGTGGAATCCGGTAGCGCCGGGGTCGGCAACCGGCTTCGCGTCCACGTCCGTCACCACCGCGTGCGGTGGCCCGCGCCGGCAGCGGGTGACCATGTCCGCCACCGCGTGCGGCGTGCCGGCGAACACCGCCTCCACCGTACCGTCGTTGCGGTTGCGCACCCAGCCGTCCAGCCCCAGGCCCAGCGCCTGGTCCACCGTCCAGTTGCGATAGAACACACCCTGCACCCGGCCATGCAGGGTGACGTGCGTCGCGATGCGGCTGGCACCGTCGGGATGGATGGGCCTGGATTCAGGGATGGTGGGGTCAGGCATGGCGGCAAGGCTCCGGATCGGTCAGCGCCGCAACGGTATAGCGGCACCTCGGCCTAGCGCCAACGCCGCCGCGGGGCCGACGGTTCCGGCACATGATCGCCAACGGTATCATGGACAAGGATGGGGTCGCTGGCCCATCATCCACGCTGTGGTTGCCGGCCGCTGGATCGTGGCAACCGATGGATGGCCTTTGGGGAGAAAACGCATGCGGCGCGCACTGGAATGGGGACGGTTCCTGCTGATCTGGGCGGTCTGCGTGCTGTCTTTCCGAAGCCTGGCCTTCGCCAATTACTACGTCCCATCGGAAAGCATGCTGCCCACCCTGGCGGTGGGGGATCATTTCTTCGCCGCCAAATACGCCTATGGCTACAGCCGCCACTCAACGGACATCGCGCTGCCCGCCGGCCTCGTTCCCAATGGCCGCGTGCTGGGCTCCCTGCCCCGGCGGGGCGATATCGTCGTGCTGAAGCCCGAGGGCACCCGTGACGCACTGGTCAAGCGCGTCATCGGCCTGCCGGGCGACACGGTGCAACTGGTCCATGGCCGCCTGGTGCTGAACGGGGCGCTGGTGGCCCGCCATGAAACCGGCGCCTATGATTACCGGGACGACCAGGGCCGGGTGATGCACGTCACCGAATATGTCGAGGAACTGCCGGCCGATGACGGCACGCTGGCATCCCACGCCGTCCTACAGCGCGACCGTGAAGTGCCGGCCGACAATACCGGTGTCTATACCGTGCCCGCCGGCGCCGTCTTCCTGATGGGCGACAACCGCGACAACAGCCAGGATAGCCGCTTCCCCTATCCCGACCTGGGCTTCGTGCCCCTGGACCGGGTGGTGGGACGGGCGGAGTTCACAGCCTATACCAATCACTTCTGCAAGGCGGGCGATGGCCTGGCCTGCCCCGGCGGTGATTGGACCCATCGTTTCGGCCACAGCCTGACGCCCTGATCCATGGCCAAGCCCCCGCCGAAATCCGCCGCCAAGCCCGCCACGCCCGCAGCCCCCGCCATCTCGGCGCAAGAGTTGTTCGCCATCGGCGTGGACCACCAGAACAACGGCCGCTGGGCGGAGGCGGAGACCGTCTACCGCGATGTGGCGCGCCAGATGCCGCGCGCCTCGGCCGTGCATTGGAACCTGGGCACGGTGCGCAAGCATCTGGGCCTATGGAAAGAGGCGCTGGACGCCTTCCGCAAGGCCGTCAGCCTGGACCCCACCTGGCGCGGCCGCGACTTCAACATCGGCCTGTGCCACCAGAAGCTGGGCCATGCCAACGAGGCGGCGGAAAGTTTCGCCCGCGCCGTGGCGGCGGAACCGGACGACGCCATCAACCGCTTCAACCTGGCGGCATCCCTGCGTGACCTGGGCCGCCTGGCGGAGGCCGCGGTCCATGCCGAAGCCGCCCTGGATCTGAGGCCGGACTTCATCGAGGCGGAACTACAGCTGAACAAGCTGCGCACGGCGCTGACACCGCGCTGGCATGTTCCCATGATGAACGACGCGGCGCGCAACCGTGCCTATGAGGCGGCCATCCGCGCCGCCGTGCGACCCGGCGATTTGGTGCTGGAGATCGGCACCGGGTCCGGCATCCTGGCCATGATGGCCGCCCGCGCCGGGGCGGCCCATGTCTATACCTGCGAAGCGAACCCCGCCGTCGCCGAGGTGGCGCGCGGCATCATCGCCGCCAACGGCTATGCCGACCGCGTCACCGTCATCGCCAAGCCATCGACGGCCCTGGCCGCGGGCGTGGACCTGCCCCGCCCGGCCGACCTGCTGCTGTCGGAGATCCTGTCCAGCGACCTGCTGTCGGAGCGGGTGCTGCCAACGGTGCGCGATGCCAAGGACCGCCTGCTGGCAACCGATGCCCGCATGATCCCCCAGGCGGGCGGCGTGCGCGCCCTGCTGGCCGACAGCCCGGTGCTGGAACGCACCTTCTTCGTGGATGAGGCCGCCGGTTTCGACCTGTCGGACTTCAACCGGCTGGCACCACGCGCCGTCCGGCTGGAGCGCGTGGTGGATTTCACCGCCCTGTCCGAGCCCTTCCAGGCCGTGGCGGTCGATTTAACCGATCCCCAGCCCGGCCGGCCCTGGCGGGGCGGCCTGTCCCTGCCCGTCATCCGCGACGGCCGCGCCGTGGGCCTGCTGCAATGGATATGGCTGAAGCTGTGGGATGGGGTGGAGTTCGAGAACAGCCCCCTGACGCCAACCGACGCCTCGGGCTGGCAGGTGGGGCTGTACCTGCCGCGCCGGCCCATGGAACTGATGGCGGGCGATACGGTGGACGTCCAGGCCTTCCACGACGGGCACAATGTCTGGCTCAGCCTGAAGCGATAGGAATGGAAGGGCAAAGCCCCTTGCGCGACATATACAAATAGGAGAATAACTAGCCGCACTATACACATATGGAGTGTGGCAAATGGTGTTCGAAACAGCGACGGCCCGGCGGTCGATCCTGAAGGGGCTGGGCGCCCTGGTGGTGGGGGCCAGCCTGCCGGCCAAGGCGCAGCAGCTGTTGGCCGACCCGGGCGTGGAACTGCATCCGCTGCCCCGCGTGCTGAGCAAAGGGGCGTGGTCCGACCTGGCGCGGGCGCTGACGGGCGACCTGGTGCTGCCCAACGACGCCTATTTCGGCAATTACTCCCAGGTCAACAATCTGTCCTACTCCCAGCGCCCGGCCGCCATCGCACGCTGCCAAAACGACGCCGACGTCAGCGCCTGTCTGAAATGGGCACAGAACACCAACACCCCCTTCGCCGTTCGCTCCGGCGGCCATAACTACGCCGGCTTCTCCACCACCTCGGGCCTGCTGATCGACATGTCGCCCATGGCCAAGATCAAGGTGGATGGCGACCGCGTCATCATCCAGGGCGGCACCATCAACGTGGCGGTCTATCGGGCGCTTGAACGCATGGGCCGCACCATCACCCACGGCCGATGTGAAGGCGTGGGCGCCGCCGGCTTCCTGCTGGGCGGCGGCGTCGGCTTCAACATGCGACGCTACGGCATCGGGTCGGACCTGCTGCGCTCCACCGACCTGGTGCTGGCCGGTGGCGAGAAGGTGACCGCCAGCGCCACCACCAATCCCAAGCTGCTGTGGGCCTGCCAGGGCGGCGGCGGCGGCAATTTCGGTGTCAACACCAGCTTCACGCTCCAGACCTACGACGTGAAGTCCGTCACGGTGTTCATCCTGACCTGGAGCAAGAACCAGGAACGGGTGCTGTACGAACTGCTGCATCGCCTGCAGGAGGCCCCCACCAGCTTCGGCTGCAAGATAAACGTCACCCCGCCCACGCCGGAGCAACGGGCCCAGGGCAACGACCTGGTCGTTTCCGTCATGGGGCAAATTCATACGGGAACGAAGGGAACACCATCCCTGAAGGAACTGTTCGGCAACCTGCTGGAGCAGGCGGACCATCCCCGCCAGATCGAAACCGACCTGCCCTACTGGGAAGGGCAGGACTTCCTCTCCGAAGAGGCTTTCCCCTATTTTTACCGGGAGCAATCGGTCTTCCTGAAGACGGCGGACCTGACGGAAAAGGCGGTCGCGGACATGATGGCCGCCGCCCGGGCCATGCCGGGCACCAGCATGCCGTCGTCCTTCAAGTTCTTCCAAGTCGGCGGGGAAGTGAACAAGGTGAAGCCCACGGACACGGCCTTCGTCCACCGTGGCTTCGATTGGCTGTTTTCCAGCGAGGTCAACTGGTGGGAACTCAGGGACCCGCCCAGCCTGGTGTCGGACAACCTGGTCTGGCAGCAGCAGTTCTATGACAGTGTGCGCCGCCTGACGCCCATGGGCGGCGCCTACCAGAACTTCCCCGACCCGGCGCTGAAGGATTGGCAGAGCGCCTATTACGCCGAGAACTACGGCGACCTGCAAAAGGTGAAGAGGGATGTCGACCCCGGCGGGCTGTTCAAATTCGCCCAGGCGATCAAGCCGGCGTAGACCCGCTCAGTCATCCAGCATGGAGGCGAGCCTCATCGCGACGCCCATGTCACCCTGGACCTTCAGCTTGCCGAAGGTGAAGGCCAGGGTGGGGCTGAGCTTTCCTTCGCTGAGCTTCACGAAATCGGCCAGCGAGATTTTCAGCGTGGTGTTCACGTCCACCGGATCGCGCGACACGGTGGGCACCTTGGTCGCGTCCAGGAACAAGGCGCCATCGCCGCCGAAGTCGAACTTCACCTTGGCCCCCAGGCCGGTGAATTGGGACAGCGAGGCGCGCATCTTGGCTTCAAGCTGGTCGAAGGTCATGGGGGCAAGGGTCCTTATATGCAGGGCGGCGGAATCATTTCGCACCTGCATATAAGGGCGGTTCGTTTCCCCATTTCCAACCTTTTCCGTCACGCGGACGGTTAGGCCTTGATCAAGTCCAGGTAACGTAAACTGGCAACCAGGTCGGCCTTCAACCCGTCCCGCCGTTCCCGCGCCTCATCATCCTCGCCCCACTGCTCGATTTGGAACGACTCGTCGAGTTCGGCCAGGTCGAAGATCTGGGTGGCGTCTATGCGGCCCTCGAACGCGGCCAGGCCCAGCACCAGAGAACCGGTCAGCGACACCAGGTTCTGGACGCCGGTCAGTTGCCAGGCGTCCAGTTCCTCCAGCGCACGCTTCAGGGCGTTCAGCGCCGCCGGGTCCTGGGCGCGGTGCATGATGCCGGCGGTCACCTGCAGCAGCGCGTCGTAGCGCAGGGCCGCCCAATCCAGCAGCGGCTGCCAGCCCTTGGCCTGCCGCTCCACCAGGGCCGCCGGCTGGTCGGCGCGGTAACACAGCAGGTCGGTCCCGCCGTAAGCCGCCGTGCCGTCCAGGATGGTGGCCCGCTGTGGCCCCACCCGGTCGACGCAGGTGGAGGCCAATTGCATCATGGGCATGGTATCGGGCTTC
The DNA here is from genome assembly GCA_028283825.1 of Azospirillaceae bacterium. Lineage (NCBI taxonomy): Bacteria > Pseudomonadati > Pseudomonadota > Alphaproteobacteria > Rhodospirillales > Azospirillaceae > Azospirillaceae bacterium. Next base: position 282,724 of record JAPWJW010000003.1, on the reverse strand, counting down.
ACCGTCTCACCCTGGGCATCCCATTCGGCGGCGATGGCCTGGGCCAGCCCCTCGGTCGGCAGCACCAGGTCGGCCTTGGCCGGCGACCTCAGGATGCGGGCATCCAGTTGAACCTGCCAGCCGCCGTTTTCCGCCGGCACCACGGCCACCGTCTTGTAGATGCGCTTCATCGTCATTTTCCGTCTTAGGCAGGCACCAGGGCGGCCACCGCCGCCGGCACCTCGGCGTAATCATGGACCACGCGGGCGGCACCCGCCGCCAGCAGGTCCACCGGCGCGTGATAGCCCCAGGCCACGCCCAGGGCGCGGGTGCGGGCGTTGCGCGCCATCAGCATATCGTACGTGGTGTCGCCGATGACCACGGTGGTGCAGGGTTCCGCCCCCGCCTCGAAGATCGCGCGCAACGCCATGTCCGGCGCCGGCTTGCCGGGCGGCAGGTCGCTGGTCTGCAGGGTCACGAAGCGGTCGCTCAGGCCGTGATGCTCCAGCGTCGCCAGCAGGCCGCGGCGGGACTTGCCGGTGGCGACACCCAGCACGAAGCCCGCGGCATTCAGCGCATCGAGGGCCTGGACCAGGCCAGGGTACAGCGGCTCCGCCACGGCTCCGCGCGTGCGGTTCTCGAAGAAGGCGTCGCGGTAGGCGGCGGCGATCCCGTCCAGCACGTCCGGATCGACGCCCTCAGGCAGCAGGCCCCGGACAGCGGCGTCCAGCGACAGGCCCACCTGGCGCCGCACCGCCTCATCGGGCGGCGGCGCCAGGCCTTGAGCGCGGAATCCGGCGGCCATGGCGGCGATGATGGCATGCTGGCTGTCCACCAACGTGCCGTCACAATCGAACAGGGCCAGGCGGTTGGCGGCCACGATGCCCGCCTTTACGAATAGCTGGCGAACGGGTCGCCGTCTTTCATATCGAAACCGAAATATTCCCAGGTTTTCTGCATGTGCGGCGGCAGGGGGGCCGTCACGTCGATGGCTTTGCCGCCACGCGGGTTGGGAATGATGATGCGGCGGGCATGCAGGTGCAGCTGCCGGGCCAGTTCCGCACCGCCGGCCAGGAAGGCCTCCTGCCCCGCATACTTGCCGTCGCCCAGGATGGGCGTGCCGATGGCGATCATATGGGCGCGCAGCTGGTGGGTGCGGCCGGTCAGCGGCCACAGGGCGACGAAGGCGGCGTGGCGATGCGCATTCTCCACCACCTGGTACAGGGTGACGGCGCGCGCCCCCTCTTCCTCATCCACCGCCATGCGTTCGCCGCGCGTGCCGGCCTCTTTCGCCAGGGCGGCGTCGATCTTGCCCTGGTGCTGCTTGGGCACGCCGACGGTGACGGTCCAATAGTATTTACGGGCGTCCTTGCCCCGGAAGGACGCGGCCAGGCGCGTGGCGGCGAAGCTGGTGCGGGCCAGCACCAGGCAGCCGCTGGTGTCCTTGTCCAGGCGGTGGACCAGCTTGGGCCGTTCCTTGCCGTCGAACATCAGCACGTCCAGCATGGCGTCCAGGTGCTTGTTCTGGCCGGTGCCGCCCTGCACCGCCAGGCCGGCGGCCTTGTTCAGCACGATGACGTCGCTGTCGCGGTACAGCACCGCGTCGCGTAGCGCCTTCACCTCCTTGTCCGACAGGACGGGGCGCGGCTTGCGCGTCACGGCGTCCGGGTTCAGGGGGGCCAGTTCCGGCATGGGCGGAATGCGGACAGTCTGCCCGGCCGCCAGCCGGGTGGCACCCTTGGCGCGCCCGCCATCCACCCGCACCTGACCGGTGCGCAGCAGCTTTTCCACCTGGATATGACTCAGGAACGGGAAATGCCGCTTGAACCAGCGGTCCAGACGCATCTCCGCCTCATCGGCGGTCACCGATCGCATCTCGACCTTGCGGCCACCCTCTTCACTCATGACACCACCACACGTACCAGGGCCATGCCCAGAAACAGACTGCCGACGCCGACCACCAGCGTCGCCGCAAAATACACCAACGCCGGGGCGAAATCCCCACGCTCAACCAAGGTCCCCACGTCCAGCGAGAACGAGGAAAAGGTGGTGAACCCACCCAGCACCCCCACCGTCAGGAAGGTGCGGAACTCCGGCGACGGGCTCCACGCCTTGGCCGCTGCCTCCACCAGGATACCCATGACCAGCGATCCGGCCACGTTCACGAACAAGGTGCCCCAGGGGAAACCGTTGCCCAGCCAGCGGGCCAGCCAGACCTGCGACAGATACCGCATGACGGAGCCCAGGGCCCCACCCACCGCCACCGCGACGATCTGGTTCATGCGCCCTCCTCCGCGGTACCGGTGACACCGAAAATCCAGCCCTCGCGCCGGGCGGTGCCCGGGTCCAGCCCGATGGGCGCCCACACCGCGTCGCGTTCAGCCAGCCGCATCATGCCGGCGGCGGCGATCATCGCATCCCCGGCGTGGTCGTCAAAGGCCGGCGGCAGGTCCGGCGCCGCATGGCAGCCAAACCACGCCAAGGCCGCGTCCAGCATCACCCGATCGCGAATCTTGGCCAAGCCCACCGCCCGGCGGCGGAACAGGGTGGGAAATATCTCCGCCACCGCCGACCGGCCGTCCATTTGCGCACCCTCCGCCGGCCAGACGGCCAACGCATCGCCCAAGCGCCCCTTCAGATAGCGCAAGGACCGCATGCCCGCCAGCGACGCCTTGCCCACCTGCTTGGACGCCGCCGCCAGGTTGAAGACGGAAACGGGATGGCCCGCACCGGTGCGGGCGGAGACCAGCTCCACCAGCCGGCGCTTGCCGCCGCCCTCCTCATCCGTCCAGTGCGCCGGCCGCTTGCCCGCCAGCCAGAAGCTGGGCCCTAGGCGCGGGTCGGCCAGCGCTGGCGTGCCGCAGAAATCCTCCGCCCCCGGGCCGTCGCCGGCGGCCTGGTCCACCAAATCCCACAGGGCGAACACATCGCCCACGCCCGGAACGCGGCCATCCAGATAGCCCAAGCCAGGCACGAAGGGCAGGGAAAAACCGCAGTCGATTCCGATCAGTACGGTGCGGCCGGCGGCATGGGCGGCCCTGACCCGACCGGCCACCCAATCCATGGCCTGGCGCCGCGTCCAATGCCGGCCCGGCGGCGGGACCAGATGGATGCGGCCATCCGACGGCACACCATGGGCGATGGCGATTCCCCGGGCGGGCAAGGCGCCCGTCCAGTCGATGCCGACATAGTCGTCAAATGCCGCCATGCGTCCCCTTTGCCCCCGCCTGGAAATCGGTCCTAGACCCTTGGATACAATGACGCCCGTCACGCGCGGTACCACATGACGGTAGGGTTTTCGATTTCAACCACCCCATCCCCGCACTGTCTGCAACGGACGCGCGCAGGTATCGCGGGCAGGCAACAGTTGGCAGGAGCCCGCCACGTGTTAAGCTATATAACCGTCGCTGCGGAGATTTTTCCCGTGTTCGCCCGTATCTCCCCCTATCGCGTTCGTTCGTCCTCGGCTCTCCTGGGCCGGGCGGCGCTCGCCCTGACGGTCCTGGCCGCTCCGCTGGCGTTGGCGCCCGCGGCCTTCGCCCAGGCCAATGCCCAGCCTGGCGCGGCCGACGCCGCCAAGCCCGCTGCGGACAAGCCCGGCTTTGACAAGAACGGCCTGCCCACCACGGTGGTGAAGGCCCAGGTGGCGCCACCGCAGGATCCGGACGCCATCGCCCCGCCGCGCACCGAAGGCCCGGTGGACGAAATCATCGTGACGGCACCGCAGTTCGGCAACCGGGATGAGGTCGAAGCCTTCCATCGGGAAGAGTTCGATCGCCTGGACAAGATCTACGGCAAGCACGAGGAAAAGCGCAGCCGGGGCGACACCCTGACCAAGTCGCCGGAAAGCAACACGGGCACCACCCGTGACGGGCCCATAACCCTGGACCGCTAAGCGCTTAACGACAAAACCTCACGTCAACGCGATATCGCTGATGTCGTGCCCCAGCGTGTGGGCAAGTTCGGCCATGGCCAGGGTGTGGTCGTCGCGTTGCGGCAGGCCGGAAACGGTCAGCGCCCCGACGCAGCCCGTACCCGCCACCGTCAGCGGCACACTGCCGCCATGGGTAGCGTAGTCGCGCAGGGCCAGGCCGCTCTTGGCCTCCAGCGTCGTGCCCTTCTGCGTCAGTTCCAGCCCCACGGCATAGGAACTGCGGCCAAAGCGCAGCGCGACGTTGCGCTTGCGCCGCACCCAGTCGTCATGGTCGGCGGTGGCGCCATCCGACGCCCAGCGGAACAGCTGCCGCTGATGCAGGGAGATATCCACCACCAGCACCGTCTGTCGGCTCAGCGCCCACTCCCGCAAGCGGACGCCCAGCGCCCAGGCCTGCTCCGTCCCGAACCGGTCGAACACCAGGCGCTGTTCCTGGGCGGCGATGCGGCGCAAATCCTCATCAAACGACGGCGCGGCCGCGGTCATGGCGACGGTGGAATAGGGCTGGGTCACGGGCAGGAAACCTTGGGGTATCACGCGAAGAGGGGGTCAGACCGTGCTTTTCAGCCGCTGCACCTGATGGGCGCGAATGGCGTCGAAGGGGTCCTTGGCCGGAAGAATCGGGGACGGCATGTCCATCGCGGCGTCGCTCCCGGCCTGACACCCTGCCTGCCGCCACCGGTCCACGCTTCCGCGATCCTTCAGGGCGGCAAGGCCGGCCCGCAGCACATCGGCGACGGAAGCGTAAGCGCCTGCCGCCACCAGGGAATCGGCGTAGGCCGCCCATTCCGGCGACAGGGTGACCGAGCGTTTCACGATGTCGGGCATGTCGATGCGCTCCCCTAGAACGTCCAGGCCGCAGGATAGCCCAGGCGGAAGCGGGCAGACAACGCTATCCCGCTCCCCCAAGGCCGCCCTCACCGCCGCCGCCTATCCCACAGCGTCAGCCCACCGGGGTGGCCTATCCTTTGGTGGCAGGGTATTACTGGCCCATGGAGCAAGAGCGCACCCGGTCCCGGAGCATGCGTACCGTCGGTGAGGTTCTGGCGGTGGCGCTGGACCATCACCGGGCGGGCCGGCTGGCCGATGCCAGCGCGCTTTATTCCTCGCTGCTGGCGCAGGAGCCGGACCAGCCCGACGCCCTGCATCTGCTGGGTGTGGCCACCGCCCAGGCCGGCCGTGCCGCGGAGGCGGAACCGCTGATCGCGCGGGCCATCGCCCTGCACCCCGGCGTCGCCGATTATCACGCCAACCACGCCCAGGTGCTGGACACGCTGGGCCGGTCGGACGCGGCCTTGACCGCCTACACCCAGGCCCTGCGGCTCAACGCCGGCCACCCCGACGCGCTGCGCAACATGGCCCGCCTGCTGGCGCGGCTGGAGCGGGTGACGGCGGCGGCCGACGCCCTGCGCGCCCTGGTGGAACGCACCCCCGAGGATTTGCCCACGGTGGCGGAGCTGGCCCGCCTGTGCGAGCGGCTGGGCCGCCCGGCGGAGGCGGAGGGCTGGTACCGCCATATTCTGGACCGCGATCCCTTCAACACCCTGGCGCTGAACAACCTGGGCGAACTGCGCCGCCGCGCCGGCGACCCGGCCGCCGCCGTGGGTTTCCTGACCCGCGCCGTGGCCGCCGCCCCTGACGCCCCCCTGCCCCGCTGCGCCTTGGCCAACACCCTGACCAGCCTGTTCCGCTTCGAGGAGGCGGAGGAGCAGTTGCGTGAGGCGACGCGGCGCCGGCCCAACGCCATGCTGCCCCACCGGGATCTCGGCGTGCTGCTGCGCCTGCAAGGCCGCACGGCGGAGGCGCTGGACGCCTTTCGTCAGGCCGTGGCGCTGGTGCCGACCGAGCCCGCCGCCAATTTCGGTGCCGCCCTCTGCCTGCTGCGCCTGGGCCGTTATCGCGAGGGGTTCGACCAGTATCATTGGCGCTGGCCGTCGGCGGCCCGGCCGGCCAAGCACCAGGGACTGCCCGCCTGGCATCACGGCAACCCGGCGGGCCTGCGCCTGCTGGTGTGGCACGAGCAAGGGGTGGGCGACACGCTGATGTGCCTGCGCTTCCTGCCGCTGCTGGCCGCCGCCGGCGCCAAGCTGACCATCGAGGTGCCGGCCAGCCTGGCCCCCCTGGTGGCGGCCCAGGGCTATGGCGCCGTGGTGGTGGACGCGCAGACGCCGGCCCCCGGCTCAACCGCCGCCCCATCGCCGTGGGATGCCCAGGCGCCCATGATGGAACTGCCCGCCCGCTTCTGCCCCGACCCCGGCACCCTGCGCTGGTCCGGCCCCTATCTCAAGGTGGACCCCGGCCGCCGCACCCGCTGGACACAGATGCTGGGGCCCAAGCGGGCCTTGCGCGTCGGCCTGTTCTGGCAGGGCAATCCGGATTTCCCGGATGACCACTGGCGGTCCCCCGGCCTTATCCCCCTGCTGCCCCTGCTGGACGTGCCGGGGGTGGAATTCCTGTCCTTGCAGATGGGCCCGGCCAAGTCGGCCCTCACCGATCCGCGCATCCCCCCCGGCCGCATCCGCGACGCCGCCGCGTCCATCCGCGACTGGGCCGACACCGCGGCCCTGATCGCCGACCTGGATCTGGTCATCGGTTCCGACAGCGCCTGCATCCACCTGGCCGGCGCACTGGGCGTCCCCGCCTTCCTGCTGCTGTCCCCCACCACCGACTGGCGCTGGCACGACAGCGGCGACACCAGCCTGTGGTATCCGAGCCTGCGCCTGTTCCGGCAAAAGCGCCTGGGCGACTGGTCACACGCGGTGGCGGCGATGAAGACGGCGCTGGCGGAGCGGGTGGGGCAACGGAGCAACTGAGGGAACCCAGCCCCCGCCAAGGCCCTTTAGATCAAGGCCCCGCGCCGCATCGCCCGCCATGCTGCGTTGCACCCAATATGCTGCATCTGCGAACAAACTTGCGCTATCGTTGCGGTCCCTGATCCATTGGCCTAGCGTTCCACACTCCATGACCCTGCACCACGCGGTCCCCACCGATCGTTCCTCCCCCTTGGGGCGCCTGGCGCGCTGGCTGCAGGCGCGCTCGTTCGCGCTGTCGCCGGAGCAGATCGGCATCACGGAAGGGCTGCGCGCCGCCACGGCGGTGGCCTTGATGGTGGCGCTGGCGCTGTATTTGGACCAGCCCATCCTGTCCTGGGCGGCCTTCGCCGCCTTCTGGGCCTGCCTGGCCGATCCAGGCGGGCCGGTGGGCATCCGCCTGCGCGCCATGGGCGGTTTCGCCCTGGTGGGCACGGTGATGGCCGGGCTGATCAGCGTGGCCGCCACCCTGGGGCCCGTGTGGGCCGCCCCCGTCCTGCTGGCGGCCATCTTCCTGTGCTGCCTCAGCCGGGCTTATGGGCCGGCGGCCACCCAGGTGGGGGTGTTGGCCTGCTGCGTCGCCGTGGTGGCGGTGGGGTATCCCAGCACGCCGCTGGCCGCCTTGCGCCTGTCCGCCGTCTTCCTGCTGGGCAGCGGCTGGGCGGTGATCCTGTGTTTGGCGGTCTGGCGCATCCACCCCTACGCCCCCGCCCGCCGCGCCGTGGCCGCCATCTATTCCGAACTGGGCGACATGACGGCCGAGTTGCTGGCCCTGCACAGCAGCGGCGCCACCCAGGACGCCCGCTGGAAGGCCCATGCCGCCGAGCACCGCCGCGCCGTGCGCGAGATCATCGAGCGGGCGCGCGCCGCCGTCGGCCGCTTTTCCGCCGGGCGCGGCGCCGGCCGCGACGTGCGCCGCAGCCTGCTGGCCGCCATAGAAGCCGGGGAGCGCATCTTCGCCGGCCTGATCGCCCTGGGCTACGATCTGGAACCCCACGCCACCGGCACGCCCAGCGACGCCGACACCCTACCCCTGCGCCAGCTGCGCGCCGCCCTGACACGCACCGCCCGCCAGGTGATGCGGACGGAGCCCGACCAGGCCCTGGTCGCCTATGAGGCGGAGGTGCTGGACCGTGTCGCCCGTCCGGCACACGATCTGGTCGCCCGGGTCGCCCAGGTCTGCGCCCGCGCCCTGACCGACCTGACCCATGCCTGGGACCCCATTCCCGCCGAGGCCTCCGCCAATGGCGACGTGGGCCCACAGGAAGAGCCCCCCCGCCGCACGTCCATCGTCCGGGCGTTGCGCCGGGCCATCCACCCCCGTTCCCCCATCGCGCGCCATGCCCTGCGCGTGGCCCTGGTGGTGACGGCGACCTATATCGTCACCGCCTATCTGGACGTCCACTACGCCTATTGGGCCACCATGGCCTCGGTGGTGGTGATGCAGCCGCAGGCGGCCACCACCTGGCCGCGCACGCTGGAGCGCGTGCTAGGCAGCGTCGCCGGCGGTGTCGCCGCCGCCTTCCTGGCCGTGGCCCTGCCCACGCCCTTGTCCCTGTTGTTCGCCATCTTCCCGCTGGCGGCCGCCACCATCGCCCTGCGTTCCGTCAACTACAGCCTGTTCACGCTTTTCCTGACGCCACTGTTCGTGCTGGTGGCCGACCTGCTGCACCCCGGCGCCGGGACGGCCCTGGCGGCAGCCCCAGGGGGCGAGACCATCGCCCTGACCCGCGCCTTCAACAACGTGCTGGGCAGCATCCTGGGCCTGGCCGGCTGCCTGGTGCTGTGGCCGGAGCGTGAGCCCAAGAGCTTTTCCCACCGCCTGGCTGACGCGGTGGAGGCCAACATGCGGTATGCCACCCTGGTGGTGCGCGCCGGCGACACGCCCTACGCCACCATCGACGCCGCCCGCCGCGCCGCCGGCCTGGCCAGCACGGCGGCGGAGGTGACGCGCCAGCGTATGGTGCTGGAAGGCCGCCGACGCAAGGCGCACCTGGATGAGGCCGCCGCCCTGCTGGAAACCCTGCGCCGCCTGGCCGGTGCCGCCACCGTCGCCTGGATGGATGAGCGCACCGACCCCGGCCCGCCGGACGCCCGCCGCATCGGCTATTGCGAGGCCGCCACCACGCGCCTGGGCGCCCTGGTGCGCGGCGTGCCGACGGAAGACAGCGCGCTGGCCCGCGAAGGCGAACCGCCGGACGACATCGCCCGCGCCGTCACCCAGGTGGTGGAGGCCGCCAAGACCTACGCCCGGGCGATGGAGAACAAGGCGGCTTAACCCTCGCCGCCGTCCTCGGCCCGCTGCCGGCGCAGCTTGGCCCAATAATCCTGGCGCTTCTTGATCTCGCGTTCGAAGCCGCGTTCCACCGGCTGATAGAACTCCCGCCGGGCCATGCCGTCGGGGAAATAGTTCTGGCCGGAGAAGCCGTCGGCCGTGTCGTGGTCGTAGTTGTAGCCCTTGCCGTAGCCCAGATCCTTCATCAGGCGGGTGGGCGCGTTCAGGATATGCATGGGCGGCATCAGGCTGCCCGTCTCCTGCGCCGCGCGCCGGGCCTGCTTGATGGCCATGTAGGCGGCGTTCGACTTTGGCGCCGTGCCCAGGTAAATGACGCATTGGGCGATCGCCAGTTCCCCCTCCGGGCTGCCCAGCCGCTCGTACGCATCCCAGGCGGCCATGGCGATGGTCAAAGCCTGGGGATCGGCCATGCCGATATCCTCGCTGGCAAAGCGCAGCAGCCGGCGGGCGATGTAGCGCGGGTCCTCCCCCCCCTCCAGCATGCGGGAATACCAGTAGAGGGCGGCATTGGTGTCCGACCCGCGCAGCGACTTGTGCAGCGCGCTGATGAGGTTGTAGTGCCCCTCCTGCGCCTTGTCGTACAGGGGCATGCGCCGCTGCACCGCCACGGTCAGCCCGTTAGTGTCCAACGGCGCCTCCCCCTTGGGCACGACGGCGAAGATTTCCTCCACCAAATTCAGGAAATAGCGGCCGTCGCCATCGGCCAGGGCCTTCAACGCCGCGCGCGCGTCGTCATCCACCGGCAGCGGCCGGCCCATCTCCGCCTCCGCGCGGCCGATCAGCTTTTCCAGCGCCTCCTCGCCCAGGCGATTGAGGACGAAGACCTGGGCCCGGGACAATAAGGCGGCGTTCAGTTCGAACGATGGGTTCTCGGTCGTGGCGCCCACCAGGGTGACGGTACCGTCCTCGACATAGGGCAGGAATCCGTCCTGCTGCGACCGGTTGAAGCGGTGGATTTCATCAATGAACAGCAGGGTGCCTTGGCCCGCCTGGCGCCGCTGCTTGGCCGCCTCGAACACCTTGCGCAAATCCGCGACACCGGAGAACACGGCCGACAGCGGTTCGAACGCCAGGGTGGTGGCCTGGGCCAGCAGGCGGGCGATGGTGGTCTTCCCGCAGCCCGGCGGGCCCCACAGCACCATGGAACTGAGGCGATGGGCCGCCACCATGCGGCCGATGGGCCCCTTGGGGCCCAGCAGATGTTCCTGGCCCACCACTTGGTCAAGTGCCGTCGGGCGCAGCCGGTCGGCCAAGGGCCGCGGCGCCTCCGCCTCGAACAGGGAACCCGATCCGCCTTTGCCTGCCGCCATCACGCCGCCAGTCCTGAAAATCCACGCTTGCCGGAACGCGGGGCCGGTACGGCCGGTTCCGTCCGCCACCATGCCAGACACGACGCCGTTCTGGCATCGTTCTTTTCGGGCGGCACCTTCCCACAACCCCAGCGCGGCCGTTGCCCCGGGTTCTTCCCGCCGCTATCGTTGAACGACCGCCCCGCCTTCCTGAGGACCACCACCCTATGATCGGCCGCCTGTCCCTTGCCGCCCTGCTGCTGGGCCTGTCCCTGCATGCGCCCATCGCGCGCGCCGAAACCAACGACGCCGACAAGCCCGCGGCCGCCGCCCCCCTCGACGCACACGATTCCAAACGCACGAAAGAGGAACTGGTCCGCCACTTCCTGGCGCTGCGCGTCGCCGAGTTGCGCGACACCCACAACGACACCTTCAAGCTGGACAGCTTGAAGGGCAAGGTGGTGTGGATCAACCAGTGGGCCAACTGGTGCGGCCCCTGTAAGCTGGAACTGGAGGCCATGCGCCAGGTCCAGGCCCGGGTGGGCGCGGACAAGCTGGCCATCGTCCTGGTCTCCACCCGCGACGACTGGTCCAAGGACCAGGACTATCTGGAAGACCACCACATCCCCTGGCAGGCGGTGGTGCTGCGCGAGGGGCGTTATCCCGACCCGGTTGCCCTGGCCTTCACCCTCACCCGCTTTGACAAGCAGGGGCGCGGCATCCGCTATTTCCCCTTCAGCAGCTTCCTGGACGCCGCCGGTGATCCAGCCGCCGTGCTGAAGGACGCGCTGACGGTGGATGAGAACGGCGCCATCACGGACCAGGCCAAGTTCGATGGCCTGGTCGCCATGCTGGAGGAATGGACGAGCCATAAGGGAACCGCCAAGGACGCGCCTCCCCTCAAGGAAACGGCGCCCGGCTGACCTTCCCGGCGTCAGCCACCGACGCTGAGGGTCAGCACCTGTTCGCCCCGGCGCACCGCCAGATCCCAACGGCGGGCCTGGCCGGCGATCAGGCGCTTCAGGTCGGCCACGCGGGCGATGGGCTGGCCGTTGACCTTCACCACCACGTCACCGGGCTGGAAGCCGAGGGCCTGGGCGGTGGTGCCCGGCTGGACCTTCAGCACGATGACGCCGTCGGAATTGCCGTTGTAGCCGACCTCTTCCGCCAAGGCGGGGTTGATGTTGGCCACGGTGGCGCCGGCGAAGGGTTCGCGACCATCCAACGTGGCCTCATCCCGGGGCGGATCCTCCGGCGGACCGATCAGCTTCACCGGCAGCTTGGTCTCCGCCCCCTTGCGGATGATGCTGAGCGTGGCGGTGCCACCCACCGGCAGGGTGGCGATGCGATAGCGCAAGCTGTCCGGATCATCGACCATATGGCCGTTCACGGCCGTCACCACGTCGCCCACCTTCACGCCGGCCTGTTCCAGCGGGCCCTTGGGGTTCAACTGGTTGATCAGCACACCCTGGGGCCGTGACAGGCCCAGGTTGGCGGCCAGATCCGACGTCACCGCCTGACCGCTGGCCCCCATCCAGGGGCGCACCAGCTTGCCGCCCGACTCCACGGCCGTGACGACGGAGCGCACCATGTCCGCCGGGATGGCGAAACCGATGCCGACGGAGCCGCCGCTGCGCGAATAGATGGCCGAGTTGATGCCGGCCAGCTTGCCGTCCATGGTGATCAGCGCGCCGCCGGAATTGCCGGGGTTGATGGCGGCGTCGGTCTGGATGAAGAAGTTGAAGTCCGACACCCCCACGCCGGTGCGGGCAAGCGCCGAGACGATGCCGCTGGTCACCGTCTGTCCCACGCCGAAGGGGTTGCCGACGGCCAGGACCAGGTCGCCCACCTGCACGTCGTCGCTGTCGCCGATCTCCAGGGTCGACAGCTTCTCGCCCTTGGTGTCGATGCGCAGCACGGCCAGGTCCACGCGTTCATCCGCCGTCAGCACCTTGGCGGGGAATTCGCGGCGGTCGGCCAGTACCACGGTGATCTGGTCGGCGTCCTTGATGACATGGTCGTTGGTGACGATCAGGCCGTCGGGCCGGACGATGACGCCGGACCCCAGCGAGGATTCCACCCGTTCCTTCGGCACGCCACGGAAGGCGTCGCCGAAGAACTGGCGGAAGAACGGATCCTCCATGAAGGGGTTGGCGCGTTGCTTGACCACCCGGCGGCTATAGATGTTGACCACGGCCGGTGCGGCGCGCTTCACCAGCGGCGCGTAGCTGAGGGTGATCTGTTCACGGCTCTGCGGCACCTGTGGTGTCTGCGCCGCGGCATAGCCGCCGCCCGCAGGCGACGCCAGGGCGGCGGCCAGGGCCACCAGGGGGACGCAACGGCGAAGGAAAGTCGACAACATCTCAGGCATCACGCTCTGCCAACTGGTCAAGACGAAGGATGAGACGATGAAATAGGGATCAACCCGGATCGCCGCAACGGTTCAGGCAGGACTTAAGGTCGCGTTGGCAGGCACCGTTGTTCAGTTCCGGCGTATGGTCCATCTGGCCGGCCCGGGTGTCGCCGCACACCGCATCCTCACGGTTGCAGCGCGCCACGCAGGCCGCGTGGGTGTCCAGCTTGCCCTCGCGCTGCGACGGTAACCCCATGCAGCCGGTCAGTCCCACCATCAGCAGCACGCCGGCCGCCAGCTTCATCCCCGCCACTTTAATCCCCGAAGTGCGCACGAAATTCCTCCTGTCCGTCATGACCGGCGCGCCTGCCGCCCGGTGATGGACGGGCGGCAGGATGCGCGATTTCGCCCCCGCACGTCGAGGGCTGAAAGCAACGCCATCCCGATGCCCATCCGCCGACTTACACGGCTCCGTCAGTGCGTCGTGGTCGCGCCCAAGCCCAATGCGTCGACCAAGGCCGACGGATCGGGTGCGGTGCCGCTGAACAGGGGCGCCAGGGCGACCGGCGATGTCGGGTTCGCGGTGATGACCAGCGTGCCGGGGGCCCGCACCGTCTCCACCAACGCCTTGACCAGCGCCGCCCCCCGGGGCGATGCGCTGAGCGCCAGGCCGCCGACCTGGATGGCCATCACGGCCTGGTCGCGCATGGCATCCGGCGTCTTGCCCTGCTGACTGCCGGCGAACCGCAGGGATCGCTCCACCAGCGAACGGTCGACATACCGCAGTTGCGCCTTGTCCAACTGGGCATTCTGAAACAGGGTTTTCAGATCCTGATTAGGTTCCGTGCCATGCACTTGGCCATCCAGCTCCACCTCACCCAGCTCATCGACGGTCAGGGTGCTGCGCTCCAGCGTGACGGCACTGTCCTTGAAGTCCCACTTGTAATGCAGGGCCAGCCCCAGGGTCATCTTGGTCACGCCCATGGCCTTGGCCATGGCAAGGCCGCGTGGATCGGGCAACATCGCCGCCGCATCTACTTGAAAGCCCTTCAGGACCACACCACCGGCACCGATATGGCCACCGGCCACCACCATTGGGTCCAGGGTGAAACTATCCAGGCGGAAATCCGTACCCTTGGGCAACTGGCCGGAGAAATCCGACATGGCCAAGGCGCCCACAGACACACCATCAAACAGCGATCCGCTCAGCGGTTCGCCACGCAGCAAGGCTCGAGCGGGTGCTGCCAAGTCGACGCCATCCCAACTTATCCGGGCCAATTTCACGACCCGTCCCTGCTGCGTCTGCGTCAGGTTGGAAAGGTCAGCCACGCCCAGCCTGCCGGCTTGGATACCCTTCAAGGAGCGACGGTCATAATGAACCAAAACAGGTGTTCCGGCGGCACTAGCAACCCCCATGCCCTTCACGGTGACATCCGTCTCGGCGAGGTCGCCGATATCAACCGCCATCAAACCGGTGGCAACGGCCTGCGCCAGAATTTGGCCCGCCACTTCCACGTCCTGCGGCCGCGTGGCTCCGCCACCTCGTTCGACAAGAGCGATGAAATCAGTATAAGCGGCGCGGGCTTGATCCAATCCGGGCGTGCCGGGCTGATGCAGTGCCCAGGGACGGAACCGGATATCGCCGACATCCACAAAGCCAAATGCCTCTTCCGCCGTGTCGAAAGCGATCTTGCCATCATGGATACGAATGTGATCGGCAACAGGCAAAGTCTGCCGTTCTTCCGCCCCGGTATCGCCCGCCCGCAAACCGGTTGATAACGTGTCCAGCGACAGCCCTTGGACATCGACCATCCTGGCAGTGCCCTGGAATGTGGCGCCGGCGACGGAGAGGTCACCCACATGCAGGGTACGCGACAACGGCGAAAAGGTTATCGTCCCATGGGTGATCTTCACCCCGTCCGGCGCCTGGGCCAGGATGGCGTCCAATTCGCCGGCGATCCGCCGCCCCATGTAATAGCCGGCCCCCCAATAGGCGGCACCAGCCACGACGGCCACACCCGCAGCTATGCCCAGCACCTTTCCAACCCGCATCGACAGCCCCTACCCCGATATATGGTTCCAACCGGGGCATGGTTGCAAAAGCCCGCGACACCCGCCAGCACAGAAAAAGCCTGGGACGATTCCCGCCATGATGGGGACGGTGCCAAAAAGAAAAAGGGGCGGCCCCTGGCTGGGACCGCCCCTCTTCACTTTTCCGGAAAGTGCAGCTTAGGCCGCGTCTTCCTCGGTCTCAACCACCTGGACCGGACCGCTGTCCTGGCCCTTGGCGGAAACATCGCGGTCCACCAGCTCGATGACGGCCATGGCGGCCATGTCACCGTAGCGGAAGCCGGCCTTCAGGACACGGGTGTAACCACCCTGACGGTCCTTGTAACGCTCGGCGATGGTGGTGAACAGCTTGTCCACCATGACGTTGTCGCGCAGTTCGGCGAACGCCAGGCGGCGGTTGGCGAGGCCACCCTTCTTGCCCAGCGTGATCAGCTTCTCAACGATCGGCCGCAGGTCCTTGGCCTTCGGCAGGGTCGTCTTGATCTGCTCATGCTTGATCAGGGCATTGGCCATGTTGGAGAACATGGCCAGACGGTGGGTAGAGGTCTTGCTGAACTTACGTCCGGAAACGCCGTGACGCATGGTGCTTCTCCTTCATGTCCAGGTGTCGGATGCCGACACCGATGACGAACCCCGGAACGCCCGCCCTTGGCCTCGAGAGGCGCTGGGCGGTACGGCGGGGGTGGGCCCTATGCCCTGATTCCACGGCCGATTAAGCGGCCGTGGAGAACCTCAAAACCGAAATCAGTACGGCTCTTCCAGACGCTTGGCCAGGTCCTCGATGTTCTCGGGCGGCCAGTTCGGGATTTCCATGCCGAGGTGCAGGCCCATCTGGGACAGCACTTCCTTGATTTCGTTCAGCGACTTGCGGCCGAAGTTCGGGGTGCGGAGCATTTCCGCTTCCGTCTTCTGCACCAGGTCGCCGATGTAGACGATGTTGTCGTTCTTCAGGCAGTTGGCCGACCGGACCGACAGTTCCAGCTCGTCCACCTTGCGCAGCAGGTTCTTGTTGAACGGCACCTCATCGGACTTCTCCGACGCGGTGACGGCCTGCGGCTCTTCGAAGTTGATGAACAGCTGCAGCTGGTCCTGCAGGATGCGGGCGGCGATGGCCACGGCATCCTCAGGCGTCACCGCGCCGTTGGTCTCCATCGACAGCGATAGCTTGTCGTAGTCGGTGCGCTGGCCCAGACGGGTGTTCTCCACCTTGTACGCCACCTTGCGGATGGGGCTGTACAGGGCGTCGATCGGGATCAGGCCGATGGGCGCGTCTTCCGGACGGTTCTGGCTGGCGGGGACGTAGCCCTTGCCCTTCTCGACCGTCAGTTCCATGTTCAGGCGGGCGCCGGAGTCCAGGGTGCAGATCACCAGGTCCGGGTCCATCACTTCGATGTCGCCCGTCACCTCGATCATGCCGGCGGTGACTTCCTTGGGGCCTTCGGCGCGCAGGCGCAGCCGCTTCGGGCCCTCGCCCTCCATCTTCAGACCCATGTTCTTGATGTTCAGAACAATGTCGGTCACGTCCTCGCGGACGCCGGGGATGGAGGAGAATTCGTGCAGGACGCCATCGATCTGGATGGCGGTGACCGCCGCCCCCTGCAGGGACGACAGCAGGACGCGGCGCAGGGCGTTGCCCAGGGTCAGGCCAAAGCCGCGCTCCAACGGGCCGGCGACGATGGTGGCCTCACGGCGCACATCGGCCCCGACATTGACGTCGAGCTTGCTGGGCTTTTCCAGGGTCTGCCAGTTCTTCTGAATCACGGGTAGCTGCCTCTAATGCCATCGGGAGGACACGACACCCGGTTTCACCGCTGTCCGGTGCGGCACGAGGGCGCCGGCCATAAAGACCGACGCCCCCGAACCTGACCCGGACCACCTCCCCTATGCGTGAACGACCGCGATGGCATGCGGACGCCCGTCCCGGGGTGGCGGGGAAACGCGGAAGCGTTTGGGCCGGGGTGCCCCGCGAGGGCCACCCCGTCTTTAAAGCGAAATCAGACGCGACGCTTCTTCGGCGGGCGAACGCCGTTGTGCGGGATCGGCGTCACGTCGCGGATGGACGTGATCTGGAAACCGACCGACTGCAGCGCGCGCAAGGCGGATTCACGACCCGAACCCGGACCCTTCACTTCGACTTCCAGGGTGCGCATGCCGTGTTCCTGGGCCTTGCGGCCCGCGTCTTCGGCAGCCATCTGGGCGGCGTAGGGGGTGGACTTGCGCGAACCCTTGAAGCCCATCGTGCCCGACGACGACCAGGCGATGGTGTTACCCTGCGCGTCGGTGATGGTGATCATGGTGTTGTTGAACGAGGCGTTCACATGCGCCACGCCCGAGGTGATGTTCTTGCGCTCACGGCGACGAAGCCGGGAAGCAGAAGCATTGGGCTTTGCCATTTCTTATCAGTCCTTCAGCTTACTTCTTCTTACCGGCGATCGGCTTGGCCGGGCCCTTGCGGGTGCGCGCATTGGTGTGCGTGCGCTGACCGCGGACCGGCAGGCCGCGACGGTGACGCAGGCCGCGGTAGCAAGCCATGTCCATGAGCCGCTTGATGTTCATGGCGACGGAGCGACGCAGATCGCCTTCGACCGAATAGTCGCTGTCGATGACTTCGCGGATACGCAGGACTTCGTCGTCGGTCAGCTGGTGCACCCGGCGTTCCACCGGAATGCCGACCTTGCCGCAGATCTCCTTAGCCTTAAGGGGACCGATGCCGTGAATGTACTGAAGGGCGATCTCCACCCGCTTCGCGGTGGGAATATTAACGCCAGCGATACGCGCCACGCGCTTTCTCCATCGTTACTGCCCGCCCCGGCTTGGATGCCGTGGCGATGCGATCTTCGTCCACACCCCGCCTGACATGCCGCTTCCCGTGGCGGGGATGCGCGGCGGCCTTCGGGGCATCTCATCCGAAGAAGTCCCAGGGTTTTCTCCTGAGATCTCCAAATGCACATACAAACCAGCCCACGTCCCGGCACCCGAAGATGCGGACCGCAAGCCGATTGACCCGAACCCGAACAGGCGAACCCATTTCGGATTGGATGCGGGAGTATACGCAGGCGCGGACAGAAGTCAACCGCGCCCACCTTCCCGCCCCGCAGCCCTCCCCCGCACGGATGCGGAGGCCGGGAACGCGAAAGGGCCGTGCCCGCCTACAGCGGACCACGGCCCCATTTCCGCTCGGCGGCCCGACGGATCAGGCCCCGATGATGGTTTCCAGCTGGCCGGTGACCTCGTCGATCTCCGCCATGCCGTCCACCTGCTTCAGCACGCCCTTCGCCTGGTAGTAAGGCAGGATGGGCGCCGTCAGCGCATGGTATTCCGCCAGACGCTTGGTGAAGGTCTCGGCGTTGTCGTCGGCCCGGCGCTTGAACTCAGTCGAACCGCAGATGTCGCAGACGCCGGCCACCTTGGGCTGGTGAAAGCTGTCGTGATAACCGGTGCCGCACTTGGCACAGGTGTAGCGACCGGTCACACGGGTCACCAGGGCGGCATCGTCCACCACCATCTCGATGATGTGGTCCAGCTTCAGATGCTTCTCATCCAGCATCCGGTCCAAGGCCTCGGCCTGCGGAACCGTGCGCGGGAAACCATCCAGAATGAAGCCCTTGGCGCAGTCCGGCTGGGTGATGCGCTCGGCGATCATCTCCACCATGATCGCATCGGGCATCAGCTTGCCGGCGGCCATGATTTCCTTCGCCTGCTGACCCAGCGGGCTGCCGCTGTCCTTCAGCGCACGCAACATGTCGCCCGTCGACAACTGCACCAACCCGAACTTCCGCTCAAGCCGCTGCGCCTGCGTCCCCTTACCGGCGCCCGGCGGCCCCAGAAGAATCAGGTTCATCCACGCCTCCCCCTCAGCTTTGCCTTCTTGATGAGGCCTTCATATTGATGTGCCAGCAGATGCGAATGGATCTGCGCGACCGTGTCCATGGTCACCGTTACCACAATCAGCAGGCTGGTGCCGCCAAAATAGAAAGGAATAGCGTTCTTCGCCATCAACAGTTCGGGCAATAGACAAACGACCACGAGGTAGCCGGCGCCCAGCACCGTCAAACGGGTGAGAACAAAATCCAGATAGTCGGCGGTGTTCTTGCCCGGGCGGATGCCAGGGATGAAGCCACCATATTTCTTCAGATTTTCGGCCGTTTCCGTGGGGTTGAACACCACGGCGGTATAGAAGAAGCTGAAGAAGATGATCAGCGCCATGTACAGCGCGATGTACAGCGGCTGGCCATGGTTGATGTAACGACCGATGGTCTGCAGGAACTGCGGGCCGTTGCCGCCGGAGAAACCGGTGACGGTGGCGGGCAGCAGCAGCAGCGAACTGGCGAAGATCGGCGGAATGACGCCCGAGGTGTTCAGCTTCAAGGGCAGGTGCGAGGCTTCGCCGCCGTAGACCTTGTTGCCGACCTGGCGCTTCGGGTACTGCACGATCAGGCGGCGCTGCGCGCGTTCCATGAAGACGATGAAGAAGATCACGCCGACGGCGATCAGCAGCAGCAGGATGATCAGCCCCATGCCGATGGCGCCGGTGCGACCCAGTTCCAGCAGCTGCATCAGCGCCTTGGGCAGTGCGGCGACGATGCCGGTGAAGATGATCAGCGAGGTGCCGTTGCCCACGCCCCGGGCGGTGATCTGCTCACCCAGCCACATCAGGAACATGGTGCCGCCGACCATGGTGACCACGGTGCTGACGATGAAGAAGGGGCCGGGTTCCAGCACGCTGCCGCGGGCACCTTCCAGCGCCACCGCCAGGCCGTAGGACTGGACGATGGCCAGGATGACGGTGCCGTAGCGGGTGTACTGATTGATCCGCTTACGTCCCGCCTCGCCTTCCTTCTTCATGGCTTCGAGGCTGGGGATCACCGCCGTCAGCAGCTGCACGATGATGCTGGCGGAGATGTAGGGCATGATGTTGAGCGCGAAGATGCTCATGCGCTCAATGGCGCCACCCGCGAACATGTTGAACATGCCCAGGATGCCGCCGCTGGCCTGCTTGAAGACGTCGGCGAAAGCCTGGACGTTGATCCCGGGCAGCGGAATGTAGGTGCCCAGGCGAAAAACGATGAGCGCTCCAAGGGTGAACCAGAGCCGCTTCTTCAGTTCCGTGGCCTTGGCGAAGGAGCCGAAATTAAGATTGGCGGCGAGCTGCTCGGCGGCTGAAGCCATGGAATCCGTTCCTATCGAGGCGCCCCTAAACGGCGCGGCACAGACGGTTCAAAAGGACAAAAGAAAAGGGACCGTCGCCGGTCCCCTTGATGGGTCCCACCCCAGATGGGGAGACCTGCGGCAGAAAGAAAGACGGCCGGCGCTCGCTTTTCACATCGAGCGCCGGCCGGACTTCCTTGATCACTCAGCGGCCGCTTCGACCACGGGCAGCTTGACCGAGCCACCGGCGGCTTCCACAGCGGCGACAGCCGCGGCGGAGGCGCCGGCGACGTCGAACGCCACCTTCGCGGAGATGCTGCCCTTGGCCAGCAGACGCACACCGTCACGGGTGGCGCGCACCAGGCCGGCACCCACCAGGATCTCGGCGGTGATCACGTCGGAAGCGTTCAGACGGCCCTCATCAATGGCCTTCTGCACCGTACCGACGTTCACCACCGCGTAATCGGTGCCGAACAGATTGTTGAAACCACGCTTCGGCAGACGGCGATGCAAGGGCATCTGACCGCCTTCGAAGCCGTTGATCGACACGCCGGAACGCGAGGTCTGACCCTTCACGCCACGGCCGCCGGTCTTGCCCTTGCCGGAGCCGATGCCCCGACCGACCCGGGTGCGCACCTTGCGGGCGCCCGGATTGTCGCGAATTTCCGTAAGCTTCATGACTTTATCCCTTCAAGCCGTATCGGGAAGGCCTCAGGAGGCCTTCTCGACGCGCACGAGGTGCTGCACCTTGGCGATCATACCGCGGACCGAAGGGGTGTCCTCCAGCTCGCTGGTACGGTGCAGCTTGTTGAGACCAAGACCCACCAGCGTCGCCCGCTGGTCCTTCTGGCGGCCGATCGGGCTGCCGATCTGGGTCACGATGACAGTGCTCTTCTCGCTCATCACGCGCTCTCCTTCACCTCGGCGCCGGCCTCGCGGCGGCCCAGGATGTCGCTGACGCGACGGCCACGACGGGCCGCGACGGCGCGCGGGCTGACGCACTGGGACAGGGCGTCGAAGGTCGCCTTGATCATGTTGTGCGGGTTCGAGGTGCCGACCGACTTGGTCACGACGTCCTGGACGCCGAGAGCCTCGAAGATCGCGCGCATCGGACCACCGGCGATGATGCCGGTACCGGCGTCGGCGGTGCGGAGCACCACCTTACCGGCGCCGAAGTGACCATGGACGTCATGATGCAGCGTCCGGCCCTCACGGAGCGGAACACGGATCATGGAGCGCTTGGCCTGGTCGGTGGCCTTGCGGATGGCTTCCGGCACTTCACGGGCCTTGCCCGAACCAACGCCGACGCGACCCTTGGCGTCACCCACCACGACCAGGGCGGCGAAGCCGAAACGACGGCCACCCTTCACCACCTTGGCGACACGGTTAATACCAACGAGCTTTTCTACCAGCTCGCTTTCCTCGCGGTCCCGGGGAGTACGATCCCGGTCCCCGCCACGCTCGCGACCGCCGCTGTTGCCGCCGTCCCTCTCGTTACGTGCCATAATCGCTACCCCTTAGAACTGCAGGCCGGCTTCGCGCGCGGCGTCGGCCAGGGCCTTGACCCGGCCATGGAACAGGTACGAACCGCGATCGAACACCACTTCCGTGATGCCAGCTTCCTTGGCCCGCTCGGCGATCAGCTTGCCCACAGCCTTGGCGGCGTCGATATCGGCGCCGGTCTTCAGCTGTTCGCGGATCGTCTTGTCGATCGACGAAGCGGCGGCCTTGGTCAGGCCGGCCACGTCGTCGATGACCTGGGCGTAGATGTGCTGGCTGGAACGGAACACGGACAGGCGCGGACGCCCCTGGCCCAACTTCCGGACTCGTGTGCGCACCCGCTGCTTGCGGCGCGCGCTCAGAACTTTTGCATTGCTCATGATCGTGCGCCTTACTTCTTCTTGCCTTCTTTACGGATGATGATCTCATCCGCGTACTTGACACCCTTGCCCTTGTAGGGCTCCGGCGGGCGGTACGCGCGGATCTCAGCCGCAACCTGGCCAATCTTCTGCTTGTCGAAGCCGGTGATCGTGATGGAAGTGGGCTTATCGCACTTCATCGAGATGCCGGTCGGGATCGGGTAGCGGATGTCGTGGCTGAAGCCCAGGTTCAGGAGCAGTTCCTGACCCTGGACAGCGGCCTTGTAACCCACGCCGGTGATCTCGAGGTTCTTGGTGAAACCCGTGTCGACACCCTTGACCATGTTGGCCAGCAGCGTGCGGGAGGTGGCCCAGTTCACGCGGGCCTTGCGGCTTTCCGTGCGGGGCTTCACCACCAGAACGCCGCTTTCCAGCACGGCGGAAATGTCGTCAACCAAGGTCAAGCTGAGCTGGCCCAGCTTGCCCTTCACGGTGACATCCTGACCGGAGACCTGAACGGTCACACCGGCCGGAACGGGCACCGGATGCTTGCCGATACGAGACATGTGGCCAGCTCCTTAGAACACTTTGCAGAGGACCTCACCGCCAACATTGGCGGCTCGGGCCTCGCTGTCCGACATAACGCCACGCGGCGTCGACAAGATCGAGATGCCCAGGCCATTGAAGACCCGCGGCAGATCGGCGATCTTGGAGTAGATGCGGCGGCCGGGCTTGGACACGCGCTGGACCTGCTTAATGACAGGCTCGCCTTCGTGATACTTCAGCTCGATGCGCACGTTGTGAACGCCGGGACGAACGGTGTCCAGGCTGTAGCCACGGATATAGCCCTCGCGCTTCAGCACCTCCAAAACGTTGGTGCGCAGCTTCGAGGCCGGGCTGATGACGGACTGCATACGGGCCCGCTGTCCATTACGGATGCGGGTCAGCATATCGCCCAAGGGATCGCTCAACGCCATTTCCCAAGACCTCCGATTACCAGCTGGACTTCGTCATGCCCGGGATCTGGCCGGTCGAGGCCAGGTCGCGCAGGGCAATACGAGACAGCTTAAACTTGCGGTAAAAAGCACGCGGACGACCGCTCAACTCGCACCGGTTCCGGATACGGGTCGGGCTGGAGTTACGCGGTAGTTCGGCGAGCTTGAGGCGGGCGGCGAACCGCTCCTCCGGCGGCAGGGTGCGATCGGAAGCAATCGCCTTGAGCGCGTTGCGCTTGCCAGCATACTGCTTGGCAAGGCGCTCACGACGCTTGTTCTTTTGAACAGAACTGGTCTTGGCCATGGGATGCTCCTGCCGCTCAGTTCGCGAACGGCATCTGGAAGCCCTTCAGGAGAGCCTTGGCTTCCTTGTCGGTCTTCGCCGTGGTGACGATGATGATGTCCATCCCCCGGATTTCATCGACGCGGTCGTAGTCGATTTCCGGGAAAATGATCTGTTCCTTGAGGCCCATGGCGTAGTTGCCGCGGCCGTCGAAGCTCGTGCCCGACACGCCGCGGAAGTCGCGGACGCGCGGCAGGGCAATCGTGATCAGACGGTCGAGGAACTCGTACATGCGCTCACGGCGCAGGGTCACCTTGCAACCAATGGCCATGCCTTCACGCAGCTTGAACTGCGCAATGGACTTGCGGGCGCGGGTCACCACCGGCTTCTGACCGGACAGAGCGGTCAGATCGCTGACGGCGGCGTTGATCTTCTTCCCATCGGAGGTGGCTTCGCCAACACCCATGTTGATGATGATCTTTTCGATCCGCGGGATCTCCAGGTCGTTGGCGTAGCTGAATTCGGTCTTCAGCGTGGCGCGGACGACGGAGTCATAATGTTCTTTGAGCCTGGCAGCCATAACGCCCCTCACAGGTCGATGACTTCACCGGACGCCTTGGCAAAACGGACCTTGCGGCCGTCTTCCAGGATCCGGTAGCCGACGCGGGTCGGCTTGTTGGTCTTGGGGTCGACGTGAGCGACGTTGGAGACGTCGATGAACGCCTCCAGCTCAACGATGCCACCCTGCGTGGTCGGAGTCGGACGCTGGTGCTTCTTGACCAGGTTCACGCCGCGCACCTTGACGCGGTTCTCCTTCGGCAGAACGGCGATCACCTCGCCCTGCTTGCCCTTGTCCTTGCCGGCGATGATGATGACCTTGTCGGCCTTCTTAATCTTCGACATTTACAGGACCTCCGGCGCCAGGGAGATGATCTTCATGAACTTCTTGGCGCGCAGCTCACGCGTAACCGGCCCGAAGATACGGGTCCCGATCGGCTCACCCTGCTTGTTGATGAGCACGGCCGCGTTGCGGTCAAAGCGGATGGCGGAACCGTCGGTACGACGGATTTCCTTCGCGGTGCGAACGATGACCGCGCGATGCACGTCACCCTTCTTCACACGACCCCGCGGAATGGCCTCTTTGACCGAGACGACGATAACGTCGCCAACGGCCGCGACCTTCCGCATGGAGCCGCCCAGCACCTTGATGCACTGCACCCGGCGCGCGCCGCTGTTGTCAGCGACCTCCAGGTTGGTTTGCATCTGGATCATGGTTTGGCTTCCTTAAGCAAAACAGTTAGACGGCGGCGCCCGACGGGGCGGCGCTTTCCACGACGACGGCCCACCGCTTCCGCTTGGAAATCGGACGGCATTCCTCGATGGTGACCGTGTCGCCAGCCTTATAAGCGTTCTGCTCATCATGAGCAGCATACTTCTTCGACTGCTTAATAAACTTCTTGTACACGGGGTGCATAACACGACGCTCGACCAGTACGATGACGGTCTTGTCGCCCTTGTCACTCACCACCGTGCCCTGCAAAACACGCCGGGGCATTACGCTTCCCCCTGTCAGGACGCGGGCGCAGCGGTTTCCCGCTGGCCCAGGATGGTCTTGATCCGTGCGATGTCGCGCCGAACCTGGCCGACACGCGCGGTATTCTCCAGCTGCCCGGAGGCGCGCTGGAAGCGCAAATTGAACTGCTCTTTCTTCAACTGCAAGAGCTGGTCCTGCAACTCATCCACGCTTTTCGTGCGCAGGTCTACGGCTTTGGTCATGCCTCAGCTCCCTCACCCAGGCGGGTGATGAATCGGGTCTTGATCGGCAGCTTGGCAGCCGCCAGCTCGAACGCGCGCTTGGCGAGGTCCGCCGGCACGCCGTCCAGCTCGAACATGATGCGGCCGGGGGCCACGCGGGCCGCCCAGAACTCGGGCGAACCCTTACCGGAGCCCATGCGGACTTCGGCAGGCTTGCTCGACACCGGCACGTCCGGGAATATCCGGATCCAGACCCGGCCCTGACGCTTCATGTGACGGGTGATCGCGCGGCGGGCCGCTTCGATCTGGCGCGCGGTGATGCGCGCCGGCTCCACCGCCTTCAGACCGAAGGCGCCGAAGTTCAACTGGGTGCCGCCCTTGGAGGCGCCGTGGATGCGCCCCTTGTGCTGCTTGCGGTACTTAGTACGTTTCGGACTCAGCATGGCAATTGCCCTCTAGTATCCGTTCACCACTCAGCGCGCCGCGACGGGCTGCTGATCGGCGCGCTTGTCCTGGGCGAACGGATCGTGCGCCAGAATTTCGCCCTTAAACACCCACACCTTGACACCGCAGGTGCCGTAGGTGGTCTTAGCCGTGGCCGTGCCGTAGTCGATCTCGGCGCGCAGCGTGTGCAGCGGCACGCGACCTTCGCGGTACCACTCCATACGAGCGATTTCGGCGCCGCCCAGACGGCCGCCGCAGTTGATGCGGATGCCCTGGGCGCCGAGGCGCATGGCCGACTGCACGGCGCGCTTCATGGCGCGACGGAAGGCGACACGGCGCTCCAGCTGGCTGGCGATGTTCTCCGCGATCAGCCGGGCGTCGAGTTCCGGCTTGCGGATCTCGACGATGTTCAGGCTGACCTCGGAACCGGTCATCCGGCTCAGGTCCAGGCGCAGCTTCTCGATGTCCGCACCCTTCTTGCCGATCACCACACCCGGACGGGCCGTGTGGATGGTGACGCGGGCCTTCTTGGCCGGACGCTCGATGATGATGCGGGACGCACCGGCCGCAGCCAGCTTGCCCTGCAGGTGCTTGCGCAGGCGCAGGTCCTGGTGCAGCAGCGTGGCGTAGTCGCGGTTGGCGAACCAGCGGCTGTCCCAGGTCCGGTTGATACCGACGCGGAGCCCGATGGGATTGACTTTCTGACCCATGTTACGCGGTCTCCCCCGTGGCTTCCTCGGCGCGTTCACGCACGACCACGGTCAAGTTGCTGTAAGACTTCTCGACACGGGCACCGCGACCGCGGGCCCGGGCATGGAAGCGCTTCATCACCAGGGCGCGGCCGACCGTCGCATAAGCGACGACCAGACGATCAACGTCCAGCTGATGATTGTTCTCGGCGTTGGCGATGGCCGACTGCAGCACCTTCTTCACTTCGCCGGCGATACGGCGCTTGGAGAAGGTCAGCATGGCCAGGGCCTGGCCGGCTTCCTTGCCGCGGATCATCTGGGCGACGAGGTTCAGCTTGCGGGCACTGGATTTGATCATCCGGCCGTGCGCCGCAGCCTCGTTGTCGGCGAAGGGCCGTTCAGATTGAGGCTTGCTCATGTTACTTCCTCTTCGCCTTCTTGTCGGCCGCATGGCCGTAGAAAGTCCGCGTCGGGGAGAACTCACCGAACTTGTGGCCGATCATGTTCTCGGTCACGAGTACCGGCAGGAACTTATGGCCGTTGTACACGCCAAAGGTCAAACCGACGAACTGGGGCAGGATCGTGGAACGGCGCGACCAGATCTTGATGATCTCGTTGCGGCCGGACGCGCGCGCCTTCTCTGCCTTCTTCAAAAGGTAGCCGTCGATAAACGGCCCCTTCCAGACGGAACGGGTCACGGGTCCTACTCCTTACTTAGAGCGACGACGGCGGATAATCAGGCCGTTCGTCTTCTTGTTGCTACGCGTCTTCTTGCCCTTGGTCGGCTTGCCCCACGGGGTAACCCGGATGACGGCCACCGGAGGTGCGGCCTTCACCACCACCATGCGGATGGTCGATCGGGTTCATGGCGACGCCACGGACGGACGGACGACGACCCAGCCAACGGTTGCGACCGGCCTTGCCGATCACGGTGTTGGCCTGATCCGGGTTGGACACGGCACCGATGGTGGCCATGCACTCGCCCCGGACCATGCGCAGCTCACCCGAGGGCAGCTTCAGCTGGGCGTAGCCCTGGTCGCGGCCAACCAACTGCAGGAACGTACCGGCGGAGCGGGCGATCTGCCCACCCTTGCCCGCGCGCAGTTCCACATTGTGGACCAGCGTGCCGACCGGGATGTTCTTCAGCGGCATGGCGTTGCCGGGCTTCACGTCGACCTTCTCGCCAGCGACGATGACGTCACCGGCCTTCAGGCGCTGCGGAGCCAGGATATAGGCCAGGTGGCCGTCCTGGTAGCGAACCAGGGCGATGAACGCCGTACGGTTCGGATCGTATTCCAGGCGCTCGACCGTCGCGGGGACGTCGAACTTGCGGCGCTTGAAATCGATCAGACGGTAGGTGCGCTTGTGGCCACCACCCATGCGACGCGCGGTGATGCGACCGGTGTTGTTACGACCGCCGGAGCCGGACAGGCCCTCGGTCAGACGCTTTACCGGCTTGCCCTTATACAGCTCCGAGCGGTCGACCAGCACCAGCTGGCGGAGGCTCGGGGTAATCGGGCGGTAAGTCTTAAGTGCCATCGTTAATGCCCTCACACGCCCGTGGTGACGTCGATCGTGTGCCCTTCGGCGAGGGTCACGATGGCCTTCTTGAAGTCAGACCGGCGCGCCACGATACCCCGGAAGCGCTTGGTCTTGCCCTTCGAGACGATCGTGTTTACGGCCGTCACCTTGACCTTGAACAGACCTTCAACGGCCGCCTTGATCTCGGGCTTCGTCGCATCCAGGGGCACCCGGAAGGTGACCTGGTTGTGCTCGGAACCCAGGGTGGCTTTTTCCGTGATGACGGGCGCGACGATCAGATCGTACATGCGCTCGGCGCTCACAAACGGCTTCGCGTTCTTGCTCATTTCAGGCGAGCCTCCAACTGCTCGACCGCGTTGCGGGTCAACACCAGGGTGTCGCGCCGCAGGATGTCGTACACGTTGGCGCCCTGCTCCGGCAGCACGTCCACATGCGGGATGTTGCCGGCGGCCCGGACGAAGTTCTCATCCAGGTTGGCGCCGTCGATGATCAAGACCGAGTTCAGGCCCAGGGCACCGAACTGGGCGACCAGCGCCTTGGTCTTGTGGGACTCGGCACGGGCGTCGTCGAGGATGATCAGCTTGCCTTCGGCGGCCTTGACCGACAGCGCGGTCTTCAGGGCCAGCTTGCGGACCTTCTTCGTCAGATCGTGCTCATGGCTGCGCACCACCGGACCGAAGATCACCGCGCCGCCGCGGAACTGCGGCGACCGCAGGGAGCCCTGACGGGCACGGCCGGTGCCCTTCTGCTTCCACGGCTTCTTGGTCGTGCCGGAGATCTCGGAGATCCCCTTGGTCTTGTGCGAACCCTGGCGACGCTTGGCCAGCTGCCAGTTCACCATGCGGGCCAGCAGATCGGCGCGGGCCGGCAGGCCGAACACGGCGTCGTCGAGTTCGATCTCGCCGACTTGCTCGTTCTTCAGATTCTTAACGGTCGTCTTCATGATGCTCAGCCCTCCTGCGCGGCAGGAGCGTCCTGCGTCGGCGCACGGAAGGCGGCCGGGAAGGGAACACCCTCCGGCAGCTTCTTCTTCACGGCGTCCTTGACCAGGATGTAACCGCCCTCGGAGCCGGGGACGGCGCCGCGGACGAGGATCAGGCCGCGCTCGACATCGACCGAGACGACCTTCAGGTTCTGGGTGGTGACCTGCTCAACGCCCAGGTGACCCGCCATCTTCTTGTTCTTGAAGGTGCGGCCCGGATCCTGACGCTGACCGGTCGAACCGTGCGAACGGTGCGACACGGACACGCCGTGCGTGGCGCGAAGGCCGCCGAAGTTCCAGCGCTTCATGCCACCGGCGAAGCCCTTACCGATGGTCGTCCCGGTGACGTCCACGAACTGGCCCGCGACGAAGTGATCGACGGTGATCTCGGCACCGACATCGACCAGGGCATCCGGGGTGACCCGGAATTCCACGGTCTTCTTCTTCGGCTCCACCTTCGCCTTGGCGTAGTGGCCGCGTTCAGCCTTCGTGACGTTCTTCACCTTGGCCTTGCCCACACCGACTTCCAGGGCGGTGTAACCGTCCCGTTCCTCGGTCTTGTGGGAGACGACCTGGCAATTGTCGACTTTCAGCACAGTCACCGGCACGTGCTCGCCCTCATCTGTGAAGATGCGGGTCATGCCGAGCTTCTGCGCGATCAAACCGGATCGCATTTTAGTCTCTTCTCCTAACAGGGGACATCCTCAGGGGGAGAGGTCCCACCACTCTTACTTACAGCTTAATCTCGACGTCGACGCCGGCGGCCAGGTCGAGCTTCATCAGCGCGTCCACGGTCTGCGGCGTCGGATCGACGATGTCCAGCAGGCGCTTGTGGGTGCGAATCTCGAACTGCTCACGCGACTTCTTGTCGATGTGCGGGCTGCGGTTCACCGTGAACTTCTCGACCTGGGTCGGAAGGGGGATCGGACCGCGCACCCGGGCACCCGTCCGCTTGGCGGTATTCACGATCTCGCTGGTCGACTGGTCGAGCACGCGGTGATCGAATGCCTTCAGGCGGATCCGGATATTCTGGCTTTCCATCGTCCTAAACCTTGGTTGGAAGCGGTGCCGAATAGCATCGGCACCGCACACCGTCAATCAAAACAGGTAGTACTTATCAGGCAATGATCTTGGCGACCACGCCGGCGCCGACGGTGCGGCCGCCTTCACGGATGGCGAAGCGCAGGCCTTCGTCCATGGCGATCGGGGCGATCAGCTCCACGGTCACCTGCACGTTGTCGCCCGGCATCACCATCTCGGTGCCTTCCGGCAGCGAGACCATGCCCGTCACGTCCGTGGTGCGGAAGTAGAACTGGGGACGGTAGTTGGTGAAGAACGGGGTGTGACGGCCGCCTTCTTCCTTCGTCAGGATGTAGGCTTCGGCCACGAACTTGGTGTGCGGGGTGATCGAGCCGGGCTTCGCCAGGACCTGGCCACGCTCGACGTCTTCACGCTTCGTGCCGCGCAGCAGCGCGCCGATGTTGTCGCCAGCCTGACCCTGGTCCAGCAGCTTGCGGAACATCTCAACGCCGGTGACGGTCGTCTTCACCGTGGCCTTCAGGCCGACGATCTCGATTTCCTCACCCACCTTCACGATGCCGCGCTCGACACGGCCGGTCACCACGGTGCCGCGGCCGGAGATCGAGAACACGTCTTCGATCGGCATCAGGAAGGGCTTGTCAACCGGACGCTCCGGCTGCGGGATGTAGGCGTCGACCGCCTTCATCAGCTCCAGGATGGCATCCTTGCCGATCTCGGGGCTGCGGTCTTCCAGGGCGCACAGGGCGGAGCCCTTCACGATCGGAATGTCGTCGCCAGGGAAGTCGTAGCTGCTCAGCAGCTCGCGCACTTCCAGCTCCACCAGCTCCAGCAGCTCGGGGTCGTCGACCATGTCGACCTTGTTCATGAACACGACCAGGGCGGGCACGCCGACCTGACGGGCCAGCAGGATGTGCTCGCGGGTCTGCGGCATCGGGCCGTCAGCGGCCGACACCACCAGGATCGCGCCGTCCATCTGCGCGGCGCCGGTGATCATGTTCTTCACATAGTCAGCGTGGCCGGGGCAGTCGACGTGCGCATAGTGACGGTTGGCCGTCTCGTACTCGACGTGGGCGGTCGAGATCGTGATGCCACGAGCCTTCTCTTCCGGGGCCTTGTCGATCTGGTCGTACGCGGTGAACGTCGCGCCACCGCTCTCAGCCAGCACCTTCGTGATGGCAGCGGTCAGCGACGTCTTGCCATGGTCGACGTGACCGATGGTGCCGATGTTGCAATGCGGCTTGTTGCGCTCGAATTTCGCCTTCGCCATGGTTACTCTTCCTTCTCTCGACTTCTGCCAGATCAGGCCATCTTGGCGCGGACGACATCCGCGATGGCAGCCGGCACCGGCTCATAATGGTCAAACTGCATCGAGTACTGCGCACGGCCCTGGCTCATGGAGCGCAGGTTGTTCACATACCCAAACATATTGGCCAGCGGCACCTTGGCGTTGATGACACGCGCGTTGCCCCGCTGGTCCATTCCCGTAACCTGTCCCCGGCGGCTGTTCAGGTCGCCGATGACGTCACCCATGTAGTCGTCGGGGGTGATCACCTCCACCACCATCACCGGCTCCAGCAGGACGGGCTTGGCCAAGGCCATGCCCTCCTTGAAAGCGGCGCGAGCGGCGAACTCGAACACCTCGACGGAGCTGTCGACGTCGTGAAAAGCGCCGTCGACCAGCCCTACCGTACAATCGATCACCGGGAACCCGGCGATCACCCCGCTGTCCTTGGCGGCATCGACGCCACCCTGGACACCATGGGCAAATTCCTTGGGCACCTTCGTGCCCGACCTGTTCTCGAACCGGAACCCGGAACCGGGCTGCGACGGTTCGAAGACCAGCTTCACGCGGGCGAACTGCCCGATGCCGCCGATCTGCCGCTTCAGCGTATGGTCGACCTCGGCCTTGTGGGCCACGGTCTCGCGATACGCCACCTGCGGCGACCCGACATCGGCCTCGACCCGATATTCCCGCCGCATGCGATCGACGATGATCTCCAGGTGCAGCTCACCCATGCCACCGATCACGGTTTGACCCGTTTCGGCGTCCCGGCCGATGCGGAAGGACGGATCCTCCGCGGCCAGGCGCTGCAACGCCATCGCCATCCGGTCGTGATCGGCCTGCGTCTTAGGCTCCACCACCACCTCGATCACCGGCTCCGGGAAATCCATGCGTTCCAGCACCAGGGGTGCCGAGGGATCGCACAGGGTGTCGCCCGTCGTCGTATTCTTCAGACCCGCCAGGGCGACGATGTCGCCCGCGCAGGCCGCCTCGATCTCTTCGCGGGTGTTGGCGTGCATCAGCAGCATGCGGCTGACGCTCTCCTTCTCACCCTTGCCCGCGTTCATCACGCGGTCACCGACTGCGACCCGCCCGGAATAAATCCGGATGAAGGTCAGCGAGCCGACGAACGGATCGTTCATCACCTTGAACGCCAAAGCCGCGAAGGGCGCCGCGTCATCCCTCTGCCGGCTGGCCGGTTCCCCGTCCAGCGAAACGCCGGCGACATCAGCGATGTCGAGCGGCGACGGCAGAAAATCGACAACGGCGTCCAGCATCGGCTGCACGCCCTTGTTCTTGAAGGCTGAACCGCACAGCACCGGAACCAGGCGCAGCGCGATCGTCCCCTTCCGGATCAGCGCCTTAAGCGCTGCCTCGTCGGGCTCATCACCCTCAAGGTAGCGCTCAGTAGCAGCCTCATCCATTTCGACCGCCTGTTCCACCAAGCGGGCCCGGTAAGAGGCCACCTGGTCGACCATGTCGGCCGGCACATCAGTCTCGAAGAACTCTGCACCCAGAGTTTCTTCTTTCCAGACGATGGACTTGTTCCTCACCAGGTCGACGACGCCGGAAAATCCAGCTTCGGTCTTGATGGGAAGCTGCAGGACCGCCGTGTTGGCGCCCAGCCGCTCCCGGATCATCTCGACGGTGCCGTAGAAGTCGGCACCGACCCGGTCCATTTTGTTCACGAAACACATGCGCGGCACGCGGTACTTGTCCGCCTGCCGCCACACGGTTTCCGACTGCGGCTCAACCCCTGCAACCGCATCAAACAACGCCACCGCACCATCCAGCACCCGCAGGGAACGCTCGACCTCGATCGTGAAGTCGACATGCCCTGGCGTGTCGATGATGTTCACCCGGTGGTCACGCCAGAAACAGGTCGTGGCCGCCGAGGTGATGGTGATGCCGCGCTCCTGCTCCTGCTCCATCCAATCCATCGCGGCGGTGCCCTCGTGGACCTCGCCCATGCGATAGGATTTTCCGGTGTAGTACAGGATCCGCTCGGTCGCCGTCGTCTTGCCGGCATCGATGTGGGCACAGATGCCGATATTCCGGTAACGATCAAGAGGATGGGAGCGCGCCATGATTCCTTAAGGCCTAAGCCAAAGCCGCACTTACCACCGGTAATGCGAGAAGGCCTTGTTGGCCTCCGCCATACGGTGGGTATCTTCACGCTTCTTCACCGCAACGCCACGCTGGTTGGCGGCGTCCAGCAGCTCACCCGACAGACGCTCCGTCATGGTGTTCTCGGAACGGCCGCGGGCGGCGGTGATCAGCCAACGGATGGCCAGGGCCTGGGCGCGATCGGTACGCACTTCCACCGGCACCTGGTAGGTCGCACCGCCGACGCGGCGGGAACGCACTTCCAGGTAGGGGCGGACGTTGTTCAGGGCATCGTGGAACAGCTGAATGGGATCAGCCTTCACCTTGCCCTCGATACGCTCCAGAGCGCCGTACACGATCTGCTCAGCGACGGACTTCTTCCCGTCATACATCAGGCAGTTCATAAACTTCGTCAGCACGGTATCGCCGTACTTGGCATCCGGCAGGACTTCACGCTTCTCGGCGCGACGACGACGGGACATAGACTAACTCCTCACTTCGGACGCTTGGCGCCGTACTTGGACCGACGCTGGCGACGGTCCTTCACGCCCTGGGTATCCAACGAACCGCGGATGATGTGGTAGCGCACGCCGGGAAGATCCTTCACACGGCCGCCGCGGATCATCACCACGGAGTGTTCCTGCAGGTTGTGACCCTCGCCGGGGATGTAGCTGATGACCTCGTGGCCGTTGGTCAGCCGCACGCGGGCGACCTTACGCAGCGCCGAGTTCGGCTTCTTCGGGGTGGTCGTGTAGACGCGCGTGCAGACACCGCGCTTCTGGGGGCATTCCTGCAACGCCGGGACCTTGTCCCGCTCCGGCACGCCCTCACGGGACTTGCGGATCAACTGGTTGATCGTCGGCATCTACCGCTCTCGGTTCACAGTTCCAACAACAAGGCACCCAAAACGCATGCCCCGAACGACGAAAGTCCCGTCACGAAGCTCTAAACGGCTCCGCGCGGGCCTTGCAAACGCCGTCCGAACAAGGACTCGGGTGCGGCTATACAGAATTTCGAGGGGGTCTTTTTGAGAGACAGCGTCTAGCCCGCAAGGGCGGCCTACAGCCTGCCCCTCGAAAAATGTGGGCGGACTATATGGACAGGGGCACCTGCCGTCAAGCGCCGCGCGTAGAAAAATCCAGGGTAAGCCGTGCGTTTGAGTCAGGGGCCGATCCCACATTTGCGGCCCCCTTCCCCACCCCCTGCCCACCATGGGGGATGGGCAAAGCCCCCCGGGATCGCTATATACGCGGGCTTGCGAGGGCGGGAGCGCCATGGGCGCCACCGCTCACCTTATAGTATAGTGTCGCGCCCCCGGGCGAGCCCCCAATGCCGCCGCATCGGCACCGGGCGCCACGGGCCGGCGCCCCTTTGGATTCCCGAGCGCCGCCCATGACCAAGTCCAGCCTCACCACCGCCACCACGTCCAGCGCCGCCCCCAAGGTCGGCATCGTCAGCCTGGGTTGCCCCAAGGCCCTGGTGGACAGCGAACGCATCCTGACCAAGCTGCGCGCGGAAGGGTATGAGGTGTCGCCCAGCTATGACGACGCCGACGTCGTGCTGGTCAACACCTGCGGCTTCCTGGACAGCGCCAAGCAGGAAAGCCTGGACGCCATCGGCGAGGCCATGCGTGAGAACGGCCGCGTCATCGTCACCGGCTGCATGGGCGTGGAGGAAGGCCGCATCCGCGAGCTGTACCCCAACGTGCTGGCCGTCACCGGCCCCCACCAGTACGAACAGGTGGTGTCGGCGGTGCATGACCACCTGCCCCCGGCGCACAACCCCTACACCGACCTGGTGCCCCCCGAGGGCCTGCGCCTGACGCCGCGCCACTACGCCTACCTGAAGATTTCCGAGGGCTGCAACCATCGCTGCAGCTTCTGCATCATCCCCTCGCTGCGCGGCGACCTGGCCAGCCGTCCGGCCGGCAACGTCCTGCGCGAGGCCGAGCGCCTGGTGAAGGCCGGCGTGCGCGAGCTGATGGTGATCTCGCAGGACACCAGCGCCTACGGCCTGGACCTGCGCCACGCCGAAAGCGATTTCCAGGGCCGCAAGGTCCGCGCCCACATGACCGACCTGGCCCGCGAGCTGGGCGGCTTGGGCGCCTGGGTGCGCCTGCACTATGTCTATCCCTACCCGCACGTGGACGAGGTCATCCCGCTGATGGCGGAAGGCCTGATCCTGCCCTACCTGGACATCCCCTTCCAGCACGCCAGCCCTAACGTGCTGAAGGCCATGAAGCGCCCCGGCAACCAGGAAAAGGTGCTGAACCGAATCCACCAGTGGCGCGACATCTGCCCCGACCTGACCATCCGCTCCACCTTCATCGTCGGCTTCCCCGGCGAGACGGAGCAGGACTTCCAGTTCCTGCTGGATTGGCTGACCGAAGCCAAGATCGACCGGCTGGGCTGCTTCAAGTATGAGGCGGTGGACGGCGCCCCCGCCAACGCCATCCCCGGCGCCGTGCCGGAAGAGGTGAAGGAAGAACGCTGGAACCGCCTGATGGCCCATCAGCAGGCCATCAGCGAGGAGCGCATGCAGGCCAAGGTCGGCCGCACCATCGACGTCATCATCGACGAGGTGGATGAGGAAGGCGCCATCGGCCGGTCGGCGGCCGACGCGCCGGAGATCGACGGCAGCGTCTTCCTGAACGGCGACACCAGCGTGGCCGTGGGCGACATCGTCCAGGTGACGGTGGAGCATGCCGAGGAATACGACCTCTGGGGCACCCGGGTGGAGTCTTAACCCGTTCCTCAAGCGCCGGCAGGCCCGTCCGGGCCTTTGGCTATCCTCCCTTTCCGGTCCACTACGTTCCCCACAAAGGTCCGGCGGCCGCGGTCGCGGCCTAGCGGCGCGCGTTTCGACTCGCGCCCCGTTTGTTTGGCGCACGGGCCGCCTTCACGCATGTCCTTTGAGTCGCCCCAACCGTCACGCGCGTAAGTCCCCGTGTTTCGGGGATATTTGACGCTTTCGATCTTTTTGACGGTATCCAATATCCCGATTTTGTCACAATCCGGTCCTTCCGGTATTGGAATCGGTATCAATACCCCCGTATGGTGGGTTGTCGGCGACGGCGCGGGGGCGGCGACCGACGACCAGAATGACCAGTATGGGGACCAGCATCCTATGGGAGCCAGACTACGCACGGGGACGGCGCTGATCGCGATCGTTCTCGGGGCCGCCGCCGCGGGCCAGGCGAAAGACGCCGCCCCGGTGACGGCGGACGCGCTGTCCGCGCACGTGAAAATCCTCGCCTCCGACGATTTCCAGGGCCGCAAGCCGGGCACCGTGGGTGAGGAAAAGACCGTCGCCTACATCCAGGCCCAGTTCAAAAAGGCCGGCCTGAAGCCCGCCGTGAATGGCGGCTATCTGCAGGATGTGCCGATGACGGAGATCACCAGCAAGGCCGATGGCCCCCTGGTGTTCACGGCGACGGGCAAGGACGGCGCCACCAAGGCCCTGCCCTATGAATACTTCACCCAGATGATGATCTGGACCCGGCAGCGCACCGCGCATGCCGAGGTCAAGGACAGCGACCTGGTGTTCGTCGGCTATGGCATCACCGCCCCCGAGTTCGGCTGGGACGACTATGCCGGCGTGGACGTGAAGGGCAAGACGGTCGTCATCCTGGTCAACGATCCCGGATTCGCCACCGGCGACCCCGCCCTGTTCGGTGGTGGCGCCATGACCTGGTACGGCCGCTGGCCCTACAAGTACGAGGAAGCCGCGCGCCACGGGGCCGCCGCCGCCATCATCGTGCATGAGACGCGCGCCGCCGGTTACCCCTGGGGCGTGGTCGCCAACAGCAACGGCGTGCCCAAGCTGACCCTGATGCCGGCCGACGGCGGCCTGTGGCAGCCGCAGCGCCGTGGAAGGCTGGGTCCAACTGGACGTGGCCAAGGAGCTGTTCGCGGCATCCGGCCTGGACTACGGCACCTTGAAGGACAGCGCCGCCCGGCGCGGCTTCAAGGCCGTGCCCATGAACGCCAAGATGTCCGTCGGCATCACGCCCACGGAACGCGACGTCATCTCGCACAACGTCGTCGGCGTCGTGCCGGGCGCCAAGCATCCGGATGAGGTGGTGCTGGTGGGCGCGCATTGGGATCACCTGGGCGTCGGCCCGGCGGTCAACGGCGACACCATCTATAACGGCGCCCTGGACAATGCCACCGGCATCGCCGGCCTGATCGAGATGGCCAAGCGCTACACCCATGGGCCCAAGCCCGACCGCAGCGTCCTGTTCATCGCCTACACGGCGGAGGAACAGGGCCTGCTGGGGTCGGAATACTACGCCCAGCATCCGCTGTACCCGGCGGGCAAGACGGTGGCCGGCTTCAACATGGACGGCCTGGGCGTGATGGGCCCGGTGCGCGATGTCGTGCTGGTTGGCGGCAAGAAGTCCGACCTGGAAGATCGCCTGAAGGCCTGGACCGACGCCCACCAGATGGCGCTGAACCCGGAGCCCTTCCCCGAGCGCGGCTACTACTACCGGTCCGACCACTTCAACCTGGCCAAGGTCGGCATCCCGGTGATCGATGCCGGCATGGGCATCGACAGCGTCGAGCATGGCGCCGAGTGGGGCAAGGCGAAGGAAGAAGAGTACACCCGCCTGCACTACCACCAGCCGTCCGACGAATGGTCGCCGGCCATGGACCTGCGCGGCGGGGCCATCGAGGTCAACATGTGGTACGACATCAGCCACGACCTGGCCTTCGGCGACGTTTGGCCCAAATGGTATGACAAGGCCGAGTTCAAGGCCGCCCGGGACAAGTCCCAGGGCAAGTGAGCAGGATGGCCGCAGGCGCCCGCCTTTGGGCGGTATCTCCTGCGGCCATTTTCTTTAAACAAGAAGGAACGCAGCACTGATGCGAACCCAGATTACCCGGGCGTCCCTGCTGAAAGGCACGGCCGCACTGGCGCTGGTAGCGGCCTTGGCCGCGCCCGCCGGTATCGCCACGGCGGCGACCAAGGACGTGGCCCCGGTGACGGCCCAGGCGCTATCCGACCACATCAAGATCCTGGCGTCTGACGAGTTCCAGGGCCGCAAGCCCGGCACGGAAGGCGAGACCAAGTCGGTCGCCTACATTGAGGCGCAGTTCAAAAAGGCCGGCCTGAAGCCCGCCGTCGACGGCAGCTATCTCCAGAACGTGCCGCTGACGGAGATTTCCAGCAAGGCCGATGGCCCCATGATCGTCTCCGGCCCCAAGGCCCAGGCGCTGTCACTGGAATACTTCAGCGACATGATGATCTGGACCCGCCAGAAGATCCCGCACGTGTCGGTCAAGGACAGCGACATGGTGTTCGTGGGCTACGGCATCACGGCGCCGGAGTTCGGCTGGGACGACTACGCCGGCGTGGACGTGCGCGGCAAGACCGTCGTCATCCTGGTCAACGACCCCGGCTACGCCACCGGCGACGCCACCCTGTTCGGCGGCGGCGCCATGACCTGGTACGGCCGCTGGGTCTACAAGTACGAGGAGGCCGCCCGCCACGGGGCCGCCGCCGCCATCATCGTGCATGAGACCCGTGCCGCCGGTTACCCCTGGGGCGTGGTCGCCAACGGCGGCAGCATTCCGAAGCTGACCCTGATGCCGGAGGACGGCGGACTGAAGAGCCGCAGTGCCGTCGAAGGCTGGGTGCAGCTGGACAAGGCCAAGGAGATGTTCCAGGAGGCCGGCCTGGACTACAACACCCTGAAGGACAGCGCCGCCCGGCGCGGCTTCAAGGCGGTGCCGCTGCCCCTGAAGATGTCCGTCGGCATCACGCCCACGGAACGCGAGATCATCTCCCACAACGTCATCGGCACCATTCCGGGCACCAAGCACCCGGATGAGATGGTGCTGATCGGCGCGCACTGGGACCATCTGGGCATCGGCCCCGCCATCAACGGCGAGACCATCTACCACGGCGCCATGGACAACGCGTCGGGCGTCGGCGGCCTGATCGAATTGGCCAAGCGCTACGAGAAGGGCCCCAAGCCCGAGCGCACGCTGATGTTCATCGCCTACACGGCGGAAGAAGCCGGCCTGCTGGGGTCGGAATACTACGCCCAGCATCCGCTGTTCGCCCCGGCCAAGACGGTCGCCGGCTTCAACATGGACATGCTGAGCAGCGGCGGCCTGACCCACGACATCGTGCTGGTGGGCGGCAAGAAGTCCGACCTGGAAGACCGGCTGAAGACCTGGACCGACGCCCACATGATGGCGCTGAACCAGGAGCCCTTCCCCGAGCGCGGCTATTACTACCGGTCCGATCACTTCAGCCTCGCCAAGGTCGGCATCCCGGTGATCTACGCCCATGCCGGCATCGACAGCATCGAGCACGGGGCCGAGTGGGGCAAGCAGCACGAGGACAACTTCACCCGCACCCAGTACCACCAGCCGGCCGACAAATGGTCGCCCGACCTGGACCTGTCCGGCGGGGCCATGGAGGTCAACATGATCTATGACCTCAGCCACCCGCTGGCCTTCGGCACCGACTGGCCGAAATGGTACGACAAGGCCGAGTTCAAGGCCGCGCGGGACAAGTCCCAGGGCAAGTAAGAACAGGTGATGGGCCGCATTTCCGGAAGGGGATGCGGCCCTCGCTTTTTCAGGAATGGGGGAGCAGATGGCACGCAACATTCTGGGCGCGACGCTGGTGGTGTCGCTGTTGGCGACGACGGCGCTGGCGGCGCCCAAGGACAGCCCGCCGGTGACGGCCACGGCGCTGTCGGCACATGTGAAGATCCTGGCGTCGGACGACTTCCAGGGCCGCAAGCCGGGGACGGAAGGCGAGAACAAGGCCGTCGCCTATATCGAGGACCAGTTCCAGAAGATCGGCCTGAAGCCGGTGGCCGGCCGTTACCTCCAGGACGTGCCGATGACAGAGATCACCAGCAAAGTCGATGGCCCGCTGGCGGTGGCGATCACGGCCAAGGACGGCGGCGTGCAGTCGCACACCTACGACTACTACAGCCAGATGATGCTGTGGACCCGCCAGCGCACCGACCACGCGGCGGTGACCGACAGCGAGGTGGTGTTCGTCGGCTATGGCATCACAGCGCCGGAATTCGGCTGGGACGACTATGCCGGCGTGGACGTGAAGGGCAAGACCGTCCTGATCCTGGTCAACGATCCCGGATTCGCCACCGGCGACCCCAAGCTGTTCGGCGGCGGCGCCATGACCTGGTACGGCCGCTGGCCCTATAAATATGAGGAGGCCGCCCGCCACGGTGCGGCCGCCGCCATCATCGTGCATGAGACCCGTGCGGCCGGTTACCCCTGGGGCGTGGTCGCCAGCAGCAACGCCATCCCGAAGCTGACCCTGATGCCGGCCGACGGCGGCCTGGGCAGCCGCAGCGCCATCGAGGGCTGGGTGCAGCTGGACGTGGCGAAGGAGATGTTCCAGGCGGCCGGCCTGGACTATGGCGCGATCAAGGACAGCGCCGCCCGGCGCGGCTTCAAGGCCATGCCCCTGCCCGTGAAGGTCAGCGTCGGCATCACCCCGGCGGAGCGGGACATCGTGTCCCACAACGTGGTCGGCCTGATTCCCGGCACCAAGCACCCGGATGAGGTGGTGATGGTGGGCGCGCATTGGGACCATCTGGGCATCGGCCCGGCGGTCAACGGCGACACCATCTACAACGGCGCGCTGGACAACGCGTCGGGCATCGCCGGCCTGATCGAGATGGCCAAGCGCTACGCCAAGGCGCCGAAGCCGGAGCGGTCCGTCCTGTTCATCGCCTACACGGCGGAGGAACAGGGCCTGCTGGGATCGGAATACTATTCCCAGCACCCGTTGTTCGCCCCGGGCAAGACGGTGGCCGGCTTCAACATGGACGGCCTGGGGGTGCTGGGCCCCGTGCGCGACGTGGTGCTGGTGGGCGGCGGCAAGTCGGACCTGGAGGACAGCTTGCGCGACTGGGCCAAGACCCACAGCAAGGTGGTGAACGGGGAGCCGTTCCCCGAGCGCGGTTCCTACTACCGGTCCGACCATTTCAGCCTGGCCAAGATCGGCATCCCCGTCGTCTATGCCAAGAGCGGCATCGACAGCGTGGCCAACGGCGCCGACTGGGGCCGCGCCAAGCAGGACGAGTTCACCCGCCTGCACTACCACCAGCCCTCCGACGAGTGGTCGGCGGACATGGACTTCACCGGCGGTGCCGCCGACGTGAACATGCTCTACGACCTCAGCCGCGGCCTGGCGACCAGCGACGCCTGGCCCAAATGGTACGAGAAGGCGGAGTTCCGCGCGGTACGGGAACAGTCGCAGAAGTAATGGGGAACCGTCAGGCGCCGGGCGTCAGCCCGGCGACCTCGGCGGTGATCTGGAAGGAATGCAGGCGGGCGGCCTGGTCATGGATGGCGGCGGTCACCATGATCTCATCCGCCTGGGTCTGTTCCGCTATGGCGGCCAGGCCACGACGCACCGTTTCGGGCGAGCCAACGACGGAATAGCGCAAGGCCCGATCAGCCCAGGCGCGTTCCTCCATGCTCCACTGCACACCCGGCTGCGGCGGACGCAGGGGGCCGGGGTTGCCGCGGGCCAGCGCCACGAAACGATCCTGGAGGGAGGTGAACAGCACCTCCGCCTCATCATCCGTGTCGGCGGCGAAGACGTTCACACCCACCATGGCATGGGGCTTGGGGTTGGCGGCGTTGGGCTTGTAGTACTGGCGGTAGACGTGCAGCGCCTCCATCAGCTGGTCGGGCGCGAAATGGCTGGCGAAGGCGTAGGGCAGGCCCAGTTCCGCCGCCAGTCGGGCACCGAAGGTGCTGGAACCCAGGATCCAGAGGGGCACGTCCAGGCCGGCGCCGGGCACGGCGCGCACCGCCTGCCCCGGCTGGGCCGGGCGGAAATAGGCCTGAAGCTCCTGCACATCGCGGGGGAAGTTGTCGCCATTGTCCGTGCGGTCGCGGCGCAGGGCCCAGGCGGTGCGCTGGTCGCTGCCGGGCGCCCGGCCCAGGCCCAAATCGATACGGCCGGGGAACAGCGATTCCAGGGTGCCGAACTGTTCCGCGATCACCAGTGGCGCGTGGTTGGGCAGCATGATGCCGCCGGCCCCCACCCGGATGCGCCTGGTGCCGCCAGCGACGTGGGCGATGACCACGGCCGTGGCGGCACTGGCGATGCCCGTCATGTTGTGATGCTCGGCCAGCCAGAAGCGGCGATACCCCAGCGCCTCGGCATGCTGGGCCAGGGTCAGGCTGTTGGCCAGCGCCTGGGCGGGCGTGCCGCCCTCGACAATCGGGGCCAGGTCCAGGACGGAAAGGGGAATGGAAAGCGACACGGGGGGACCGGCCTTTCTTGGCTGACGCACGCACGGAATTGCTGTTCGTTAACTAAGCACGCCCCCTCGGCATTGCGAGGTGAGACCGGTCACACCCCCAGATACGTCCGGCGCAGGACAAGGATGCCGTGGATGAGGACCAGCCCCATGCCACCGCAGGCCACCCCGGCCAACACCCGCCGGGCGCGCCCGAACCCCTGCCGGCGCAACGGCGGCAGGGCCAGGCCGCCGGCGCAGATCAGCGGCATGAAATAACGCCCCTGCAGCCCCTCCACCGCCGGGGCGCCCACGGGTGTCCATGTCAGGTACTGGGCCAGGGCCAGGGCCGCCGTCAGCGCCAGCACGACCAGCCAGACCAGGCACGCCGGCCATGGCGCCGGCCCCGTCGGCCGCAGCAAGGCCGCCAGCCCGGCGCAGCACAGGCAACCCCACCCCACGATGTAGGCCCAGGGCGCCAGGCCGATCCGCAGCCAGCCCAGGACACCGATGACATGGGCCGCGGAGATGTAAGCCGCCCGCCAGGAATTCAGGGCGATCAGGGGAACGCGCCAGGGCTGGGCCAGCAGCAAGCGCGCCTGGGCGGACGCATCGACGGCGGGGTCCACCGCGACCTTGACCCCGAACAGGTGCCCCCAGGCCATCCAGGACAGGCAAAGCAGGACCGCCAGTCCCGCCGCCGCCAGCGGCATGGCCAAGCGACGGAACAGCGACGCGAAGCGACCCGGCCGTGGATCGACCAGCAGCAGGGCCAGCAGCACGTAGGGCGGCCGCGCCAGGCTGAGCAGCAGCACGCATAACAAGGCGACCAACACCGTCCCCACGCCCGCCGGCACCCCATCCGACCACAGGCGGGACAGCAGGGCGGCATAAAGCGCCGCCACCGCGATGACCAGCCCATCCTGCGACACCGACACCGCCAGGAACAGGAACATGGGCGTCAGCAACAGCGTCATGAGCAGGACTCGCCCCCACCGAGCCAGACCGATGGCGGCGGCGGCCACCAGGATGCTGGCCAGGGCGCCCGCCAACCGGGCGGCGCGGTATGAGGTTTCCACCGGCAGGTCCAGCGCCCGCGCCACGGCCAAGGTGGCTGCTTGGGGAAGGTAAAGGAACGGCCCGTACTGCCCGGTGTTAGGAAAGGGCATCACCGCATCGCGATGGGACCAGCGCACCGCGGCGCCGGCGGCGGCCATGGCCGGGGGAACCGGACTGGGTTGGGTGAAATGGCTCTCGTAGGCACGCAGGAAGGCGACGACACCTTCGTCAACCTCTCCCTGGATGCCGTCGTCCACCCGCCGGCCCCCAATGTGCCCGGCAACGATGGAGGCTGCCCGCAACAAATGGCTGCCTTCATCCGGCGCGGCGAAGGGCGGCAC
The DNA here is from genome assembly GCA_028283825.1 of Azospirillaceae bacterium. NCBI lineage: Bacteria > Pseudomonadati > Pseudomonadota > Alphaproteobacteria > Rhodospirillales > Azospirillaceae > Azospirillaceae bacterium. Next base: position 239,220 of record JAPWJW010000003.1, on the reverse strand, counting down.
GATGCGCGCCATCACCACCACCGCCGTCAGCGCCACCAGCAGATAGAGCGCCACCGCCAGCCAGCCGCGCCGGGGAAACGCCCAATCGCCGAAACGGCGCATGGATGGCTTGTGGGGAAAGATGCCTTCCCAGCGCAGCCCCTGTTCCACCCGTCCCCCACAGTAACGCCCCCGAACAATGCGCAACATATGCAATCAACGACAGGGCATTGCAACGACGGGGTCGGATCGCGCCTCAGACGCCCAGATACGCATGCCGCACCTGCACCAAGCCATGCGCCAGGACCTGCAGCATATAGGCGCAAGCGACTACGGCCAGGGCCGTGCGCACCCAGTCCAGCCCGTGGTCCACCTTCCCAATCCCCCACCATGGCTGACTGCGCAGGGAAGCCGGAACCAAGGACCGGAGCGACGGCAGCGCCAAGGCCCCAAGGCAGATCAACGGGATGAAATAACGGCCCTGCATACCCACGGCAGCGGCGGCCCCCACCGGGGTCCAGGTCGCGTAAAGGGCGATGACGATGCCGCACATCACCGCCAGCAACACCGCCCAGGCGAGCAGTGCGGAGGCAAGGGCCGGTCCGGAGCGCTGCAGCAAGGTAGCGACAATGGCCGCCTTCACGGCGGACCACCCCATCATATAGGCCCACGGCTGCAGCCCGATGCTGAGCCAGCCCAGCACGCCGATGATCTGGACGTCTGTATCAGAGATGCCGGGCCAGCTGGCGGCGATGACCAACGGAATGCGCCAGGGATGGGTCAGCAGCGGCGCCAGCTGCGCGCCGGCGTTGATGCTTGGATCATGTGTGACCATGGTTCCAGGAATATGCGCCAGCAGCGCCCAGGCGACGACACCAACAACGGCGACGGCCGGTGCCAGCAAAGGGGTGGCGAGCCCCGCCAGGAACCCGCGCCGCCGCGCCAGGGCGCCGATGCCCGGGCCATCGGGATGAACCAGCAGGAACGACAGCAGCACATACGGCATCCGCGCCAGGCTGAGCAGCAGCACGCAGGCCAGCGCCGCCAGGAAGGTCCGGTTCGCGGTCAGCCATCCTTCATCCCGATCCGTGGGCGCCGCCCGCGACCACAGCCGTGTCAGCAGCGCGCCATACAGCGCCGCCATGGCGATGACCAGGCCGTCCTGCGATACCGAGACCGTCAGGAACAGGAACATGGGTGTCAGCAGCATGACGGTCATCAGCGGCCTGCCCCAGCGGGTCAGGGCAATGGCGGCAGCGGCCACGAGGATGCTGCTCAAGGCCGACGCCAACCGGGCAACGCGGTACGACTCCTCAAACGACAGGTCGATCCGCCGCCCCAAGCCAAGGGCCACCGCCTGGGGCAAGTAGAAAAAGGGGCCGTACTGGGCGGAATTGGAAAAGGGGAACAGCACCTCGGCGTTCGCCCAGCGCACCGCAGCACCGGCGGCGGCCATGTCGGGGGAAACCGGCGCGGCCTTGCCGATATGGGCGCTGTAGGCCTGCCAATAAGAGATGACCGCGTTATCGATCCGCCCCCCCAGGTCGTGATCGATGCGGACGGGCCGAACGTGGCCTTCCGAGATCATGACGGTCCGCAGCAAATGGCTGACCTCGTCCGGTGTCTCCAGCGGCGGAACGGCATAAGCCAGGATCAGGACGGACGCCAACGCCACCAGGAGGTAAAGCGCCGCCACCATCAATCCGCGGCGCGGCAGAACCAGTCCCAATACCCGGCACATGGCCTCGTGCCGGGTGTCCTTCCCCATAAGGATCGCCCCGCTCAATGAATCCCGTCCCAACACGCCCCCAACACCAAACACCCAGCGCGCCCATCATATGCAATTACGGAAGGGTCAATGCAATCATCCTCCTCGCGGGTCATGGGGCCTCAAGCGCCCGCACCGCCACCTTGAAAGCCGCCAGTTCCAGGGCGTCCAGGTCGCCGTCCCACAGGGATTGCGCCAGGTGGCCGTCCGTGTTGACCAGGCGGTCGGAGCCGACGACCACGCTGGCGGCCTTCAGGCCCATGAGATGGGCCAGGGTGAAGAACGGCCCCTCCTCCATCTCCACGAAGGTGGGTTTGTCGGGCCCCCGGATGGCCAGCAGGTCGCGCAGGATGCTGCCCGGCTGGAAATAATAGATGGGCATGGTGTAGCCGACGCCCCGGGCGCTGGGCACGCCGGACCCGGCCGCCACCGCCCGCAGGCGCGCCGTCAGGTCGGCGTCGGGCCGCGCCACCTGTTCCTTGGCATCCGGCGCCAGCAGGAAGGCGCCGCCATCGCGGTACGACCCGTCGGAAACGATGATCTGGCCGTAGGGCACCTCGGGCGACAGCAGGCCGGCGGTGCCGACATGGATGATCCGGCGGGCCCCCATGGCCTGAAGCTCCGCCACCTGGGTGGTGATGCCGCCCGCCCCCGGCAACCCGCGCACCACGGCGAACGGCGCCGTCCCCGGCTTGCGCACGATCCAGACGTCGGACGGGTCGGTGAAACCGTAGGACAGCTGGGTGTACTGGCCGGCGAAACCCGACGCGTCCAAATAGGCCGCCACGTCCACCCGGTGCAGCACGATGGCGTCGGTGGGGAAGTCGTCCAGTTCGCCATGGACGAAGCGGTTCTTCTTCAGCCACGCGACCTCATCCTGCGGGGTGTTCAGCCGCTCCCCATGGCCATGATGGGCGTAACCGTCCAGCACCGAATAGGGCACATCAGCCGCCCGTGCCGTTCCCATCACCAGGAGCAGCATCCCCAAAACCGCCGTGCGCGCCAACCGCCCCGTCATCCCCATCGCCCCGTCCCCCGTTTTCTTGAACTCTGGAGGAAAGTGTCCGCAAAAACAAAGGGCTGCGCAATGGTCCATTGACCATGGCGCAGCCCTTTCGAAACATGGGTACTGCTTACTTCGGCTTGCGGAACTTGAAGATGAACTGGTCGGTGTGGCCGCGCAGGCTGGGGTCGAAGACCTTCAGGGTGTGGTTGTCGGACGGGTTGCGCAAGGACGTGTCCTCGCCCTCCAGCACGAAGCCGGCGGCCAGCACCTCCTTCTTCACCGTTTCCGGATCGATGCGGTGCAGGGTGTCGGTGTCGCGCAAGGCCGAACCGGCCTCCGCCGCGTGGTCCAGCACGATGTAGACGCCGCCGGGCTTGAGCGCGTCGAAGATAGCCTTGTTCACCTTGGCCACGTCCGCCGGGCCCAGGAAGGCGTCGTGCAGGTCGTGATAGTTCTGGGAGGTCCAGACCACATCCACCTTTTCTGGGATGACGGGCGAGTCGACCGGCTGGATCAGCGGCACGATGTTGCCGTAGCTCTTGTCTTCGGCCAGGGCCTTCTGGCCATCCACCGCCTTGGGCGACCTGGTGGCGATCTCACCCGGCAGCACGTTGTAGACGCGACCCTTGGGGCCCACCGCCTTGGCGAACAGGCGGGTGAAATAGCCGCTGCCACCAATGAAATCCACCACCTTGTCGCCCGGCTTCACCCCGGCGAAAGCCAGCATGTCGGCGGGCTTGCGGTCGGCGTCGCGGTCACGGTCGGCCTGGGGACGGTGGGTGTCCTCAACCGCCGCGGTGATGGCCGCCGACGGCGCGGGTGCGGCATGGGCGGCCAGCGCCAGGCTGGACGTGGCCAGCCCGAAGGCCAGCACGAAGACGGATGCGCGCGACATCATGGGTTCCCCTCTCTCCCTGCGGGATTTTAGCCGGGCCGTCCTGAGCAGGCGCCCCACTGGCAGGTAGAAGGTGCGGAGTGCCGGGCGGAAATCAATCCCACCGTCCGGAAAATTCAGTGGAATCCCATTCTCAACCCGCATTTGGGCAGACGGTGGCCAAGCCGGTGATCGCCCGCGTCCGCCGGCGGCGCGTCAGTGCCAGCAGCCCCAAGGCCACCGCCATGAACCCGGCGGAGGCCAGCGGCAGCACACCCACGCCCGTCAGGGGATAAAGCGTGCCGCCGGTGAAGGAACCCACGGCCATGCCGGCATAGATGGCCGAGGCGTTCAGCGCCAGCACCAGGCCACGCATGTCGGGCGCCAGTTCCACCATGCGGCGCTGCTGCGCCGGCATGAACAGATCGTTGGCCAGGGCCCAGGCCACCAGCCCGGCCACGGCCGCCCACAGGCGCGGCGGTGCCCCGGCCAGACCCAGGAAGGTGGCGGCCAGCACGGCCAGGGCCACGGCCACCGACCGGTCGGCCGACCACAAATCCGCCAGCCAGCGGGCCAGGTAATTGCCGCCCAGTCCCGCCACACCCAGCGCCATCAGCGCCAGGGAGGTCTGGTCGGCATCGGCACCGAAACGGTCGCGCAGCAGCGGGGTGACCAGGGTGTATGTCGTGAACAGGCCCGCCATCTCCGCGACCATGATCAGGATGCCCCCGCCCACCCCGGGGTGCCGCAGCACGGCCAGCAACTGGCGCGGACGCACCGCATGCCCCCGGCCCCGGTCGCGGATGCCCCAGGCCAGCGCCAGCGCCACGGCCCAGGTCCACACGCCGATGCCCAGGAACAGCGGGCGCCAGCCGATACGGTCGGCCACCCAGGCAGACAAGGGCACGCCGATCACCGACGCCATGGTCATGCCGCTGAAAACGATGGCCAGCGCCCGCCCCTGGAACCGCGTCGGCACCAACGTGCTGCCCAGGGCGGAGACCACCGGGCTGACGGCGCAGCCGCCCAGCGCCCCCAACAGGCGCGCCGCCAGCAATGTGGGATAGCTGTCGGCCATCGCCGACAATCCGGCCGCGGCCCCCAGCACCGTCAGGCCGGCCAGCAGCAGGGTGCGGCGCGGCAGATGACCCGCCACCATCTGCACCACCGGCGCACCGATGGCGAAGGCGACAGCAAAGGCGGACATCAGCAGGGCCACCGCGCCGCGCGTCAGGTTCATCGACGTGGCGATGGCCGGCAGCGCCCCCACCACCGCCAGCGACCCGGTGCCCATGGTGAAATAGGCCAGGCTGAGCAGGCGCAAGGGCCAAACCGGGATGGCCGGGCCAGCGGAACCGGGATCGGGCGGCGGTGCCATGGCGAACCTCACATGAGCGGAACGGTGGATGCCCTGGTTTGATAGCCCCACCCGAGGCTATAATTGAAATCGATCATTTGTATCGGACGTATAAACATGATCGATTTGCGTGGCATCGACCTGAACCTGCTGGCCTCGCTGGACGCGTTGCTGGAGACGGCGAACGTCACCCGCGCCGCCGCCCGGCTGGGCATCAGCCAACCGGCGCTGTCGGCGCAATTGGCCCGCCTGCGCGATCTGTTCCACGACCCCCTGCTGGTGCCGTCGGAGACCGGACGCGGCATGGTCGCCACCGCCCGCGCGCTGGAGATGCAGGGGCCGTTGCGCGCCGCCCTATGCACCCTGGAACGGGTGGTGCGGCAGCAACCGGTGTTTGACCCCATGACGGCGGTGCGCGACTACGCCATCGCCGCCAGCGACAACGGCACGGTGGTAGTGGGCCTGGCCCTGATGGAACGGTTGCGCGCCGTGGCGGGTCCCGGGATCCGCCTGTCGTTCCACACCCCCGACCGGATCCATATCCAAGGGCAGATGGAACGGGGGGAGGTCGACCTGATCATCGGGTCGCCCAGTACCATCCTGCCCACCATGATCGCCCGCCGGCTGGGGACGGAGCATTACCGCGTGGCCCAGCGCAAGGGCCACCCGCGCGGCATCGGGCCGCTGGATCTGGACACCTACTGCGCCCTGGAACACATCCTGGTGTCGACCAGCGGCGGCAGCTTCCACGGTTTCGTGGATGAGGATCTGGAGAGGCTGGGCCGCCGGCGCCGGGTGGCGCTGTCCATCCACCAGTTCATGCTGGCGGTGCCCATCCTGCTGGCCACGGACTATGTCTGCGTGCTGCCGGCGCGGCTGGTCCGCCGCTATGCCGACGTGCTGGACCTGTTCGACCTGCCCCTGCCGGCGACCCACAGCTACGATTTCTACGCCGCCTGGCATCCCCGCCACCAGGCCGACCCGGGGCATGAATGGCTGCGCGGCCAGATCATGATGCTGGATGAGGGGCCGGGCTGACGCTCAGCCGAAGGTGGGTGGCGGGAACAGGCTGGCGATGGTGCGTATCGAGTCCTCCGCCACCGCGCGGTCCGGTTCCAGCGTGTCGTCGTTGTAGCCGTAATAATCGTCCGGCCCCACCGCCTGGAAAACGAAGCCGTCACGGCGCGGCACGAAGGACACCCCGTTGTAGAACAGGCCGTAGCGCACCTCATCCTGCGGGATGACACGGGCCAGCTGACCGCGCACGGGGATGACGGACTCATCGCCCATCAGGGCGCGGGCGCCATAGCCGGTGCAGTTGACCAAGGTCTTCTGCGGCAGGCTGGCGAAGTCGGCCGGCGTGTGGAACTCCCGCACCTCGATGCGGCCGCCGTCAGCCAGGAAATCCGACAGCAGCAGGTGGCTATAAGGTGCCACGTTGAACACCATGTTGGCGCTGCGCCGGACATAGCGCTGGCCGAAGGGGTGTTGTCCCACCGGGATCTCCACGGCATGGGGCTGCTGCTCCGGCGTCAGTTCATGGCGCAGATCGTCGGCGAAGGGCGGGCGGCTATCCGTAACCGCCTCATGCCGGTCGCGGTTGGCTTGGTCGGCGACGAAGTAGTTGTCCACCCATTCGATGGGGTTGGCCGGCAGGCCCAGCAGGGTCTGGTAGGTCTGGAAGGAAGTGCGGCACATCCGCGTCCACAGCGCCTTGAACTCCGGCGTCGCGTACTGTTCCAGGCAGATGCGGGAATCGGGCGTCCACGACCCGGTGGCGAAGGTGGAGCGGGTGTTGGGCGGCAAATCCTTGGCGTAGATGGTGACCTTGGCGCCAGCACGTTGCAGCAGGATGGCAGTGGTCAGGCCGATGGCGCCACAGCCGATGACCGCGATGTCCCGCTCCCCCGTCCGCATCGCCATGTCGGTGGCGATGGTGCCGGAGCCCCAGGACAGCGACCAGCCGCTACCGCCGTGGCCGTACTGGTGCACCACCAGCTTCTGGCCGATACGCTCCACCTCCAGCCGCGGGCCCTGGGCACGGAAGGGCCGGGTACAGACGGTGATGCGGGTGATGCGGTCCACGCTGGCACGGATGGGCGGCAGGACCAGGCCCGGCGCGGTTCCCGGCAAACGCCCACCGCCGTTGACGGCACAGCCGGCCAGCGCGAAGGCGGCACCCGCCCCGGCCAGCAGATCGCGCCGCCCCATCACACCCACGCGCCGGCTATCCCGCATCGTCCCATCCCCATCATTGGTTGCCGGTCGCACGATAAGATAAAAAATTGTGCCGTGAAACCAAGAGACTGACCGGATCATCACACCTATGGCGGGAATGGTCGCATTAAGGCAATTTGTGAAGCGCGATCCCACCAAGGGGCCGCAACGGGATGGGGAAGATGGGAATGGGCCTGACTGTCGCAACGGCCGCGCTGGCCGTTTCCTTGAGCGCGCCGTTGCAGGAGGAACTTGATGACTTTGCGGCGCACGCCGATGCCACCCAGTACAGGCAGGTGGCCGACGCCATCACGGGATCACCCGCCCTGACCGCCGAATTGAACGCCCTGGCGGAAGCCGGCACCCTGAAGGGGTTCGAGATCGACGCCACCGGCAAGCCCAACCCCTTCGCCGCCATGGCCCGCGACGGCAAGATCATCTTCATGCCGGTCTTCCTGGTGAACGTGGCCCAGGCCCAGCCCTTCGACGCGCGCCAGACCGATTCTATTCCGCCCAACACCATGACCTTCGTGCTGGGACACCTGGCGGCACACATCAGGACGCCCAGCCCCATGCCCAACGGCCCGACCGCCAACGATCTGAAGACCTTCATCCAGATGAAGATGGTGGACGAGGCGACAGCGGACATCGCGGGCTGGAACGACATGGTGGACGCGGCCCAGGTCGCCAACGGCGGCAAACCGCTGACCGTGCAGCAAGGGGCCTATCTGTTGACGAGCCTGCGGTATCGGGCCGTCTTCTTCAATGCCCTGCGAGAAACGGACGACAAGCTGTCGATCGCCAATGCCGGCTACATAGAGCCGACACCGGAGAACATCGCCGCCTTGGGCAACGCCCTGAAGAAGACCAACCTGTTCGATTTCGACTGACGCCGCCGCTCACCCCTCACGGGCGGCGCGGGCGGCCAGGTAGACCAAGGTGTCCAAGGGCGTGCGGCTGGAACAGCGGGCGTCAGCGTCGGGGAAGGCGTCGCCGGCCAGACCGGTCAGGGTGGTGCCGGGCGGCATCTCGATGAAGAAACGCTCACCCAATTCGAACAGCAGGGTCGTGCTGTCGTGCCATAGCACGGGATTGCAGACATTGGTGGCCAGTTCCTCCACCACCGCCGCCGCATCGCGCAGGATGCGGGCACGGCGGTTGCCAACATAGGTCAGGCGCGGCGCCTGAATGGGAATGCTCTCCAACGCCGCCGCCAGCTTGGTGGAAACATCCGCCAGCAAGGGGCAGTGCGACGGCACGCTGACGGCCAGGCGCTGGGCCCGGCGCGCGCCGGCCTCTTGCGCCGATGTCACCAGGCGTTCCAGCGCCGCCACGGCGCCGGTCACCACGATCTCCGTCGGGGCGTTGAAGTTGGCCAGGTACAGCGGCTCCTCCGCCGTCGCCTGTGCCTCGGCCAACTGCGCCAGCCGGCGCTGGTTGAAGCCGCCGAAGGCCGCCATGCCGTAGCCGGTGGGATAAGCCTGTTCCATCAGGGAGGCGCGCAGGCGTACCAGCGGCACGGCGTCGGTGAAGTCCAAGGCGCCGGCGATAACGGCGGCGGTGAAGGACCCGACCGACAATCCCGCGACAGAATCAGGCCGCACGTCGCGGGTGATCAGCGCCCGGCTCATGGCGACACCAGCCACCAGGGCCGTCAGTTGCACGGCGACGGTGGATTCCAGGTGCTCCGCCGTATCGAGGTCCAACACGTCGTGGCCCAGCGCGCGGCTGGCCTCCGCCAAGGTCGCCGCCACCTCCGGCGTGTCGGGCAGTTCATGCATGAAGCCGGGGGTTTGCGCCCCCTGCCCGGGGCAGAGAAAAGTGGTCATGCGCCTAACTCCTCGTCTTTGGCCCAGGGATCCGCCACCAGCCGGGGGCCGTGAGGTCCACGGGCGGCGACGGGGCCGGGCGCGCGCGCATATTCCGCCAGGGCGATGGCCCCGGCCGGGGTTTCCAGCACGACGTCGCAGCGGACGGCCAAGACGGCCAGCGCCTGAACCAGATCGACCGCCAGCGCCCGTTCCAGCAATTTTGGGGCCCGCACCATGGCGTCCAGGTCGCTGGCGGCCGTGGCCGTGGGCCTACCGCTGGCAAGCTCGAAACCCGTGCTGCCGGTGGGGCCACCCACCAGGCCCCGCGCCGCCAGCGCCGCCATCAAGTCCGGGATGGCGGCCAGGGCCGGTACTACCGCCGCCCTTGCCGGGGGCAGCATGGCCAAACGCTCCACCACCGCCTCCGGCCGCCAGCATTCCGCCACGGCCTTGATGGGAAGGCGGGCACCCCAGCGCTGATGACGCTCCCGTCCCCGCACGCCCACCGCAACTTGGCCGGTGGGCGCCATCGCCCGCCGGACCACCACCCAGGGAGCGGTGGCCAAGCTGTCCGCCACCCAATCCGGGGCGGGCGTGTCACCCTCAAGATCATTGAGGGTCTCAAGCTTCAGCAGATCGTGCGGCAGGAAGAAGGACATTGGCATCAAACCCAAGATAGGCCGCGACTGCGGCCGCCGCGGGTTTCTGGGAAACGAAGTGTACTGGAAACCGAGGAAGCCAAGCCGGCGGATGCCGGCGCCCGGCGCTTGAGGGCACTCTTCATCAGTGCGGCGCCACCAGGGCGATGGCCACCGCCAGGGTCACTATACTGGCCAGCGAGGACGCCACCAGGGTGGAACCGGCCACCGCCGGCCGGGCGCCATAACCGGCACCGAACACCAGGCCGAAGAAGCCGGCCGGGATGGCGATCAGCAGCACGACCTCACCAGCCAGCGGCTGCGGCACGTCCAGCAGGCGCACCACCAGGGCGGCCAGCAGGGGCTGAAGCACGTTCTTCAGCAGCACGCCGACCACGACGTTGCCGTTGATGCGGATGGGCTGGGCCGACAGGATCAGGCCGGTCAGGAACAGGCCGGCGCCGGCAGTGGCCGCACCGATCAGGCTCAGGGACTTGTCCACCAGCGGCGGCATCTCCACCCCCGCCAGCGCCAGGATCACACCCAGCATGGGGGCGATGAAGATGGGTTTGCTGACCGACTTGCGCAGCGCGCCCAGGAACTGGCCGAAGCCGCCGCCCGCCCCCTCCGGCTGCTTGGACAGTTCCAGCAGGGTCAGGGTCAGGGGCGAGATGGTGACGGAGCCGGTGGCAATGGCGATGGCCACCGGCAGGGCGGCTTGGGCGCCATAGATGCCCGACAGCAGCGGCAGGCCGATGGAGGCGAAGTTGGGGAAGGACACGGTCAGCATCTGCACCGCGCCATCCGCCCGGCTGAGCTTGAACGCCTTGTACTGCAGGACGGCCATGACGCCGAACACGACCAGCAGCGAGATGGCCAGCACGGCCATCAGCGGGGCGTTCTGGATGATGACGTCGCGGTGCGTGCGGGCGATGGCCGTGAACAGGGCGGCCGGCAAGGTGAACATCATCAGGAACATGTTCAACGACTTGATATTGCCGTTGTCCACGATGCCGCGCTTGCCGGCGAAATAGCCCAGCAGCATGACAAAGAATACCGGTACCAAGGCGGACGCGATCATCATGTACATGGTCAGATCATCCCTACTGCGTGGCTTCGCCGGCCAACCGGCGAAGACCTGATTGTTATTGTTCGCTTTTCTTATTCCGATTGGGTGAGTTCACCCGTTCCGGGAACGCGGATCGCCATCCCGGACCATCATGTCAAGTTCACTTGTCTGTGAAGACCGCCCGCGCCGATGTCACGCGGCACGGGCGGTGTTTCACAAGGGACCTCAGACCGTCTGGTCCCACTGCTGGGCCAGGCGGCGGCGCACCTCGATCGAAGCGGCGCGCAACTGCCTGGCCGCCGGCGAGGTGAGGCGGTTGGCGAGATCCCGGCGGCCGCTGCTGCGGATGTCGGCCACGGCCTCCACCAGCACCTTGGTCACCTTGGCCACATCGTCGGCCGCGGGCGCCCCCGCGTTGACGCCGTCGATCAGGGCGTGCAGCAACCCCAGCTTGGCGTAGTTCTTGATGTCGTAGGACATGGGCGGGATCTTGTCGCCCAGGGCGTCCAGCTCACTCACCGGGCGGCGGGTGATGCGGGCGGCGGCCTGCTTGCCCATGGCATGGACCAGCACGCCGGTATCGTCCAGCGCCACCAGGCGGTTGGCCTGGTAGCCGTGGGCCAGGAAGGCGCCCGACATGGCCTTGCCCACCAGCAGGGCCACCACCGGGTGCCCGGCCAGGCGCGCCTCGGCATAGGCATCGGCCGCAGCGGCACAGGCGAGATGGATGCCCAGCATCTCCTCCCGCCGGCCATAGGCCTGGCTGGTCACGTCCACCACGGCCACGATGGGACGGCGGGCGCCATCCGTGTCGGCGGCGATGGTGTCGCGCACCAGCTTGGCCAATGCCCAGCCCTGCTCCAGCCCCACCTCACCCGTGCGGGCACGGGGGAAGCGGCTGTCGGCATCGGGCACCACGGCGATGAAACGCGCGGTGTCGGCGCCCAGCGTGGCATCGGCGTAGAGGACGGAATTCTTGCCCGAGGCGGCCTTGGCTTCAGCGCCCGTCAGGGCGGCCAGCCAGGTGCGCCCACGGCTTTCGGTGACGCTCATTTGCTTGCTCCTTCCGTCTTCCAGGCGGCGCGCAGGGCCACCGGGTCGGGCTTGGCGGCGGTGTCGTAGGCCGCCAGCCGTTCCAGGAACGTGTCCACCCGGGTGCTGCGCGGCTGGGCCGGCACGCCCGCCTTGAAGGCGGCGCGCACCGCCGCCGCAATGGCGTCGGCGTCATCATCCACCAGCGTGTCCACCAGGCCGGTGGCGTAGCGCTGTTCGCCGCCGATCAGGCTCCAGATCAGGCGCTTGTCCGACGCGTCCAGTTCCTGGATGCCGGCCTCCTGCTCAATCACCTCGGGGCCGTTCATGCCCAGGCGGGCCTGGGGTGTCACGATCAGGTGACTGCACAGGGTGGCGGCCAGCGACATGCCGCCGAAACAGCCGACCATGCCGGCCACCACGCCCACCACCGGGGTGTGGGGGCGCAGGGCCACGATGGCGGCGTGGATCTCGGCGATCACCGCCAGACCCAGGTTGGCCTCCTGCAGGCGCACGCCGCCGGTCTCGAACAGGATGACGGGGCGGGTGGGCACACCCTTCTCATGGTCGGCCAGGGTCAGTTCCAGGGCGCCGGCGATCTTGGCGCCCGCGACCTCGCCCATGCTGCCACCCTGGAAGGCGCTTTCGATGGCGGCGACCACGGCCGGCTGGCCGTCGATGGTGCCGCGCGTCAGCACCACGCCGTCATCCGCCTGGGCGACGATGCCCTGCTGCGGCAGCCAGGGGGATTTCAGCCGGTCGAACGGGCCCAGGATCACCCGGGCGCTGCCGGCATCCAGCAGGGCCACGGCGCGGTCGGCCGCACCCAGTTCGATGAAGCTCTTGCGGGCCAGGAACGTTTCCCATTCCTGCGGGGTATGCACGTGCGTCGGGCCGCTCATTTGCTGACCTCCACGGCTTGCTCCAGGCGCAACGCCACCATGCCGGGCGTGGCGCCGAAGTCGTTGATCTCAATGGCGGCGGCGCGGTCGAACCGGGTGAAGAAGCGGTCGATGACGCTTTTCCAGATTTGGCCGTAGCCGTTGACGCTGGTGTTCACCACCACGTGGGCCTGGCCGTCCGCCGACGGCTCCATCAGGACCTCCAGGTCCCCCGACCCGACCACACCCACATGCACCCGCTTGGTCAGCGCTGCCGTGGCCTGCGGATAATCGTACTTCAGGACTTCCATCATTGGTCTCCGTCAAAAGCGGGGGCGGCGTCTGTGAGGGCCCGATCCAGGAACAGGGCCGCCGCCAGCATGTCGGCCGCCCCGCCGGGGGAGGCGTTCAGCGCCATCAGCATATCGTGCAGGGCACCCAGGGCCGCCCAGCCGGCCGTCGTGGCGCTGCCGCCGGCCGCCAGCACGTCGCCGGCACCGGCTTGCGCCGCGTGCAGGGCGGGCAGGCCGCCCCGGTGCAGCAGGCAGGTGTCGTCCATCACCGCCACGACCGCCATCAGCGCGTCCAGGCGGGCATGGGTTTCGGAAAGGCCAGCGGCCCGCGCTTGGCGCAACACCGGCAGGGCCACGCGCACGGCGTGGGGGAAACCGGCCTTGGCTTCCCCCCTGGCGCCGGGGACGCCGAACCGGGCGGCGGCGCTTTGCCCGTGCGACGGGGCGGCGGGGATGAAGCGGTCGGGGAACTCGACGATGCGGGCGGCCCGCATGCCAATTTCCTCGGCACTCGCCGCCGGTCCTTGCGCCACACCGGCGATCAGCAGGCCCAAGGCCCAGATGGCACCCCGGTGGGCATTGCTGCCGCCGGTGGCCGCCATCATGGCGGGCTCACCCGCCCGGCCGATGGCCGCCAGTTCCTCGCGCAGGGTGCGGGAGGCCGGCTGGCCGGTCGCGGCGCGCGCCATGGCCAGGAAGGTGGGACGCAAGGCATCGGCGGACCGGCGCATGGCGACCAGGCTGAGGTCGGGGTGGACACCGTTGCCGCGCCCGTCCACCAGGGCGGGCTTGGGCGTCAGTTCCGCCTCTTCGACCAGGGCCCAGACCGCCAGGTCGGCCAGGTGTTCGGCCTGGCCATCCGGTTGTCGCGCCCTCAAAGGCAAGGGGTTCAACATGGGATCACCCCCTTACCAGCTGCGGAACTGCGGCGGCGGGCTGTAGAGGCCGCCGGACCAAGCCACGATGTCGTCGATGCTGCGCGCGGCCAGCAGGGAACGGTTGGCCTGGTTGCGGCTGACGCCCAGATCCTCCGGCAGGGCCACGATGCCACGGGCCCGCAGGTCGGCGGTCTGCGCCGGCTTGGCGCGGCGGCCGATGTCGGTGGCGCCGGCGATGGCGGCGATGGCGGCGCGCCGCTCCTCCCCATCCACCTTGTAGAGGTAGGCGATGCCCTCCTCCGTCACCACGTGGGTGACATCGTCGCCGTAGATCATGACCGGGGCGATGGCCATGCCGCTTTTCTTGCCGACCTCGACCGCGTCCAGGCTGTCGACGAAGGCCGGCTCACCACCCGCCTTGAAGGTCTCCAGCGTCTGCACCACCAGCTTCTTGCCGCGGGTGACGGGCTTCTGCTCCGTGATCAGGCTCAACCAGGCGGCACTGCTGTGGCGGCGGCCGTGGGGGTCGTGGCCCATGTTGGGGGCGCCGCCGAAGCCGGCCAGGCGGCCCAGCGTGACGGTGGAGGAGTTGCCCTCCTGGTCCATCTGCAGGGTGGAACCGATGAACAGATCCACGCCGTACTGGCCGGCCAACTGGCAGAAGACGCGGTTGGAGCGCAGGCTGCCGTCATGGCCGACGAAGAACACGTCGGACCGGGCGCGGATGTATTCCTCCATCCCCACCTCGCTGCCGAAGCAGTGGACGCTGTCCACCCAGCCGCTTTCGATGGCGGGGATCAGCGTGGGATGGGGGTTGAGCGTCCAGTTGCGGCAGATCTTGCCCTTCAGGCCCAGCGACTCACCGTAGGTGGGCAGCAACAACTCGACGGCCGCGGTGTCGAAGCCGATGCCGTGGTTGAGCGCCGTCACCTCGTGGCGTTCATAGATGCCGCGGATGATCATCATGCCCATCAGCACCTGCAACTCGCCGATATGGCGCGGGTCGCGGGTGAACAGCGGCTCCACCGCGAAGGGCTTGTCCGCCTCCACCACGAAATCCACCCAGGAACCGGGGATGTCCACGCGCGGCAGCTCATCCACGATCTCGTTCACCTGGCAGATGACGATGCCGTGGCGGAAGGCCGTGGCCTCCACGATGGCGGGCGTGTCCTCGGTGTTCGGGCCGGTGTAGATGTTGCCGTGCCGGTCGGCCTGGACGCCGCAGACCAGCGCCACCTGGGGCGTCAGGTCCACGAACATGCGGGCGTACAGCTCGACATAGGTGTAGATGGCGCCGATCTCCAGCTTGCCGTCTTCCAGCAGCTGCGCCACGCGCAGGCTCTGCGGGCCGGCGAAGGAGAAGTCCACCTTGCGGGCGATGCCACGCTCGAACAAATCCAGGTGTTCGCGCCGGCTGAGGGTGGAGATCAGCAGGTGGATGTCGTGCAGGCGCTTGGGATCAGCCTGCACCAGGGAACGGGACAGGAAGTCCGCCTGCTTCTGGTTGTTACCCTCCAGCGCCACGCGGTCGCCCGGCTTTATCAGGGTTTCCAGGGCGGCGACGATCTGGCGCCCGTCCAGCACCTTGCCGCTGGCGTACTGCCCCACGGCCGATAGTCGGCGCTTCTTCTCGTCCCGCTTGGTGTTCCACTGGCGCACGGCGTGCGCGGCAGCCTCTTGGCTCATGTCAGCATCCTCGGGTTCGGCCAGGCTACGCACTGGCCTGAAGAACGGGCGGGCATGGGCCCTGGCGTCAGGAACCGGGCCCCTCACTCCGCCCTTTGAACACCGTCGCCCCCTCCCGGGGCGGCGTTTTGAAACTTTTTGCCTGTCACAACGGGGCCGGCGCTGCCTCCCCAGATGGGCTTACGCCCAATGTGTATTCAAGATGCGCTGTTATGTATACACGACAGCAAACCGTGTTCCTTGACATAACGCAAGGGGGCACGAATCTTGAGGTAGCCCCACCCCACCCGCATTGGTTTAATGGGCAGGGGCCGCACGAACACGGAAAGTGGCATGGACACGGTGCAAGAGGATGAGGCCGGGGCGGGCACGCGCCGGCGCTCGGCGGTCATTCATGAGACCCTGGAGGAGGAGATCGCCACCGGCGTGATCATGCCCGGGTCCCACCTGGATGAGACCGAACTGGCGGCCCGCTTCGGCGCCTCGCGCACCCCGGTGCGCGAGGCCCTGCAACAGCTGGCGGCGGCGGGAATGGTGGAGATTCGGCCCCGGCGCGGCGCCATCGTGCCGCAGCCCGATCCCCATGTGATCCTTGAGATGTTCGAGACAATGGCGGAGATGGAGGGCGTGTGCGCCGCCCTGGCCGCCCGCCGCCTGACGGCGGAGGACAAGGCGGCCCTGACCACCGCCCACAGCCTGTGCTGCGGCGAGAAGGCGGCCGACCCGGACGAGTACTACCGGCGCAACGAATCCTTCCACCTGGCGCTCTACCGCGCCAGCCACAACCGCTTCCTGGAAGAGCAGACCACCGCCCTGCTACGCCGCCTGCGCCCCTACCGCCGGCTGCAACTGCGCCTGCCCAACCGCGTCAAGTCGTCACGCGCCGAACACGGCGCCCTGCTGGAGGCGATCTTCGCCCACGAAGGCGAGCGCGCGGCCGCCATCGCCCGCGACCACGTCCAGGTGCAAAGCCACGGCTTCGGCGATTTCCTGGCCCTGCTGCGGGACACGACGGGGGCGGGAAGGCGCTGAGCGGATAATATGGGGAATGGTGGGCCCGGCAGGACTCGAACCTGCAACCAGACCGTTATGAGCGGCCGGCTCTAACCGTTGAGCTACAGGCCCACGCGGGCGGCACTTTGCCCAGTGCCGCCGCCGGTTGCAACAGGCTTCATCAAATTTTTACGACATGCGCGCCCGGGCCGGACGGCGATGGGCTATCCCCCTGATTCCATGGGCGTTGGCGCTATAATGCTATGTTGTCACCTCAAGACTGAGGTGCTACCTTTGCAGGGCTTAGGGAATACGCATCCCCTTCTGTCCAGGCGGCAAATCGCCGCGTCGGGCAGGGAATGGATGGGCACCTGAAGCGAAGCGGGGGCGGCACAGCGCCACCCGCGTGAGGCTCCGGCCAACGGGGCCCGCCAAGCGGTTGAGTGTCTGGCCCCGGGGTTGGTTTCCCCGTGGTCATGGGTACGGACGCGTAAGGGGGGCCAGCCGACAGCACGATTCCACGCCATAGCGCCATAGCCGTGAGAGCCCTGCCGGGGGAACGACCGTTCCCAGCGGCCGGTCGATGGGATGATGGCGCCGCCCCAACGAGGGCCCCGGTCCGTGGTTCGTGCCCGCCGGCGATTTTAAAATACGCAATGAGCGAAGACATCCATGGGAGGAAGTCACGATGGCGAACATCGCCAGCAGCAGTGCCAGTGGGGCCTCGACCCGCATGACCAAGGAGGAGCGCAAGGTCATCTTCGCCTCGTCCCTGGGCACGGTGTTCGAGTGGTATGATTTCTATCTGTACGGTTCCCTTGCCGCCATCATCAGCGCCCGCTTCTTCTCCGGGCTGCCGACGCAGGGCGCCAAGGACGTGTTCACGCTGCTGGGCTTCGCCGCCGGCTTCTTCGTCCGCCCCTTTGGCGCCCTGATCTTCGGCCGGTTGGGCGACCTGGTGGGCCGCAAGTACACCTTCCTGGTCACCATCGTCATCATGGGCGGTTCGACGGCCCTGATCGGCTTCCTGCCCAGCTATGAAGCGGTGGGCGTGCTGTCGCCCATCCTGCTGATCAGCTTGCGCCTGCTGCAGGGCCTGGCCCTGGGCGGCGAATATGGCGGTGCCGCCACCTACGTGGCCGAACACGCCCCCCACGGCAAGCGCGGCGCCTACACCGCCTGGATCCAGATCACCGCCACCGGCGGCCTGTTCTTGTCGCTGCTGGTCATCCTGGCCTGCCGCACCAGCCTGGACAAGGCGGACTATGAGTCCTGGGGCTGGCGCATCCCCTTCCTGATGTCGCTGCTGCTGCTGGCCGTTTCCCTGTGGATCCGCCTGCAATTGGACGAATCGCCGCTGTTCAAGAAGATGAAGGAGGAGGGCAAGACATCCAAGTCCCCCATCCTGGAAAGCTTCGGCAACCTCTATAACCTGAAGTTCGTGCTGCTGGCCCTGTTCGGCGTCGTCGCCGGCCAGGCGGTGGTCTGGTACTGCGGCCAGTTCTATGCCCAGATCTTCCTGAAGAGCACACTGAAGATCGACCCCAACACCGCCGACACGCTGGCCGCCATCGCCCTGCTGTTCGCGACCCCCTTCTTCGTCGTCTTCGGGGCGCTGTCCGACCGCATCGGCCGCAAGAAGGTGATCCTGGCCGGCCTGGCCCTGGCCATCATCACCTACTTCCCCATCTTCCGGGGCATCACCCATTTCGGCAACCCGGCACTGGAAGCCGCCATGGCCGCCAGCCCGGCCACGGTGACGGCCGACCCGGCGGAATGCACCTGGCAGCTGAACGTCACCGGCACCTCCAAGTTCACGTCCAGCTGCGACGTGGCCAAGGCGGCGCTGGTGGGCAAGAGCGTGCCCTACACCGCGGTCGATGGCACCCCGGGCGCCCCCGCCGAGATCAAGATCGGCGACACGACCATCGCCGCCTATGACGGCCTGGCACCCGACGCCAAGGACAAGAAGGCCGCCTTCGACAAGGCGGTGGCGGACGCCGTGAAGGCTGCGGGCTATCCCGCCAAGGCCGACGACGCCGCCATCAACAAGCCGATGCTAACCCTGCTGCTGTGGGTGCTGGTCATCTATGTCACCCTGGTCTACGGCCCCATCGCCGCCATGCTGGTGGAGATGTTCCCGTCGCGCATCCGCTACACGTCCATGTCCTTGCCCTACCACATCGGCAACGGCTGGTTCGGCGGCTTCCTGCCCGCCATCTCGCTGGCCATCGTGGTCACCACCGGCCAGATGTACGCCGGCCTGTGGTACCCGATCATCATCGCCGCCATCACCCTGGTGATCGGCACGCTGTTCGTGAAGGAAACCAAGGACGTGGAAGTCAGCCACGACAAGTAGGCCGCTTCCCCGCGAAGGAATCGGCAATCGGGATAGGGGGCGATCCTTGAGGACCGCTCCCCTCCCACACCACCCGGCATGCGGGTCCGCACCGGGCGGTTCGAGGAGTTGAGGTCAAGAGAGACGGGGCATTCCCAGGGCGTCCGCCCATTGCAGGGAGAGGACGGCATTGAGGGCCATCCCGCTGTTGCGCCACCAGCGGCGGCTATTGGCCGCCACCTGATGGAGCACCTTGGGTTTGGCCCCGAGTGCTTTCAGTTCCCTGTAGATGGTCGTGCCCCGTTTCCAATGCTTGAGCTGGATGGCCCGCAGCCGATGGCGCATCCACTTGTCCAGGTCGTTCCAGACCCGGGGTGTCTGCGCCAGGCGGAAGTAGGCCTTCCATCCCAGAACATAGGAACGCAGGCGCATCACCACCTCCTGCACACTGTTCCCGCCGGAACGGCGGGTCAGCTGCCGGATGCGATGCTTGAAGGTCGCCAGCGGCTTGTCGGCAACCCGCCGCTTGATGACGCCACCGGGCGCCACCCAGAAGCCGTAGCCCAGGAACTTGCGGCCGAACACGCTGGTCACCGCGCTCTTGGTCTCGTTGACCGAGAGACGCAGTCGGCCGTAGAGCCGCCGCAACAGCGCCATCACCCGTTCACCCGCCTTCCGGCTGCGAACGTAAACGTTCGCATCGTCAGCGTAGCGCACGAAGCGATGACCCCGGCGCTCCAGTTCCCGGTCCACCTCGTCGAGCAAGACGTTGGCCAGCAGCGGCGACAGCGGGCCGCCCTGCGGCGTCCCCCTCTCCCGTGCCTGGACCACGCCCCCCACCATGATCCCGCTGTCCAGGTACGACCGGATCAGCCGGACGATGCCGGCATCCCCAATGCGCTTCCAGAGACGGTCGATCAGGATGTCGTGGTTCACCCGGTCGAAGAACTTCTCCAGGTCCACGTCAACCACAACCCGCCGGCCCGACTGGACGTACGACTGTGCCTTCAGCACCGCGTCGTGCGCCCCTCGCCCCGGACGGAAGCCGTAGCTGTACTCGCTGAAGCTCGGATCAAGGAGCGGCTGCAACACCTGCAGCAGCGCCTGCTGGATCAGGCGATCCGTCACCGTCGGGATGCCGAGTTCACGCTCGCCACCGTCCGGCTTCGGGATCGCCACCCGTCGTACCGGCCAAGGCCGGTACGTCCCCGACAACACCTGGCTCCGGATCGCGGGCCACACCGTGCGCAGATGGGCCGCCGTCTGGTCAATGTCCAGACCGTCAACCCCCGCCGCGCCCTTGTTGGACCGCACCCGTCGCCAAGCCCGTTGCAGGTTCTCTCGCGTCAGGGCCGCCAGCAGCAGCCCTGACCCCGTGTTTTCCATTTCCGGGCGCGGGCGCAAGGCTTCGTCGCTGCCGGGCCCGGGCAAGGCTTCACCTCGCCCCCCTCCCGACCGCCCCGCTTGCGCGGACATCTGACGCTCTGCCTTCCGCATCGCCACGGTGGATCAACACTCCTCCTCGTTCGGTCCTTCGGCACCAGTTGAACCGGCCCCTACTATGACCTCTGCTGACTTCCCGCTCCGGCTCGACACCGTCACCCTTTCAGGCATAAGGCGGGATCTCCCCAGGTAAGAGCGCGCTCCTTCACCACACAACCGCCGGATCTACGGCGCCGACCCTTGATCACGAGAGCTTCGCGGTTCATGGCCCGCTCGCCCTGCTCGGCACCGCCTTCTATCCGGTTCTTGTTCATCGGCTCGTGGTTTCGCTCCACGCTTCCTCCCCACGATCAGTCGCCCTCTCGCAGTTGCGTTTCGCTTCGTTCACCGTGATCAGCTTACGGAGGGACTTCCACCCTCAAGAACGCGCCCATGCTGGGCGCACCATGGAAAGGGCCCGGACGGTGATGTCCGGGCCCTTCTTTTTTCCTGCCCTCAGATGCCGGGCGGCCACATCCGTGGCCTTGGCTGATCCTCGGTTTCCAGTCCGCTAACGCTCCCCGGAAACCTGCGGCGGCTGCGGTCGCAGCCTATAGAAAGAGAGCTGCGTCCCCGCTCAGGCTTAAGCCCTTTGCCGCAGATGGCGCGCGAAGCGGAAGGGCGACGGGACGATGCCGCCCAGGCTTTTCAACGCGGACAGCTTAGGCAGCGACAGGCTGGACAGCCCCTTGCCCAGGGCCAGCACGTTGCCGATCCGCCGGTCCAGGAAGGCCCAGCTGTCGGCGTGATCCTCCGACCGGTCGCCCAGCCAGTACAGCACGGTGGCCGTCTGCACGCCGGCCAGCAGCGCCCGCTTGGTGTAATAGTTGAAGTCCACCGAGGTGTCGCCGGCGGCGTACCACACGGCATCGACCGTGCGGTATAGCAGGCGGGCGGCCAGGGCGGCGTGGGTGGGCATGGCCAGGAAAGAGCTGGCGCGCTGCACCGCCTCCGCCCACGGCGCCAGGATCTCCAGCCGGGTGCGCACAGCCAGCGCCACCCGCGCCCGCACCTTCAAGGATGAGAGGTCCTGGCCGGCCAGGCGGGCCAGCATGGCGCGGTCGGCCCAATCGCTGAACTGCGCCACCAGGTCGGCGACGCCGCCGGGGAAAAGGGCAGCGATCTGGGCCGGCGGCACCTCCGCATCCCTCGCACCCTGGCGCAGGGCCGCGTCCGACCAGCCATCGAACGCCACGTTGGGCAGCACGGCCAGCAACACCCGGTCACGCAGCGCCTGCCGTTCATCGGGCGGCGCCCCGGCCGAAGCGGCAGCGGGCTCGACGACAGACTCAGTCGAATGATCAACGGGCGGATGATCGGCGGGGACCATGGGCTGGCTTTCCCTGAAGGAAGACGGACGAGGGCCGGCGGACCGGCAGCGCTGGAGCACAGTATAGGCCCGCCCCGCGGGCAGATGCCACCGCCCCGGATAAGATCAGCCCGGCAGGCGGGGCACCGAATCGGTGCCGAAATATTTCAATTCCTCGGCGAAGCTGAGGAAACGCATGTCGTCCATCCGGTCCAGATACAGCACGCCGTCCAGGTGATCGCACTCATGCTGCACCACCCGGGCGTGGAAGCCGCTGGCCTCCCGCTCCACCACCGTGCCATCCAGCGCCAGGCCGCGATAGCGGATGCGGTTGTGGCGGGGCACGGCGCCGCGCAGGCCGGGGATGGACAGGCATCCCTCCCAGCCGAACTGCATCTCATCCGACAGCGGCTCGATCACCGGATTGATCAGGACCTGTGAGTCCACGTTTTCGCCGGCGGCGCGGTCGGCCGGCACGCGAAAGACGATGACCCGCCAGCCGATATGCACCTGGGGGGCGGCCAGGCCCACGCCCGAGGCATCAATCATGGTTTCGATCATGTCCTGGGCCAACTGGCGCACCACGGCGGGAATCGGTTCCTCCACCGCCACGGCGGGGCGTCGCAACACCGGGTGGCCCATGCGGGCTATCTTCAGGATGGCCAAACTTCCCCCTTCGCGCTGTCGCTTTATATATGGGACATCGGCCGCGCCGGAACGGGCGTCCCCCTGCATGGGATATAGGCGGCGAGCGGCCAGTTTCCAGCGGCCGCCGCCCCCTGTCATCCCCGGTGGCCTGGGGCCCCGTCGCCCCCCCGCCCGCCTGGCGCATGGGAGCCCCGCGTCCCCTCGGCCGGAAGGGCTTCACAGGGTGGGGGGGCTGTGTTATACCACCGGCCTCCGATCGGGCTGCCTGCGCGACCGTGCGTCTTGGCTTTACCCGTTTACTTATTTCTCTGTTTGGAGTGGTGACGTCCCGTGCAAGTGCTGGTTCGTGACAACAACGTCGATCAGGCCCTCCGCGCTCTCAAGAAGAAGATGCAGCGCGAAGGCATTTTCCGCGAGATGAAGCTGCGTCGCAACTACGAGAAGCCCTCGGAAAAGCGCGCCCGCGAAAAGGCCGAGGCTATCCGCCGCGCCCGCAAGCTGCTGCGCAAGCGTCTGGAGCGCGAGGGCTACTAAGCCTCTCACGCGCTGTTAGACGCACGGACGAAGCCGCCCCTGAAGCTCAGCGGGCGGCTTTTGTCATGCCTGCAATTTGGCGGGCAGCCCCGCCGGACAAGCGCGCGCTGATACGCGCGGCATTTGAACGTGACCGCTCAAATGCCGCCCCTCAAGCGCCGGGCGCGACCATCCGGTCGCTTGGCTTCCTCAGTTTCTGGTCCACTTCGTTCCCCAGAAACTTCCGGCGGACGCGGTCGCGTCCTACAGCGGCACGAGTCACTCGTGCCGGGGCTGTTGAAGAAGCCCGATGGAGCCGCGATCTGAGGATCAAGCAGGCCAAGGCGGTTGGTTTTGAGGTCGCATTGTCGGGCTGGCGGTCGGAGACAGGCCGGCCCGGATGCTTGAGAGGGCCAGAATAAGGGCTGCCGCCAGCCGCTTGAGGTTGACGGCGGCAGCGGCGAGATAGGCTTGTATCTGCATGTTGGCGAGCCCGCGTCGGACGGCGCGTCTCATGCCGTGCCAGGATTTGGCCTCGCCATGATAGCCTTCGACGCGGATGCGGTGGCTGCGGTAGAGGGCTCGTTCGCGGTCGGCCCATCGGGCGTATTTTCGCCGTGCCCGGAGTAGGGCGTCGTGATTTTTGTGCAGTAGGATGGCGCGGCGTTTCATGTTTTCGCTGAAACACCCCGTCCGCCGCCGGCAGGCTTGGCAATCGGAAGGCCGGGCCCTGTAGTGCTGGAAACTATCGCTGTCCGGCTTGCCGTGCGGGCGAAGCAACTTGCCGGCGGGGCAGCGGACCACTCGGTTCCTGGCGTCCAGTTTGAAGCGCCGAACCGGGATGACGCCCTTCTTCGGCGGCCGTTCGGGCTTGGCTGGAATGACCCCTTCGATACCCAGCGCCTCCAGAACCGCGAAGATGTAGGTGGTGGCGTAACTGGCGTCCATGGTGGATGCCTGAATGGCGACACCGGTTGTCGCTGTGATGGCATCAAGTTGGGCCTCGACTGCCTTGGTATCGTGGACGGCACCCGTGGTGATCACCACGTCCAGGACGACACCCCGTTCGGCATCAACGGCGGTATGGTGCTTGTAGGCGGGCTCGCTGCGACGGCCGGTCTTGTTGGTGGCCAGGGTCGCATCGGGATCGCTGGTGCAGACATACTCCGTCTTCGTTTTCTTTGTGGCGGGAGGGCCTGCGCCTGGACCGTCCGCTTCCTCGGGATGATTAGCGGTCTCCACGGCATCAACGTGACGGCGAGCGATGGCCTCCCAACTCACATTCGCGCGGATCAACGAACTGTCGATGTGAACAACCTCACCCTTGGCGATCTTGGCTGCGATACACGCCTGAACCGTACGGGTGAAAATCTTGCGAAACCGCTCGCCGCCCCAGCGCTGACGAATGCGGGTCAGGCTGGAATGGTCGGGAACCGCCTCGTGCAGGCCATAGCCGATGAACCATCGGATCGCCAGATTGACCTGCGCCTCACGCACCAGGCGCCGGTCATGCACGATCCCCAGCAGCATTCCCGCCAACATCAGCCGGACCGCAACCTCCGGCGCAATGCCAGGGCGTCCCGCTGTCGCGCTGTAGAGGTCGCCAACCTCTCCTTCAAGCCAGCCAAGGTCGAGGACTTTGTCCACCCGGACCAGGACGTGCTCTTCAGGCAGCAAATCCCTCAGTGACCCTGCAACAAAAAGCTCAGGCTGACGGCGATCCTTCTGGCCCAACATGGCGATGCCTCCCTCAACACCACCAGAGAATCAGCCATTCACGACTTTTTCAACAGCACCGTGCCGCTGGTATGATTCTCAAAGCCCACATGCGAACGGCCCGGACTCGATGTCCGGGCCGTTCGCGTTTGGGATCAAGCAAAAGGGCGGACCGGCAACCGGCCCGCCCTTCCCCGGTCAGGCGGCGCTGAGCGCGGTGGTGAAGGCCCCCACCGCCTGCTTCAGGGCATCCGAATCGTGCGCCAGCAAGGCGGCGGAGCTTTGCACCTGGCCGGCGGCGGTGCCCGTACTGGACGCGGCCTCCGTCACCCCGCCGATGTTGGAGGTGACGGTCTCCGTCCCCCGCGCCGCCTCCTGCACGTTGCGGGCGATCTCATGGGTGGAGGCCTCCTGCTCCTCCACCGCCGCGGCGATGGCGGCGGCGATGCCGTTGATCTCCTCGATCCGGTTGGCGATGGCCTGGATGGCGGCCACGGCGGCGGTTGCGGCATCGCGGATGTCGGTCACCTGGGCGCCGATGTCGTCGGTCGCCTTCGCCGTCTGCGAGGCCAGGCTTTTCACCTCGCTGGCCACCACGGCGAATCCCTTGCCGGCCTCACCCGCCCGCGCCGCCTCGATGGTGGCGTTCAGGGCCAGCAGATTGGTCTGCCCGGCGATGTCGGCGATCAAGGTCACCACCTGCCCGATACGGTCGGCGCCCGACGACAGGGTCTGGACCACGCGGTCGGTGTTGCGCGCCTCGGCCACCGCCTCGCCCACCGTTTCCATGGTACAGCCCATCTGGCGCCCGATCTCCTGGATCGAGGCGGACAGTTCCTCGGCCGCGGCGGCCACCGTCTGCACATTGGCGGAGGTCTGCTCGGCGGCGGACGACACGGTCATGGACTGGCGGCTGGTCGCCTCCGCATTCTCCGACATGGCCTGGGCGGTGGCGTCCATCTCAGTGGCGGCGGCGGACAGGCTGCCGGCCAGTTCGGCGATCCGCGCCTCAAATTCCCGCGTGATGGCGGCCGCGCGTTCCGCCCGGCGGGCCTTGTCAGCCTGATCCGCCCGCTGCGCGTCCTCAAGTTCGCGCGCATGGATCAGGCCGGCCTTCATCTCGGTGAAGGCCTGGGCCATCTGGCCGACCTCGTCCCGGCGATCGGCGCCCGGCACGTCGATGCCGTAATCGCCCCGCCCCAGGGCCGTCAGTCCGCCGGCGACCCGGGCCAGCGGCCGGCCGATGCCCGTCACCGCCACATAGGTGGACAGGCCGAAGGCGGCGGCGATACCGGCGACGATGACGGCGAAGGTCAACAGGATGGTCTGGGACGTCGCCGCCTGGTTGCGGTCCCGCGTCTGCTCGGCCTGGGCCAGCATCTCGTCCACCATCTTGGTCTGCCGGTCGGACAGGGCCGCCAGCGCCGGCTCACACTTCTTCTGCACCATCGTCTGGTAGATACGGGCGTTCTCCACCGCGTCCGTGGCCTTCACGGCCGCCGCGATGGCGCCCCCGCAATCCCCGGCCGGCGCCATGGCCGCCTCCATGACGGCAAGCTGGGCATCGAACTCGGCCGCGTGGCCCGGCACGGCGGCCCTGGCATCCGCCATGAAGGTCCGATAGCTGCCCAGGGCCTTGTCAAACCCCTGCCGCACACGGGCGTTGTCGGCATCCGTGGTCACGGCCAACCCTTCGAAGACATAACGCCCCATCTGGGCCAGCGTCCGGTTTCCCCGGGCCAGCAGCGCCCCGGCCTTGGATGGACCGTCCACCAACGCCGCATAGCTGTCACCGATGGCGGACATCCGTTCACTGGAGAACGCAGTGGCCAGCAGGGCCACGACACCCACCAGACCCGACATGGTCAGGATCTTGAACGTGATCTTCAGATTGGCGAAGGCCTTCAACGAAACTCTCCCATCATGAAAGGCGGGCAAAGGGGCCGCCGCCACGGGCGCGGCGCGGTCGATACACCCGTTCTAAATAGTCCATTCGGCCTATTTATCCGATATATCCTTCGGACACGGCTGCGCCGCGATTGCAGCGCAGGTCTCGCCTGGCGGGCAGCCGTCCGATCCATGGGCGTGGGGATGCCGCTCAGCGCCGCCGGGGTTCCGTGCGGCTGACGAATTCGGGTGGCTTGCCGGCCACCCAGCGGAGGAAGGCGGCGATGGCGGGATGGGCGCGCAGGGCCTCGACCGTGGCGTAGCCCACGGCCAGTTCCCGTTCCGACAGTTCAGCGTGGATTTTGCGGTGGCAAACGCGGTGCAGCGGCACCGTCACGCGGCCGCCGGCGCTGCGGGGAATCAGATGGTGCTGTTCCACCGAGGGGCCCGCCACCAGGGGCCGGCCGCACAAGGCGCAAATGCCGCTTTCTTCGTGGCGACCGGGGGGAAGCGGCCCATTGTCCGACAATGCGGACTCAGGGCGGCCCCGATGGCGTCTGGATGCCTTACCCATACCGTCCCGGCCCCCACCCCCGTCTTTACGGGCGCGCGCCGGAACGGGAAACCGTTCTTAGTGGCGGCGGGCGCCGTCCTCACCGAACACCACGACGGGATAGCCGTTGTAGTTCTCGGGCGCGCCGTGGTCCGGCGCCGTCACGCGCAGATAGATCAGCCCTTCACCGATGCCGACGCCGACGACGGGACGCCCGGCCGCCGTCAGTTCCTTGAAAAGGGCGCGACCGGCCGCGGCCAGCGCATGGGAATCGGTCATGGTATATTCTCTCGTCCACATCGGGCGGTCCCCATCTCGTGCTTGCCGTCACCGGCACCATTGAAGGCTAGATGACGGTTGAACGCAGAAATGCGAAACACCGGGCGCAGTTTAACTACAGGCCGGGGTGGACGCGCCACCCCCCATTGGTCCTTAGGCCATCCCGCATACCGGACGGCGCCCTTTTCCCCGCCCCCACCGCGCTGGTCGAACGCATGGCTGGCGCTTTATGGTAACCGGTGGACAATACCACTTACGCCTGTGCATCTTGCGGTCGCCGAATGGGGAGACGGCCGATTAATCACTTTTGCTGCCGAGCGTTGCGTCCAGCGTGACGGTTCCATGTGTGGACACCGCCGCTTCTTCACAAAGATTACCGGATCGGTCATGGTTAACCCCGCGTCACCCGCCCCGCGCGGCCACAACAATTCGCGGTTAAATTGAATCGGGCTGGCGGCAGCGCCAGCGATCTTGGGGAGCGTAACCAATGAAAATCGGCGTACCCAAAGAACGTCGACCGGGGGAGTTGCGCGTCGCCGCATCGCCCGAAACGGTACGGAAATTCATCGCCCTGGGCTTCGATGTCACCGTGGAGACCGGCGCCGGCGCCGGGGCCTCCATCCCGGATGAGGCCTTCAGCGCCGCCGGCGCCACCATCGCCCCGGACGAGGCCGCCGCCCTGGCCGACGCCGACGTGGTGCTGAAGGTGCAGCGTCCGGAGCCGGAGGAACTGGCGCTGATCAAGCGCGGCGCCAAGCTGGCCGCCATCCTCAGCCCCTATGGCGACGCCGAGCGGGTGAAAAGCTATGCCGACGCCGGCATCGACGCCTTCGCCATGGAATTCATTCCCCGCATCACCCGGGCGCAGAGCATGGACGTGCTGTCCAGCCAGGCCAACCTGGCGGGTTATCGCGCCGTACTGGACGCCGCCTATGAATTCGGACGCGCCTTCCCCATGATGATGACGGCCGCCGGCACCGTACCGCCGGCCCGCGCCTTCATCATGGGCGTGGGCGTGGCCGGCCTGCAGGCCATCGCCACCGCCCGCCGCCTGGGCGCCATCGTCTCCGCCACCGACGTGCGCCCGGCCACCAAGGAACAGGTGCAGTCGCTGGGCGCCACCTTCGTGGCGGTGGAGGATGAGGAGTTCCAGCAGGCGCAGACCGCCGGCGGCTACGCCAAGGAGATGAGTGCGGAGTACCGCGCCAAGCAGGCGGCCCTGGTGGCGGAGACCATCAAGAAGCAGGACATCGTCATCACCACGGCGCTGATCCCCGGCCGCAAGGCCCCGGTGCTGGTGACGGACGACATGCTGCGCACCATGAAGCCCGGTGCGGTCCTCATCGACCTGGCGGTGGAACAGGGCGGCAATGTCGAGGGCAGCGAGCCCGGTAAGATCGTCGAGAAGTACGGCCTGAAGATCGTGGGCCATCTCAACGTGCCCAGCCGCATCGCCGTGGACAGCAGCGCCTTGTACGCCAAGAACCTGCTGAACTTCATCACGCCGCTGGTGGACAAGGAAACCAAGGCCCTGGCCATCGACTGGAACGATGACATCATCAAAGGTGCGGCACTGACCCGCGACGGCGCGGTGGTCCACCCCACCTTCGCCGCAGCCCCCGCCCCGGCCCCGGTGTCCACCCCGGAACCGGCCCCCGTGGCCGCCCCTGAGAAAGCGGAGTAAGCCTCCATGGATGCGCAAAACTACGCCAAGGGCGCGGCCGACCTCGCCACCAACGCCCAGAAGCTGGCGGAACAGGCGGCCACCGTCGCCAACCAGGCGACCCAGATCGCCATGGACCAGGCCCAGCAGGGCACGCCCTTCATCGTCACCGGCCTGACCGTCTTCGTGCTGGCCGTGTTCGTCGGCTATTACGTGGTCTGGCGGGTCACGCCGGCCCTGCACAGCCCGCTGATGAGCGTCACCAACGCCGTGTCGTCGGTCATCATCGTCGGCGCGCTGATCGCCACCGGCGCCCACCATTTCGGCTTCTCCATGGTGATGGGCTTCCTGGCCGTCATCCTGGCGTCGGTGAACATCTTCGGCGGCTTCATGGTCACGCAGCGCATGCTGTCCATGTACAAGAAAAAGGCGCCTGCCCAAGGCGCCAAGAAGTAAGGGGGCCGGACCATCATGCTGATCGCGACTTCGCTCGCCTACCTCGCGGCCGCCGTGTGTTTCATCATGGCGCTGCGCGGCCTTTCCAGCCCTGAAACGGCCCGGACCGGCAACACCTATGGCATCGCCGGCATGGCCATCGCCATCATCACCAGCCTGTTCGTGCTGCCCCAGTTCTCCTTCCTGGCGGCGGTCCTCATCATCGTCGGCATCGCCATCGGCGGTACGGCGGGCGCCTACATCGCCCGCACCATCAAGATGACCTCGCTGCCCCAGCTGGTGGCGGCCTTCCACAGCCTGGTGGGCCTGGCCGCCGTGTTCATCGCCGCCGCCGCCTTCTACGCGCCGGAGGAATACCGCATCGGCACCGACGGCGACATCCACGTCGGATCGCTGGTGGAGATGAGCCTGGGCATCGCCATCGGCGCCATCACCTTCACCGGATCGCTGGTCGCCTTCCTGAAGCTGGACGGGCGCATGACCGGCAAGCCGCTGGTCTTCCCCATGCAGCATCCGCTGAACGCCGCCCTGGCGGCGGCCCTGGTGCTGCTGATCATCCTGCTGTGCGCGACACAGGCCGCCTTCTTCTTCTGGCTGATCATCCTGGTGTCCCTGGCCCTGGGCTTCCTGCTGATCCTGCCCATCGGCGGGGCCGACATGCCCGTGGTCGTGTCCATGCTGAACAGCTATTCCGGCTGGGCGGCCTGCGGCATCGGCTTCACCCTGCAGAACCCCTTGCTGATCATCACCGGCGCGCTGGTCGGCTCCTCCGGCGCCATCCTCAGCTACATCATGTGCAAGGGGATGAACCGGTCGATCTTCAACGTCATCCTGGGCGGCTTCGGCGGTGACGCGGCGGCGGCGGGCGCGTCCGGCCCGGCGGTCGATCGCAGCTTCAAGTCGGGTTCGGCCGATGACGCCGCCTTCATCATGAAGAACGCGTCCAGCGTCATCATCGTACCCGGCTACGGCATGGCGGTGGCCCAGGCCCAGCACGCGCTGCGGGAAATGGCAGACATCCTGAAAAAGGAAGGCGTCTCGGTCAAATACGCCATCCATCCGGTGGCCGGCCGCATGCCCGGCCACATGAACGTCCTGCTGGCCGAGGCCAACGTGCCGTATGACGAGGTGTTCGAGCTGGACGAGATCAACCGCGACTTCGCCCAGGCGGACGTCGCCTACGTCATCGGCGCCAACGACGTGACCAACCCGGCCGCCAAGACCGATCCCAGCAGCCCGATCTATGGCATGCCCATCCTGGACGTGGAAAAGGCCAAGACCGTGCTGTTCATCAAGCGGTCCATGGGGGCGGGCTACGCCGGCGTGGAAAATGAACTGTTCTTCCGCCCCAACACCATGATGCTGCTGGGCGACGCCAAGAAGGTCACCGAAGAGATCGTGAAGGCGATGGCCGGCGGGCATTGAGCCTTTCGTCACCACCCGACAATGAAAGGGCCCGGTGGAGCGATCCGCCGGGCCCTTTTCCTTGGGGCGGTTCCGGGGTCAGCCGCCGAGGTTGAACCGGACGCTGCCGAAAACGGTGAACGGATCGCCAACGAAGGCGCCGACGCCGTTGGCGGCCACATAGTAGGTGGTGTCGGACAGGTTCTTGGCGCCCACGGTCACCGTCCACCGTCCCTGGGTGTAGGAGATGTCGGCGTCGGCGGTGACATAGCTGGGAATGGCCGTGGTGTTCAGCAGATTGCCGTACATCTTGTCGCGGTAGTTCAGCCCGGCGCCGATACGAAAGCCCTCAACACCCGCGACGGCGAAATCGTAGCTGGTCCACAGGTGCGCCATGGTGGCCGGCACGCCTTGCGACCAATTGCCGGTGGCCGCGGGGTTGGACGGGTTCGCCGTCAGCGTGGCGTGCTGCAGCGTGGCGTTGGCGGTGATGCGCCACCGCGGCGTGGGCCGGGCGTCCACATCGATCTCCCCGCCATAGGTGCGCTGGGCGTTGAACACCGGCACGTCGCCGACCAGGGCGAAGACGTTGTTGCGGGTCACCGCGAAACCGGCGGCAGTGACGGTCAACCGGTCGTCAAAGGCGTTGGCCTTGACCCCGCCCTCGTACTGCAAGGCGGATTCCGGTGCCGCCAGGCCGTTCTGCGTGGCTTCGGAGGAGAAGTTCACCAGATGGCTGCGGGCCACCCCGAAAAAGGGGGAGACGGCGGGCGTCAGCTTATACAGCACACCCGCGTTCCAGCTGATGGGCGCGTCGTTCCTGCCCACCGCGGCATTGGACAGAAAGGGCTGGCCGGTGGGCTGCAGGCGGCCCGGGACGAAGATTTCCGGCAACAGGCTGGTGTCCCACCAATCCTGCCGCGCGCCCACGCGCACCTTCAGCCGGTCGGTCAGGTCGATCTGATCGGTGGCATAGGCGCCGACGTAAGTGGCCCCCAGATTATCGATGAAACCGGAATGACTGGCATCACGCTTGAACGCCAGGGGGGGTGGACGGCGTTTCCAGGATCACCGGGTCGAAGACGTTGACGATGGCCGGCAAGTCGGCGGTGGCGCGGTTGGCGTGCAGATCCTGGTGCTCGACCGACAGGCCGGTCAACAGGGTGTGGCCGATGCCACCGGTATGGAAGGTCCAGACCGGCTCCAACTCATAGGTGTAGTCGTTCAGGGCGTCGTGCTGCCGGCGCAATTGCCGCCCGCTGAGGCTGCCGTTGGCGCTGACCCCGCCGCCATCGCCGTTGCGCAGGATGTCGAGATCACGGTTCATGAACGAGAAGTGGTTGTTCACCGTCAGGATGGGAGACACCATCCAGGCATCAGACGCGGTGATACGCAGCAGCGTCTGCTCCGCGTGGCCGAAGGGCGTGGAATAGTGGGTGTCGCGCGACACGCCGGTGATGGGCGCGCCGTTGACATAAACCAGGCCCGTGGGATCGGGCGTGGCCTGGATGTGGCGGGCGTCGACCGCCAGCACCACCTCATGCCCGCCACCCGGGGCTGTTGAAAAAGTCGTGAATGGCTGATTCTCTGGTGGTGTTGAGGGAGGCATCGCCATGTTGGGCCAGAAGGATCGCCGTCAGCCTGAGCTTTTTGTTGCAGGGTCACTGAGGGATTTGCTGCCTGAAGAGCACGTCCTGGTCCGGGTGGACAAAGTCCTCGACCTTGGCTGGCTTGAAGGAGAGGTTGGCGACCTCTACAGCGCGACAGCGGGACGCCCTGGCATTGCGCCGGAGGTTGCGGTCCGGCTGATGTTGGCGGGAATGCTGCTGGGGATCGTGCATGACCGGCGCCTGGTGCGTGAGGCGCAGGTCAATCTGGCGATCCGATGGTTCATCGGCTATGGCCTGCACGAGGCGGTTCCCGACCATTCCAGCCTGACCCGCATTCGTCAGCGCTGGGGCGGCGAGCGGTTCCGCAAGATTTTCACCCGTACGGTTCAGGCGTGTATCGCAGCCAAGATCGCCAAGGGTGAGGTTGTTCACATCGACAGTTCGTTGATCCGCGCGAATGTGAGTTGGGAGGCCATCGCTCGCCGTCACGTTGATGCCGTGGAGACCGCTAATCATCCCGAGGAAGCGGACGGTCCAGGCGCAGGCCCTCCCGCCACAAAGAAAACGAAGACGGAGTATGTCTGCACCAGCGATCCCGATGCGACCCTGGCCACCAACAAGACCGGCCGTCGCAGCGAGCCCGCCTACAAGCACCATACCGCCGTTGATGCCGAACGGGGTGTCGTCCTGGACGTGGCGATCACCACGGGTGCCGTCCACGATACCAAGGCAGTCGAGGCCCAACTTGATGCCATCACAGCGACAACCGGTGTCGCCATTCAGGCATCCACCATGGACGCCAGTTACGCCACCACCTACATCTTCGCGGTTCTGGAGGCGCTGGGTATCGAAGGGGTCATTCCAGCCAAGCCCGAACGGCCGCCGAAGAAGGGCGTCATCCCGGTTCGGCGCTTCAAACTGGACGCCAGGAACCGAGTGGTCCGCTGCCCCGCCGGCAAGTTGCTTCGCCCGCACGGCAAGCCGGACAGCGATAGTTTCCAGCACTACAGGGCCCGGCCTTCCGATTGCCAAGCCTGCCGGCGGCGGACGGGGTGTTTCAGCGAAAACATGAAACGCCGCGCCATCCTACTGCACAAAAATCACGACGCCCTACTCCGGGCACGGCGAAAATACGCCCGATGGGCCGACCGCGAACGAGCCCTCTACCGCAGCCACCGCATCCGCGTCGAAGGCTATCATGGCGAGGCCAAATCCTGGCACGGCATGAGACGCGCCGTCCGACGCGGGCTCGCCAACATGCAGATACAAGCCTATCTCGCCGCTGCCGCCGTCAACCTCAAGCGGCTGGCGGCAGCCCTTATTCTGGCCCTCTCAAGCATCCGGGCCGGCCTGTCTCCGACCGCCAGCCCGACAATGCGACCTCAAAACCAACCGCCTTGGCCTGCTTGATCCTCAGATCGCGGCTCCATCGGGCTTCTTCAACAGCCCCCACCCGACCAACTGATCTCCGGCCGGACTTCCTCATCATCACTGCCCAAGCCACGGAAGCCGTCACCATGCTGGACCAGGGTGTCCACACGATAAGCCAGGCCGGGCAGTTCCGTGGGACCGGTGACAAAGGCGTTGGCGGTGACGCTGCCGAAGGAGGCGCCCTGCACACCGCCACCGAAATCAAAGGTGCCGGAGGGCAGATAGTGCACGATGTTGATGGTGCCGCCGGGCGGGCCGCTGCCGAACAAGGCGGAGCCGGGCCCCTTCATGATCTCCACCTGCGCCACCCCGTTCAGCGAATGCGGGATGCCGTTGCGCTGGTCGCCATCGGAAAAGCCGTCGTTATAGAGGCGCGCGTCCAGCCCCCGTACCAGGAAGCGGTCGCCGAAGCCGAAGCCGTCGGCGCCGCCCTGGCCGATGCCGCTGGCGTTGCGGATGGCGTCCTTGACCGAGACGCCACCCTGCTCGTCCACCAAGTCGCGCGTCACCACCTGCACGCTATTGGGCAGATCCTCCAGCTTGGTGCCGGTCTTGCCCACGGCGGGACGTTGCGGGTCAAGGCGACGCCCCTCCACCGTGACCTCCGCCAGCGCCGGGTCGGACGCCACCGTGGCGGCGCCCCCATCGGGGTTCCCCTCCCCCGGCCCCGCCGCCCAACCGGCCGCCGGCAACACAACCATCACGCCGCACAACAGCGCGGCCCGCCAGGAAACGGCCCTGGCCCGGCCGACCCCACCCACAAAATTGCGCATAGAACCCAACTCCCAAGCCATATGACACCGTCATGGCGGAGTACTCACCCCTGCCATCCTCAATAGACAACAAATCCATGCGGCGTCTTCGCGGACATTATGGCAATGATAATGAAGATGCAAGTCATTATCATATGGAGCATAGAAGCTTAATTGGCTCATTTTTATTTATAATCTTACGACATTTACTATAACGAACACCAATAACCCGGCGCGACAACTGCGGCCAGGCACCCGGCGCCCGGGGCGCAAGGAAGTTCATGTCCCAAGGACGGATGGAAGGCGGTGTTTATTCCCTACCGGCACAAAAACGGCGGGTCGCGACAAGGCGCGAAACGGGACGGGGCGCGATCAACGCGACCGGAAAAGAAAAGGCCCCGGTGGACGCACATCGTCGTCCACCGGGGCCTTCGTGCAGGCTTCTATTCTTTCAAAACGCCCAGACAGGCAAAACGCCTAGACGGGGGCCGTCGCCGTGGCCAACCAAGCCGCCGCATCCGCGTCCAGGTGCGGCGTGACCGAGGCGCGCACCCGGGCGTGATAGGCGTTCAGCCAGTCCTTCTCCGCATCCGTCAGCAGCGAGGGCTCGATCAGGGCGCGGTCGATGGGCGCCAGGGTCAGGGTCTCGAAGCTCAGCATCGGCACCTCGCCGCCGGCCAAATCAGCCGGCGGGTTGACCAGCACCAGGTTCTCGATGCGGATACCGTAAGCGCCGGTGCGGTAGTAGCCGGGCTCGTTCGACACGATCATGCCGGGCACCAGGGCCACCGCGTTGGGCGCCTTGGCGATGCGGGCCGATTCCTCATGCACCGACAGGAAGCTGCCGACACCGTGCCCGGTGCCGTGGTCGTAGTCCAGGCCCTGCGCCCACAGGAACTGGCGGGCCAGGATGTCGATCTGCGAGCCCGTCGTGCCCTTGGGGAAGCGCAGGGTGGCCAGGGCGATGTGCCCCTTCAGCACCAGGGTGAAGTGGCGCCTGGCCTCATCCGGCGGGGTGCCGACGGCCACCGTGCGGGTGATGTCGGTGGTGCCGTCCAGGTACTGCCCGCCGCTGTCGATCAGGTAGACGCTGTCCTTTTCCAGCACCCGGTTGGTCTCGGGACTGGCGCGGTAATGGACGATGGCGCCGTTGGGACCGGCGCCGGAGATGCTGTCGAAGCTGGTGCCCCGGAACATCGCCTGTTCCTGGCGGAAGGCGAACAGCCGGTCCGACGCCTCGATCTCGCTCAGGGTGCCAGCGGCGGCGGCCCCGCTCAGCCAGTGCAGGAAGCGGGTGACGGCGACGCCGTCGCGGGCATGCGCCGCCCGGCTGCCGGCGATTTCCGTCGGATTCTTGGCGGCCTTGCGGAAGACGACGGGGTCGCGGTCCTTCACCACCTTGGCACCCGCCTGGGTCAGCCGGTCGAACACCCAGGACGCCGTCCAGATGGGGTCGACCCGTACCTTGCCACCGGTGGCGCCCAGGGCCTCCAGCGCGCCGCGCAATTCCTCCGGCTTGCGGACGGAGACCTGGTTGCCCAGATGGACCTCCAGCCCCGGCACCAGCTTGCGCTGGTCGATGAACAGGTCGACGTCGCCGTCGTTGGTCAACAGGGCGTAAGAAAGCGGCAGGGGCGTGTTGGGCACGTCGCCGCCGCGAATGTTCAGCAGCCAGGCGATGCCGTCCGGTTGGGTCAGCACCGCCGCCAGCTCGCCATTGCGCTTCAGTTCAGCCGCGATCTCCGACCGCTTGTCGGCGGAGGACTGGCCGGCGTTGGCCAGCAACTGCGCCACCACAGGCCCCAGCGGGGCGGCCGGCCGGTCGTGCCACACCGCGTCCAGCGGGTTGGTGTCCATCGCCACCAGTTCAGCCCCGGCGCGGCCCAATGCGGCGCGCATGCGGTCGATCCAGCCGACGGTGTGCAGCCACGGGTCGTAACCGATGCGCCCGCCCTTGGCGACGGCGCTGGCGATCCAATCGCCATGGAAGGTTTCGATCAGGTGGTGGCGCTCATACAGGGCGGCCGACACCTGGGCCTCCGCCTGAAGCGTATAACGGCCGTCGATGAACAAGGCCGCGCGATCGCGCAGCACCACCGCCACGCCGGCCGATCCGGTGAAGCCGGTGATCCAGGCCAGGCGTTCGGAACGGGCCGGCACGTATTCGCCCTGGAACTCATCGGCGCGCGGAATGACGAAGCCGTCCAGGTTCATGCGCACCAGTTCGGCGCGCAAGGCGGCCACGCGGGCGGCGATGTCGCCGGCCTCCGGCGGGGGCGGGGCGGCGATCAGGGACTTCAGCGCCGTCAGCTGTGCCGCCAGTTCCTCCGGCAGGTCTGGGCCGAACAGGGTCAGGAAATGGGCGGGATCGACATCGTCCGGGGCGGCGCGCACGCCGCGCAGCAGATCCCGCACCCCGGCAACGTCACGGTCGATGCCGGCGGCCTTCAACAGGCGGGCCAGTTCGGCATCCCCACGATAAATCTGGGCCGGGGTCTGGGTATGATGGGTGCTGTCCACGGGAAAACGCCTCTTTCCAACGATGCTTATTCTCGGGGGCGGCCGGTGGGCCCGCGCGGGGCCACAATGCCTGGCCTGGCGGCGCGCACAAGTCCGCCCCTTCCAGCCAGTGTAGGCCAGGTTTTTGATGGCATCAAATTTTTGGTGGATCGGCGTTCACAGGCCGGATAAGCGTCGCGGCGGGGACCAACGCGGGGAGAAGACCCCCGCCGCGACACCGGCGTCGGTCGCCCGATGCCCGTGTGCGCGGACGCCATCCCATGAAGGGCCGGCAATCCACGCAGGCCCTTTTGATACGCCGCCGCCTGTGGGGCTGTCTGCCGGCGTTACCGTCGTGTTACATGAATTTACAGGCGGGAAAAGGAGCCCCCTTTCCTGCTTAGGACATCAGCCCTTCATGACAAGCGTGTTCCACTCACCGATCTTGTAGCGGCGGACCAGCTTCAGGCCCTGGCGGCGGTGGGCGGCGATCACCAGCTTTTCCTGACGGGCCAGCAGGCCGGACAGGACGGCGATGCCGCCGGGCCGCAGGTTCTGGCGCAGGCGCGGCGCCATGCGGGCCAGCGGCCGCGCCAGGATGTTGGCGACGATCAGGTCATAGGGGCCCTGCTTGGCCACGATGGGGGTGCGGTAGCCGTCGCCATGGCGGCAGGTGACCAGCTTGTTCACCTTGTTCAGGCGCGCGTTCTCGCCCGCGATCATGATGGACAGGGCATCGATGTCCACCGCCGCCACCGGCGCCCGCCACAGCTTGGCGATGGCGAAGGCCAGGATGCCGGAGCCGCAGCCCATGTCCAGCGCCCGGGTGACGGGCATGGACTTACGCAGGTCGCTCAGGGCCCGTAGGCAGCCCTGGGTGGTGGCGTGCTCACCGGAACCGAAGGCCATCGCGGCCTCGATCAGCAAACCGATGCAGCCGGCCGGCACCGGCTTCTTGTGGTGGCTGCCGTGAACGAAGAAACGGCCGGCGCGGATGGGCGGGAAGCTGAGATAGGTCTGGGTCACCCAATCGATGGGGGCCAGCGGCTCCACCTCGATGGTGGGCTGGCCCACGCCCAGCGCCATGGCGAGAACGGTGACGCGGGCCACCAGGCGGGACTGGTCGGGCTCACCGTGGCTGGTGCCCTCGATCAGCCAGTTGCCGCCCTCTTCCAACTCGAAGGTGGAAACGGCATCGACATGCGCCTCCAGCACCTGGGCGAAGGCCTGCACCACGTCCTCATGCACCGTCAGTGCGACCCGCCACATGCCCGACATCACCCAACTCCCAAGAAAGCGCTCATGACAAAAGGTTCCGGCGGATGCCCGCCGGAACCTGCTGTTCCTCTATAGACTCGCTGGAATTCGCTGTGAAGGGCCATACATATCCCGGCCCGACAGCCGGGATATGTTCCGAACGCGTCTCAGTTGTCTTTCTGATCCAGCAACTGTTCCATCTCGGTGATGACGGTGTCCATGCGCCGCACCAGCGCCTGGTAGGGGGCGGGCGAGGTCATGTCCAGGCCGGCCTTCTTCAGCACGTTCACGGGATAATCCGAACCACCGGCCTTCAGCACCGACAGATAATTGTCGCGCGCGGCCGTGCCGCCGTCGCGCAGCTTCTCCGTGAAGTAGGCGGAGGCGGAGATGGAGGTCGCGTACTGGTAGACGTAGAACGGCCGGTAGAAGTGGGGGATGTAGGCCCATTCCGCCGCGTACACCGGATCGATCTGCATCACGCCCTGGTCGGCGCCGTGGTACTTGCGCAGCAGGCCCAGATAGATCTCCGTCATGCGCTTGCCCGACATGGGCTCACCCTTTTCCACCGCGTCGTGCACCTGCAGTTCGAATTCGGCGAACATGGTCTGGCGGAAGAAGGTGCCGCGGATGGTCTCCAGCTCATTGCCCAGGTACAGCAGCTTCTCCTGCCTGGTCTTGGCGTGAGCCAGCATGTAGTCGGACAGGATGAACTCGTTCGCCGTGGACGCGATCTCCGCCATGAACAGGGAGTATCCCGCCAGTTCATAGGGCTGGGTACGGTTGGCCAGGGTGGTGTGCATGGCGTGGCCCCATTCATGGGCCAGGGTGGACACGGATTCGTAATTGTCCTGATAGTTCAGGAAGACCACCGGGTGCAGGCCGTAGACGCCGGTCTGATAGGCGCCGGACTGCTTGCCCTCCTGCGGATAGGCGTGCATCCAGCGGTGGCTGAAGCCATCGGCCAGCGCCTTCTCATAATCGTCGCCCAGGGCGGGCTGCACAGCGGCCAGCACCAGCTTCTCGCCCTCGGCGATGGGGAACTTGGCGTCCGACGACACCAGCGGCGGGTAGATGTCGTAATAGTGCAGGTCGGGCAGGTTCAGCATGCGCTGCCGCAGCTTGAAGTAACGGTGCAGCGTCGGCAGGCCCTTGTTGGCCTCCGCCACCAGGGTCCGGTAGACGCCCTCGGGGATGTCATTGCTGGACAGCGACGCCGCCACCGCCGACGGATAGTGGCGCAGCTTGGACTGGATGACGTCGGCCTGCACCGTGTTGCCCAGGGTGGAGCCCATGGTGTTGTTGTACTGGCCGAACTTGGTCCAGAAGGCGTCGAACACCGCCTTGCGCACGGCGCGGTCCGGATCCTCGCGGTACTTCTGGTAATTGGCCTGGGTGATCTTCACCGACTGGCCGTTGGGCAGGGTGATGGTGGGCCAATCGATGTCGGCGTTGGACAGCAGGTTATAGGTGTTGCCGCTGCCGCC
Source organism: Azospirillaceae bacterium (assembly GCA_028283825.1). NCBI lineage: Bacteria > Pseudomonadati > Pseudomonadota > Alphaproteobacteria > Rhodospirillales > Azospirillaceae > Azospirillaceae bacterium. The sequence goes on along the minus strand of JAPWJW010000003.1, from coordinate 199,454 downwards.
CAGCGCCGGGCTCAACGCCGCCAGCACGCCCTCGGCCTCGCCGCCCAGGGTATGCGGCTTCAGGCGCAGGGCGTCATGCAGGGCGAAGCCGTACTTGGCCAGCTTGGGCTCCGCCTTCAGGAAACCATCGACCTTGGCCGCACCCAGGGCCTGGATTTCCGGCGACAGCCAGGCGGTGGCGGCCGACACTTCGCCCGACAGATCCTGGGCCAGGCCGTCGCGTTCCTGCGCCGGCGCGTCGCGGGTGTCGGTGGAGGCGATGGTGCTGGCGTAGGTCCCCACCTGTTCCAGATCATGATAGACGGCGTAGATGCCCTCCAGCGCCGTCAGCATGGCGGCCGGGCTCTTGCCCAGCGTGCCCTTGTACTTTTCCAGCCCGGGCAGGGCGGCCTTGATCCTGGCCCGCGCCGCGTCCCAATCCGCCGGCGTCTTGTAATAGTCCGTCATGTCCCACAGGTACTTGGCATCGACCTTGGGATCGTCCTCCGCGCGCGCCGGCACGGTCAGCGCCATCAGCGAAACAGCGGACGCGGCCGCCAGCACGGCGCGACGTAGTGTGTTCTTGCCCGACATGAAGCGTAAGCCCCCTTGATTGGTGGGCGGGGCGGCCGACAGCGGCCCCCCGCAGCTTGGCCGCATTTATATCAGGGACTTGGGGGACTTGGCGCCCCGCGCTTTGTAACGCCGGTGTTTCTTAAAGCCCGCCGCCACCCGTGCCCGAGTGGGTCGCATCACGACGGGGCATCGTTTCCAGATAGGCCAGGCGCTGCTTTTCCCCCGCCTCGTCATACAGGAAGGGTAGATAGGCGTAGCGCTGGCCCCGCGTCACCGGTGTCGCCTCATGCAGCAGGCCGCAGGCGAAGACCACGGCGCCGCCGGTGGGCGCGCGGTAGGTACGGGGGCCGAATTCGGGGAAACGCAGGTCGCCGCCCTCATAATCCTCGGCATTCAAATTCACGGTGACGGCGAAGCGGCGATGGGCCGTGCCACCGGCCGTGTTGTCGCGGTGGGGCTTGAAATGCCCTCCTTCCTCCGCGTCGTAACAGGCGACGATGTGCCGTTCCAGACGGGTGGCGTCGAAGGCCAGGGCGCGGCGGACCTGGGGCACCAGGCGTCGGCCGATACGATCCGCCGCCGCCAGGCACAGCGCCTGATCCTGCAAGATGTAGTCGCGGCGGCGCTTGCGGCTGTAGTCGTAGACGCCGACCATCTTGCCGTCGACCTCATCCATCACGCCGGAATCCAGGCCGCCGTGAAAGCGATGCAGGGCCACCAGCAGGCGGCAGAAATCCGGCTCGAACACGCGGGGCACGATCAGCACCGGCGCCTGAATCTCCATCCCGGCGTGCAGGTCGGACGGCGGCAAGCCGGCCACCACGGCCATGATGCGGTCCGTCTCCGCCACCGGCCCCGCCGTCAGCACCCGCAAGGTGGGATCCAGCAGCAACCAGAAGGCGGTATGGGCCTCTTCCCCACCCGCCGCACCGTAAAGGCGGCTGACCGCGCGATCAGGATCCAGAAAATGGCGGATGCCCGGCACTTGCGTCGGAATGCGGCCGGCGGGCGCATCCTCCGCATCCGTCGTCACCCCGAAAAAGCTAACCCGATCATCGTCGAACAGGGCGCGATGCCGCGCCACGGCGGCCAGCATGGCCGCCCCGTCCCCATCGGCGGCGGAACGGAAGAAACCCAGCAGCAGGTGGCGGCCGGCGAAACTGTCCAGGGTCAGCTTGGGGTTTTCCGCGGTGCGGCCGGTGAACCCGGGTGCAGCTTCGCCGCACACAAACCGTTCCCAAGGTGTCGGCGTCGACAAACCGTCCATCAATCCCATCCTGAAGTCAGATGGGGATCATAACGACATGCGCGCGCAACACCATGGCGCGCTATGCCGCAAGGGCTAGGTCATTCGGCCGAGGCCGGATCGTGCAAGGCGGCGGCCAGATAGGCCCGCAGAACCACCCGCACCTCCCCCAGCAGGGCGTCCGCCTCATCCGTTTCCATCAGTTCGGGCACCGTCTTCATCAGGAACAGCACCATCAGCGCCAGCACCGACGCCCGATCGGGCGGCAACGCCGGTGCCCAGGCGATCAACAGCCGGGCGATGCGGGTGGACACCTCGCTCCGCATGTAGCCGCGCTTGGCGGCGGCATCCGGCCGGCTGTCCATCAGCACCTTGACCACGGCCCGTTCGCCGCGCAGCCCCAGCATCAAATCCACCAAGGCGTCGGCCCGGGCGGTGGCCGTCGCCAGGCTGGCGGCCCGGACCACCAGCCCATCCAGGGCCGCCCCGGTGCGCTGGCCGTACCGCAGCAGCACAGCCTCCGCCATGGCGTCCTTGGACGGGAAAAAGCGGTAAAGCGACCCGATGGCGGTGCCGGACCGGGCGGCGATCTCCGTCATCGTCGTGGCGTCGTAGCCCTTCTCCGCGAACACTTGCGTGGCGGCGTCCATCAGGGCCGCCACCGTCTGCCGGCCGCGCGCGCGCTTCGGTGCCGCCCCTTTGGCCGGGCCGGCGTCCTGCGATGGTGCCGGGGGCGACGGCAGGGCCGCTGTGGCCGCCGTTGACTTTTGCGAGGCCATCCTCAACTATCCGTTATGCGAGTCCACCCTCGCATAACACAGCGCCCCGCCAACGTCACGCCCGGACCGCCGCCCTTGCCCAGAGATCCCCTGCCCGCCCCCGGTGACCGGCCCCGGTCGCTGACGACGCTGAGCCACCATCCCGTGCCGCTGCAATGGGGCCTGCTGCTGGGTTTGTCGGTGGTGTTCGTGGGGGTGCTGGAACTGGTCGGGCTGCCGGCGGCATTGCTGCTGGGGCCCATGGCGGCGGCCATCCTGCTGGCGGCGTTCGAGGGCACGGTGCGGGTGCCGCGCCCGCCCTTCCTGCTGGCGCAGGGGGTGGTGGGCTGCATGATCGCGCGCGCGCTGACGCCGGACATGGCGCGGGAGATGGTGGCCCATTGGCCCATCTTCCTGGGCGGCGTGCTGTGGGTGCTGCTGGCCAGCACCGGCCTGGGCTGGTGGCTGGCCAAGCGCCAGGTCCTGCCCGGCACCGCCGCCATCTGGGGCTCTTCCCCCGGGGCGGCCACCGTCATGGTGCTGATGGCGGAAAGCTACGGCGCCGACATCCGCCTGGTCGCCTTCATGCAATATCTGCGGGTGGTGATGGTGGCGGTGGTCGCCTCCATCGTGGCGCGGCTGTGGGGCGTGCCCAGCGGTGTCGTCCTGCCCAAGGTGGATTGGTTCCCGGCCTTGGCCGGGGGACCGTTCACCGCCACCCTGGCCCTGGTGGTGGGGGGTGTCGTCATCGCCCGATTGCTGCGCCTGGGCGTCGGCCCGCTGCTGATCCCCATGGTGCTGGCCATCGCCGCCCGTGACACCGGCCTGTTCACGCCCACCCTGCCGCCCTGGCTGCTGGCCGCCAGCTATGCCCTGGTGGGGTGGAGCGTGGGTTTGCGGTTCACCCGGCCCATCCTGGTCCACACCCTGCGCGCCCTGCCCCGGGTGGCGGCGTCCACCCTGGCGCTGATCCTGCTGTGCGGCCTCAGCGCCTTTGTGCTCACGCGCGTGGCCCATCTCGACCCGCTGACGGCCTATCTGGCCACCAGCCCGGGTGGCGCCGATTCCGTCGCCATCATCGCGGCCAGCACGCCGGTGGACGTGTCCTTCGTCATGGCCATGCAGACCGCGCGCTTCCTGCTGGTGCTGGCCACCGGCGCACGCCTGTCCCGTTTCGTCGCCAAACGCCTGGGCGCCACGCCCGCTATGGGAGGAACCGCATGAGGACCACCCTGGACATCGGCCTGAACGACCCCTTGCAATTGCGCATCGCCGCCTCCGCTCCGCGGGAACGCCCGGCCGGCCACTGGCTGGGCCGGATGCTGCGGGGCTTCCGCGCCGGCGACGCCCGGCTGGTCATCAACCACCCGTTGGTGAAGGACGCGCCGGCCAGCCTGCGCCTCACCAGCCCGGCCTTCGCCGACGGCGGCGCCATTCCCCGGCGCCATGCCGGCAGCGGCGTGGGCGACAACCTGTCGCCTGCGCTCAGCTGGACGGGCGTCCCTGCCGGCACCGGGGCACTGGCCTTGGTGATGCAGGATCCGGACGCGCCCCTGCCCCGGCCGGTGCTGCACCTGCTGGCCACCAGCATCGCGCCGGGCCGCAAGGGCGTGGATGAAGGGGCGCTGTGCCCCCAGGTGGGCAACGGCCTGACCCTGGGCCGGGGCCTGTTCGGCCGGATCGGTTACGCCGGCCCCCGGCCGGTGCGCGGCCATGGGACCCACCGCTACGTCTTCCAGCTGCTGGCCCTGGAACACCCGCTGGCCCTGCCGGACACCCCAAGCTTGCGCGACCTGCTGGCGGCGCTGACACCCCAGACCGTGCTGGCCTGGGGGACGCTGATAGGGACGTACGAGCGGGTTTAACCTGCCTGCTCCGCCGGCACCACGAAGCTGTCCATCACCTTCTTCGTGCCGGAATGCTCGAAGAAGATCTCCAGCTTGTCGTTTTCGACATGCTTGACGATGCCGTAGCCGAATTTCTGGTGGAAGACGCGGGCGCCGGGGCGGAAGGGCGCGTTGGGCCGGGCGCGGGGGGTGACGTCGACGGCCGTGCCTTCGATCAGGCGGCCGGTGCGGTTGCCCACGGGGGCCTGGCGGCCCATGCGGTTGAAGCTTTCATTGAAGCTGTCGGACGGGCCACCGCTATAGCCGCCATCGCCGTAACCGCCCCGCATGCCCTGGCCCCAATGGCCGGAGGTCAGGCCGGGGTCGTTCTCCACCGCGATATGGTCGTCCGGCAGTTCGCCGATGAAGCGCGACGGCAGGCTGGTGGACCAGGTGCCGTGGATGCGGCGGTTGGCGGCGTGGCTGATCAGCACGCGCTTGCGGCCACGGGTGATGCCGACATAGGCCAGGCGGCGTTCCTCCTCCAGCCCGGCGATGGCCGTTCTCATCCAGGGTGCGCTGGCTGGGGAACACGCCCTCCTCCCACCCTGGCAGGAAGACGACGTCGAACTCCAGGCCCTTGGCGCCGTGCAGGGTCATCAGCGACACCTGGGCGGAGCCCACGGTCTCCGCATTCTCCATCACCAGGCTGACATGCTCCAGGAAGCCCAGCAGGTTCTCGAACTCGCCCATGGCGTTGACGAGTTCCTTCAGGTTTTCCAGGCGGCCCGGCGCCTCCGGCGTCTTGTCCTCCTGCCACATGCGGGTATAGCCGCTTTCATCCAGGATGGATTGGGCCAGGTCGGTGTGGCGCACGGTATCGATCTGGCTGCGCCAGCGGGCGAAATCCTGCACCAGGGCGCGCAAGGTGGCGCGCACCTTGGGCTTCAGCTCATCCGTCTCGGTCAGGCGCAACGTCGCCTCCAGCAACGGCACGCCCAGCACCCGGCTGGTCTGGTACAGCTGCTGGATGGTGGCGGGGCCGATGCCGCGCTTGGGCGTGTTGATGATGCGCTCGAACGCCAGATCGTCCGCCGGCTGGGCCACCACCCGCAGGTAGGCCATGGCGTCGCGAATCTCCAGCCGCTCATAGAAGCGCTGACCGCCGACCACGCGATAGGGCAGGCCCAGGGTGATGAAGCGCTCCTCGAACTCACGCGTCTGGAAACCGGCGCGCACCAGCACCGCCATGTGGTCCAGGCCGGTGCCCTTGCGTTGCAGCGCCTCGACCTCATCGCCCACCCAGCGGGCCTCGGCCTCCGCATCCCACAGGCCGCGCAGCACCACCTTCTCGCCGCCCTCGGCCTCGGTCCACAGGGTCTTGCCCAGGCGGCCCTGGTTGTGGGCGATGACACCGGCCGCCGCCCCCAGGATGTGGCCGGTGGAGCGATAGTTCTGTTCCAGGCGGATGACCTTGGCGCCGGGGAAGTCCTGCTCGAACCGCAGGATGTTGCCCACCTCCGCCCCGCGCCAGCCATAGATCGACTGGTCGTCGTCGCCGACGCAACAGATGTTCTGATGCCCCTGAGCCAACAGGCGCAGCCACAGGTACTGCGCCACGTTGGTGTCCTGGTATTCGTCCACCAGGATGTAGCGGAAGCGCCGCTGGTAATCGGCCAGCACGTCGGCGTGGGCCTGGAACAGGGTGATGTTGTGCATCAGCAGGTCGCCGAAGTCGCAGGCGTTCAGGGTGCGCAGGCGCTCCTGGTATTGGCGGTAAAGGGTCAGCACCTTGCCGCCCGCAGCCTCCCCCGCGTCCTCGGGCCGCAGGCGGTCCGGCGGCAGGGCGCGGTCCTTCCAGCGCTCGATCACCGACAGCAGCACGCGGGCCGGCCATTTCTTGCCGTCCACCCCCTCCGCCTCCATCAGCTGCTTCAGCAGGCGCAGCTGGTCGTCGGTGTCCAGGATGGTGAAGCTGGACGTCAGGCCCACCAGTTCGGCATGGCGGCGCAGGATGCGGGCGGCCAGCGCATGGAAGGTGCCCATCCACCAGCCTTCGGTGTCGCCGCCGATCAGCGCGCCGACACGGTCGCGCATCTCGCGCGCCGCCTTGTTGGTGAAGGTGACCGCCAGGATGTTCCAGGGGCTGACCCGCCGGGTCATCAGCAGGTGCGCCAGACGCGTGGTCAGCGCCCGGGTCTTGCCGGTGCCGGCACCGGCCAGCACCAGGACGGGACCGTCCAAGGCCTCCACCGCCTCACGCTGTGCCGGATTCAGGGCGTCGAGATAGGCGGGGGACCAGCCGGCCGGAAGCGGCGGCGGGGGAGCCGGCGCCGGGCGCGCGGCGGCAATGGGCGGCGCCTTTTCCGGCTCGGCCTTGGAGTCGGGCTTGGGCGGGGCGGGCGGGTCCAGGCGGGAGAACAAGTCGGTCATGAGGGGAACATATACAGCACAAGTCCGCGGCCGTCAGCCCCGCCATCCGGCCCATTCCGAACGGGCGCGGCACGCAAGAAGGTGAAACCACCTATCCCGTTGCACTGGTGGTTCATATGATGGAAAGATGAACCCGACATGTTGATGCCCCCCGACCGAAAGACCCGACCTCGGGAACCATCGGCGGGGTGGGGAGCGAACCGATGAACCTGCGCTTGAACGATACGAAGACGCTGCAAGCGATCGGCATCCTGGCGGACGTGCTGGACGACCTGTCCGGACCGGAACGCCTGGAATGCCTGATGGCGGCCAACGCCTTGCGCCAGGTTCTGGAAACCCGCTCGGAAAACGCCCTGGTTTTCGCGCGTGAGGCCTTCGAATCGCTGGAGCCGGACGTGCGCCGCCAAATCCAGACCGACGCCACCGACGCCGCCATCAAGGTGGTGGCCACCACCCGCGCCCAGGGCGGCTTGCGCGCCCCCCGCAAATCCAGCGGCAGCGCTTTCCTGGACGCCATCAATGGCGGCAACATGAAGACGGAACGTAAGTGGTAATGGGGGTTAGCCGTCGTTTTCCCTCAGGCGCCGGGCGCCCGCATCCGCGGGCTTGGCTTGTCCTCGCTTTCCAGTCCGCCTACGGCTCCCCGGAAAACTGCGGCGGCCCCGTCGGGGCCTAATTCAGTCAGCACTCAAATACCTAAGTCAGAGCGGGCTCCGCCGCCGCCCCGGCGCTGCCCACATGGGCGCGCACCTGGTTGCGCCCCTCATGCTTGGCCCTGTACAGCGCCTCATCCGCGCGCTGGATAAGGCGGACCAGTGATTCGCCCGGCTCGTACCGGGCCACCCCCACCGACAGGGTGATGTTGCCGATGGCCGTGCCGGTGGTGCGCTTGACGATGCGCCGGTTAGCGATGGTGACACGCGTGCGCTCGGCGAAGACCAGCGCCTCCTCCAGCCCGGTATCGGGCAGGATGATGGCGAATTCCTCACCCCCGAAGCGGGCGGCGGTATCGCGGCCCCGCACCGTGTCCTTCAGGGTGCGGGCCACCAGCTTCAGCACCTGGTCACCCACCACGTGCCCATGCTCGTCATTGAATTTCTTGAAGAAATCGATGTCGATCATGGCCAGGCACATCGGCTGGCCATGTTCCATGGCATTGGCCGCCGCCTCACGCAGGGCCTGGTCGAACTGCTTGCGGTTGGCGAGTTCCGTCAGCGCGTCGGTCATGGCCTCACGCCGCACCGTGTCCAGGTCACGGCGCATGGTCTCAATCTCGCGCGTGCTGTTGCTCAACTGCGTTTGCAGGAACTGGTTGCGCGCCGCCACGCGTCGCGCGTGCTCCGTCATGGCGGTGACCACGCCGCGCAGCTGTTCCAGGGTACCGGCCAGGCCGACCTGGCCCTGGAAGGCGTTCAGCGCCGCGCCGAAACGATCAGCGTCGCCGCCGGCCGTGACCACGGTGGTGGCGACACCGGCCAGCGCCTCGGTCAGCTTGGCGCCGATCTGCTGGATGGCCGCCAACTCGTCATCGACGGCGAAGAACTTGTGGTACAGCTCGGCGCAACGCTCCTCCGTGAAGGGCAGGCCGTTGCTGGCGATGATGTCCACCGCCCGCACCAGGTCAGGATAACGCCCGCTGACATAGGCGTACCAGACGGTGAAGTTGTGGGGATGCGGCGCGACCTGCTCCGCCGCCATGCGGTCCATCGCCCGCGCGGCGAGATGGCCGGCCATCTCGGGTCCCTCAGCGAACAGCACGCACCCTCCCACACCCTGGGCCATGGGGACAGCCTTCCGGACCGGCGTGTCCGCCGACCGGGCGCCCCTGTCGATAGCAAGACTAAGTCAGAAAGCGATGCGCGCGGAACCGTCGTGGAACCCGGACCGGCCCTGCCTATCCGAAATTTCTGGTTGCGCGACTTCCGGGTCAAAAGAACAGGCCCGCGCCGATGGGCATACCCCGGCGCGGGCCCCTTGCGACCGGCGGCGGCGTCAGGTGTGCTGCGTCGCCTTGCCAACCAGGTGGTGCAGGTGCTGGGTACGCTTGGTCAGGCTCTGCGTCACCGAGGAGATTTCGGCGGTGGCGGCGGCGGTCTGGCCCGACAGGTTCTTCACTTCACCGGCGACGACGGCGAAGCCCTTGCCGGCCTCACCCGCGCGGGCGGCTTCGATGGTGGCGTTCAGGGCCAGCAGGTTGGTCTGCTTGGCGATGGCGTCAATCTGCTGAGCGACGGTGCCGACCTTCTCGACCTCGGTGCGCAGGAGCTCCAGCTCCTGGATGATTTCCTGGAGGGCGGCGGACAACTCGGTCTTCAACGGGGAGGAGGTGGAGCTCATCGATGGCACCTGACGGTTGAATGGTGTCGCTGGATCAGCGGCCCGGGCGTCCCCTGCCGGGACGGCCCAGCCGGCGCCCCTTAATACCACATAAGGACAGGCGGGTTTACGCCCAAATTCAGGTCTTGCGATCCGACGTTGTTTTATTTGGTTCGCTCTCGCAACGATCAAGCGTGCCAGCCGTGCGCCATGCAAAAGGCCGCCCCGGATTCCTCCGGGACGGCCCTTGGCATTCAAACAAACCGCAACGATCAGGCGGAGAAGCGCAGCGCCTTGGCGCGGACCACGCTGGGCAGGCCCTGGATGCGTTCCAGCAGGCCCTCGCCCACCTCCAGGTCCACGGACACCAGCGCGATGGCGTTGGCGCCGGCCTCGGTGCGACCCAGGTGGAAGGTGGCGATGTTCACGCCGGCATCGCCCAGGGTGGTGCCCAGCTTGCCGATGAAGCCGGGCTTGTCCTCGTTGCGGATGAACAGCATGTGCTGGCTCAGTTCCGCTTCGATCGGCACTTCCTCGATCTGGACGATACGGGGCTTCTCACCGCCGAACAGGGTGCCGGCCACGGTGCGGGTGGCCCGCTCCGTCTGCACCACGACGCGGATCAGGGTCTGGTAGTCGGCGGCATCGTCGCGCTTGGTCTCCGCCACCTTGATGTCCCGCTCGCGGGCGATGACGGGGGCGTTGACCATGTTGACCGAGGCCAGCAGGGGCGACAGCAGACCCATCAGGACAATGGCGGTCAGCGGACGGGTGTTCAGGTCGGCGACCTGGCCCTCATACTCCACCGTCACGGACTTCAGGCCCGTCTCGGTGATCTGGCCGGCGAAGCCGCCCAGCTGTTCGGCCAGCTTCATGTAGGGCTTCAGCTTGGGCGCGTCTTCGGCCGAGACCGACGGCATGTTCAGGGCATTGACCACGGCGCCGGTGACCAGGAAGTCGGACATCTGCTCGGCCACCTGCAGGGCCACGTTCTCCTGCGCTTCCGTGGTGGAGGCGCCCAGGTGCGGGGTGCAGATGACCTTCTCGTTACCGAACAGGATGCTTTCCTTAGCCGGCTCTTCCGCGAACACGTCCAGGGCGGCACCGGCGACATGGCCGCTGTCCAGGGCCGCCTTCAGGTCGGCCTCGACGATCAGGCCGCCGCGGGCGCAGTTGATGATGCGCACGCCTGGCTTGGTCTTGGCCAGCGCCTTGGCGTCCAGCACGTTGCGGGTGGCGTCGGTCAGCGGCGTGTGCAGAGTGATGAAGTCGGCGCGGCGCAGCAGCTCGTCCAGTTCCACCTTCTCCACGCCCAGATCCTGGGCGCGTTCGGCCGAGAGGAAGGGATCGAAGGCGACGACGCGCATCTTCAGGCCCAAGGCGCGGTCGGCGACGATGGAACCGATGTTGCCGCAGCCGATGACGCCCAGGACCTTGCCGTACAGCTCCACACCCATGAAGCGGTTCTTTTCCCACTTGCCGGCGTGGGTGGAGGTGTTGGCGGCCGGGATTTCACGGGCCAGCGCGAACATCATGGCGATGGCGTGTTCGGCGGTGGTGATGGAGTTGCCGAAGGGGGTGTTCATGACCACCACGCCGCTGGCGGTGGCGGCGGGCACGTCCACGTTGTCGACGCCGATGCCGGCGCGGCCGACCACCTTCAGGTTGGTGGCGACCGCCAGCACTTCCTTGGTGACCTTGGTGGACGAGCGGATGGCCAAGCCATCGTACTTGCCGATGATGGCCTTCAGCTCATCCGGCTTCAGGCCGGTGATCACATCGACCTCGACGCCGCGTTCCTTGAAGATTTCGACGGCGCGGGGGCTCAGGCTGTCCGAAATGAGAACCTTGGGCATGGCTCTGGATCCTTTGAAAGGATGGGCCGGCGCCGCCCGTCCGGATGGTTTCCGGGTAGGGGGCGGCGCCAGGCCGTATGTCAGGAATAGGCGTAACTAAGACGCGAAGCCGTGGATCAGGCGACCAGTTCGGCCGCGACCGTGGCGTAGGCCCAGTCGATCCAGGGCAGCAGCGCCTGGATGTCGGACCGCTCGATCGTGGCGCCGCCCCAGATACGCAGGCCCGGGGGGGCGTCGCGGTAGGCGCCGGCGTCCAGCGCCACGCCTTCCTTTTCCAGCAGGGAAGCGACCTTCTTGGCCACTTCCGCCTGCACTTCCGGCGTCTGGGTCGCCAACTTGGGATCGGCGAACTTCAGGCAGATGGAGGTGCAGGACCGGGTGGCGGGCACGTCGGCCAGGAAGGCCGCGGTGGTGCCGGCATCCGCCCAGTCGGCCACGGCCGCCAGGTTGGCCTCGGACCGTTCGATCAGGCCCTTCAGGCCGCCCACGGATTCGGCCCAGCGCAGGCCGTCCAGGGCGTCCTCGACCGCCAGCATCGACGGGGTGTTGATGGTCTCACCCTTGAAGATGCCTTCGACGATCTTGCCGTCCTTGGTCATGCGGAAAATCTTGGGCAGCGGCCAGGCCGGCTTGTAGCTTTCCAGGCGGGCGACGGCGCGGGGGCTGAGCACCAGCATGCCGTGCGCGGCCTCACCGCCCAGCACCTTCTGCCAGGACCAGGTGACCACATCCAGCTTGTCCCACGGCAGGTCCATGGCGAACGCAGCGGAGGTGGCGTCGCAGATGGTCAGGCCTTCGCGATCATCCGCGATCCAGTCACCGTTGGGCACGCGCACACCGGAGGTGGTGCCGTTCCAGGTGAAGACCACGTCGTTCTTGAAATCGACCTGCGCCAGGTCCGGCAGCTTGCCGTAGCCGGCGGTGAAGGTGCGGGCGTCGGCCAGCTTCAGCTGCTTCACGACGTCGGTCACCCAATCCTTGCCGAAGCTTTCCCAGGCGACCATGTCGACACCGCGGGCGCCCAGCAGCGACCACAGGGCCATTTCAACGGCACCGGTGTCGGAAGCGGGGACGATGCCGATGCGGTAGTCGGCCGGGATGTTCAGAAGGGCGCGGCTGCGATCAATGACCTCTTGCAGCTTGGCCTTGCCGGGCTTGGACCGGTGCGAGCGGCCCACCAGGGCGCCCTTCAAGGCATCCAGCGTCCATCCGGGACGCTTGGCGCAGGGACCAGAAGAAAAATTAGGATTCGACGGCCGGCTCTCGGGCTTCGGCGGTACGGTCATGATGCTATTCCTTGCAGAATAGTTGCGCCCCGTTGGGGGGGCGTGTCCCGCCGCCGAACTTATGGGCCTCACGCAAGAACGTCAATCATGTCGATGCGGGCGCGATACATTGCTGCCATGTCGGAATGCCGTACGTAACATCCTTACGGATAGGCGCCCGGCCTTGGCGACGCCATAGGCCGCGACCGCGGCCGCCGCAGGTTTCAGGGGAGCGTCAGCGGACTGGAAACCGAGGAAGCCAAGTGGCCGGATGGCCACGCCCGGCGCCTGAGGGAACCCAAAACGTCAGGCCGCCGCGTTGGGTATCAGGGCCGCCGGCACCAGCTTGCTGTCGGCCAGCGCCTGGCACAGGCGGAAGTAGCTGTCCCGCCGTTCCGCCGAACTTTCAAAGCGTTCCAGGTAGTTGAGGATGAATTCCGGCCGGCGCAGGGCGGTGGCCAGCGTCTCACCCGCGAAGGCACGGGCGCGGCCGCCTTCCGGCAGGTTGCCGCAGGTGGTGATGATGGCCAGCATGCGGTCGGCGAACCCCATGGCCTGGTTGCCGACGATCTCCGTCCGCACCGTCTCGAACAGGGCGCTGTCCAGGATGTCCAGCATGTCGCGCTTGGCCGCCTCCGGCACGCCGGCGTTCTGGATGCGGTCGGACAGTTCGCTCAAAGGCCGGATGATGTCCATGCGCCGCCCCTGGCAGCCCATGTCCCAGACGATGTCGTCGGGCACGATCAGGGACCGCAGGTAAGGCGCCAGCCGGGCCTTGGCATGGCGGCCGGGCGCCATGTTCACCAGGCCCAGCACCAGGTTGATCTTGGCGTAGATGCCGCGCGCCTGTCCCATCAGGTCGGACATGGCCTCGGGCTGGATCAGCTTGTCGGCCCGGATGGCGATGGCCTCCTGGATCTCCTCATCATTCACCAGGGTCGGGGCGGTGACCTTGAGATGATCCAGGATGCGGACCAGGGCCCGCATCTCATCCTGGATGTTGCGCTCGCCATAAAACGGCAGGCGGGCGTGCAGGTGGCGCAACAGGCCCAGGCGCAATTCCGCCAGCGTGCGCGGCAGCACGCCCTGGGCCAGCAGCTCCGACAGGGTGACCAGGCCCGGCGGCTGCCCGCCGCCGTCGACCTTGCCCAGCTTGCCTACGTAAAGGTTGATGGCGTTCAGCACCAGTTCGATGCGGTCCGCCTCCTTCCCCACCAATTCCTTCAGAGCCAGGGAAGAGGCCAGGATTTCCGCCGCCACGCTGTCGATGATGCGCATCTCGCGCACCGTCAGGTCGGGGCTGAACAGGCGGAACAGACGGTCCAGCTTTTCCGTCCAGGTCTTGGACCCGGCCAGATACGCGGCGGTGGCCCGATAAAGCCCGGGAATGGGATCGCCGGCGGCGGCCAGCTTTTCCGACAGCGCCTTCAGGCCGCCCGGCGCCAGCGGCGGCACAGGCGTGGCCTTGGCCCGGGTGAGCAGACGGTTCAGCCCGTCCTCCACCATGGCCATCAGTTCCTTCATGCGCGACACGGCCGTCTGCTGGCTGCCGCGCACCTGCTGGCTGGCCAGGCGCTGCAAGGCGCCCTGGACCACGGTGCCGGCGTTGTCCAGCGCCCGGGCCGGCACTTCGTAATTCAGGACCTCAAGCGGGGTCAGGCGATTCTCATCCAGGTAGCGGCTGAACAGGCCGCGGATGACCTGGCGCTGGACATCGCCGGTGAAATCGTCCGACCGTTCGCACCAGGAGGCATCGCGGCCGGGGTTGGCGATCTGCAACGGATCGGTTTCGGCGACGCCGGGGCGCAGACGCTTGCGCACCGTGATGTGGCTTTTGAAATCGTGGTCCCGGTAATCGCGGCGGCGAACGATGCGCACGCCGTCCACCTCCTGCCGGTCCACCAGCATGGCCGCCGCCGGTTCCACCTGGCGCAGGTCAGGGCTTTCCTTGACCAGAAGCCACTGGTCGTTGTGCAGGCTGTGCAGTTCGAAAGCGGTTTCAACCGTTCCGACAAGTTGCTTCTGCCTATCCACGGGGACCCTGGCTCCGAAAAAATAGAGGGGCATTGCCGTATAGTGAATACGGCATGAACGCCCGCTTTTATGTGTATGCCGGCATCATCACGCATCCCCTCGCGCCGGTAAACGACAATGTCCGCAACCACCCCTTCCGGAACCGGCATGGCGGACCGTTCAGGTGGGGGCAAGGGCGGCGGCAGCTACCTGCAAAGGGGCTTCGCGGAACCGGAAAGGATAAGGGGAGGACGGGGACAGACCGGCCGCCGCCATACCCCTTCCGCTCCGCGATAAGCCCCGCATCCTCACCAAACGGATAGGTTCAGGTCAATCCGCTGAAAGGCATAGACGGTGGCGTCAGACGGTGATGTGCCCCTCCAGGTACAGCACGGCGTGGCCACCGATATGCACGCGGTCGCCATCCAGGCGGCAGGCCAGGGCGCCGCCACGCGCCGACACCTGGCGCGCCGTCAGCCGGTCGATGCCCAGGCGCCCCGCCCAATAGGGAATCAGGGTGCAGTGGGCGGAGCCGGTCACCGGATCCTCCGGAACGCCTTCGGCCGGCGCGAAGAAGCGTGAGACGAAATCCACGCCCGGCTCATCCCCGGGCGCCGTGGCGATGACGGCGAAACGGTCGATGCCCGCCAACCCCGCCATGTCGGGCGCCAGGGCCCGCACCGTGGCCGCGTCCTCATACACCACCAGATAGTCGCGGGACGCCAGGATGGCCGTCGGTCGCGGCCCGCCCAACGCCGTCACCAGGCCGGCATGCACGGTGTCCGGCGCCTGCGGCGGCCGGGCGGGGAAATCCAGGACCAGGCGCTCCGCCCCCTCGGTCTCCCGCGTCACGGTCAGCAGGCCGGCTTTCTGCGTGCGGAACACCACCCGCGCCGTCCCCGGATGCAGGACGTTCATCATCAGGTGGGCGGTGGCCAGGGTGGCGTGACCGCAGAGGTCCACCTCAACCAGGGGCGTGAACCAGCGCAGGCCCCAGGCACCGTCATCGCCCGGCCCCGGCGGCACGAAAAAGGCGGTTTCCGACAGGTTGTTCTCCGCCGCGATGGCCTGCAGCGTCGCGTCCGGCAGCCAGGCGTCCAGCGGCACCACGGCGGCGGGGTTGCCGCCGAAGACGCGGTCGGTGAAGGCATCGATCTGATAGATCGGCAGGCGCATGGCGGCTCTCCTTTTTGTCATGACACGAGATGGGCGACAATCGATACACTTGTCGAATATGGCGCCCGATTACGCCGATCAATGATCATATTGTCATCATGACAATAGATGCCCCAGAGGCCAGCATCGCCATGTGGTTGCCCGATATCGCCACCCGTCCCGGCCCCCGCTATCGCGCCATCGCCGCAGCATTGCATGACGACATCGGCAGCGGCACCCTGCCCGCCGGCGCCAAGCTGCCCACCCACCGGGACCTGGCCTGGCGCCTGGGCGTCACCGTCGGCACCGTCACCCGCGCCTATGCCGAGGCCGAACGCCAGGGCCTGATCGGGGGGGAGGTCGGGCGCGGCACCTTCGTGCGCGACCTGCGGCCGGCGGAAACGGCGCCGGAGCCCCTGGGCGAGACGCCAATCATCGACCTGTCGGTCAACGCCCTGGCGCAACGCCCCAATGAGGATCGCCTGCGCCAGGCCCTGGTGCAACTGGCCGGCCGCAACGACCTGTCGGCGCTGATGAATTATCCGCCCGTCAACGGCACCCATCGTCACCGCCAGGCGGGTGCGGCCTGGATCAGCCAGACCACCGGCATGATGGTGGATACCGACCGGCTGCTGCCCACGGCGGGCGGCCAGAACGCCATGCACCTGGCCCTGGCCGCCGTCACCCGCCCCGGCGACAGCCTGCTGGTGGAGCGCCTGTCCTACCCGTCGGTGAAGCCCCTGGCGGCCCTGCTGGACCTACGGCTGGTGCCGGTGGCCATGGACGGCGAAGGCCTGATGCCGGACGCGCTGGAACAGGCGGCCCGTGCCCACGGCGCCCACGCCCTCTACTGCATGCCCCGGCTGCACAACCCCACCACCGTCAGCCAGGGCCCGGGCCGGCGCCGGGCGGTGATGGATGTCTGCCGTCGCGCCGGCATCCTGGTGGTGGAGGACGACGTCTATGGCTTCCTGGCGACGGAGGATGGGTTCGCACCGCTGGCAGCCCTGGATCCCGACCGGGTGCTATACCTGACCAGCCTGTCGAAAAGCCTGATGCCGGGCCTGCGGACCGGCTTCCTGCTGTGCCCCGCCCCCCTGATGGACCGGGTGCGCACCTTGCTGCGCGCCACGCTGCTGGGCGTCAACCCGCTGGGCGTGGAGTTGGCGGCGGAATTCGTGTTGTCGGGTGCCGCCGAGGAGGCCTGCGCCCAGCGCCGCACCCTGGTGGCCGAGCGCCAGGCCCTGGCGCGCCGCGTGCTGACCGCCGCCGGTTCCGATCCCGCCTGCCCGCACCTGTGGCTACCCTTGCCGGAGCCGTGGCGGCGGGAGGATTTTACCCGCGCCCTGCTGGGCCGGGGCGTGCGTGTCACCCCCGCCGATGCCTTCGCCGTGGCGCGCGGCGACACGCCCCACGCCGTGCGGATCTGCATCGGCGGGCAGGAGCGGCCGGAGGTGCTGGAACAAGGCTTGCGGGTCATCGCCAACCTGCTGGCGGAGCCTGGAGCGATGGGCGAGGCTCTGGTTTGAGTTCCTCAGGCGCCGGCAGGGCCGTCCGGCCCTTTGGCTATCCTCGGTTTCCAGCCCACTCCGTTCCCCACAAAACTGCGGCGGACGCCGTCGCGTCCTACGGCATGAGTTCGGCCCATGCCGGGTATTCGGAGTTCCTCAGGCGCCGGCAGCCGCATCCGCGGCTTTGGCTATCCTCGTTTTGCAGTCCGCTGACGCTCCCCACAAAACTGCGGCGGACGCCGTCGCGTCCTACGGCATGAGCTTCGGCTCATGCCGATGGTTTAGGGAAACGGCCTGACCGTGTGGGCGTGGTTCAGAGGCCCGTGGCCGTGGCCATAACCGGGGGCGGTACGGATGGCCTCCTGAACATAGGCATGCGCCCGGGCCACCGCGGCGGGAACGTCCAGCCCCTGGGCCAGGCCGCAGGCGATGGCCGAGGCCAGGGTGCAGCCGGTGCCGTGGGTGTGCACGCTGTCAAAACGCGGCGCGCTGTAAGTGTGTTCCCCACCCGGGGTCACCAGCAGGTCGGTCACCACCGGGCCGGCGCGATGGCCGCCCTTCACCAGGACGGCGTGGGCGCCGAAGTCCAGCAGACGGTCGGCGGCCCGGCGCATGTCGTCCAGGCTGTGGATTTCCAGGCCGGTCAGGGCCGTGGCCTCCACCGTGTTGGGGGTCAGCAGGGTGGTGATGGGCAGCAGTCGCTCAATGGCGACCGACAAGGCCCGGTCCTCCAGCAGGCGTTGCCCGCCCTTGGCGGCCATGACCGGGTCGACCACCAGGGCCGGCACCCCCACCTCGCTCAGGACATCGGCCACCGTCTCGATGATCTCGGCCGACGCCAGCATGCCGGTCTTGACCGCGTCGGCGCCGATGTCGGCCAGGCACAGGCGCATCTGCAGGGCGATGAAGTCCGGTGGTACCGGCATCACCGCTTGGACGCCGTGGGTGTCCTGCGCCGTCAGCGCGGCCACCGCCGTCATGGCGTAGCCGTCCAGCGCCGTCACCGTCTTGATGTCCGCCTGGATGCCGGCGCCACCGCCACTGTCGGACCCGGCGACGATCAGGACGCGGCCGCGCATGGCCTTATTCCGCGACCTTGGCGGCCGGTGCCGGGGCAACGTCCTTGATGGCGGCCACGATGTCGTCCACCACCGCCGTCACCAGGCCCTGGTCATCGCCCTCCGCCATGACGCGGATCAGCGGCTCAGTGCCCGACTTGCGGATCAGCACGCGGCCGGTGGCGCCCAGTCGGGCCTCACCCTCGCGGATGGCGTCCTTCACGCTGCCGGCGGCCAGGGGGGTGGCACCGCCCGCCGGATCGAAGCGCACGTTCTTCAGCACCTGGGGCAGCGCCTGGAAGACCCGCAGGACCTCCGACGCCGGCCGGCCCGATTGCTGGATGACGGCCAGGACCTGCAAGGCGGCCACCAGGCCATCGCCGGTGGTGCCATGGTCGGACAGCACGATGTGGCCGGACTGCTCCCCCCCGACGTTGTAGCCATGCTCGCGCATATGCTCCACGACGTAGCGGTCGCCCACCGGCGTGCGGGCCAGACCGAGGCCCCGGTCCTTCAGGTACAGTTCCAGGCCCAAATTGGACATGACGGTGGCCACCACCCCGCCGCCACGCAGGGTGCCGGCGTCGGCGTTGGCATTGCCGATCAGGGCCATGACCTGGTCGCCATCGATCTGGGCGCCGGTCTCATCCGCCAGGATCAGGCGGTCAGCGTCACCGTCCAGCGCGATACCCAGATGGGCGCCGTGGGCCACCACGGCGTCGCGCATGGCCTTGGGCGCGGTGGCGCCGCAATCCTTGTTGATGTTGAAGCCGTCGGGCGCCACCGCCACCGGGATGACATCGGCCCCCAGTTCCCACAGCACCTTGGGTGCCACCTTGTAGGCCGCACCATGGGCGCAATCGACCACGATCCTCAGCCCATCCAGGCGCAGGCCGCGCGGGAAGGTGGCCTTGGCCTGTTCGATATAACGGCCGATGGCGTCGTCCAGGCGCTGGGCCCGGCCCAGATCCTTGGCGCTGGCGAGGTCGGCGCTGAAGCTTTCCGCCATGCGCGCCTCGATGGCGGCCTCCACCTCATCCGACAGCTTGTAGCCGTCCGGCCCGAACAGCTTGATGCCATTGTCGTAATAGGGGTTGTGCGAGGCGGAGACCATCACCCCCATGTCGGCGCGCAGGGACCGGGTCAGCATGGCCACCGCCGGCGTGGGCATGGGGCCCACCAGGGTGACGTCCATGCCCATGGAGATGAAGCCGGCGGTCAGCGCCGGTTCCAGCATGTACCCCGACAGGCGCGTGTCCTTGCCGATGACCACCAGATGGCGATGGTTGCCGCGGCGGAACTGCAAGGCGGCGGCCATCGCCACCTTCAAGGCCGTTTCCGCCGTCATGGGCTCGGTATTGGCCGTGCCGCGAATGCCGTCGGTACCGAAGAGTTTACGCGCCATCGTCTTCCACGCCGTTCCAAGTTCGAAATCAACAACCACAGGCGGTAGCCCGCCCTCGCCTCATATGTGCGGGGCCTGGCGGCCGTGCAAGCCCAGCCACAGGGCCCGCGCCTGCACCGTCTCCGCCACATCGTGCACCCGCAGGATGTGCGTGCCCCGGTCGAAACAGGCAAGGCCGGCGGCCAGCGATCCGGCCAGCCTGTCCTTCGGCGCCTCCCCCCGCGACAGGGCCGCGATGAAACGCTTGCGCGACAGGCCCACCAGCAGGGCGCAGCCGGTGCCATGATACAGCGCCGCGTGGCGCAGAATGTCCAGATTATGCTCCACCGTCTTGCCGAAGCCGATGCCGGGATCAACGGCGATGCGGTCGCGCGGAATGCCGCCGGCGACACAGGCCGCCACCCGCGCCAGCAGGTAGTCCATCACGTCCAGGGCGGCGTCGGCGTAGCTGGGGGCGTCCTGCATGGTGCGGGGATCGTCGCCCCGCATATGCATCAGCACCACCGGGCACCCACGCGCCGCCACCAGGGCCAGGCTGTCGGGATCGCCCTCCAACGCCGTGATGTCGTTGACGATGGCGGCCCCCGCATCCAGCGCCGCCGCCATGACCAGGGCGTGGCGGGTGTCGATGGAGATGACCGCCCCATCACCCGCCAGCGCGCGGATGACCGGCACCACCCGCGCCGCCTCCTCCGCCGGGGAAACCGGAGCGGCACCGGGGCGGGTGCTTTCACCGCCGATGTCCAGGATGTCGGCCCCGGCCGCCAGCAGGGCGCGGCCATGGGCGATGGCGGCATCGGTGCCCGCGAACTCGCCACCATCGGAAAAGCTGTCGGGCGTGACGTTGACGATGCCCATGACCAGCGGGCGGGCGAGGTCCAGGCCGGCGAAGGGTGGACGCGGCGTCGACAGGGCGGTGAGACGCTCATTCAAGGCCTCCGCCACCCCCACCACCGCGGCCCAGGCGCCGAGGTCGTACGGGTCCATCACCTTGCGGGCGATGACGTCGGGCCGGCGCACCGCCACCTCCACCTGGGTGTAGGCCAGGGCTGTGCCCGCCAGGGGCACACCGTCAGCCGCCTGCGGACCGGACAACAGCCCCATCGGCGTCAGGTGGACATCCGCGGGCGCGATGGGCCCGGCGGGGACCCAGGGGTCGAGATGAACGGAGGGCCGGGGGGTGGAAGGAAGCATGGGCGGGCTGTCCTGGAAGTCACGACAGCGGTGATCCTAGACGCCCCCTCTCCACCCCGTCACCCACCATGGCGGCAGGCCAGCAGCGGCGCCGGCGCAAAACAAAACCCCCGGGGCCTTGGGGGCCGCCGGGGGTTTCGTTCAATCGCCTGGGAATAAGGTCTTCAGGTACCGGGCTGGGGTTCCGGGCCGAAGGGGCCGGGCTCCGCACTGGTGGTGCCGCTGGTGGTGGGCACGGAGGTGCGGCGGCCGACACCACGCGGCGGCACCTTCGGCGGCTCGGTCGATTCCGGCCGGATGATGCTTTCACCCCGCAGCAGGGCGCGAACCTCGTCACCCGACAGCGTCTCATACTCCAGCAGGGCATTGGCCAGGTTGTGCAAATCGTCGATGTGCTCCGTCAGGACGCGGCGGGCATGGCCTTCCGCTTCCTCGATGATGCGACGGATTTCCTCATCGATCAGCTGCGACGTCGCCTCGGAGATGTTCTGCTGCTGGGTCACGGAATGACCCAGGAACACTTCCTGCTCATTGGCGTTGTAGCGCACGCGGCCCAGGCGCGGGCTCATGCCGAACTCCGTCACCATGCGGCGGGCCATGTTGGTCGCCTGCTGGATGTCGTTGCCGGCGCCGGTGGTCACCTGCTCCGCCCCGAAGATCTCCTCTTCCGCCACGCGGCCACCGAACATCATGGCCAGCTTGGATTCCAGCTCGATCTTGGAATAGGCGTACTTGTCGCGTTCCGGCAGGCTCATGGTCACGCCCAGGGCGCGGCCGCGCGGGATGATGGTGACCTTGTGCAGGGGATCGCTCTCCGGCATGAACAGGCCGACCAGGGCGTGACCGGCCTCATGATAGGCGGTCAGGCTCTTTTCCTTGTCGGTCATGACCATGGAGCGGCGCTCCGCCCCCATCATGACCTTGTCCTTCGCGGCCTCGAACTCACCCATGCCGACGACACGGCGGCCACCACGGGCGGCCAGCAGGGCGGCCTCGTTCACCAGGTTGGACAGGTCGGCGCCGGAGAAGCCGGGCGTGCCGCGGGCGATGGTGCGGGCGTCCACATCGGGGGCCAGCGGCACCTTGCGCATGTGGACCTTCAGGATCTTCTCGCGACCGCCGACGTCGGGGTTGGGCACCACGACCTGACGGTCGAAGCGGCCGGGACGCAGCAGGGCCGGGTCCAGCACGTCGGGACGGTTGGTGGCGGCGATGAGGATGACGCCCTCATTCGCCTCGAACCCGTCCATCTCGACCAGCAGCTGGTTCAGGGTCTGCTCACGCTCGTCGTTGCCGCCGCCCAGGCCGGCGCCACGATGGCGGCCGACGGCGTCGATCTCGTCGATGAAGATGATGCAGGGGGCGTTCTTCTTGCCCTGCTCGAACATGTCGCGGACGCGGGAGGCACCCACGCCGACGAACATTTCCACGAAGTCGGAACCGGAGATGGTGAAGAACGGGACGTTGGCCTCACCGGCCACGGCGCGGGCCGTCAGCGTCTTGCCGGTACCCGGCGGGCCCACCAGCAGCACGCCCTTCGGGATCTTGCCGCCCAGGCGCTGGAACTTCTGCGGGTCCTTCAGGAACTCCACGATCTCTTCCAGTTCCTGCTTGGCCTCATCGATGCCGGCGACGTCGTCGAAGGTGACGCGCCCGACCTTCTCGGTCAGCAGGCGGGCGCGGCTCTTGCCGAAGCCCATGGCCTTGCCGCCGCCGGACTGCATCTGCCGCATGAAGAAGATCCACACGCCGATCAGCACCAGCATGGGCAGCCAGGACAGCACGTAGCTCAGCAGCGAGGGGACGTTGCTGTCGTCCGGCACGGCGGTGATCTTGACGTTCTTGTCGGTCAGACGGCTCACCAGGTTGCTTTCCGGCGGCACGTAGGTCGAGAAGGTGCGGTTGTCACGATAATGGCCGGTGACCTGCGGCCCCTTGATCTGCACGTCGGCGACGGTGCCGCGCTCAACCTCATCCAGCAGTTCGCTGAAGGGGATGCTGGCCTGCGTCGTCCGATTGGTGGAAGTCTGAAAAAGGTTGAACAGAACGAACAGCAAGACGCCGATAAATGCCCACAGCGCCAGATTCTTACCGAAATTGTTCACGTCTCTCAGCCTTTCCTCGACCAACCGCGTCCTGCCACCCGGCCGGAAAGGCCGGTTTCGATGGCGGGGGCCGCAGCCCACCCGGCCGTCTTTACCTCAAGACAACCGGGACCGTCCTCATTAGATAATGACGCGGGCGTCCGAGACAACTGCCATCACGTCTATCATGGCACCTCCAACCGGCAAAAACGGGGGAGGTGCCACCGCCAGCGACGGACGGAAGGCCAGGCGGGGCAAGCTGTCCGCCCGATACCCCCCCTGCCCCATGGCCTCATCCAAAAGGTTAGGCGGACCTACCTGCCATCCCAAATGTGGTACCGCCACCAGCCCTTCCCGCCACCAGAACGCGGGCAGAGTCGGCCACACCGGCCGGGGCACGCGGCCGAGGTCGACCGGAGTCGCCGCCGCCAACAGGCGACGCGCCATGGCAGTGCCCAGGGCCCCCAGGGTCCAACCCTCGCCCGGTGCGGAACCCACAAGCTGGAAGCGGCCGTCCCAGCGCACGCCTTCCGACGTCAGCGGCACCGGCGGCGCCATGCGTCCCGCCTGGCGCAACAACAGCAGGCGGCGGGCGCCACCCCCGCCGGCCAGGCGCCGCGCCTGGCAGCCGCCCAGGTTCAGGGAAGCGGCCGTCCGGTCTTCCCCGTCCCACAGCCCAGGGATAGCCGCCAGCAAGCGGCCCGTCGCCACCGGCGCGGGCGGATAGGCCTGCCCGCCCAGGGCGGCGGCCACCCCCGCCAGCAGGCGCAGGGCCACCGGCAGCGGCAGCGCCAACAGCGGCGGAACATCGACCACGGCGTAGCCTTCCGGCGCCAGCAGCACATGGGACGCCACGGCCGCCGCCACCGCGCCCTCCAGCTCCGTGCGCGCCACCGCCGCGCCGCGCGCCTGTCCCAGCAGGTCATCGACGGCCAGGGGTGCCGCCGCAGTGCGCAGGCGGCCCCGGGCATAACGTTGCATCAGGTTGGACGGATCATCGATCCAGGTCTGGCCGGCGGCAACGCAGGTGGCGCCCAGGTCGGCGCGGCTGACGGGCAGCAGGGGCCGCAGCAGGCGAACGTCGGCCAGGGCGCGGGCCGGCGCCATGCCGGCCAGCCCCTCCGCCCCGCTGCCGCCGGCCTGGCGCAGGGCCACGGTCTCGGCCTGGTCCTCGCGGTGATGGGCCAGGCACAGATGCAGGATGCCCCGCGTCCGGCAGGCCTGGGCCAGCAGGTCATACCGCGCCTGCCGCGCCGCCGCCTGCAGGCCGTTGGCGGGCTTGGGCGCGGTCCAGGTCAGGATGGTGTGGGAGATGCCGCGGGCGGCCAGCCAGTGGCCGACCTGGGCCGCCTCCGCCGCTGACTCCGGCCGCAGGGCATGATCGACGGTCAGGGCCTCCACCCGGCCGCCGCGCGCCCTGGCCCAGCGGTCGGCCAGCAGGGCCAGGGCCATGCTGTCGCGGCCGCCGGAGACCCCCACGGCCAGGACGGGTGTGGTGCCGAACGGCCCCAGCGGGGCCATCAGGCGGTCGAACAGGGCCTCGTCGATGGGTTCTCCCACCGACTCGGGCCCCGCCGTCACTTGCAGGCCAGGCGGTTGCTTTGCTCCTCGCCCCGCCGCTTCACGGTGGGGGAGGCGTCCTTGTCCGACGCCAGCTGCTTCAGCACCACGCAGGCGCTGGGCTTGTCGCCCAGCGAATCCAGCGACAGCGCCAGCTTCAGCAGGTAGTCGGCCCCCTTGGTGCTCTTGGGATACTTCTTGTAGCCGTCGCCGAAGGCCACCGCAGCGGCCTTGAAGTTGCCGCGGATGTAGAAGGTCTCGCCCAGCCAGTACTGGGCATTGGCCGCCAGCGGGTTGTCGGGGTTCTGCTTCAGGAACTGGGTGAACGCCTTTTCCGCCCCTGGCGCGTCGCCCTGGCGCAGCAGGTTGAAGGCGAAATCGTACTGTTCCTGCGCCGGGCCGGCGGGCAGCGTGCCGCCGCTGTCGGCCGGCGCCGTGGCCGGCGGGGGAGTCGCGGGACCCTTGGCAGCACTGTCCGTCACCGGCGGCAGCGGCTTGGCACCGCCCTTGAGGTCGGACGGCGGGGCGCCGGCATCGCCGGAACCGCCATTGCCGCCACCGTTCATGGACGCGCCCAGGCCGATGCCGGCCTTGTCCTCCAGCTTCTGCAGGCGCAGGTCGATGTCGGTGGACAGCTTGTCCAGCCGTTCCCGCATCTGGCTGACCTGGTAGGCCAACTCCTCATACTTGCCGGTCTGCTGCTGCGTCTGAGGTTTCCATCTGCAGCTTCAGGACCTCAAGCTCGCCCGCGGCGGCGGACCCAGCACCCGGGGCGCCCGGCACGCCGGACACCGGGCCCGAGGGCCGGGCGCCATTGCGATAGACGTCGCGCGACAGGGTCTGCACATCGGTCTCCAGCCGCGACAGGCGGTTCAGCAGATCCTGCATGTCCCGGCTCTGCGCCCATGCCGGCACCGGCGCCAGCATCGGGGCGGCGATCACGGCGACCATGCCGGCCAGGGCCATCCAGCGGCCCGAACCGGCGCGCTGTGACAAAACGGTGAGACGGGAGCGGAGGGACGTCAGCGACGGCGTCATGGGGCGGTTCCAGGAGCTGGGACGGTGCGGAGGGGACGGTCTGGCGAATCTTGTCAAACGGCGGCACGCACCGCCAGCGCGACGTTAGCGCAGGCACGGGCGCCAGCGGAAGGGCGCTTGGCGCATGACCCTACGTCGGAAGAAGTATTATTCTGTTCGAAAGTAATATTGGCCAAGAAAAAGGGCGCCGCCCGACCCATGGGTCGAACGGCGCCCTCTTAACCGGCTACCCTAGATCGGGCAGATCAGTTGATGACCGTCACGCCGCGACGGTTCTGCGCCCAGGCGGCCTCGTTGGAACCGAGGACGGCGGGACGCTCCTTGCCGTAGCTGATCACCTGCACGCGGGCCAGGTCGACACCCAGGGCGGTCAGGTAGTTCTTCACGGCGTTGGCGCGACGCTCGCCCAGCGCCAGGTTGTACTCGCGGGTGCCGCGCTCGTCAGCATGGCCTTCCACGGTGATCGTCACCTGGCCGTACTTCTTCAGCCAGGCGGCCTGCTTGTCCAGGGTCGCGGTGGCTTCCGGGGTCAGGTCGAACTTGTCGTAACCGAAGAACACGCGGTCACCGACGTTGACCACGAAGTCTTCCTTGGAACCCGGGACCGGGCCGGTCGGCTTGGCCGGGACCGACGGCGGGGTGGTCTGGGTGGTGCTGGCGGTCTGGGCAGCTTCCTTGTGCTCCGGAGTGGAGGAGCAGGCGGCCACCAGGGCCAGAGCAGCACACAGGCTCAGGTATTTCATGCGCATAATTTGAGACCCCCTACGGACAACTTTTAAGTGGGATTGATATTATCGCGACCGCGATCTCGATTGAAGTGAGGTGGCGGCGGCAGCTGTCAAGCCACCACCGCCACTTATTCCCGTCTCTGTAGACCGACAAGTCTTACGTCGTTCTTGCGCTGCGAAAATACTGTGCCGTCCTCAGGGAATCAAGGGCGACCAAGCGGGGTCGGACGCGTCGGTCGGTGTCAGCATCTGCCGTTCGTTGGCCCCGGTGAGGTCGATGGAGTAGAGACGGACCTGCCGCTGACGTCCGCCCTCACCCACCGGCTTCTCCTTGAAATACATCAGGACACGGCCGTTGGGCGCCCAGGTTGGGCCCTCAACCAAGTAACCGGTGGTCAATTCCTTTTCACCGGAACCATCGGGGCGGATCACACCGATCGAAAACCTCCCGCCACTGAACCGTGTGAAGGCGATGAGGTCGCCACGGGGGGACCACACCGGCGTGCCATACTTTCCGGCACCGAAAGTAATGCGCTGCACATTCGTCCCGTCAGCATTCATCGTATAGATCTGCTGACTGCCACCTCTATCAGACTCGAAAGTAATTTTACTTCCGTCCGGTGAAAAAGAGGGGGCGGTGTCAATGGCCGGATTGTCGGTCAGGCGAGTCTGACGGCGGGTGCGCAGGTCCAACAGGTAGATATCGGTGTTGCCGTTCTGGGCCAAACTCAGGATGACCTTGTTGCCATCCGGGGAGAACCGGGGGGCGAAAGTCATGCCCGGGAAGTCGCCCAGAACCTCCTGGCGGCCGGTGTCCACGTTGAAGATGTAAACCCTAGGCCTGTTGTTGAAGTAACTCAGGTATGTAATTTCCTGAGCCGTCGGCGAGAAGCGCGGGGTCAGCACCAGCACCCGGCCATCGGTCAAATAGAGGTTGTTTTCGCCATCCTGGTCCATAATGGCCAAACGCTTCTGTCGCGAGGTGGCCGGACCCGATTCGGCGATGTAGACGATGCGGGTGTCGAAGTACCCGTCCTCACCGGTGATTCGCTTATAAATCGCGTCGGCGATGATGTGGGAGATGCGGCGCCAGCCGTCGGGCTGGGTGAAATAGGCCAGGCCGGTCAGCTGCTGTTGCGACAGCACGTCGAACAGGCGGAATTCCACCTTCAGGCGACCGTCGGGCTGGACGGCGGCGGTGCCGCTGACCAGCGCCTGGGCGTTGATGACCTTCCAGTCGCCGTAACGCGGCAGGCCGGCGGCCAGCTGGTCCGGCGTCTGGATGAAGGCGCGGTGGTCGATGGGCCGGAACAGGCCGGACCGTTCCAGGTCGGCCTCGATCACCGTGGCGATCTTCAGGCCCACGGGATCGCCATAGAACTGGGTCACGGCGATGGGCAAGGGTTCGACATTGCCCTTGGTGATATCGAGATGCAGCTCGGCCTTGGCCGGAACCGCGACCGCCAGGAACAGCACGGCAGCCAGGGCGATGGCGCGTCTTATAGCGGTGAGCGTCTGTCGCGTGGTCATCAGAACATGTCCTTCGGGCTGAACGTGAACACGATGGACCCGGCCCCGCCGTACTTATCCTTGGGCAGGCGCAAGGTCGAACATTGATCCTTCTGCAGCGCGCGGAGGGTGCTTTCCACGAAACTGCGGTAGGTCGGATTGGAGAGCGAGCCGTTGCCGGACAGGAAGTCCACCTTGGTGACGTGCATCGAGGTGTCGAAGGACACGCGGATATCGGCACTCATGGTGTTCACGTCCTTGCCTCCGGCCGGTACGGCCCAGCAACCCGCCAATTGCGAGCGCAACGCATCCTGCTCTGACACCGAAAGATGGTCGGATTGAGGCTGAGCGGCCGAAGTCTGCTGTGTCTTCGGTG
Organism: Azospirillaceae bacterium; assembly: GCA_028283825.1. Taxonomy (NCBI): domain Bacteria; kingdom Pseudomonadati; phylum Pseudomonadota; class Alphaproteobacteria; order Rhodospirillales; family Azospirillaceae; species Azospirillaceae bacterium. Next base: position 171,568 of record JAPWJW010000003.1, on the reverse strand, counting down.
TGTCCTTGGCCGGCGTATCCTTCGCCGTGTCCTTGGGCTTGTCTTCCTTCAGCTTATCCACGTTCTTCAGGATGCTGTCGAGCGAGGGCGTATCCTTCTTCGGCTCGGGCTTCGGCTGCTCTTTCGGCTTCGGCGGCTCGGGCTTGGGATCGGGCTTCGGCACGGCCTGCGGCTGTTCCAGCTCGGTCGTCTTCTGCTCCTCCACCTTCGGCACCTCCATCTTCTTGATGGGCAGGGCTTCGGGCTCGGGCGGCGGAGGCGGCGGCGCCGGCTTGGGCGGCTCGGGCTTCGGCGGTTCCGGTGTCGGGGGTGGCGGCGTCGGATCAGGCAGCGGCGGCGTGGGATCGGCCTTGGCCTGGTCGGGCGGCGGGGGCGGCTGGTCGGGGGTGGTGGGGGCCGGATCCGGCTGCGGCTCAGGCGCCTTGGGCGCCGGCGGCTGGGGCTTGTCCGGTGGCTTGGTCGCCGCGTTCGTCAGTTCGCTGATGTCCACGACCTCGACCGCCACCGGCTCCGCCATCACCATCGGATCCGGCTTCAGCAGGGGCAGCCCTAGAATCGCCAGCAACAGCAGCGCGACGTGCAGGACGATTGAAAAGATGACGGCCGGACGCATGGGGCTGGTCGGTCTTTCCTATCGACGGGCAGGGTGGTCGGGCACTTCCGAGATCAGCGCCACCTTCTTGTAGCCGGCGCTGCTGATCGCACCCATGACCTCGATGATGCGGCCGTAGGCCAGCGTCTTGTCGCCGCGCACAAAGATGCGGGCGTCGGCGTTGTTCTGGCTGATGGCCTGCAAGCGCGGGATCAGGTCGTTCAGGTCCGTCTGGGTCTCGTTCAGATAGACGTCGCCGTTGCCGCGGATGGACACCACCAGCGGCTCATCCTGCCCGGGCAGGGCGGCCGCATTGCTCTTGGGCAGGTCGACGGGCACGCCGACGGTCAGCAGCGGGGCCGTGACCATGAAGATGATCAGCAGCACCAGCATCACGTCGACCATGGGGGTGACGTTGATGTCGGCCATGGGGCGCGCGCGGCGGCGCCCCCGGCCGGTGGATTGCTTTCCGGAAAGTGCGGCGCCCATGTCAGCCCCGCTCTTCCAGGTGGCGTTGCAGGATGGAGCTGAACTCCGTCACGAAGCTGTCCAGCCGGTCGCCGAAACGCGCGATGTCGGAGGAGAACTTGTTGTAGGCCACGCTGGCCGGGATGGCGGCCACCAGGCCCAGCGCCGTGGCGAACAGCGCCTCGGCGATGGAGGGGGCGACGACGGCCAAGCTGGTGTTGCCGGCGGCGGCGATGCTGGTGAAGCTGTGCATGATGCCCCAGACGGTGCCCAGCAGGCCGACGAACGGCGCGTTGGAGCCGACGGTGGCCAGCACGGTGATGTAGCGTTCGGTCTGCGCCATCTCACGGCTGACGGTCACGGACATCACCCGCTCGATGCGCTGGGCCAGGTTGGCCCGCATCGCGCCGGACGAGGTCAGGCCGCGTTCGTTGGCGTGGCGCCATTCGCGCATACCGGCGGCGAAGGTGGCGGACAGCGGGTCGCTGGGGGCCTTGCCCACATCGTCGAACAGCTGGTCCAGCGACCCGCCGGACCAGAACTGCTCCTCAAAGTCGGCGGCGGCAGCCTTCATGCGGCGCAGCTTGATCGACTTGTCGAAGATGATTGCCCACACCCAGACGGAGGCCGCCAGCAGCCCCAGCATGATGGCCTTGACCAGCCAGTTGGCGGTCATGAACAGGCTGAGGGCGGACATGTCCTGCACCGGGTCGGCGCCCAAGGCCACGAAACTCATGATCTGATGCTGCATCGCCACTCTCACTCTTCTGACGGGCGGCCCGTCGCCGCGCCATCACCCTTCGTATTGATCTTGTCGCCGGCCCCACCACCCACGCCCAAACGGGCGAAAGCGGCGGCAACCGGCGCCGGCACCCGCACCGCGCGCCCCTGGGCGTTGATGCAGGCCAGTTTCAACGTCAGCCGGACCAGGATCCGGTCGGTCACGGCGGCCCCATCGATGTTCACGTCAGCAGCCGGGGCGGCCGGCACGATCCCATCACTTTGTGGCCGGTATATGGTCTGTTCCGCCAAAACGGTGGCGCCGCTGACGGCGGTGATGCGGCTGCGCACCTCCAGCGTCTCTTCCAGCCGGGCGGGCGCGACAAAATCGGCGGTGCAGCGGCGCACGGCGAAGGCGGCGCCGGAGGCGGCCACCTGCTCGGCATGCGGCACGCCCAGCAGGCGCAGCATCTCCGTCCGCGCGCGCTCGGCGAAACGCAGGTAATTGGCGTGATAGACGATGCCGCCGGCGTCGGTGTCCTCGTAATAGACCCGCACCGGGAAGACGTGGACGTTCCCCTGCATGCGGCCGGACAGGGCGAGAGCGGCATCAGACATCGACACCCTCCCCGTCCTCGGCCTCGACCGGGCCCAGCAGGTCCATCTGGCGCACCGGGCTGCTGACCGGTGCGGGCAGGCCCAGGTAACGATAGCCGCTGTCGGTCAGCATGCGGCCACGCGGCGTGCGCTGCAGCAACCCCTGCTGAATCAGGTAGGGCTCGATCACCTCTTCCAGCACGTCGCGCTGTTCCGACAGGGCGGCGGCCAGCGTCTCCACGCCGGCCGGGCCGCCGCCGTAATTGTTGGCGAGACAGTTGAGGTAGCGCCGGTCCATGGCGTCGAAGCCCAGGCGATCCACCTCCAGCCGGGTCAGGGCGATATCGGCGGCGCGCGCGTCGATCTCTGTGGCCCCGGCCACGGCGGCGAAGTCGCGTACCCGGCGCAGCAGGCGGCCGGCCACACGCGGCGTGCCGCGCGAACGGCGCGCGATCTCCAGCGCCCCTTCCGACAGCAGCGGCATGTCCAGCAGGCGCGCCGCCCGGCTGACGATCAGCTGCAACTCCTCCGGCTCATAGAACTGCATGCGCAGCGGAATGCCGAATCGCTCCCGCAAGGGCCGGGTGATCAGGCCCGACCGGGTGGTGGCGCCCACCAGGGTGAAGGGCGGCAGGTCGATGCGGACGGAGCGCGCGGCCGGCCCCTCACCGATGATCAGGTCCAGCTGGAAATCCTCCATCGCGGGATAGAGGATTTCCTCCACCGCCGGCGACAGGCGGTGGATTTCGTCGATGAACAGCACGTCATGCGGCTGAAGGTTGGTCAGCAGGGCCGCCAGGTCGCCGGCCTTGGCGATGACCGGGCCGGAGGTGGCGCGGAAACCCGCCCCCAATTCCTTGGCCACGATCTGGGCCAGCGTGGTCTTGCCCAGGCCGGGGGGGCCGAACAGCAGCACATGGTCCAGCGCCTCACCCCGCGACCGCGCCGCCTGGATGAAGATGGACAGGTTCTCACGCACCTGTTTCTGGCCCGTGAAGTCGGCCAGCGACAGCGGCCGCAGCGACACGTCGGGGCTGTCGCCCGGCGCGCGCTCGCGGCTGACCAGCCGGTCGGAATCGGCAGCATTCATGCGCTCAATTCCTTAAGGCCCGCGCGAATCAGGTCGGACACGCTGGCGTCAGGCCCTAAGCGGGCGGCACAGGTGGTGACGGCGGCGAAGGCCTCCAGCCGCTTGTAGCCCAGATTGACCAGGGCGGAGACGGCGTCAGCCGCGGCACCGCCCGGGGCGGGAACGGCGGCGTCCGTCTTGCCGGCCGGCGTGCCGGCGGCGGTGGGCGCCAGCGCCAGGGCCGGCACCTTGTCCTTCAATTCGCTGACCATGCGGGTGGCCAGCTTCGGCCCCACGCCATCGGCCTGGGTCAGGACCGTCTTGTCCTGGGCCATCAGCGCCTGGGCGATCTGTTCCGGCGACAGCACCGACAGCACGGCCAGCGCCACGCGGGCGCCCACCCCCTGCACGGTGGTCAGCAGCCGGAACCAGTCGCGCTCCGCCACGTCGGCGAAGGCGAACAGCTGCATCTTGTCTTCCGACACCCACATCTCGGTCAGGACCGACACCGCCTCGCCCACCGCGCCCAGGCGGCGCAGGGTGCGGGACGAGGCGGAGACCAGATAGCCCACCCCGGCGACATCGATGATGGCCCAGTCCAGGCCCGTGCTGTCCAGCAGCCCTTTGAGTTTGGCGATCATCTCGCGGCCCCCGCCATGATGCCGCCCACCAGGCGCCGGGTCTGGCTGTGATGGGCATGGCAGATGGCCACGGCCAGGGCGTCGGCGGCGTCAGCCTTGGACAGCTGGAAGCCGGGCAACAGCATCCGCACCATGGCCTGCACCTGCGTCTTGTCGGCGTGGCCCGCCCCCACCACCGATTTCTTCACCAGGTTGGGCGGGTATTCCGACACGGGCAGGCCCTGGCGCGCCGGGGCCAGCAGGGCGATGCCCCGCGCCTGCCCCAGCTTCAGGGTGGAAACGGGGTTCTTGTTGACGAACGTCTCCTCCACCGCCGCCTCATCGGGCGTCCAGGCGCGGATGATGTCCTCCAGCCCCTCGTAAAGGGTAACCAGGCGGCGGGCCAGATCATCGCGGTCGTTGGAATGCACGACCCCGTCGGCGACATGCGTCAAGCGGTTGCCGGAAACGTCGATGACGCCCCAGCCCATGTTGCGCAGCCCCGGATCCAGGCCCAGCACGCGGATCGTCCGATCCCCCATCGCCGCCGTTCCCCTTTTCCCGCTGACCGTCCCCAAATGGAAACGGGCCGGGCGGCCTTAGCCGCCCAGCTTCTCCATCAACTCCGGCGACAGCTCGAAGTTGCCGACGACATTCTGCACGTCATCGCTGTCGTCCAGCATGTCCAACAGCTTCAGCAGGCTCTGGGCCGCGTCTTCCGCCGGCGCCACGGTGTTCAGCGGCTGCCAGGTCAGCTTGGCGCCTTCCGGCGCGCCGAACTTGGCTTCCAGCGCGTCGCGCACCTCACCCAGGCTGTCCACGCCGGTGACGATGGCATGGCCGTCGTCATCGCTGCTGACATCATCGGCGCCGGCCTCGATCGCGGCTTCCAGCACCGTGTCGGCATCCGCGACGGACGCGGGATAGGTGATCAGGCCGATGCGGCTGAACATGAAGCTGACCGAATTGGTCTCGCCCATCGTGCCGCCGTGCTTGGAGAAGGCGGAACGCACTTCCGACGCGGTGCGGTTGCGGTTGTCGGTCAGCGCCTCGACGATCAGGGCGACGCCACCGGGGCCGTAACCCTCGTACCGCACCTCATCATAGTTGGTGTCGTCACCACCGCCGGGCGTGCCCTGCTTGATGGCGCGGTCGATGCGGTCGCGCGGCATGTTCTGCACGCGGGCGGCCTGGATGGCGGCGCGCAGGCGCGGGTTGTGGCCCGGATCGGGCAGGCCCGCCTTGGCGGCAACGGTGATTTCGCGCGCGAGCTTGTTGAACAGCTTGGACCGCTTGACGTCCTGGGCGCCCTTGCGGTGCATGATGTTCTTGAACTGGGAATGTCCGGCCATGGGACCCTGAGCTCTATATAGGGGTTGAGCGGAGTTTATTCGGGCGCTTGTACCACATCTTGTGGCACCAGGCACGTCCATGCACACCCCCCATGGCGATGCTTGCCACAGGTTTGTCACGGGGACGCGCTTTCCGTCCGGGTTACGGCGGCTTTATGGCGGAATTCCGGCAAAGGCGCCAAGGCGGTTTATGCAGGGCACATTGGATTTATGTGTTCCCTCAGGCGCCGGATTCTCGTTTTCCCTCAAGCGCCCGGGCGCGGCCATCCGGCCGCTTGGGCTTCCTCGCCTTTCAGTCCACTCCGTTCCCCGAAAGGCTCCGGCGGCCCCGGTCGGGGCCTAGGCGGCATGAGTCGATGCCTCATGCCGCTGATTTTGCGGCCCTTAGCCGACCGTCGGCAGCGCCTGGGACAGGCGGCCGCCGACGCGGACGGCTTCGGCGCGGACGGCCAGGCCGGTGCGGTCGTCGGTCTCGACGAAGGTGCCGCAGACGCTGACGGTGGCGTCGTTCTCCGCCGGGGTCAGGCGGTCGGTCGGCAGCTTGCGCGTCATGCGCAGCACCGCCGCCTCCTTCTTCATGCCGATGACGCTGTCATAGTCGCCGCACATGCCGGCGTCGGTCTGATAGGCGGTGCGACCGTTCAGGATCTGGGTGTCGGCGGTGGGGGTATGGGTGTGGGTGCCCACCACCAGGGTCACGCGGCCGTCGCAGAGATGGCCCATGGCCATCTTCTCCGACGAGGCCTCGCCATGCACGTCGATGACGATGGCATCGGCCGATCCCGGCCCCAGGCGGTAGGTGCGCAGCACCTTCTCCACCGCCGCGAAGGGGTCGTCCAGCGCGTCCATGAACAGGCGGGCCATGACGTTGACCACCAGCACCTTGCGGCGGCCATCGCGGGTGGGCAGGAGGGAGGCGCCGCGGCCGGGCGTGCCCTCGGGATAGTTCAGCGGGCGCAGCACGTTGGGCAGGCGGTCGATCTGGCTGACCAGTTCCTTCTGGTCCCAGACATGGTTGCCGGTGGTCAGGCAATCCACGCCGGCGGCGAAGAACTCGGCCGATATCTTCTCGGTGATGCCGAAGCCGCCGGCCGCGTTCTCGCCGTTGACGATGACGAAGTCCAGCTTCAGCGCCCGGCGCAGTTCCGGCAGATGGCGCAGCACGCCGTCGCGACCGCTACGGCCAACCACATCACCCAGGAACAACAGACGCATAACCCATACCTCAGATGAAAGACTTCAGCGCGCGGGGCGCGGGCCGGCGCGAACGGCGTAGCGTTCGGTCACGATCCAATCCAGCCCCTGGTCATGCGCGTCGCAGGGCACCTTGTCCAGTTCCTGTTCGGCAAAGGCGATGCCCACCGCCTGGATGGCGCGGCTGCGGCGCAGGCCGTCCAGCGTGCGGTCGTAGAAACCGGCGCCATACCCCAGCCGGCCGCCGGCGCGGTCGAAGGCCAGCAGCGGCAGCAGGATGACATCGGGAATCACAGCCCCGCCGCTGGGCGTAGCCTCCGCCGTCGGGGCGGGCACGCCCATGATGTCGGGCGCCAGCAGCGTGCCGGGGTGCCAGCGGCGGAACAGCAGCGGCCGCCCCTTGGCCTCGCACACCGGCAGGGCGACGGTCACCCCCATGGCGGCCAGGCGATGCATCAGGGGCCGGGGGTCGATCTCGTCCCCGACCGGCCAATAGCCGGCGATGGTGACGCCGACCGGCACCAGCCCGTCCGTTATCTTGGGGGAAATTTCCAGGAAGTTGTCGGCCAGCGCCTTGGCCGCCGCCGTGCGGTCCACGTCCAGCGCCGCCCGCCCCCGCCGTGCCGCCAGTCGCACCGCCTTCTTGGCGGCGCGCAGGGCCTCAACCGCGTCCGGCGCTTCCAGAGGGGCCCCGGGGTTCAGCGGGGCGGCCGAGGAAGTGGACGATGGCGACGTCAAATGGGCGCACCCTTCGGATCAATGGACACAAGGAACCGGGCCCGAAGCGGCCCGCAACGCCTCATATGGACCGGGGCACCGCTTGGGCAAGAGACCCTGGACGGGGAATGAATTAAGGTCTGGAAGGGGCCACATCAGCCGTTGGCCATGTGTATCCTCCATGGCCTGCCAGGCAGGTGGGAGCCATATGTTCGACACCACGGCGTCGACAGGGACAGCCCCCGAGAGGATGGGTATCGGCCCTGGGGATAAAGCGACCTGACGAACCGCGCAGCCACCTTCCAGGTCTCTAACTTAGGTGCGATCGAGCCGCGCCGCAATGTCTTCGATGCGTTTTGCCAAACTATCCACCGCGGCGGCCACGCTTTCGTCCTCCGCCCGGGGGGCGGGGGCCTCGGCGGCCGGGGCCGACACGGGCCGGCGGGGTCCGCCCAGTTCGGCGCGCAGGTCGAAGATCTCATCAGCCAGCATGAGGGCGGTCAGCACCAGCAGCTGAGTCTCGCTGCCGCCGGAGGCATCGTGCGCCACCTCGCGCAGGCGGGCATCGACGTAGGAGCCAAGCTCGCGCAGGCGATGCTCCTGCCCGTCGTCGCAGGCCAGGGCATAGGGGCGTCCATTCAGGATGATGTCCACGCGGGCCATCTTTGATCAGTCCTCCAGCACCGCACGCAGCTGTCCGATGGTTCGGTCCAGCCGTTCCGACAAGGCTGCGGTGGCCGCCTTGGCCCCTTGCTCCCGCCCTTCCGCCGCCGCCAGCGCCCGTTCCAGCTGGGCGATCCGCACCCGGGCCGCCTCATCGGCGTCCGCGACGGCCACCACCACTGGCTGCGTCACACGCCGTTCCAGCGCCCCGTCCAGGATCAGGACGGCGGCATCCAGACGATCCAGCGCGGTCTTCAGTCGGTCCATGGGACGGAACGGGCCCAATTGGGAAAGGGAATGTCGATCAGATAGGAAATAAGATGGAGAAGGTGCGGCGTCGAATAAAGAAAGAAAGGGGCGCCCGCCAGCAAAAAAACCGCAGCCACAGACGATTAGGACGCGTTCCGGCATCACGGCGGCGGCTGGCGGAAATGATCACCGGGCCGGGCCGCCGAAACCGGGGCAGATCGCACCCTTTAACGCTGGCCGCGCTTGCAGATTTGGGGGGGCACCGGAGCTTGACGGCAGGATCGGTGGCGGTCATGGTGCCGCCGCCCCTGGCGCCCGGTATCCGCGCGGCCCGGCGCCCGGAAAACGGGCGGTGCGGCGGCGCAATCATCGGGAGGATGGGGGCCCGAATCCGCCAAGAATTCAGGGCATCCCTGCCGGATGCCCCACGGACCAGCACCAGCGCGTCCGTCTCACGAAAGGCCCAATGCCCCATGTCGTCGCAGCCCGCAACCGGTGATGTCGTGGGGGGCGTTCCCCACAAGGATCTCGCCACCGCCATCCGCGTCCTGGCCATGGACGCCGTGGAAGCGGCCAAGTCCGGCCATCCCGGCATGCCCATGGGCATGGCTGATGTCGCCACCGTGCTGTTCACGCAGTTCCTGAAGTTCGATCCCAAGCGCCCCGATTGGGCCGACCGCGACCGCTTCGTGCTGTCGGCCGGCCACGGCTCCATGCTGATCTACGCGCTGCTGTACCTGACCGGGTACGAAGACATCGACCTGGACCAGATCAAGAAGTTCCGCCAGCTGGGCGCCCGCACCGCCGGCCACCCGGAATACGGCATGGCCCGCGGCATCGAGATGACCACCGGCCCGCTGGGCCAGGGCATCGCCACCGCCGTCGGCATGGCCCTGGCGGAACGTCACCTGAACGCCCGCTTCGGCGACGCCCTGGTCGACCACCACACCTACGTCATCGCCGGCGACGGCTGCCTGCAGGAAGGTGTCAGCCATGAGGCCGCCGCCCTGGCCGGCCATTTGGGCCTGGATCGCCTGATCCTGCTGTGGGACGACAACAACATCAGCATCGACGGCCCCACCAACCTGTCCTTCACCGAGGACGTGAAGGGCCGCTTCACGGCCTATGGCTGGGACGTGCAGGCCGTGGACGGCCATGATCCGGTCGCCGTCGCCGCCGCCATCGCCCACGCCAAAACCACCAGCACCCCGTCGCTGATCGCCTGCCGCACCACCATCGGCCTGGGCGCGCCGACCAAGGCCGGCAAGAACTCCTGCCACGGCTCGCCCCTGGGTGCCGCCGAGATCGCCGGCGCCCGCGCCGCCTATGGCTGGGAGCATGGGCCCTTCGAGATCCCGGCCGGCATCCTGGACGCCTGGCGCCAGTATGGCGCCCGGGGTGCGGCCGACGCCGCCGCCTGGGACCAGCGCCTGACCGCCGCCGACAACACCCTGGCCGCCGCCTTCAAGGCCGGCCAGTCGGGTGACGTCTCGGCCGCGTTCGACGCCGCCATCAGCGCCGTCAAGCGCGCCACCAGCGAGGGCCGCCCCAGCGTGGCCACCCGCCAGGCCTCCGGCAACGTGCTGGACGCCATCTTCGACGTGGTGCCGGAACTGATCAGCGGCTCCGCCGACCTGACAGGGTCCAACAACACCCGCACCAAGGGTGTCGTCAGCCTGCAGCGTGACAAGTACGACGGCCGTTACATCCACTACGGCGTGCGTGAGCACGGCATGGCCGCCGCCATGAACGGCATGGCCCTGCACGGCGGCCTGATCCCGCTGAGCGGCACCTTCCTGGCCTTCGCCGACTACAGCCGCCCGGCCATCCGCCTGGGCGCCCTGATGAAGCAGCGCGTGGTGCATGTCATGACCCATGACAGCATCGGCCTGGGCGAGGACGGCCCCACCCACCAGCCGGTGGAGCATATGGCGGCCCTGCGCGCCATCCCCAACCTGCTGGTCTTCCGCCCCGCCGACCAGGTGGAGACGGCGGAGTGCTGGCAGCTGGCGCTGAAGAGCAAGGACCGGCCCTCCGTCCTGGCGCTGACCCGCCAGAACCTGGCCACCCTGCGTACCGAGCACAATGAGGAAAACCTGACCTCCAAGGGTGCCTACATCCTGCGCGAGGCCGAGGGCGGTGCCGCCAAGGTGGTCCTACTGGCCACCGGTTCGGAGGTGGAGATCGCCGTGCAGGCCCGCGACGTGCTGCAGGCCGAGGGTGTCCCCACCCGCGTGGTGTCCATGCCCAGCTGGGAACTTTTCGTCGAGCAGGACGAGGCCTATCGGGCCAGCGTGCTGGGCGGCGACGACCTGGTGCGTGTCGGCGTGGAAGCCATGGTCCGCTTCGGCTGGGACCGCTGGATCGGCCCCAAGGGCGGCTTCATCGGCATGCCGGGCTTCGGCGAGTCGGGCCCGTACAAGGAGCTGTACGCCCATTTCGGCATCACCGTCGAAGGCGTAGTCGCGGCCGCCAAGGCCCGCCTGTAATCACAACCAGGGCGGGACTCCGGGCAAATCCGGGGTCCCCGCTTTGACACAGGGCTGGGGATGGGATGTCCCACTATGGTAGGCCTGCCATGCAAGCCCCATAACGCCTAAAACGATGGCGTGACGTTTACCATCTTCAAGGTTTCAGCGAAGGCCCGCCCGACCATAGGGCGGCTAAACGAAGTCGGAGGAAGACACATGGCTGTTCGTGTTGCCATCAACGGGTTCGGGCGCATCGGCCGCCTGGTGCTGCGCGCCATTTACGAAAGCGGTCGCAACGATGTCGAGGTGGTCGCCATCAACGACCTGGCCGACGCCAAGACCAACGCCCACCTGCTGAAGTATGACAGCGTGCACGGCCGTTTCCCCGGCACGGTCGAGGTGGTGGACGGCAACCTGGTGGTCAACGGCCATACGGTGAAGGTGGTCCAGGAACGCGACCCGGCCAAGCTGCCGTGGGGCGACCTGGACATCGACGTCGCCATGGAATGCTCCGGCATCTTCACCTCGCGCGACGCCGCCTCCAAGCACCTGACCGCCGGCGCCAAGAAGGTGTTGATCTCCGCCCCCGGGACGGATGAGGACCTGACGGTCGTCTATGGTGTGAACCACGACAAGCTGACGCCGGAACACAAGATCGTCTCCAACGCCAGTTGCACCACCAACTGCCTGGCCCCGGTGGCCTTCGTGCTGAACAATGCCATCGGCATCGAGCACGGCTTCATGACCACCATCCACAGCTACACCGGCGACCAGAACACGGTCGATACGATGCACAAGGACCTGCACCGCGCCCGCGCTGCCGCCCTGAACATCATCCCGACCTCCACCGGTGCCGCCAAGGCCGTGGGCAAGGTCCTGCCGGAACTGAAGGGCAAGCTGGACGGCACCTCGCTGCGCGTTCCCACCCCCAACGTCTCGGTCGTGGACTTCAAGTTCGTAGCCAAGAAGGCGACCTCGGTCGAGGAAGTCACCGCCGCCATCACGGCCGCCGCCGAGGGCCCGCTGAAGGGCATCCTGGGTGCCTATGCCGAGCCGCTGGTGTCCACCGACTTCAACCACGATGCCCACTCGTCCATCTTCGCGCTGAACGAGACCAAGGTCATCGACGGCACCTTCGTGCGCATCATGACTTGGTACGATAACGAGTGGGGCTTCTCCAACCGCATGAGCGACACCGCCGTCGCCATGCACAAGGTGGGCTGAGCCCTTCCGGTTCCGTGACCGATGATGAAGGCGCTCCGGTTCTGCCGGGGCGCCTTTTTCTTTATGCTGAAGCCATGACCGCCCCTATCCGCATCCTGTGCCTGGACGATGCCCGCGCCGCGCTGACGGCGGCGGATGGTGCGCCCGTTCGCCTGGTCAGCGCGCCCGATGCCGCAGGGTCCCTGGGCGTGGGCGGTTGGCGCGCCCTGTTGGACCAGCTGGCCGCCGAGTTTCCGGGTGCGCCCATGACGGCGGTGCTGGATTGCGGCGACGCCGCCGGCCATGCCCTGGCAGCACTGGCGCTGGGCATCCTCGATATCAGCTTCGACGGGAACGATGGCGCGGCCGCCCGGCTGGCGGATATCGCCCAGGCCCAGGGCGCCCGCCTGCACCGGCTGGGCGGTGTTGAGGCCCTGGACCTGCGCGGCCGTCGCGACCCCGTGGCCGCCTGCCGCGCCTGGCTGGCCGGGCATGGTCCGGATCGCAATCAGGGATTTCGCAATACTGGGACGTATTAACGCATTCGGAAGACATTTTACTTAAATATGTATGCGATCAAGACCTTCGCCCACCAAGACATACCCAGTCATTGGCATGCGATTTCATCCCTGAACAGCCTACCCAGGACGGTGGGCCCCGTGTACATCTAGCGTCCCGATGGACGAATTCAGGTTTTTGGGAGCCGTCGTGCGGCAATTACGACAAATCCTGACGATCTTGGCGGCAACGCCGCTGATCCTCTATGGCGCCGGCACCGCGGCGGCGGACACCCCGGCCGGGGCCGGCGGCTGGAACCGTTTGCGCGCCACCGTCTTCACCAACCTGGACCGCGACGCCGGGTTGCCCCATCCCATTTCCATGGCGCTGGCCCAGGACAGCGACGGCTTCATCTGGGTCGGAACCCAGGGCGGCCTGTCGCGCTATGACGGCTATCGCTTCCGCACCTTCATGCACCAGGACGGCGTGGCCGGCAGCCTGCCGGGCAACGTCATCACCGGCCTGGTGGCGGCCCCCGGCGGCCGGATGTGGGTGGGAACGGCCACCGGCAACGTGGCGCGCTACGACCCCGCCACCGGCCTGTTCCAGGACTTCCCCGAGGCGCCGGGCACACCCGCGCGCGGTGGCGTGGTCAGCCTGATCGGCGATGGCGACGGCGGCGTCTGGCTGGGCACCAACGCCGGGCTGGAGCATGTCGACGGGACCACGGGCGCGGTGGAACCGCAGGCCGGCGCCCCCGCCGGCCGCATCCGCGCCCTGCTGCGCACCCGCGACGGTAGCCTGTGGGTCAGCACCGTCACCGGCCTGGTCCGCCGGCCGGCCGGGGCCACGGACTTCAGCCCCGTCGCCCTGCTGGACGGGCACGGCCAGCCGGTGGCGGACGAGGTGGTGGCCCTGACCCAGGACAGCGCCGGCCGCGTCTGGTTCGCCACCGTGCGCTCCGGCCTGGGGCGGGTGACACCGGCAGGCGATATCAACGCCCCGGAGGTGCAATGGGGCCCCGCCCACCTACTGCCCGAGGCCAGCCCGCAGGTGCTGGGCGGGCCGCTGGTGTTCTGCCTGACCGAGGGCAAGCCGGGCGGAATCTGGGCGGGCCGCATCGCCGGCGGCATCGCCATCATCGACGCCGATACCGGCACCGTGCGCACGCTGCGCCACAACCCGCTGACACCCAGCAGCCTGGCTGATGAGAGCGTGCGCGCCTTGATGCGCGACCGCGACGGCACCCTGTGGGCCGCCACCAACCTGGGCGTCAGCCGCGCCGACCTGAGCGACGACGCCATCGCCACCATCCTGCCCGACCCCGCGGCCGTGGGCGTGCCCGGCCTGGTGCCGGCACCGGGCGCGCCGGGCACCGACACCGCCGCTGGCCTGCCCGACGCCAATGTCCTGGCCATCACCGCCACGCCGGACGGCCGGGCATGGCTGGGGCTGAAGAACCATGGCGCCGCCGTGCTGGACACCACCGCCGGCACCATCACCCCCCTGCCCGGCGCCACCACCCTGCCCCCGGGTGGCGTCATCAGCGTGACGCCCACACCGGACGGCGCCATGTGGCTGGCGGCCGGGGCCGGCCGGGCCCTGTTCCGCTACGACCCCCGGTCCGGCACGCTGGAGCAGCGCCCCTTCCCCGGCAACAGCGTCAGCCCCATCCTCTACGGCCTGTGGCACGCCGGCGCGCTGTGGTTCGGCGCCGGGCCGCTGGTGCGCTACGACCCGGCGACGGGCAAGGCAACGGTGTACAGCCACGGCGCCGACCCGGCCTCCCTGGTCGATGACAGTGTCGATCTGATGCTGCCGGACGGTAATGGCCTATGGGTGGGCACGCGCCACGGCCTGGACCACCTGGACCTGGCCAGCGGCACCTTCAGGCACCATGTCCATGATCCGACCGAGCCGAAGTCCCTGCCGGCGGACATGGTCAGCACCTTGCTGCGCGACCGCCGGGGCCGCCTGTGGGTGGGCACGCTGGGCGGCGGCATCGGGGTGCTGGATCCCGCAGTGGATCAGAACGCCTTCCGGCGGCTGAGCATGGCCAACGGCCTGCCCAACGACAACATCGGCACCTTGCTGCAGGACGGCACCGGCCGCATCTGGGCCAGCACCGCCGACGGCCTGGCCGTCATCGATCCCGAAACCTTCGACATCCGTGCCCTGGGCCGGGCGGACGGCGTCGCCATTCCAGCCTATTGGGTCCATTCCGGTGCGGTCCTGCCGGATGGCAGCCTGATCTTCGGCGGCGGCGGTGGTGCCACCATCGTGCACCCCGACCGCTGGAAGGGTGACGCCCCACCGCCGCGCGTGGTGGTCAGCGCTGTGCGCGTCGCGGGCAAGATCGTGCCGGTCGGCACCATGGCGGCCCCGGCACCCGTACAGCTGAACCCCGGCGACCGCAGCGTCGAGGTGGTGTTCGCCGCCCTGGACTACGCGGCACCAGATGAGGCGCGCTACGCCTATCAGCTGCGCGGCTTCGATGAGAACTGGACGACGGCCGACGCCACGCAGCGCGTGGCCGCCTACACCAACCTGCCGCCCGGCCGCTACACCCTGCTGATCAAGGCCGCCAACCGGGCGGATGCCTGGTCGGCACCGCTGGAACTGCCCATCGAGGTGCGTCCGGCCTGGTGGCAAACCCTGTGGGCCCGCTTCGCCGCCGTGGTGCTGGCGCTGGCCGGGGTGATCGGCCTGGTCCAGGCCCGCACCGCCTATCTCAGCCACCGCCGCGCCGTGCTGGAACAGCAGGTGGCCCGCCAGACTCGCGACCTGCTGACCGCCAATGAGCGGCTGAAGGAACTGGCCAACCGCGACCCGCTGACGGAAATCCACAATCGCCGCCACTTCATGGAACTGTCGGAGGCGGTGCTGGCCCAGAGCCGGCTGACCGGCGCGCCGTCGGCCCTGCTGATGATGGACATCGACCATTTCAAGCAGGTGAACGACAGCCTGGGCCACAGCGCGGGGGATGAGGTGCTGGTGGCGGTGGTCGGGCGCATCCGCGTCCTGCTGCGCAAGACCGACATCTTCGCCCGCCTGGGCGGTGAGGAACTGGCCCTGTTCATGCCCAACACGGATGAGGGCGACGCCGCCGCCGTGGCCGAGCGCCTGCGCCAGGCGGTGGGCGGATCCCCCTATGCCGTGGATGGCGCCGGCATCGTGGCGGTGACGGTCAGCATCGGCGTCGCCATCGCCACCCCGCCCGTCTCCACGGTGGCGCCCACCACGCTCGCCACCGCCAACGCCATCAAGGACCTGCTGGACCGGGCCGACCGCGGCCTCTACGCCGCCAAGCGGGCCGGCCGCGACCAAGTTGCCGTCCACCCGGGTTAGCGGCGAGGGGGGCGCCCCCGGCCCCAGGAAGATCACTAGTCGCCCGGCGCGTTTTCGCGGAAATCTGCCATGATCTTGCCTCGACCTCGGGGCAGATTGCCATCGACCGGATGCTGGGATATCAAGCCGGCATAAGGACAATAAACACAAACACTCAAAACAAACTCGGGGATACCGTAACCATGAAGTTAACCCGCCGCGTGAAGGAAATCCTTTCCTGGTACGAGAGCGACAATCCCGGCACCAAGGCCAACCTGGCCCGCATCCTGATGGAAGGCCGCCTGGGCGGCACCGGCAAGGTGGTGATCCTGCCGGTCGACCAGGGCTTTGAGCACGGCCCCGCGCGCAGCTTCGCGCCCAACCCGCCGGCCTACGACCCGCACTATCATTTCCAGCTGGCCATCGACGCCGGCCTGAACGCCTACGCCGCCCCCCTGGGCATGCTGGAGCAGGGTGCGGCCACCTTCGCGGGCGCCATCCCCACCATCCTGAAGATGAACAGCTCCAACAGCCTGTCGCGCGGCGGCGATGCGCCGGACCAGGCGGTGACCGCCACGGTGGCCGACGCCCTGCGCCTGGGCTGCTCCGCCATCGGCTTCACCATCTACCCCGGTTCCGACGCGCAGTTCGACCAGTTCGAGGAATTCCGCGAACTGTCGGCCGAGGCCAAGGCCTGCGGCTTGGCGACCGTGCTGTGGTCCTACCCGCGCGGTGGCGACCTGGACAAGGACGCCGAGCTGGCGATCGACATCAGCACCTATGCCGCCCACATGGCGGCCTTGCTGGGCGCCCACATCATCAAGGTGAAGCTGGCGACCGACCATTTGGGCAACAAGGACAGCAAGAAGGTCTACGAGTCCAAGAACATCGCCCGTTCCACCCAGGCCGAACGCGTGGCCGACGTCATGCGCTCCGCCTTCAACGGCAAGCGCATCGTGGTCTTCTCCGGCGGTGCCGCCAAGGGTGAGGACGCCGTGTACGACGACGCCCGCGCCATCCGCGACGGCGGCGGCAATGGTTCCATCATCGGCCGCAACAGCTTCCAGCGGTCCCGCGAGGACGCGCTGGCGCTGCTGGACCGGATCGTCCGCATCTATCAGGGCAAGGAATAAGTTTTTGAAGGCAGATTGCCGTCTGTACCTGGTGACGCCGCCGGCCCTGGAGCCGGCGGCGTTCGCCGTTCAACTGGCCGCCGCCCTGGACGGGGGCGATGTCGCCTGCGTGCAACTGCGGCTGAAGGACGTGGATGACGACACCGTGCGCCGCGCCGTGGACGTGCTGCGCCCCATCGCGCAAGCACGCGAGGTCGCCTTCATCCTGAACGACCATCCCCGCCTGGCGCGGGAGACGGGTTGCGACGGCGTGCATGTCGGCCAGAGCGACACCCCCTATCGCGACGCGCGCAAGATTATGGGCGCCGATGCCATCGTGGGCGTGACCTGCCATGACAGCCGCCACCTGGCCATGGTGGCCGGTGAGGAGGGTGCGGACTACGTCGCCTTCGGCGCCTTCTTCCCCACCGGCACCAAGCAGGTGGAGCACCACGCGACGCCGGACGTGCTGACCTGGTGGCAGGAGATGATGGAAATCCCCTGCGTCGCCATCGGCGGCATCACGCCGGAAAACTGCGGCGACCTGGTCCGCGCCGGCGCCGACTTCCTGGCCGTGGTCTCATCCGTGTGGAACCACCCGCAGGGCCCGGGTGCCGCCGTGCAGGCCTTCAACAAGGCGATCGCGGAGGCGTAATACCTACAGAGCGGCGATGATGTCGGTAGCGGCGAAGTCATCGCCAAGGAACAGCAGGGGCAGATTGCGTTCCCACGCCAAGGCGTAGGCATAGCAATCGCCCATGTTCAGTCCGGCTGGATGCACGCCCTTGCCCCAACGGTCATAAGCATCGGCTGCCAGCCGCGCCATCTCAGGCGTAACCGCAATTTCTGTAGCGGCCCAGCCCTGTAGCAACTCTTCAATGCGGACACCCAAGCCCCGCCGACGGCCGACGATCAGCGTCTCCACCAGGGTTCCGACACTGACCAGAATCTCATCGGCACGTTTAAGGCATGCCAGACACTCTGCCGCCCGCTTCTCGGGAATGGCGATTTCAATAATCGCCGAGGTGTCCACAACGATGGAACTCACCCCGGCAAGCCATCGTCGCCGTAAAGGAAATCCTGGCTTCGCGCGGCATCCATGCCTGGAACCGGATCTGCCTTCGCCTTCTCATAAAAAGCCTGGAGGAAAGCGTTGCGCTGTTCCTTGGTCGGACGCTTGTCGGAATCCACAGCCTCGGCACTTGATCGGCGCCGCGCTTCACTCAGAACCTCGCGAAGGACTTCGTTTCGCTTCTCCTTCGCCGCCAGGCGATCAGCTTCCGTCTGTTCGGCAGTAGCACCTTCTTGCGCCACGTAGTTGGCGATAGCGTCCACCACCAGCGCCGCCCTGTCCCGTTGGGTAGCGGCGGCAAGCCGATCCAGGCTTTCCGTGATCTCGGAAGGCAATTCAACTGTCAGCGTCGCAGTCCGGGCCATAATGCTCTCCCGCCTGGTTGATGGAGGTCAGCATACCATGACATCGCCTCAGCCGTCCCACGCACGCCTTGGCAACCGGTCTCGGACTTAAAGAGCAAGTTGATCAGACAATAAATGGCCCCGTTATCGCCGCCACCGCTCCACGGCGGCGATGGTCGCTTCCAACCGAGCCATTGCCTGGGCGTGAGGAACGACGCGTCCCGCAGCCATATCAATGAGACCCTGCTGGATACCTTCAACATCCGATACCGACATCGGCTGTTCGGCCGATTGCGCTTGGGCAACAGGTTTTACGGCGTCCACGTCGGCTCACTCCGTAACTTCGAACGATTGAGCTTAAAACAGGCCGGTGCCCAAGTCGAATCGCCTCACGGCACCACTACCGGCGCCCACAGCACGTCGTCGATGGCGGCGGCGTTGGTGGCCAGCATGACCAGGCGGTCGAAGCCCAGCGCGATGCCGGCGCAGTCGGGCAAGCCGAATTCCAATGCTGCCAGGAAATCGGCGTCGATGGGGTAGCGTTCGCCGTAGAGCGCCTGCTTCAAATCCATATCGGCTTCGAAACGGGCCTTCTGCACGGCCGCATCCGTCAGCTCACCAAAGGCGTTGGCCAGTTCCACGCCGCAGGCGTACAGCTCAAACCGCTCCGCCACGCGGGGGTCCTCCGGCTTGGGCCGCGACAGGGCGGCCATGGAGACGGGATAGTCGGTCAGGAAGGTGGGACGGCCCATGCCGAGGTGCGGCTCGATCCGGTCCAGGCTGATGCGGAAGGAACAGATCCTCCCAGGTGTCGCCAGCGTGGGCGTGGATGCCCACCGCCGCCGCCGCCTTGGCCAGCAGGGCCACGTCGGGCCGGGCCGGGTCGGGTGCCGTCGCCAGCAGGTCGATGCCGACATGGCGCTGGAACGCCTGCTGCACCGTCAGCACCTCCCATTCCGCATGAGGGCCGCAGGTGAGGTCGCCCCGGCGCAGCGTGTCCACGCCGGCGGCGGCACACAGGGCGCGGGTCAGGCCGATGCAATCGTCCATCAGGTCGCGGTAGCCGGCCCCCACCCGGTACCATTCCAGCATGGAGAATTCCGGGCTATGGGTGGGGGAGCGCTCACCGTTGCGGTAGACATGCGCCAGTTGGAAGATGCGCGGCAGGCCGGCCACCAGCAGCTTCTTCATGGTGAATTCCGGGCTGGTGTGCAGCCGCAGGGTCAGCCGGTCGTCGGGATGGCTGCCCACCAGGTCGGTGGCGAAGGCCATCAGGTGCGGCTCCAGGCCGGGGGACACCTGCAGGGCCGGCGTTTCCACCTCCAGGAAGTCGCGATCCTCGAACCAGCGGCGCATGGCCCGGGTCATGCGGCCCCGCGCATCCAGGTTGGCGCGGCGCTGGGCCAGGCGGTCGGGGTGCCACCAGGGCATGGTTGGGGTCTTCATGGCGGCGGCCCTTCCGGGAGAAAGCGTGATGGCGGGGTCGACAAGGCGGGGCCCATGCGGGCACCATCGCCTCGCTTGTCGCTCAAGGGCGGCATACCGCCCCGCCCCGCCGCTGTCGAGTCCCCGCATAACCGTGGCCAAATCGCACCCCGCCCCCCGGCCGCGCCAAAAGGCACCGCCGGCCGTCCCCGCCGACGCCGCCACCGCGACGAAACCCAAGGCCGGCGCGCCACCCGCCATCGCCATCCGCTGGGAGGGCGCGCGCATCAGCGAATGGAACGCCCTGCTGAAACGCGTGCCGCGCAGCAGCCTGACCCAGTGTTTCGGGTATGCCGCCGCCATGGCGACGGTAGAGGGCTGGAAACCCAGGCTGGGCATCATCGAGCGGGAGGGCCAGCCCATCGGCCTGGTGCTGGTGCTGGAAAAGCGCATGGCCCGCATGGTCAAGGTGGCCAAGATCCACCGCGGCCCCCTGCTGGTGCCCGAGGCGCAGGACTGGACCACCGTGGGCGTGGTCTACCGCCTGCTGCGCCAGGCCTATCCCACGGGCCTGCGCTCCTGGCCCAGCGTCATCGCCGAACTGCCGGCCGGGCCCCTGACGGACACCGCCCTGCGCTGGGCCGGCTGGCGCCACCAGCCCGGCCCCGGCTATCGCACCATCTGGCTGGACCTGACGCCGGATGAGGCCAGCTTGCGCGCCAAGCTGGACCCCAAATGGCGCAACAAGCTGCGCCAGGGCGAACGGGCCGGCCTGGTGGTGGAGGTGGACCGCGACGGCGACACCCTGCCCTGGCTGCTGGAACACCATGAGGCCGACCGCAAAGAACGGCGTTACCGCGCGGCGGGGTCCAAACTGCTGACCCGCCTGCGCACCGCCCTGCACAAGGACGGCGACGTCCTGGTCCTGCGCGCCATGCTGGATGGCGTGGGCGTGGCCGGCATCCTGGTCTTCGGCCACGGCGTGGCGGCGACCTACCAGGTGGGGTGGAGCGGACCGGAAGGCCGCCGCACCCGCGCCCACCATCTGCTACTGTGGCGGGCCTGCCTGGAACTGAAGGCCCAGGGTCGCGTCGCCTTCGATCTTGGCGGCCTGACGCCCGACGTGGAAGGCATCAACACCTTCAAGCGCGGTTTGGGCGGTGAGGAGGTTGAACTGGCGGGCGTGTTTAACTAGTTTTTGTGCCCTCAAACGGCGGGCGCCGCCATCCGGCGGCTTGCCTCATCCTCGATTTCCAGTCCGCCTGCGGCTCCCCAGAAATCTCCGGCGCCCGCGGTCGCGGGCTACAGCGGCGTGGCCGCCGCCGGTTACCGCTGGTCCAGCTTCAGTTCGATGCGGCGGTTGCGGGCGCGCACGTCGGGGGCGTCGCCGGGCTCCAGCGGCTGGAACTCACCGAATCCGGTGGAGGCCAGGCGTTCCGGCGGCACGCCCTGCTGGATCAGGAACTTCACCACCGCCGTGGCGCGGGCGGACGACAGTTCCCAGTTGCTGGCGAAGGCGGGGGTGCGGATGGGCACGTTGTCGGTGTGGCCATCCACCCGCAGGATCCAGTTCAGATCCTTGGGGAACTTCTTCGACACATCCATCAGGGTCTTGCCCAGGCTGGCCAACTGCTTGCGGCCCCGATCGCCCAATTCGGCGCTGCCGCTGTCGAACAGCACCTCCGACTGGAAGACGAAGCGGTCGCCGACGATGCGGATGTCCGGCCGGTCGCCCAGCACCTCGCGCAGCTTGCCAAAGAATTCGGAACGATAGCGGGCCAGTTCCGCCACCTTGCCGGCCAGCGCGGCGTTCAGCCGCTTGCCCAGATCGACGATCTGGACCTGCTGTTCCTTGTCCTTCTGTTCCGACGCCGCCAGGGCGGCGTTCAGCTGCGCCAGTTGCTGGCGCAGGGCCGCCAGCTGCTGGTTCAGCAGGTCGACCTGGGCCTTGGCCTCCGCACTGGCGTTCTTTTCGGTATCCAGTTCCGCCTGCTTGGCGGTGGCGGCATCCGTCAGGGCCTGCACCTGGGCCGACAGATCGTCCCGCTCGGCCTGAAGCTGGGTGTTCTTGGCCAGGGATGCCTGCAGCTGTTCGTTCAGCGCGGCCATGTCGGTGGTCAGCTTTTCCTTGTCCGCCTGCTCCATCGCCAGCTGGTCGGCCAGCAGGGCGATTCGGCTGTTCAGACGGGCCAGCGCCTCGTCCTTGCCGTGCAGCAGGGACGACAGCGCGAACTGCGACAGCACGAACACCATCAGCAGGAAGACGATGACCATGACCAGGGACGACAGCGCGTCCACCCAGCCGGGCCAGATGTCCAATTGGCGGCGTGAGGCCCGCCGGCCGATGCCCGCCATGGCCTAGCGCTCCGCCCCTTCGCCCAGCGCCGCGATGGTGCGGGTCAGGATCTTGATCTCGGTGCGGATTTCCTGGGTGGACTGGACGCGGCCGGTGGCCGTCTCCTCCACCAGGCGGGCCAGGTGCAGGTCCAAGTTCCGCAGGTGGGCGCGGCTGGCGTCATCCAGGCCACTGTTGGCGCCGCCCTGCCCCAGCGCATCGGCCAGGCGTTGCAGCACCGGCCGCATCTCCATCTGGCCTTCCGCCAGGCGCAGCATCAGCTGCTGTTCCGCCTTCATCTGGTCCGACAGGGCAGACAGGCGTTCCACCAGCGCCATCAGATGGCTGTTGGCGCTGCGCCGGCCATCCTCCCCCTGCGCCATGGTGTATTGCAGCTTCTCCATGTTCTCGGCGGTGGTTTCCAGCAGGGCCTGGATGTAGGCCGGCACCGGCTGGTCACCCGCCTCCACCAGGCCCCCGCCGCCCAGGCGGGTAGACCCGGCCAGCCAATCCTCCAGATCCATGTAGAAGCGGTTCTGCGCCTGGCCCGCCTGCAATTCCAGGAAACCCAGCACCAGGGACCCAGCCAGGCCGAACAGGCTGGCGCTGAACGCCGTACCCATGCCCGCCAGCGGGGCGGCCAGCCCATCCTGCAAATGGGCGAAGATGGCCACCGCGTCGCCGTCGCCCACCTTCAGGCCGGATATGACGCCGCCGATGGTGGAGACGGTCTGCAACAGGCCCCAGAAGGTGCCCAGCAGGCCCAGGAAGATCATCAGGCCGATGAGATAGCGGCTGATCTCCCGGCTTTCGTCCAGGCGGGCGCTCACGCCGTCCAGCAGGGACCGGGTGGCGATGGCCGACAGGGTCAGGCGGCTGCCGTTGACGCCGCCGGTCCCGCCCCGGCCCCGGTCGCCCAGCATGTGGGCCATGGGCGCCAGCAGGCGCGGCTGGGTGGAGGTGACGGTGCCGCTGCGGAAATTCTCCAGCCACTCCACCTCCGGCCGCAGCATCAGCGCCTGGCGGAAGATGTAGAGGATGCCGATGGCCAGCGCGCCCAGGATCAGACCGTTCAGGGCCGGGTTGGCCATGAAGAAATGTTCGACCTGCGCGTACAGCCCCGCCGCGACGGCGACGACGGCCGCCAGGAACACACACATGCGGAAAAGATAGGGGGTGGGCCGCGACACGGGGTCTGTTCCTTTATTGTTGGGGACGGGTCGGTAGAACGTCAAACGTCAGCGGATGAACGCCAGTTCGACCTTGTCGAACGCCTCCGCCGGCAGGGTGGAGCCTTTGTTGGCGCCGCGAACCGCCACCTTGTCGTTGTCGTCGCCCGCGATGGACCCCATGGCGATCAGCACCAGCCGCTCCTTCGCCACGCCCAGCGCCATCAGGCGGTTGCGCACGGCGTTGGCGCGGAACAGCGACAGCCGCCGGGCGGCGGCCTCCCGGTCCGGCGACGGCAGCGGGGCGAAGCCGCGTATCTCCAGCCGGTGGGTCGGGTCCTGGCCTAAACGCCCGGCGATGCCCACCAGGGCCGCCTCCTGCGCCTTGTCCAGGGTGGATGAACCGGCGGCGAAGGGCACGGTCATGTGGTCGTCCGGTGCCACCGGCGTGGCCTTGTCCACATTGGTGACGCCGTGGGGCCGGATCTCCGTGACCGGTGCCGGCGTCGAGCCCTCAGGCTCCTTGGCGTGATTCGGGGTAGGCGTCGCCTCGGGTTTCAGCAGGCTCTTGGGCGTGTCGGGCACCACCACCGTCTTAGGGATGGGTGCGGCCGGCGCGCGCTTCACGATCGGCACGCCCACGTCACCCGAGGTCGGGGGCGTCGTCGCCTGGCCGCTGGACGGGTCGGATTGGGCGAAGGCGGACGCCGCCAGCAGGCTGACGGACAGGGCGACCACGGCGGGCAGTATAGCCTTCTGGGGAGAAACCATCTGGGGGCGGCGCATGCGGCAGGGGGCTTTCGACAACAGGACTAAACCTTGGAAATGTGGCCGATCCTTGTTCGGCGCAACCCTTTTACCACCGGTTTGCGGCGCCCGCCCGCCTGATATGCCCATCGGTTCGAGATGCTTGCCAAGCGGCTTAGTTTAGAATAATTCTAAATTAGAAGTTAACACTGAACCGATCCCGAGGAGCCTCCCCATGCTGCCCCAGCCGCAAACCGCCACCATCGGCGCCACCGCCCACCATTTCAGTTTCCGCCGCCTGGGTGGCGGCCAGCCTGTGCCGCTGGCGGCCTATGCCGGCCAGCCGGTGCTGGTGGTCAACACCGCCAGCAACTGCCGCTTCACCAACCAGTATGAGGATTTGCAGGCCCTGCATGCCAAGTACGGCCCGCGTGGCCTGGTGGTGGTGGGCGTGCCGTCCAATGATTTCGGCAAGCAGGAACCGGGCAGCGCGTCGGAGATCGGCGCCTTCTGCCAGCGCAACTACGGCGTGGAGTTCACCATGGCCGACAAGGAAGTGGTGGTGGGCGCCGACGCCCATCCCTTCTTCAGCTGGCTGGTGGACATGGCGGGCGAGGACGCGGCCCCGCGCTGGAACTTCCACAAGTACCTGATCGGCAAGGACGGCGCCCTGCTGCGCTACTGGTCCTCGGTATTCCGCCCCTCCAACGAGGCCGTCGTTCAGGCGGTGGAGGCCGCGCTGGCTTAAGGCCGAACCGCCCTGGGGTAGCCGTCAAACCAGCGGCGTGAGGTATTGCCTCACGCCGCTGTAGGCTGCGACCGCAGCCGCCGGAGACTTCCGGGGAGCCGTAGGCGGACTGGCAGTCGAGGACAAGGCAAGGCCCCGGATGGGGCCGCCCGCCGCCTGAGGGCAGTATTAAAAGTGATACCCGACGCCGGCCATGAACACGGCATTGGTGGCGGAATAGGTCAGCGGGCTGTCAGCGGCGCTGCCCAGCAGCTTCTTCACCGACACGTCCGTCATGGCGAACCAATGCTCGGTGATGCGATAGCGCAGATTGGCGCCGACGGTGACGTCCTTGAAACCCGCATCCGCCGTGTAGGACGTGAAGATGGAGCGCGCGGCCTGCGTCGGCGTCACACCGAAAAAGGTTTCCATGTAGTTGTCGTTGGCCCAGGTGGCGCCGACATGCGGCGTCAGGATGATGCCGTCGGCCAGCCGCAGGGGCAGGCCCACGCCGACATTGGCCACCACGCCGTCATTCTGGCTGCCGTTGAACTTGGTGGCGGAGGCGTTGAAGCTCAGCCGGCCCAACTGGTAGGAACCGAACACCTTGACGCCGGTGGAGAGGTCGATATTGCCCAGGCCCTTCAGCCGGTCGTCACCCTGGTTGAAAAAATTCTTGCTGTCGTCGCGGCCGGGATCGAAGGCCAGGGCCACGCCGACCTTCAAGGCACCCTGGTGCCAATAGGCGGCGATGCCCTGCTGCCCCATTTCCACCATGTCGTTCCACTTGATGTCGATCAGGGGGATGGGGCTGACGGTATAATGGTCGCTGCCCTCATAGGTGGGGCGCGCCATGGCGCCGGCGCCGACGGTGAAGTCCCAGGTGCTGCGGGGCTGCGCGCCCGGCTGCTCTTGGGCGAAGGCGGGGGTGGCGGCCAGCACGGCGGCGAGGATGCCGTATCGGGTCATGGGACGGAAAACGGTACGCATAGGCGGGGCGCCTTTCATGTTGACTGAATTCACCGCCCAGCGGCTGGCGGCCGATGTCACCCCTCACGCCCGACCCATGAGGGGCGCCCAACCCCGGCCGCCCGGTCGCTGGAACGGTGCGGACCCTAAACGCTGATTTTTGTTGGGTGATGTCCGCTTTGCGACCGGCGCGGCACAATGTTTCCGGCCTGAAATAATCCGCCGGGACATCGGACACGAAGGGGCCGGCCCCCCGTGCTACCATCCGCCCCATGATGCCGATGCCCACCCTGCTGCTCGTCGATGATGACGAGGACATCCTGTCCCTGCTGACCCTGTTCTTCCGCAAGCACGGCTATACCGTGGTGGTGGCGGAAGACGGGCCCGGCATGGATGCGGCGCTGGCGGCGGGCCCGGTGGATCTGGTCATCCTGGATGTCATGCTGCGGGGCGAGGACGGGTTCAGCCTGTGCCGCCGGCTGCGCGCCGCCTCGCGCATCCCGGTCATCATGCTGACCGCCATGGCCGACCATACCGACCGCGTCGTGGGGCTGGAGATCGGCGCCGACGACTATTTGACCAAGCCGTTCGACGCGCGCGAACTGCTGGCCCGGGTCAAGGCCGTGCTGCGCCGTACGGCCGAGGCGGCGGCCACGCGCGGCACGGCGGAGACGCGGCCCCACCTCAGCTTCGCCGACTGGCGCCTGGACGTCGCACGGCGGGAACTGCGGTCGGCCGACGGCACGCTGGTGCTGCTGTCAGGTGGGGAGTTCGACCTGCTCCTGGCCTTCGTGGAACATCCCCAGCGGGTGCTGACCCGCGACCAGTTGCTGGATCTGGCGCGCGGCCTGTCGCACGCGGCGTATGACCGCAGCATCGACGTGCAGGTCAGCCGCCTGCGCCACAAGCTGGAGGATGATCCCAAGAGCCCTGCCCTGATCCGCACGGTGCGCAACGGCGGCTATATCTTCACGGCCATGGTGAAGGGCCAATGAGGGCCCTGCCGTTCTGGCCGCAGGACACCATCGCCCGGCGGTTCGCCGTGACCATCATGGCCGCCGCCACGGTCGCCGCGGTCCTGAGCGCCCTGGTGGTCAGCTTCGCCGGCACCTGGCTGCAATCCCCCGCCAATGACGCCGGGCTGTTCCAGGCCGTCACCAGCATCAGCCACGTCATCGACGCCGCCCCGCCGGAGGTGCGTCCCAGCCTGACTCGCGCCGCCTCCACCAAGATATACCGCATCGAATGGTATGATGCCGCCAGCCCCCTGGCCGTGGCGCTGAATCGCGACCCACGGCCGGATGGCATGTTCCCCCTGCCCAGCCCGTGGCTGGAGGAATTGAACGAACCGGCGGTGGTCTTCATGGGCACGGCGGCCGGCGCCGCCCCCCTGCATCTGCGCCACGACTTCGCGACATATCCCGACGCCCGCTTCCTGGCCGTGCCCATGAAGGACGGAAGCTGGCTGGTGTACAGCGCCCTGGACCGCTCCCGCGATTTCGCACGCGCCCTGCGCATCGGCATCGCCCTGCTGCTGCTGCTGCTGTCGGCCGCCGCCGTGTCGCTGATCGCGGCCCGCCAGCTGTCCCGCCCCATCGAGCGCATCGCCACGGCGGCCCGCCAGTTCGGCACCAACCCCCAGGCCCCGCCGATCGATGAGGCGGGCCCGCGCGAACTGCGGGGCGTCATCCGCGCCTTCAACGCCATGCAGGGACAGATCCAGAAGTTCGTCAGCTATCGCACCGCCATGCTGGCCGCCATCTCCCACGATTTGCGCACGCCCTTGACCCGCATGCGCCTGCGCGGCGAGTTCGTGGAGGACCCGGTGCAGCAGGCCCGCCTGTTCCGCGATGTGGACGAGATGCAGGCCATGGTGGACGGCGCCCTGGCCTTCTTCCGCGACGATGGGGATGAGGAGGCGGTGACCGCCTTCGACCTGGCCGGCCTGCTGACCACCATCATCGACGAATATGCCGACCAGGGCGTGGCCGTGGCCTATGACGGCCCCGCGCACGCCGTCTATCGCGGCCGCCCCTTCGCCCTGAAGCGCGCCGTCACCAACCTGGTGGAAAACGCCGTGAAGCACGCCACACCACCGGCGGTGAGCCTAGTGACGATGGCCGACGCCAGCCTGATCACCATCCGCGACCAGGGGCCGGGCATCCCGGAGGGTGAACTGGACCAGGTGTTCAGCCCCTTCTACCGGCTGGACCGGTCCCGCAACCGCATGACCGGCGGCGTCGGCCTGGGCCTGACGGCGGCGCTGGCCATCGTGCGCGGCCATGGCGGCGACATCGCCCTGGTGAACCAGCCAGGGGGTGGCCTTGAGGTGCGCGTGACCCTGCCCTGAAACGCCAAACGGCCCGGAGGTCATCCGGGCCGTTGGTGCAAACTCAATCGGAAAGAAGCAGCGGCTCAGCCGGCGGCCTTCTTCTTGGCGCCAGCGTTGCGCAGCAGGGTGCCCAGCGGCAGGTGCAGGTGGGAGTTGGCGGCCAGCACGCTGGCGCCGCTCTGCGGGTTGCGCCCGCCGCCGATCTCGGTGGCGAAGCCGCCGGCCTCGGTCACCATCAGCACGCCCGCCGCCACGTCCCAGGGCTTCAGGCCGGTCTCGAAGAAACCGTCGTAGCGGCCGGCGGCAACATAGGCCAGATCCAGGGCGGCGGCGCCGAAACGGCGGATGCCGGCGACCTCGGTCATGATGGCCTGCAGCTGCGGCATGTAGGCGGCCGGGTCGCCATGGCCCTTGAAGGGGATGCCGGTGGCGATCAGGGAGTCGGGCAGGTTGCGCCGGGCCGACACGCGCAGGCGGGTGTGGTTCAGGAAGGCGCCCGCCCCCTTTTCCGCCCAGAACATCTCGTCATGCACCGGCTCATACACCACGCCGGCGACGATCTCGCCTTCCTTTTCCAGGGCGATGGTGATGGCCCAGTGCGGCAGGCCGTGCAGGAAGTTGGTGGTGCCGTCCAGCGGATCGACGATCCAGCGGTAGGCCGGGTCGCTGCCGGCGATGCTGCCCGACTCTTCCATCAGGAAACCGTAGCTGGGCCGGGCCTTGCTCAGTTCCTCGCGGATGATGGTTTCCGACTTGCGGTCGGCGGCGGACACGAAATCGGCCGGGCCCTTGCGGGACACCTGCAACTGCTCCACCTCGCCAAAGTCGCGCACCAGGGCGCGGCCCGCCTTCTCGGCGGCTTTGGTCATGACGTTGAGAAGGGCGGAACGGGCGGCCATGGGGTGTCCCCTTTAAATCTTTACCAGCGGGCGCATCCCCGGGGGAGCGCCCTACCATAAAAGCCGAGAGCGAATTCCACCGGAAGGCGGAATTCGCTCTGGCAACGAGCCTGCCGCGGTTGAGGCGGCGGCGGGAAGGCGCTTAGTCCTTCGCGCGTTCCATGTATTCACCCTCGGCGGTGTTCACCACCACGCGGGTGCCGGCTTCGATATGCGGCGGCACCAGGATGCGCACGCCGTTCTCCAGCAGGGCCGGCTTGTAGGAGGAAGAGGCCGTCTGGCCCTTCACCACCGGGTCGGCCTCGGTGATGCGCAGGGTCACGGTCTGCGGCAGTTCCACGGACAGCGGCGCGCTCTCGAAGGTCTGCACCGTCACCTCCATGCCGTCGGTCAGGAACACCTTGCCCTCACCGATGATGTCGCCGGTGATGGAGACCTGCTCGAAGGTTTCCTTGTCCATGAAGGTGTAGAGGTCGCCGTCGGCGAACAGGAAGGTCATCTCATGCTCGTCCAGGCGGGCACGTTCCACGCTTTCCTGGGTACGGAAGCGCTCGATCGTCTTGGTGCCCGTGCGCACGTCCTTCATCTCGATCTGGATGAAGGCGCCGCCCTTGCCGGGCTGCACGATCTGCGTCTTCACGACCACCCACAGCTTGCCGTTATTCTCCATAACGTGGCCGGGGCGCATGGTGTTGGCGTTAACCTTCATGGTGCTTCAACTTTAACCTGGGTGTTTGCGAGCGGCGCGGACCCTAGCAGCTTGTTCGCAGCCGGACAAGATCGGCCGGAATTCCTGCCACGCATGCCCCGTCGGCGTCGGCCCCAACCATCCTGTCCTCTTCCCCAGCAAGAAAAACCCGGCTGGTTGGGGCCAGCCGGGTTTGAAGGTCGGGATGGGAAACAAGGGAACGGGAGATGCACTAAAAAAACGACAGACAGATCAGGGCTTGGTGACAGCGCCCACCACGGCGCCGGCGGCCGCACCGACCGCGGCACCGGCCAGAACCGGGCCGCCGACGATGGCGGTGACGACGGCACCACCCGCAGCGCCGATGGCGCCACCGGACAGGGTGCGCTGTTCCCGAGCCGTCAGGCCGGAACAACCGGCAAGCAGGGACCCGGCCAGAACAACGATGACAGCTTTCTTCAACATGATGGCCTCACTGTTCCTTCCAGTCGGGCCGCCTGAAAGTGGCGGGCCCTGGCGGGACGGCACCGGGCAGGGTGCCGTCCCAGCCGGACTTGAGGTGCCGGCTTAAGGCGGGGTTAGCGGATGGGGATGACCACGTTCAGGCCCGGGGCGCCGTAATAGACCGGCGGCGGGGGCGGGGGAGCGTAGTAGGCCGGCGGGTAATAGGCGCGCGGGCCGTAGTAGTAGGGCGGCGGGGCGACATAGACCCGCGGACCACCGTAGTAGTCACGGCCACGCCAGCCATGGTCACGACCGTGATCGTAATGACGGTAGTAGCCGTCGGCCTTAGCCGGGGTCGAGGTCACGGCGGCCGTCGCGGCGATCCCGACCACGGCCAGGGCGGCAACCGCGGCAAAGCGCTTCACCTTCGCCAGACGCAGGAAATCGCTCTTCATGATCTTACCTCCAAAAACGTGGGAGGCCGGTGGTGCCGGAAACAACCGGCGGCGGGCTTCCCATGCCTTGAACAATGGAGGTGGATGTTGACGATTTAAGGGCGATGTTTGCCTTAATGCGACCTTATTTAGGAAACGCCCCGGAGCGGTGCTCCGTCCGGGGCGCTTTGAACTAAATCAAGCTCTTAACCTCATTTCACCACCTGCCCCACCCCGCGCCCGCGCGGGTCGGAGGCGGTCTCCAGCTCCGTGCCGTTGATGTGGATGGCCTCCACATCACCCATGTTCCAGCCCTGGTTCTGCAGCACATAACCCATGGCCTTCAGCTTGTCGGCCTCCGGTCCCACCAGGGGGGCGTAGTTGTCGTAGAAGATGGTGTCCTTGGGCAACAGCTGGTGATGCACCCGCTGGGCCGACACCGCGTCCTGCAACGACATGTGGAAGTCGTAGACGTTGTTGATGACCTGGAAGACGCTGGTGAAGATGCGCGACCCGCCGGGCGTGCCCAGCACCAGGCTGACCTTGCCGTCCTGGGTCACGATGGTGGGGCTCATGGATGACAGCATGCGCTTGCCGGGCTCGATGGCGTTGGCGTCCTTGCCCACCACGCCGAAGCCGTTGGGCACGCCGGGCTTGGCGCTGAAATCGTCCATCTCGTCATTCATCAGGAAGCCGGCGCCGGCCACCACCTCACCGTTCCCGAATTCGAAATTCAGGGTGAAGG
The DNA here is from genome assembly GCA_028283825.1 of Azospirillaceae bacterium. Classification (NCBI taxonomy): domain Bacteria; kingdom Pseudomonadati; phylum Pseudomonadota; class Alphaproteobacteria; order Rhodospirillales; family Azospirillaceae; species Azospirillaceae bacterium. Next base: position 140,386 of record JAPWJW010000003.1, on the reverse strand, counting down.
TGTTGGAAACGGCGTTGCCCCATTTGTCGACCACGGAGAAATGGGTGGTCTGGTTGGGCTCCAGCCCCGCCTTCACGTCCGGGGTGGGGGAGATGGCGTCGGGGTTAACCTCCGCCGCGCGCCGGGCCAGGTAGTCGTCACTGATCAGCCGGTCCACCGGCACCTTGAAGAAGTCGGGGTCGCCCAGATACTCCGCCCGGTCGGCGAACACGCGCTTCTCGATCTCCGCCATCAGGTGGATGTACTTGGCGGAGTTCAGCGGCACGTCCTTGAAATCGGCGGCGCGCAGTTCCTTCATCTTCAGCAGCTGGGCCAGCGCCTCCCCGCCCGAGCTGGGCGGCGGGGCGGTGTAGACGACGTTGCCCTGCCAGGTGAACTGGATGGGGTCGCGCCACTTGGCCTTGTAGTCGGCCAAATCCTCCGCCGTGATCAGGCCGCCGTCCTTCTGCATCTGGGCGACCAGCAGGCCGGCGGTCTTGCCCGTGTAGAACTCCTTCGGCCCGTCCTGGGCGATGCGCTTCAGCGTCTCCGCCAATTCCGGCTGGGTGAAGATCTGGCCCGCCTGCATCTTCCCGAAATACTGGGCGAAGTTGGTGACGGCGAACTGCTCCATCATGTCGGTGCGGTAGGCGATGATCTTGTCGGACGGCAGGAAGCCCTTTTCCGCCAGGTCGATGGCCGGCTGCATCACCTGCGCCCAGGTGAGCTTGCCGAAACGGTGGTGCGCCTCCCACAATCCCATCACCGTGCCCGGCACGCCGGCGGCCTTGGCGCCCACCAGACTGAGCTTGGGGATCACGTCGCCCTTGTCGTCCAGGTACATGGTGCGGGTCGCGGCCTTGGGCGCCACCTCGCGGTAGTCGACGAAGTAGGCCTTGCCATCGACATACAGGGTCATGAAGCCGCCGCCGCCGATGTTGCCGGCCTCGGGATACGTCACCGCCAGGGCGAAGGCGGTGGCCACGGCCGCGTCCACCGCGTTGCCGCCGGCCTTCAGGATTTCAGCGCCGGCGTTGGTGGCGGACCCGTCGGCCGAGGCGACGGCGCCGCCCGACAGCAGAGCCACGGGTGCTGTCGCCGTCTTGGCCTCCGGCGCCTTGTCGCCGCCCTTGGGGCCGCAAGCCGCAAGCGCCAGGCCCAGCACCAGGGCCGCGCCCGCGTTCACCACCCAGCGCCGCGTCACGCCGCCCATCATCCGCCGATCCGACTGCCTGGCCGCCATTCAACTAACCCTCTTTTCCTGTGGCTCATGTCCGGTGGGCGCCAGCATGCCCAGGATCGCGCGGAAAGATAAGGCGTTTTCGCATCATGAGTGATTCAAGGGTCACTTGACCAAATCTCATATCTGGGAAATATTCCCATTATGGAACAGGCCGCCCCCGCCCCCGCCCCGGATCCCTTCGACCAGCGCCTGGCCGCCCGCCTGGGCAGCCTGCGCCTGGAACGGGGCTGGACCCTGGAGATATTGGCGGAGCGTAGCGGCATCAGCCGCGCCACCCTGTCCCGCCTGGAACGGGGGGAAACCAGCCCGACCGCCACCTTGCTGGGCCGCCTGTGCACCGCCTATGAGCGGCCGATGTCCCGCCTGCTGGCGGAGGTCGAGGCCGATCCGCAGCAGTTCATTCCGCCCGCCGCGCAGCCGGTCTGGACCGACCCTGAGACCGGCTTCCGCCGCCGCGGCGTCTCACTACCCGCCAGCGGCTATATGACCGAGATGGTGGAGGGCACCCTGCCCGCCGGCGCCGTCATCACTTACCAGGCGCCGCCGGTGGCGGGGTTGGAACATCATCTGTGGATGTTGGCCGGCCGCCTGGACCTGGCGCTGGACGGCACCACCCACGCGCTGTCGGCCGGCGATTGCCTGCGCTACCGCCTGGCGGGGGGCAGCCGCTTCCACTGCCCCGGACCCGAGGCCGCCCGCTACGTCATCGCCATCACCCGCCCCTGAGCCCCCATGACCGTCACCATCCAAGAGATCACCGCCGCCGCGTTGGACCGCCATTGCGATGGCCTGGCCGCCATCCTGCACGCTTGCGTCCTGGGCGGGGCCAGCGTCGGTTTCCTGACGCCCTTCATGATCGAGGAGGCCGCCGCCTTCTTCCAGGGACTACGCCCCGGCCTGGAAAGCGGGGCGCGGCGCCTGATGGGCGCGTGGGAGGGGGGACGGCTGGTGGGCACGGTGCAATTGCTGTTGGCCAACCCCGCCAACGGATCGCACCGGGCGGAGGTCGCCAAGATGCTGGTCCACCCCGACGCCCGCCAGCGCGGCATCGGACGCGCCCTGATGACCGCCGCCGAGACCCTGGCCCGGCGGGAGGGACGCACCCTGCTGCTGCTGGACACCGGCAGCGTGGAGGGCCGCGCGCTCTATCGTTCCGTGGGTTTCGAGATCGTCGGCGAGGTGCCGGAATACGCCCGCCACACCGGCGGCAGCCTGCTGACCACCACCTTCATGATGAAACTGCTGGCACCCGGGACGACGGCACCTGAACCGCCCGCCGACGTGACGGTGACAGCGGCCACGCCCACGCACCCCGAAGCCGTGCGCCTGATGGACATCCTGTCCGACATGCTGGGCGCCCGCTACGGCAGTGATGGCCGCGCTGGCTTCGCCGATTGGACGCCGGAAGGGTCGGTCTTCGCGCTGGCCTGGCGTGATGGCCGCGTGGTGGGCTGCGGCGCCATCCGGCCGCTGCCGGACCTGCCCGGCACGGCGGAGGTCAAACGCATGTACGCCGAACCCGGCAGCGGGGCCGGCGGGGCCGTGCTGCGCTTCCTGGAGAAGCGGGCGCGGGTCCTGGACTATGGCACCCTGGTGCTGGAAACGCGCTGGGCCAATACCCGTGCCGTGGCCTTCTACCAGCGCCATGGGTATGCGAGGTGCGGGAGAATTACGGGCCGTACGGCGGCCATTCCCGGTCGGCCTGCCTGGAGAAAGTACTGGCCTGAACCGGTAAATCCGATGTGTCCCTTGGTGAAAAATGTCGTGAAGACTGGATTTTAGGCCACCCCGCCTTGCCGCCGCCCGGGATGTATGGGTAAGGTCGCCGCTGGCCCCACGGGGGATTGGGGCATCAGACGGGGGCGGTTAAGGCGCAATGGGTTTCACGCTGGCTATCGGCACGTTTCTTCAGCATCTGATCAACGGCCTGACCCTGGGTGCCATCTACGGACTGATCGCCATCGGCTACACCATGGTGTACGGCATCATCCGCATGATCAATTTCGCCCATGGCGAGATTTACATGATCGGCGCCTTCATCGCCGTCACCACCTTCACCATCCTGCTGGGAATGGGCGTCACCTCGGTGGCGCTGGCCCTGGTCATCGTGCTGGCGGTGTCGTGCAGTTTCACCGCCGTCTACGGCTGGTCGATCGAGCGGGTGGCCTATCGCCCCCTGCGCCAGGCGCCCAAGCTGGCGCCCTTCATCTCCGCCATCGGCATGTCCATCGCCCTGCAGAACTTCGTCATGCTGACGCAGGGCGCGCGTTCCAAATCGCTGCCCCCGGTCATGACGGGCGGCATCACCCTGTGGCATGACGGCGACTTCAACCTGGGCATCACCAACATCCAGCTGTTCATCATCCTGCTGACGGTGGCGCTGATGGCCGGGTTCACGCTGGTGATCAACCGCACCGCGCTGGGCCGCGCCCAGCGGGCGTGTGAGCAGGACCGCACCATGGCGGCCTTGCTGGGCATCAATGTCGACCGCACCATCTCCCTCACCTTCGTGCTGGGGGCCGCACTGGCGGCGGTGGCCGGCGTGATGGTCACGCTCTATTACGGCGTCATCGATTTCTACATCGGCTTCCTGGCCGGTATGAAGGCCTTCACCGCCGCCGTGCTGGGCGGCATCGGCAGCCTGCCGGGCGCCATGCTGGGGGGATTGCTGATCGGCCTGATCGAGGCGTTCTTTTCGGGATACGTCTCCAGCGCCTACAAGGACGTGGCGGCGTTTTCCATCCTGATCCTGGTGCTGGTGGTCCGCCCTTCGGGCCTGCTGGGCCGCCCCGACATCGAGAAGGTGTGAGGGCATCGCCATGACCATCCCCACCCACGCCATCCCCCTGACCCAGCGCCTGCGCGAATGCGGCATCGCCGCCCTGATCGCCATGGCGCTGGCGGTACCCTTCCTGGGCCTGCGCACCATCAACCTGGACCAGGGCCTGGTGGTGGACACCCGCCTGTCCTATGTGCCGCTGGCGGGCCTGATCGTCTTCATCGGCCGCCTGGCTGCAGGATTGCTGGCGGCCCCGTTGCGCCACGCGCTGGCCCCGGTGGCCGCTTGGCGCCCGCCGGCCGGCGCGCAACGGTTCCGGCCCTATGGCGGCCCCCTGCTGGTGCTGGCCGCCGCCATCCTGCCCTTCCTGCCCTTCGCCAACCGCTACATCATCGACCTGGGCACCAACGCCATGATCTACGTGCTGCTGGCCACGGGACTCAGCATCACGGTCGGCCTGGCGGGTTTGCTGGATCTGGGATTCGCCGCCTTCTACGCCATCGGCGCCTATACCTGCGCCCTGACCACGACGCAGCTGCATTGGGGTTTCTGGCCGGCGCTGCTGGCCGGCGGGGTGGCGTCCAGCCTGTTCGCCGCCCTGCTGTCCCTGCCCATCCTGCGGCTGCGCGGCGACTACCTGGCCATCGTCACCCTGGGCTTTGGTGAGATCACCCGCATCGTCATCCTGAACTGGCAGGGCCTGACCGGCGGGCCCAACGGCGTGTCCGGCATCGCCCGGCCCACCCTGTTCGGCCTGACCTTCGACCGCCGCGCGCCGGACGGCGGCCACACGTTCAGTGAGGTGACGGGCATCGCCTACGCCCCGGAACAGCGGCTGATCTTCCTCTACCTCGTCATCCTGGCGCTGACGGCCCTGGCGGCCTATGGCGTGGCGCGCCTGCGCCGCCTGCCCATCGGCCGCGCGTGGGAGGCGCTGCGCGAAGATGAGATCGCCTGCCGATCGCTGGGCATCAACCCCACCATGGTGAAGGTCTCGGCCTACGCCACCGGCGCCCTGATGGGCGGCCTGGCCGGCTGCTGCTTCGCGGCGCGCCAGGGCTTCGTCAGTCCCGAAAGCTTCGGCTTCATGGAATCGGCCACCATCCTGGCCATCGTCGTGCTGGGCGGCATGGGCAGCCAGGCGGGCGTGATCATCGCCGCCTTGTTCATCGTCGTGCTGCCCGAACTGGCGCGCGGCTTCGCCGACTACCGCATGCTGGCCTTCGGCGTGGCCATGATCCTGATCATGATCTGGCGGCCCGGCGGCCTGATATCCGGCCGCAGCCCCACCATCCGGTTGTCATCGCGCAAAAAGCCCGTGGCGGAGGTCGCGTGATGACCGGGACCGAACCTTTATTGGACGTCCAGGGCCTGACCATGCGTTTCGGCGGCCTGCTGGCCGTGGACCATGTCGACCTGACGGCCCAGGCCAACCAGATCACAGCATTGATCGGCCCCAATGGGGCGGGCAAGACCACCATCTTCAACTGCCTGACCGGTTTCTACAAACCGACATCCGGCCGCCTGCTGTTGCGCCATCCCCGGCGCGGGGGCGTGGAGTTGCAGAAGCTGAAGGGTTATGGCGTGGCACGGGCCGGCGTGGTCCGCACCTTCCAGAACATCCGCCTGTTCCCCAGCATGACCGTGCTGGAAAACCTGCTGGTGGCGCAGCATCGCGTGCTGATGCGCAAGTCCGTCCTGTCCATCGCCGGATTGCTGAACCTCAAGGGCTGGCGCGCGGCGGAGGAACAGGCGGTGGAGACGGCGCACGACTGGCTGCGCCGGCTGGACCTGCTGGCCGTGGCGGATGAGGAGGCGGGCACCCTGTCCTACGGCATGCAGCGCCGGGTGGAGATCGCCCGCGCCATGAGCACCAACCCCCTGCTGCTGTGCCTGGATGAGCCGGCCGCCGGCCTGAACCCGCGTGAGACGCGGGCCCTGGCCGATCTGCTGGCCGGCATCCGCGCCGAACACGGCATCGGCATCCTGCTGATCGAACATGACATGGGCCTGGTCATGGACATTTCCGACCGCATCTTCGTCGTCGACCACGGTGCGCGCATCGCCGCCGGCACCCCGGCCGAGATCCGCAGCGACGACCGGGTGATCAAGGCCTATCTGGGCGAACCCGACAGCGACGATGTGCCGGCCGCCGGCGCGGGGGCGGTGTGATGACCGGCGCCCCCATCCTGCAACTGTCCGACGTGCACGCCAGCTACGGCCCCGTGCACGCGCTCCGCGGTGTCAACGTCACGGTGAACGAGGGGGAGATCGTCACCCTGATCGGCGCCAACGGGGCCGGCAAGTCCACCCTGCTGATGACCATCTGCGGCCAGCCGGTGGCGCGTCAGGGCCAAATCCTGTTCGACGGCCGCAACCTGGTGGGGGCGGCCCCGCACCAGATCGCCGCATCCGGCATCGCCCAGGTGCCGGAGGGTCGGCGCATCTTCCCGCGCATGACGGTGCTGGAAAACCTGCAACTGGGCGCCACCCTGGCCGACCCCAAACACTTCGCCGAGGATCTGGCCACCGCCTACCGGCTGTTCCCCATCCTGGAAAAGCGCCAGGCCCAGCGCGCCGGCACCCTGTCGGGCGGGGAGCAGCAGATGCTGGCCATCTCCCGCGCGCTGATGAGCCGGCCGCGCGTGCTGCTGCTGGACGAACCCTCCCTGGGCCTGGCCCCGCTGATCATCCGCCAGATCTTCCAGGTGATCGAACAGCTGAACCGCGAGCGCGGCATGACCATCCTGCTGGTGGAACAGAACGCCTACCACGCCCTCAAGCTGGCCCACCGCGCCTACGTCCTGGCCCAGGGCGAGGTGGTGCTGACGGGTTCAGGCCGTGAGCTGCTGGCGAATGAGCAGGTGCGCGCGGCTTACCTTGAGGGCGGGGCGCATTAAGCTCAGGCGGTCCGCTTGAGTGCTTCCTGGACGAAGTCGGGATTCTTGGCGATCACCCGCAGATAGGCTTTCGCCGTGGCATCCGGTTCCTTCCGGCCCTGCTCCCAGTCGCGCAGCGTGCCGATGGGCACCTGGAAGCGCGCGGCGAACTCCTCCTGCGTCAGCCCCAGCGCCCGGCGCATCGTCCGCACCTGCGGCACCCGGCGCATGCGGGACATGTCCTCGGGCGTCAACGGACGGGCGTCCGGGTCGCTCAGCGCCGCCTGGTGACGCTCCTCCTCCGACATCGCGTCGAAGCGCGCGAAAGGGGCAGCGTCGGGGTCAGGCGTTTTCGCCGTGGTATCGTCGGCGCTCATGGGGCTCGGCTCCTCTGGCGGAGATAATGCGGATATTGTCATTCCGCAGCGTATAGACGACGCAAAACAGGCGGCCTTCCGCCATACCGATGATGATGAAGCGCTCTTCACCATAGTCTTCACGTTCATCAGTCCATTCAAGCGCGAATGGATCGTTGAAGACGGCCTGGGCCTCCTCAAATCGCACGCCATGCTTGGCGAAATTGATGGCGGCCTTTTGCTCGTCCCACTGATACATGGCGCCCCCTGCAAGACAGAACAAGACTACGGCTAAGCCGTAGTTTGGTCAAGCCCGCAGCAATCCCGATCAGTGGGATCAGCGCGCACCCAGCGTGAAGTCCGCCATCGCCGACCAGTCACGGTCGCCCATGCCGGCCTCGCTCGCCGCTTGCATCTGGGCGCGCACGGCGTCCAGCATCGGTAGTGCCTTGCCTGACGCCTCACCGGCGGCGGTAGCCAGGCGCAGGTCTTTCAGGCCCAGGGCCAGGCGGAACCCAGCCTCGTAATCGCCGGCCAGGATCTTGCCGCCGTAGTTCTCATAGGCGCGGCAGCCGAATAGCGTGGTGGTCATCAGGTCGATGAACGCCGCCGGTTCCACCCCCTGCGCGCGGGTGATCGCCACCCCTTCCGCCAGCGCCTCGATGGCCATGGCGATCATCATGTTGCCGGCCACCTTGGCGGCGTTGGCCTGGGCCGGGTTTTCGCCCATGACGAAGACGCGCTGGCCCAGGATGTCCAGGACGGGGCGGACCTTGGCGATGGCGTTCGCGTCGCCCGCCACCATGAAGTTCAGCTTGGCGGCGGCCGCCACTTCCGGCCGGCCGAAGACGGGGGCGGAGAGGTAGGCGATGCCCCGGTCGGCATGCCAGGCCGCCAGTTCATCGGCGAAGGCCACGGAGATGGTGGCCGACACGATGTGAACCACGCTGGGGCGTGCCTGGCCCAACGCACCGCCGTCCAGCACCACCGCGCGGATGGCCGCATCATCCGACAGCATGGTGAAGACGATGTCCGCGTCGAACGCCGCCGCCGGGGTGGCGGCGATGGTCATGCCCGGCACCGCGTCGGGGGCCACGGGGCTGCGGTTCCAGGCGCAGACGGCATGGCCCGCCGCCGCCAGGTTGCGCGCCATCGCCGTCCCCATGCGGCCCAGACCGATGAAGCCGATATCCATCAGACCCCTCCTTCCCTGTCCGCCGGGTCGGACGCGTGCCGGCCCAGCCAGGCCAGCACCGGCGCCAGCGCCGCGTCGGAGTTCCTCTCATAGATCAGGCCGTGGCCGTTGCCGTGCACACCATGATCGGGCAGGTGCATCAGTTGGGCGGAGGCACCGGCGGCGTTCAGGAAATCGGCCGTCGGCGGGCTGGCCGCGGCGAAGGCCGATGCCCCGGCCGTGACGATCAGGATGGGCAGGCCCGCCAGCGCCGGCAGGCGCAGTTGGCCGGGGGCGACGTCGCGCACCTGCGCCGGGTCCGTCACCGGTGGTTCGAACCGCAAGGGGGCCGCCGCCGGCCCCCAGCTCATGGGGCCGATGTTGGGGATGTCGGCGAAGGGCGGGCCCATCGGCTCCACCGCCACGATGGCGACGACCAGGCCCGGGCGCCGGTCGGCGATCAACCAGCCGGCGGGGCCGGAGGCGGAATGGGTCAGCAGGATGGCCGGCCCGACGCGGTCCAGCAGGGCCGCCGTGCGGTCCGCGTCCAGGGTCTGCGACAGTTCCAGATCGGCCGGCAGCGGGCCGTAACCGGCGATGAATTCATCCATCGCGGCCTCGTCATCCGGCGCAAACGGCCATTGCGTGTGCGCCTCGGCGGCCCCCGCCGGGAAATAGATCTGGCGGCCCCCTTCGTAGGAGAAGGGCGGGCCCATGGCGCCCAAGGTCGCGGTATGAAAGGGGGCGCGGCCGTGGCCCGGCCGGTCGACCACCAGCACGGCGTAGCCGGCCTCCACCAGGCGCTGGGCCCAGCCGGGCCGCCCGTCCGGCGTCTCGAACCACTCCGTGCCCTGGAAGCCGCCGCCATGCATGAGGATGACAGGCCAGGGCTGGGTGACCTGCTCCGGTGCCTCCCACTCCACGAACATGGGACCGCGCTGATAGGTGCGCCCGTCCAGTTGGACGCGATCGCCGGCGATCCAGAAATGGCCCCGGCGGACGGTGCGGGGCGCCACATCGCGCCAGAACGGCATCGTCGTCCCGCTCATAACGCCACCGCCCGCACGCGGCTGGGCGTCAGGTCGGTGAAACGGGCCACATCCGCCATCACCTCGGGCACCTCCGGTGAGGCGAAGGCGGCGGCCACCGCCGCCGCGTCCCGGAAACGGCATTCGCAGATGGCGAGGGTACCCGCCGCATCCACCGCCGGATAGAAGGCGGCCACGCTGGTCAGGCCGTATTGCGCCCACGCCCGCAACACCAGCGGCAGGTGGTGGTCGACATAATAGGCGCGGTCGAACCGCGCGTCCGGCGTGCCGGTGTAGGTGACGTAGATGACCACGCCGCTTTCGTCATCGCTCATTTGGGAACTCCCTTATTCAGGCGCCGAAGCCGCCATCGATGGTGTGCAGGGCGCCGGTGATGCCGCCGGCGTCGGCCCCCGCCAGGAAGGCGGCCAGGCCCGCGACCTCCCCGGCCGTGCCATGGCGCTTGATGGCCATGACGCCGTGCATCTGGCCGGCCAGCGGCCCATCGGCCGGGTTCATGTCGGTGTCGGTGGGGCCCGGCTGGATCACGTTCACGGTGATGCCCAGGGGCCCGAAATCACGGGCCAGACCACGCGCCAGGCCCTGGAGCGCCGACTTGGTCATGGCGTAGGCGGCGAGGCCCGCGAACGGCACGCGGTCGCCGTTGACGGAGCCGACGAACAGGATACGGCCGCCCTGGGGCATGGTGCGGGCCGCCGCCACGGCGGCGTGATAGGCCGCACGCACGTTGACGTCGATCATGCGATCGACCGCGTCCGCATCCAGTTCCAATGGATCGCCCGCGACAAACAGGCCAGCGTTGAAGACGAAGATGTCGATGGGGCCGGCGGCGGCGATGGCCCCCTGCATGGCGGCCCGGTCGGCGGCATCGACGCACAGGGCCGTGGCGCCGGTTTCAGCCGCCACCGTCCCGGCGGCATCCGTCGAGCCGGCATAGGTGAACAGCACGTCGGCCCCCTCCCCCGCGAACCGGGCCACGATGGCGGCGCCGATCCCCCGGCTGCCGCCGATGACCATGACCTTCTTGCCCTGGAAAACCCTCATATCCATCACCCTTGCGACTTATTGAGTGATCGCTATATAAATCGCCAAGACGACGGGCCGCAAGGATTTTTATAGTGAGCGCTAATTTATTATCCGCCGACGCGCCCCAGGGCCGGGGCCGTCCCCGCACCTTTGATCCGGAGGGCGCGCTGGCCATCGGACAGGCGCTGTTCCATGCCCATGGTTATGAGGGGGTGGGCCTGGCGGCATTGACCCAGGCGCTGGGCATCAAGCCGCCCAGCTTCTACGCGGCGTTCGGCAGCAAGGCGGCCTTCTTCGGTCGGGTGCTGGAGCGGTACGCGGCCGCCACCCTGCCGCTGGATGAGATCCTCCAGCCCGGCCGGCCGCCGATAGAGGCCCTGGCGACCCTGCTGGACCAGGCGGCGCGGACCTACGCGGCCGATCCCGCCCGGCCCGGCTGCCTGGTGCTGGAGGCGGTGCGCGGCACCGGCGACGCGGAAAGCCTGGCGCTGGCGCGGCAGACGGCCGGGCGCAAGCGGGCCGCCATCCGCGCCTTCATCGGCCGGACGCACCCTGAGACCGCCGACACGGCCACCGACATGGTGGTGACCACCATGTCCGGCCTGTCAGCCGGCGCGCGCGAAGGCTGGAATGTGGAGCGGCTGGTCGCCGTGGCGCGGGTCACGACGGCAGGGCTGGGCACGCTGCTGGGCTGAACCCCTACTATACCCCTCAAGCGCCGGGCAGGCGCATCCGCGCCCTTGGCTTCCTCAGTTTCCGGTCCACTGCGTTCCCCGGAAACTTCCGGCGGACGCCGTCGCGTCCTACAGCGGCACGAGTCACTCGTGCCGCTGGTATTATTCCGCCGCGTCGCCGATCCCCTTGGCGGCGTCGAACTGCAGGGCGGCCAGACGGGCGTAGAGGCCGCCCTGGCGGATCAGGTCCTCATGCCGGCCGCTGGCGACGATCTGGCCCTTTTCCAGGACGATGATGCGGTCGGCGTTCAGCACGGTGGCCAGGCGGTGGGCGATGATCAGGGTGGTGCGGTCCTTCATCAGGGTTTCCAGCGCCTGCTGCACCGCCCGTTCGCTCTGCGCGTCCAGGGCGGAGGTCGCCTCATCCAGCAGCAAGATCTTCGGGTTGCGCAGGATGGCGCGGGCGATGGCGATGCGCTGGCGCTGGCCGCCGGACAAGCGCACGCCCTTCTCCCCCAGATAGGTGTCCAGGCCCTCGGGCAGGGCCTCCAGGAAGTCCAGCGCATGGGCGGCGTGGGCGGCGGCGCGCACTTCCTCGTCACTGGCCTCGGGCCGGCCGTAGCGGATGTTCTCCCGCGCATTCGTGGAGAAGATCACCGCCTCCTGCGGGACGATGCCCAGGCGGGCGCGCACCGCCGCCGGGTCGGCCGCGCGCACGTCCACACCGTCCACCAGCACGCGGCCGCCCTGGGGATCGTAGAAACGCAGCAGCAGCTGGAACAGGGTGGTCTTGCCAGCACCGCTGGGGCCGACGATGGCCACGGTCTCACCCGGCGCCACCGTCAGGTCCAGCCCTTCCAGGGCGGCGTAGTCGGGGCGGGCCGGGTAATGGAAACGCACCCCCTCGAACGCCACGGTACCCAGGGGCGTGGCCGGCAGGGGAACCGGGTTGGCCGGGGCCACGACATCGGAGCGGGTTTCCAGCAGGTCCACCAGCCGTTCCATGGCGCCGGCGGCGCGCTGCAACTCCCCCGTCACTTCCGAGATGGCGCCGACCGATCCCGCCACCATGACGGAATAGAAGATGAAGGCCGACAACTGGCCGGCGGAGATGCGGCCGGCCAGCACGTCGTGGCCGCCGATCCACAGGATGACGCCGATGGCGCCCATCACCAGCGAGATGATGATCATGGCCATCAGGGCCCGCACGCGGATGCGGCGCACGGCGGTGCCGAAGGCATCCTCCACCCGCTGGCCGAACTGTGCCCGTTCCAGCGCCTCATGCCCGAAGGCCTGGACGATGCGGATGCCGCCCAGCGTCTCATCCACCTGGGCGCCGACGTCGGCCACGCGGTCCTGGCTGGCCTTGCTGAGCTTGCGCAAGGACCGGCCCAGCACGACGATGGGCAGCACCACCAGCGGCACGACGATCAGCACCAGGGCCGTCAGCTTGGCGCTGGTGACGGCCAGCATGATCAGGCCGCCCAGCAGCATGAGCGTGTTGCGCAGCGCGATGGAGACGGTCGATCCCACCACCGTCTGCAACAGGGTGGTGTCGGTGGTCAGGCGGGACAGCACCTCACCCGTGCGGGTCGATTCGAAAAATGCCGGGGAAAGGGTCAACAAATGGTCGAAAACCGCACGCCTGATATCGGCCACCACCCGTTCGCCCACCCAGGAGACCAGGGAAAATCGCACATAGGTCGATCCGGCCAGCACCAGGATGACACCCAGCATGACCAGCAGCGCATGGTCCAGCAGGCCGGGGTTGCTGGTGACGAAACCCTGGTCCACCACGGCCTGCAGGCCCCGGCCCATGCCGATGGTGGTGGCCGCCGCCAGCATCAGCGCCACGCCGGCGCCCACGGAATGCCAGATGTACGGCTTGACGAAAGGCACCAGGAAAGACAACGGCCGCAATGACTTACGGGCAGGGCTTGTGGCTTCGGTCGTACGGGCGTCGGTCACCGGCGAAGGTCCCAATCTTGGTTATGGCCTTGACAAGGCCTGGCTTGGCGGCGCCCCCTTGCTTGCGGATCAAGGGGTTTCCCCGCGCGCGCCATGGGCTTAGGTAATGCGTCCCGGGCCCCAGGGCAACCGCGACCGGCCGCAAACCCGCAGCCATGCGACTTTATGGTTGCAGCGCGCCGCAAACGCACGAGATCGGCTGTTGATAAGAGCGCCGGTTTTGGCTATAAGCGCGGCTTCCAATTTTGAGATTTGTTTTGGGACTTGGGCGATCATGAAAGCTGACATCCACCCGGACTACCATGAGATCAACGTCGTGATGACCGACGGGACCTCGTTCAAGACCCGGAGCACCATGGGCAAGGCCGGCGACACGCTGCGCCTGGACATCGATCCGAAGTCTCACCCGGCCTGGACCGGTGTGCAGAAGCTGATCGACACCGGCGGCCAGATCGCGAAGTTCAACCGCCGCTTCTCGGGCCTGGGCCTGAAGTAAGAAGCCGCGGCGCGACTTCTCGCGACGCTGTACGAGCTTTCAGAAAAGGGCGTCCCACATTCGGGGCGCTCTTTTTTGCTGCCTGCACGTTCGCGTATTCCCTCAGTCGTTCCCCGGAAAGTTCCGGCGGCCGCAGTCGCGGCCTAGGAAATATGCGCTTGTACCGTTGAAGGCCGGCGACTGCCGGCCCCGCAGCGAGCACCGTAGGGCGGAGCGAGGATAGCCAAGGGCCCGGATGGGCCCGCCGGCGCCTGAGGGAACAGCGTAACTAAGCCACGCTGCGCCGGTACTGGTCTTCCAGGCGCTCGGCCCGCATGTAGAGGCTGTGGCTGCGTTGCAGCAGGGAGCGCAGGCCCCCGGGCAGTTCCATGTTTTCCGGGCCGGAGGGGTCGCTGCACACCACGCCGCCCGACAGGGCGAACTGTTCCGACAGCACCTGGTCCGCCGTCAGCTCATGCGCGTACAGGGCCTTCAGGGCCAGCAGCCATGCCATGACCTGGGTCAGGCGGCTGGTGACGCGCAGGGATTCGTAGCTGATCTGAAGCCGCACCTGGGGCGGCAGGCCCCGCTGGTCCTTGGCTTCCTGGAAGGCCACATAGTTCCTGGCCTCCACCAGAAGGGCCATCGTCTCTTCGTACGTCCGGTCGAAAAAGGCATTGGACTCGATCAACGACGTACCTTTCACAAGGGGCCCCGAGGGGCAGCTTATGGGTGGCTCACCTGGCCACCGTTCTGAACTTTAAGGGCGAAATGCGCCCGCCCGCAACCCGCGCGACCACGGGTCACCTTCTGGGCGGGGGATGCGACGCGTCAGGTTGCCACGAAAGGCTTAAGGCTTCGGAAACATGTCCTCGCCTTTCGGTGGACAGTCCTTCCCCCGATTTTTCCGGATCCGAGCCCCTATTGAAATCCGGGGCCGGGCGTCACACCTCCAAGGGCGTCGGCGGGAATGCCCAATACGGGGTTCCCGGCCGACATGAGCCCCACCCGATGGACGGCCCTTCCGGCGCCCGGGGAACGGGGTTATCGCTCAACGGAGGATCATCATGCGCAGTCACGACCTTTCCCCCCTGTTTCGTTCCACCGTCGGCTTCGACCGCCTGACCCGCCTGATGGAGTCGGCGCTGAAAACCGAGGACCAGGGCAACGCCTATCCCCCGTACAACATCGAGAAGCGGGGTGAGGACAATTACCGCATCACCATGGCGGTCGCGGGCTTCGGCCAGGAAGAGATCGACATCGTCGCGCAGGAGAACGCGCTGACGGTCATCGGCAAGTCCCGCAAGGATGAGCCGGCGGAACAGCAGACCCAGTTCCTGCACCGTGGCATCGCGGGCCGGGCGTTCGAGCGCCGCTTCCAGCTGGCCGACCACATCCATGTGACCGGCGCGTCGCTGGAGAACGGCCTGCTGCACATCGACCTGGTGCGTGAGGTCCCGGAGACGCTGAAGCCCCGCCACATCCCCATCGCCAACCTGAGCCAGGCGGCGACCCAGCTGTCCACCGGCCAGGCGGCCGCAGCTTAACACGGACTGCACGGGTGTCCCGGGCGGCGGGGGACCGCTCGGGGACGTCCACCTGAGCCACAAACGGAAAGGGCCGCAGCTTTGCGCTGCGGCCCTTTCACATTCCCAGCGGCGCCGGTTTTCCGGCTGCCTGATTTTGCCCGCCCGTTCAACCCGTACCAAACTTCGAGACGGACGGTATGCAGGCTACGCGGACCAGTCAACCCACTTTGGCAAGAAGCCGCACAGATCGGTCAAGGCACCGTCACAATTTTGCCACATGAGGGGTACCTCAAACGGCGGGACTGAGCTTATCAAGCCGTTGATCCAATGAGACTTTCTGCCCGTATCCGACATCGGCCAGGGCTGTTTCAATTTCGCCCAGAATAACCGGGTCGTCGATGGTGGCCGGCATCTTCCACGGTTCGCTGTCCGCGATCTTCTGCATGGTTGCCCGCAGTATTTTGCCGGAGCGTGTCTTGGGCAGGCGATCCACAACCACCGCCTGGCGGAAGGCGGCCACCGGCCCGATGGTCTCGCGCACCCGCCGCACCACCTCCGCCACGATATCGGCATGCGGCCGGTCGACCCCCGCCTTCAGCACCAGGAAACCCAGGGGCAATTGCCCTTTCAGCGCGTCATGCACGCCGATGACGGCGCATTCCGCCACGTCTGGGTGATCGGCCAGCACCTCTTCCATGGCGCCGGTGGACAGTCGATGGCCGGCCACGTTGATGATGTCGTCAGTGCGGGCCATGATGAACAGATAGCCGTCCTCATCCATGTAGCCGGCGTCCGACGTCTGGTAGAAGCCCGGGAAGTCGGACAGATAGCTGCGGATGAAGCGTTCCTGCGCGTTCCACAGCGTCGGCAAGGCGCCGGGCGGCAGGGGCAGGCGCACGGCCACCGCGCCCAAGGTGCCGGGCGCCACCTCATGCCCGCGCACATCCAGCACCCGCACGTCCCACCCCGGCAGCGGCCGGCAGACCGAGCCATGCTTGACCGGCAGCAGTTCCAGGCCGGCCGGGTTGCCCGCCACCGGCCAGCCGGTTTCCGTCTGCCACCAATTGTCGATCACCGGCACCTTCAGGTGCGATTCGGCCCAGCGCAAGGTGTCGCCGTCCGACCGTTCACCGGCCAGGAACAGCAGGCGGAAATGGCTGAGGTCGTGATGCTTGACCAGCAGCCCCTCCGGATCCTCGCGCTTGATGGCGCGGATGGCGGTGGGGGCGACGAACAGCATGCTCACCTTGTGCTGCGCGACCACCCGCCAGAAGGCGCCGGCGTCGGGCGTGCCGACGGGCTTGCCCTCGTACAGCACGGTGGTGGCGCCATGCAGCAGCGGGGCATAAACGATGTAGCTGTGCCCCACCACCCAGCCCACGTCGCTGGCGGCCCAGAACACCTCCCCCGGTTTCAGCCCGTAGAAATGCTCCATGGTCCATTTCAGCGCCACGGCGTGGCCGCCATTGTCGCGCACCACGCCCTTGGGCTGGCCCGTGGTGCCGGAGGTGTAGAGGATGTACAGCGGGTCGGTGGCCGCCACCGGCACGCAGTCATGCGGCGTGGCCGTCTCCACCGCCGACCAGTCGACATCGCGGCCGGGCCGCATGGCCGCCACCGTCTGCGGCCGTTGCACGATGATGCAGCGGTCGGGCTTGTGGCCGGCCATCTCAATGGCCGCGTCCAACAGGGGTTTGTAGGGAATGACGCGGGCCCCCTCGATTCCGCAGGAGGCGGAGATGACCACCTTGGGCCGGGCATCGTCCAGGCGGGTGGCCAGTTCATGCGGTGCGAAGCCGCCGAACACCACGGAATGGATGGCGCCCAGCCGGGCACAGGCCAGCATGGCCACCACCGCCTCGGCCACCATGGGCATGTAGAGGATGACGCGGTCGCCCTTCCCCACCCCCTGGTCCGCCAGCAGGCCGGCGCACCGCGCCGTCAGGTCCAGAAGCTCGCGGTAGGTGTAGCTGCGCACCGTGCCGGTGATGGGCCGGTCATGGATCAAGGCCACCTGGTCACCCCGGCCGGCCGCCACATGGCGGTCCAGCGCGTTCCAGCAGGTGTTCAGCGTACCGCCGGTGAACCAGCGGAACAGCGGCGCCGCGCGGTCGTCCAGCACATGTTCCCACGGCTCGATCCAATCGATGGCCCGCGCCGCCTCCCCCCAAAACCCTTCCGGGTCGTCCAGCGAGCGGTGATAGGATTCCGCGTAACGTCCGTTCATCGCATACCCCCCCTTGGGGCCCCATGGCGGGCCCCTTTATTCTTGGCACGTGGAATAATGGCGCATGCCGTCGGTGGGTGAACATGCGCCAGATCAACCGCCTGTCCCCATCCTACCGACTCGGGCGGGGGGACCAAGTGACAAGCGTGTAACCCCACCTAAAGAGCGGGGTGACAGCGCCCGGGGGACGTACGGTGTCGCCACATCGGCGATAGGCCCGGTCATGGCGGGCAAAATCGGGCTCAACCATATGGTTCATTCAACGAACCATCCGTGATGCAAGCACCCCGCCAATAGGGTAGAGCAGCGGCGCGGGGTTCCGCTGCGCGCATAAGGCCACTCAGATGATCGCGCGCTCCGCCGCGAAGCTGCTTTCGCGCCCCACCTGATGATAGCAGCGGTCCAGCCATTCGCTGGCGGCCGCGCGCCCCAGGTCGCGCAGATCGGTCAGGAAGCCCCAGTCGGCGTTCAGCTTGCTGGAAACGCCCAGGGCCGCCATCTCCGCCCCCGGTTCCACCAGGTGCAGGAAGACGGGCCGCACCCCACCCTCCGCCGGGTCGATGCCGTGGGTGGCGCACAGGCGGTTCACCAGTTCCAGCGACTTCAGTTCCCGCAGCAGGGTGGCGTTGAAGCCGATCTC
This sequence comes from Azospirillaceae bacterium, assembly GCA_028283825.1. Classification (NCBI taxonomy): domain Bacteria; kingdom Pseudomonadati; phylum Pseudomonadota; class Alphaproteobacteria; order Rhodospirillales; family Azospirillaceae; species Azospirillaceae bacterium. The sequence goes on along the minus strand of JAPWJW010000003.1, from coordinate 122,388 downwards.
GCTCATGCGGTCGACGATGGCGCTGGGGGCCGTGGGCACGGCCGGGCGCTGCAACGGCGTCACCTGCACCACCAGGATGTCGGCGGCGGCACAGTCATGCAGCAGGGGATAGAGGGTAGGGTTGCCCATGTAGCCGCCATCCCAGTACGGCTCCCCCTCAATCTCCACCGCCTGGAACAGGATGGGCACGCAGGCCGAGGCCAACAGCGCGTCCAGCGACAGGTCGCGGCCCTTGAAGACACGCAACTGGCCGCGGTTGACGTTGGTGGCGCTGACGAACAGGCGAATGGTGTCCGAGCGGCGCAGGGCCTCGAAATCGATCAGGCCGTCCAGCACGTCGCGCATGGGGTTGAGGCCCAGCGGGTTGAACTGGTAGGGCGACATCATGCGGACCATCAGGTCCAGCCCGGCATAGACCGGGGAATGGTCCAGGTTGCGCCGCGCGCCGCCGCCGGTCATCCAATCCAGCCAGGTGGGCTGCAAGGGGCCGTTGGCCGAGCTTTTGGCCATGCGCCGCCACAGGCGGTGCAGCAGGCCCCGCGCCTCCTCCGCCCCGCCGGTCAGCAGGCCATAGGCCAGCAGAGCGCCGTTGACGGCGCCGGCGCTGGTGCCGCTGATGCCCTCGACATCCAGGCGGCCGTCCTCAAGCAGGCGGTCGAGCACGCCCCAGGTGAAGGCGCCGTGCGATCCGCCGCCCTGCAAGGCCAGGTTGACGGTGCGGCGGGCGGGTATTTCAGGAACAGGCACGACCTCGGCCTGGGTTTGGGCCCGGGACACCGCTGTCACACGCCGCCGCTTGGGCGCACCACCCGCAGAACCGTCCATCCCGCCTGAACCCTCAAAAGAAAATCATCCCGCCGGCAGAGGCGAAACACAGAATTCGCCGTTCCACCGACGCCGTCATGGTTAACAACCACCGGCATTCGGGCGCGCCATTTCATACCCCGTTACGGGTAGTGGGACAAACCCGACTTGAACAATGCTGATCCTGGGTTAAGGTTAGGTTAGGGACTTGGGGAAAAAGGTATCCCTGTAGGATGCCGACGCCCGGGTGCCGCGAACGACTGAAGGGAAAACGGCCGTGGGCGACGTAGTCAACCTGAACCGGTTCCGCAAGCAGAAGGCCAAGGAAGAGCGGGAGGCCAAGGCGGCCGAGAACCGCGTGGTCCATGGCCGCACCAAGGCCGAGCGCACGGCCGACCAGACACGCCAGGACCGCCAGACGGCGGACATCGATGGCAAGCGGCTGGAGCCCGACGCCGAGGAATAGGCGCCGACACAGGCCCGCCCAAACCATCGCCCCGGAGCGAAGCGACAAGGCCACGACCGTGGCCGCCGGACCTTTCTGGGAAACGTAGTGAACCCGGAAAGGGGGGATAGCCAAGCCGGCGGATGCCGGCGCCCGGCGCCTGAGGGCGCACCAAACAGCCGCCCACCCCGCCCGCGTCAACGTCAACGCGGGCGATTGACATGTCCCATCTTGCGGCCCGGACGGGCCTCCGCCTTGCCGTAGAGGTGCAGGCGGGCGCCAGGTTCGGCCAGCAGATCCGGCCATTGGTCGACGTCATCGCCGATCAGGTTCTTCATCATGCACGGGGCGATGATGTCGGTGCTGCCCAACGGCAGGCCGCAGACCGCGCGCACGAACTGTTCGAACTGGCTGGTGGCACAGAAATCCATGGTCCAGTGACCGGAATTGTGGGGCCGGGGCGCCACCTCGTTCACCAGCACCTGGCCATCGGGCGTCACGAACATCTCCACCGCCAGCAGGCCCACCACGCCCAACGCTTCCGTCAGGGTGCGGGCGATGCGGGTGGCCGCCGTCACGACGGCGGCGTCCACGGCGGCCGGCACCAGGGTTTCGTCCAGGATGCCCTTGGCGTGGCGGTTTTCCACCGGCGGGAACGCGGTCATGACACCGTCGGCGCGGCGCGCCACGATCACCGACACCTCACAGGCGAAGGTGACGAAACCTTCCAGCACGGCATCGGTGGTGGCCAGTTCGGCCCAGGCCTGCGCCGGATCGGTGTCGGCGTTCAGGCGCACCTGGCCCTTGCCGTCATACCCCAGGCGGGTGGATTTCAGGATGGAGGGCGTGCCCAGGTCGGCGATGGCGGCGCGCAGGGACGCCACGTCATTTACCGCCCGGAAGGGGGCGGTGCCGATGCCCAGCCGGTTGGCGAAGGTCTTTTCCGCCAGCCGGTCCTGCGCCACGGCCAACACGCCCGATCCCGGGAAGGTGGGCACGCGGGCGGCCAGGAAATCGATGGTGGTCGTGGGAATGTTCTCCCACTCCAGCGTCACCACGTCGACCGACCGGGCGAAGGCCTCAAGGGCCGCCCAGTCGTCGAAGGCGGCCAGGGTCTCGGCGGCGGCCACCTGGGCGCAGGGGCTGTCCCGGTCCGGCCCGAAGGTGTGGGTGCGATAGCCCAGGTTAGCGGCGGCCAGCGCCGTCATGCGACCCAGTTGGCCGTTGCCCAGCATGCCGATGGTCGAGCCCGGGGGCACCACCTTGAACGCGGTGTTGGTCATGCCTCGTCCTGGGGTTCCAGGGCCACGCGGGCCGTCTGGGCGGCGCGCCAGGCGTCCAGCGCGTCGGCCAGGCGCTTGTCGTTCAGGGCCAGGACGGCGGCGGCCAGCAGGGCGGCGTTGATGGCGCCGGCCTTGCCGATGGCCAGCGTGCCCACCGGGATGCCGCCCGGCATCTGCGCGATGGACAGCAGGCTATCCATACCCTTCAGCGCGTGGCTTTCAACCGGCACGCCGAACACCGGCAACGGCGTCATGGCGGCCGCCATTCCCGGCAGGTGGGCGGCCCCGCCGGCACCGGCGATGATGACCTTCAGGCCACGGTCGCGGGCATTGGTGGCGTAGTCGACCAGGCGATGGGGGGTGCGGTGGGCGGAGACGATGCGCGTCTCGAACGGGACGCCCAATTCCTCAAGCACGGCGGCACCGTGGCGCATGGTCGCCCAGTCGGACTGGCTGCCCATGATGATGCCGACCAGCGGCGCGCTTTCAGGGTTCTGGCTCACCGGTTCTCGCTCCCCCCGGGATAAAAGGAAGCGGCGGATTATAGGAATCGCCGGGCCGCGCGCAAGTGCGACCGCCGCATGCCCGCCCAGCCCCGGCAGGGGGCAGGCACGGGTTCAAGAAGTCATCAGGCGATGATGTCGGGCAGCAGCTGGCTTTCCAGGCGCGCGATCAAATCCTTCAGCAGCAGCTTGCGCTTCTTCAAGCGCTGGATCTGCAGCTGATCGACCGGGAACTGGTCGGTCAGGCGGGTGATCACGTCATCCAGGTCACGATGCTCCACCCGAAGCGTGGCCAGCTTCTCCTTCAGGGTGTGTTGCTCAGTCATCCGTGCCTTTTAGTGTTCACCAGTCTCGATCGTCGGCGATCTATACCAGAAATCCACGGCGGAGGGTGCTGCCTTTCGGCAGATCTTTCGGCGATTGCGGGCAGGGCGGGTTTTCCTCAAACTCAGACCTCAGGGCCCATGAGATGGACCCAAAGCGGGGAGCCTGGGGATGAGCAGCGGCAAGCGTATCGGCATCCTGACCAGCGGCGGCGACTGTGCCGGCCTGAACGCCGCCCTGCGCGCCGTCACCACCCGCGCCGTCACCACCTATAACTGGCAGGTGCTGGGCATTGAGGAAGGCACCCACGGCCTGCTGGACCGGCCGGTGCGCCACCGGGTGCTGCTGCCGTCACAATTGGACGGCAACGTCCTGCGCCAGGGCGGCACCATCCTGGGCACCACCAACAAGGGCGACCCCTTCGCCTATCCCATGCCGGACGGCAGCAAGAAGAACCGGGCGGAAGAGATCATCGCCGGCTATCGCGAGCTGGGGCTGGACGCGCTGATCGGCATCGGCGGCGACGGCAGCCTGGCCATCCTGCGGCGCCTGGCGCAGGAGGGTGGCCTGAACCTGGTGGGCATTCCCAAGACCATCGACAACGATCTGGGCCTGACCGAGGTGTCGGTAGGCTATGACACCGCCGTGGCCGTGGCGACGGAGGCGCTGGACCGCCTGCAGCCCACCGCCGCCAGCCACGCCCGCGTCATGGTGCTGGAGGTCATGGGCCGCGACGCCGGCCACATCGCGCTGGCGGCCGGTGTCGCCGGCGGGGCCGACGTCATCCTGCTGCCGGAGATTCCCTGGACGGTGGAGGGCATGGCCAACCGCATCCGCCAGATCCGCGCCCAGGGTCGCAACTTCGCCCTGGTGGTGGTGTCGGAGGCGGTGAGCATGACCGGCGGCGGCAAGGCGCGGCAGGAGTTCGCCGACGGCCAGAAACGCTATGGCGGCATCGGCAACTACGTCGGCCACCTGATCGCGGAGGCGACGGGGGCGGAAACGCGCGTCACCGTATTGGGCCATGTGCAGCGCGGCGGGTCGCCCAACGCGCGCGACCGGCTGATCGCCTCGGCCTTCGGCGTGCACGCGGTGGATTTGATCGCCGCCGGCAAGTTCGACCGCATGGTGGCCTGGTCCAACCGCAAGGTCATCGATGTCCCCATCGCTGACGCCATCCAGGGCTATGCCGCGGTGGAGGTGGACGGAACGCTGGTGCGCACGGCGCGGGGCTTGGGCATCTATGTCGGCGAACCCGCGGCCTGACGGCGGCCTGTGGCCCCACGCGCTGGCTCTGTACGCCCGGCCGGGGGTGGCACCCCTGTGCCTGGAGGCGCAGGACACCCTGGGCGCCGATGTGCCCCTGCTGCTGTGGGCCGCCTGGGCGGCATCGCGGGGATACCGTCTGACCAATGGCGACATGACCCGGGCCGAGGCGTTGGCCACCGCCTGGCGGGCGCCGGTGATCCAGCCCCTGCGCCGGGCGCGGCGCGCGCTGAAGGACATGACCAGCCTGGGGGACGCCGGGGCGGGCACCCTGTACCAGGCCGTCAAGCAGGCGGAGCTGGAGGCCGAGCGCCAGTACATGGCGGCCCTGGAACACCTGGCGGAGGACTGGCCACACCCGGGCCGGGCCAACAACGACGCCCTGCGCGACAATCTGGCGCGGCTTTTGCCGCCCACGGCGCGCGCCGTTACAGAGCGGTTACATAAGGCGCTTTCCTGACATCCCGGCCCCTATGATAGGGTCGCCCATCAAATCTTTCGTCCCCGCTTCATTTTGAGGGGTGACGACCTTTTTGACCAACCGGGGGACCGGCGCGGCATTCCGTGGGCAGCGGGCGGCCGGACAACGCAGGGCATCCGGAGACGAACGACAACAACAGACGATGGTCCGCCAATGTCCGGGGTACGCAGCCTAACCGCATCGGCCGCACTGGCCACCTTGATCGCCGCCGGCCTGGCCGGCTGCCAATCCACCGACACCAAGGCCCCCGCCCCGCCGCCAGCACCCGTGGCGGCCGGTCCCGCCAGCGGCCCCGCGGCCCCCGGCCTGCCGGTGGTGGATAACGACATCAGCCCGTGCGAGAACTTCTTCCTGCACGCGTGCAGCGTCTGGAACAAGGCCAACCCCATCCCCGCCGACCAGTCGCGCTGGGGCACGTTCAACAAGCTGGCCGACGACAACCTGGCCCTGCTGCATGATGAACTGGACAAGCTGGCGGCCCACCCCACGCCGGAAAGCGCCCGGGTGGCGGATTTCTACGCCGCCTGCATGGACGAGGCCGGCATCGAATCGCGCGGCCTGGCGCCGCTGCAACCGCTGCTGGGCCGCATCACCGGCCTGAAAAGCAAGAAGGGCCTGACCGCCCTGCTGATCGACCTGCACATCGCGGGCGTCAACGCCTTCCACCGCGTGGGCCAGCAGCAGGACTACAAGGACGCGACCCAGGTCATCGCCGGCGTCTACCAGGGCGGCATGGGCCTGCCGGACAAGACCTACTATTTCAAGGACGATGAGAAGTCCAAGCAGCAGCGCGCGGCCTACGTCGCCCACATCCAGAAGATGATGGAACTGGCGGGCGTGCCGGCCGCGACCGCCGCCGCCAAGGCGGCGACTGTGATGCGCATCGAGACGCAGCTGGCCGACGCCTCGCTGGACCGCACGGCGATGCGCGAGCCTGAGAACCGCTACCACATCAAGACTTTCGCGGAGTTGCAGGCGCTGGACCCGGCGGTGAACTGGACGACCTACGTCCATGCCGCCGGCATCAAGCCGCCGGCCACCCTGAACGTCAGCAACCCCGACTTCATGAAGCGGGAAAGCCAGCTGATCCAGACCCTGAGCCTGGACGACATCAAGACCTACCTGACCTGGCGCACGCTGTCGGCCTACGCCACCTGGCTGCCCGACGCCTTCGTGCAGGAGAACTTCAACTTCTTTGATCGCACCATGCGCGGCGCCAAGGAGATGAAGCCGCGGTGGAAGCGCTGTGTCGCCGCCACCGACGTGGCCCTGGGCGAGGATCTGGGCAAGTACTTCGTGGCCCGCGCCTTCGGGCCGGAGAAGAAGGCCCGCATGCAGCAGCTGGTGGCCGACATCCGCAAGTCGCTGGATGAGACCTTCCCCACCCTGACGTGGATGAGTGCGGAGACCCAGGCCAAGGCCCACGCCAAGCTGGCGGCCTTCACGTCCAAGATCGGCTACCCCGACAAGTGGCGCGATTACAGCGCGCTGAAGGTCGAGCGCGGCGACGCCCTGGGTAACGCCCTGCGGGCCGAAGGGTTCGAGTTCCACTACGATCTGGGCAAGATCGGCAAGCCGGTGGACAAGGGTGAGTGGGGCATGACCCCACCGACGGTGAACGCCTATTACTCGTCCACCCACAACGACATCAACTTCCCGGCCGGCATCCTGCAGCCGCCCTTCTTCAATGACGCGGCCGACGACGCGGTGAACTACGGCGCCATCGGCGTGGTCATCGGGCATGAGATCAGCCACGGCTTCGACGACCAGGGCCGCAAGTTCGACGGCGACGGCAATCTGAAGGATTGGTGGACGGTCGAGGACGCGGAGAAGTTCAAGACCCGCGCCCAGTGCCTGGTGGACCAGTACAGCAACAACGTCGCCGACGGCGACGTGAAGGAGAACGGCAAGCTGAAGCTGGGCGAGAACACCGCCGACAACGGCGGCATCCGTGTCGCCTATCGTGCGCTGATGGAACGCCTGACGGCCCAGGGCAAGAGGGATGAGAAGGTCGGCGGGCTGTCGCCGGCCCAGCGCTTCTTCTACGGCTTCGCCCAGGTATGGTGCGGCGAGGCGCGGCCGGAATACCGGCGCCTGCAGGCCCAGACCGATCCGCATTCCCTGGGTGAGTACCGGGTCAACGACACACTGTCGAACATGACGGAGTTCGCGGAGGCGTTCCACTGCAAGCCCACTGACAAGATGGTGGCGGGCGATAAGGCCTGCCGCGTCTGGTAAGGCGGAGAGCACTGACGGGGGCGCCGGAATGAAACCGGCGCCCCTTCTCATTTCAAGAAAGGTTGAGAATATCGCCGATTTAGGGGATAACCCCTTAAGCGCGTATATCTTATTATAAACACAAGTTAGGGTTAGGCCACGTGCCGATGAAGCCGGCGGAACCCTAAAGTCGCAAGGTGGAGATAAGGCCTCATGAGCAAGTTGACCACGGGCATCCTGAACCGGGCGGCGCCGATCGCGCTGGCCACGGCGCTGCTGGCCCTGCCGCAAATCGCCCAGGCGGAAACGGCGAAGCCCGCGGCCGAGCCCCTGCCCCAGGTGGACGAGTCGGTCGACCCTTGCCAGAACTTCTACATGTACGCCTGCGGGCCGTGGAAGAAGGCCAACCCCATCCCGGCCGACCAGTCGCGCTGGGGCAGCTTCAACGCCCTGCATGAGCGCAACCAGACCATCCTGAAGACGGCGCTGGAGGATGTGATCGCCCATCCCAACGCCGACAACCAGCGCGTGGGCAACTATTACGCCGCCTGCATGGATGAGAGGGCGGCCGACGCCAAGGGGGCCGCCCCCATCCAGCCGCTGCTGGACCAGGTGAAGGCGCTCACGTCCAAGGACCAGTTGCCGGCGCTGACGGCGGCGCTGCACGCCGACGGCGTGGACGTGTTCTTCGGTTTTGGCGCCCAGACGGATTTCGAGGATGCGCGCCAGGACATCGCCGTCGTCGCCCAGGGCGGTGTCGCCATGTCGAATCGCGATTACTACATCCGTGAAGGCGCGAAATTCGACGACATTCGCCAGGCCTACGTGGCGCACGTGTCGCACACCTTCCAGTTGCTGGGCGATGCCCCGGCGGTGGCCGACGCCAAAGCCAAGGTGGTGATGGGCCTCGAGACGGCATTGGCCAAAGCCTCGCTCAGCCTGGCCGACCTCAACGACCCGCAGCAGACCAACCACAAGGAAAAGGTGGGCACGCTGTCCACCCTGGTTCCCGGCTTCGACTGGGCCGCCTATTTCACGGCGACCAAGGCCCCCGCCTTCGCCACCCTAAACGTGCAGGAGCCGGACTTCTTCAAGGCCCTGCAAGGGGTGCTGGCTGGCGCGTCGCTGGACGATGTGAAGACCTACCTGTCGTGGGCGGTGGCGCACACCTATTCGTCCCGCCTGTCGCAGGCCTTCGTCGACGAACGCTTCAACTTCTTCAGCAAGAAACTGCGCGGCACGGAGCAGAACCTGCCGCGCTGGAAGCGCTGCGTCGCCGATGCCGACAACGCCCTGGGCGAGGATCTGGGCAAGTACTATGTGAAGGCCGCCTTCGGACCCGAACAGAAGAAGAAGATGCTGGCCATGGTCAAGAACCTGAAGGCGGCATATTCGGTCGATATCGACCAGCTGGACTGGATGAGTGCCGAGACCAAGAAGCGCGCGCATGAGAAGCTGGATACGATCTTCGACAAGATCGGCTATCCCGACAAATGGCGCGACTATTCCAAGCTGGTGGTGACGAAGGACGATCTGGTGGGCAACGCCCAGCGCGCCAACACGTTCGAGACAGCGCGCCAGTTGGCCAAGATCGGCAAGCCGCACGACCGGACGGAATGGCTGATGAGCCCGCCGACCGTGAACGCCTATTACGACCCGACCGAGAACGACATCAACTTCCCGGCCGGCATCCTGCAGCCGCCCTTCTATTTCGCGGGTGCCGACGACGCCATCAACTACGGCGCCATCGGTGCCGTCATCGGCCATGAGATGACCCACGGCTTCGACGACCAGGGCCGCCAGTACGACAAGGACGGCAACCTGAAGGATTGGTGGACGGCAGAGGACGCGGCGAAGTTCAAGACCCGCGCCCAATGCGTGGTGGATGAGTACAACGGCTTCGTCGCCATCGACGACGTGCACCTGAACGGCCAGGCCAGCCTGGGTGAGAACCTGGCCGACAACGGCGGCCACGCCATCGCGCTGAAGGCCCTGCAAGCCACGCTGAAGGGCAAGAAGCCGGCCAAGGATGGGAAGTTCACGGAGGAACAGAAGTTCTTCCTGGGCTATGCCCAGGTGTGGTGCAGCAACGAACGGGATGACGAACGCCGCAACCTGGCCGTCACCGACGTGCATGCCCTGTCCGAGTATCGGGTCAACGGCGTCGTCTCCAACAACGCGGCGTTCGCCCAAGCCTTCAACTGCAAGGCCGGCACGCCGATGAACCGCGGCGACAAGGCCTGCAAGGTCTGGTGATCCTGTTCCCAAGTGCTGAATGAGAGAGCCCCGCCGAAGCGATTCGGCGGGGTTTTTTCATGCCCGGCTGGCGAAGAAGGCGGCGAGGGCCTCGGCGGCTGTGGCCAGATGCTGGCGCACCACCGCCACCGCCCGCTCGACATCGCGATCACGGCACGCCGCCAGCAGGGCGCGGTGTTCGTCCTGGGACATGTGGTCGGAACCGTGGGCCGCCAGGTGGAAGCGCAGGTAACGGTCGAAGGAAGCCAGTTGCCCTTCCGTCAGGGCCAGCAGCTTGGGATGGCCGGCGGCACCATACAGCGTCATGTGGAAGCGGCGGTTCAGTTCGCCCATGCGACCCGGGTCTGGTTCATTATCGATCTCGGCGATCAGATCCTCGGCGCGCTGGAAGTCGACCTCCGTCAGGTGGGGGATGGACAGGGCCAGGGCCGCCGGTTCCAGCGCCTGGCGGATGGCGTAGGTGTCGGCGGCGTCGGCCGCCGAAATCTCCGTCACCACCGCCCCCTTGTGCGGCTGGAAATCCAGCAGGGCCTGCGACTCCAGCTGGCGCAGGGCCTCGCGCACCGGCATGCGGCTGACGCCGAAGGCCGCCGCCAGATCCTCCTGCCGCAGGGGGGTACCGCCGGGCAGCCGGCCGGACAGGATGGCAACACGTAGGGTCGCCTCCACGAACTGGGTGGCGGTGCGGTGGCGCCCGCCGCTTTGCGCGATCAGGGCGTCGAGGTCGGAAAGATCGGACATCCAATATCCATTTGGCGATTGGATCCAATTCATGACATCACTGGAGTCGCTTGTCACCCCTTCCAGGATCCGGCCGATGCGCGACCCAGCCCCGCCCCCACCGTCCCGCGACCGGTTTCAGCCGCTGACGGCGGGCGTGCTGGCCGCGGTGGTCGGATTCGCCAGCACCTTCGCCATCATCCTGCAAGGCCTGGCCGGGGTGGGCGCCAGCCCGGCGCAGGCAGCGTCCGGCCTGCTGGTGCTGTGCGTGGTCCAAGGGGCTGTGGGCATCGGGCTCAGCCTGCGGACGCGCCAGCCCATCAGCATCGTCTGGTCGACGCCGGGGGCGGCCCTGCTGATGGGGCTGGGCGTGCCGCACGGCGGATTCGGCGTGGCGGTCACCGCCTTCCTGCTGACCGGGGCGCTGATCGCCGCGGCCGGCCTGTGGCGCCCGCTGGGCCGGGCGGTGGCGGCGATTCCCCTGCCCATCGCCAGCGCCATGCTGGGCGGCATCCTGATGGAAATTTGCCTGGCGCCGGTCCAGGCGGTGGCCCAGTTGCCGACGCTGGCCCTGCCCATCGTGGCGGCCTGGGCGCTGGGCTGGCGATTCGCGCGGCGCTACGCCGTGCCCATCGCCGTGCTGGTGACGGTGGCCATCGTGGGCGCCACGACGCCGATTCCCGCCGGCGCGCTGGCCCTGCCCCACCCCGTCCTTACCGCACCGGTGTGGAACCTGCTGCCGGCGGCAGGCATCGCCATCCCGCTGTTCATCGTCACCATGGCGTCGCAGAACGTGCCGGGCCTGGCCGTGCTGCGCACCAATGGTTATGAGGCGCCGGTGGGCGCGTCGTTCGTCTCGACGGGGATGGGCACCATGGCCATCGCTGCCCTGGGCGGGCACGGCATCAACCTGTCGGCCATCACCGCAGCGCTGTGTGCCGGGCCGGAGGCCGGGGCCGATCCCGCGCGACGCTATCTGGCCGCCATCGCGGCGGGGGCCACCTATATCGTGCTGGGCCTGTTCGCCGGATTCGCCGCCGCCTTCATCACGGCGTCACCGCCCCTGCTGATCCAGGCGGTGGCCGGCCTGGCCCTGCTGGGCAGCCTGGCGGCGTCGCTGCACGGCGCGCTGGCGGATGACCGGCACCGCCTGGCCGCCATCGTCACCTTCGTCACCACGGCATCGGGAATCGCCCCCTTCGGCGTGGGCGCGGCCTTCTGGGGCCTGGCCGCGGGCAGCCTTCTCCTGCTGCTGGAAAACAGCGGAAAGCGGCCAAAATGAAGCGCAGTGCCACAAAACGCCAAAACGAAAAACCGCGCCTCTGACGGGGCGCGGTTTTTAGTCCGATGGCCGGCGAGCCGGCTATCGGGCAGATAGACGCTCAATCAGCCCTGACGGGCCTTGAAGCGCGGGTTCTGCTTATTGATGACGTACACGCGACCCTTGCGGCGAATAACGCGGCAAGCCTTGTGGCGGGTCTTCATCGACTTCAGGGAGTTCACGATCTTCATGATTTGGACTCGGGCACTTGGATGGGATCACGGACGGAGGCCGGGAAAATAGTAAGGGCGGGGCCGACTGTCAACCTGAGTCATATCGTAAAAGTGATCAGCTGATATCCGCCGGCTTCAGAACGTAATAGCGATAGAGCCGAACACCGGCATCCAGCACCGCCACCCGGCGGGCCCACAGCTCCACCTCCTCCACCACCGCGACCTTGGTGGCGTGGTCCATGCTGTGCTGTTCCAGGTGGTTCACCAGGCTCTGGATGGCGGTCAGGATCAGGCTGCGCTGCAGGTCGGAGATGTCCTCGGTGATGCGGATGTCCAGGTTCCGCTGCTGCAGGCCCTGGGCGTACTGCTCGATGGTCCAGGGGTGCGGTTCCACCGGTTCATGTTCCAGCCAGCCCTTGAAGACCGGGCCGCTGGCTTTGGCCTTGTCCAGGACGTAGTCGGTGAACAGGAAATGGCCGCGCGGCTTCAGCGCCGCCTCGATGGCGTCCAGCAGCCCGTCCTTGTTGCGCACGGTGTAGAAACCTTCCTTGGCGAACACCGCGTCGACGCGCTTGGGCCAGGTGAAGGTCTCCGGATCGAACTGCTGGACGGGCGCCTGGCGCGCCAGGCCCGCCTTGTGCGAGCGGAACATGCCGGCCTCGGCCAGCACGGGATTGGCCTCCAGCCCCGTCACCCAGGCGCCGAACTGCGCCGCCATGGCGCGGGTGGACCCGCCCAGGCCGGCGGCCAGGTCCAGCACGCTCATGGCCGGGTTCAGGCCCAGGGGTTTCACCAGGGTGGGAATGTGGTCGTTGCCGCCGGGGGTGGCGTAACCGTCGCCCCAGATCTTTTCCGCCACCTGCACCCGGGTGGCGGTCCACAGGGGCTTGCCGGCACGGTTCATGCCGGCGCGCTGCTCCGCCGTGGAGCCGGGGCCGTGGGCCTGGCCGCCATAGCCACCGCCGCCATGACCGTCGGGGTCATCCTCGCCGCGCGGACGACGGCTCAGCAGGGTCGCCAGATCGTACCCTTCCCACCAGGCGACGAACCTGTCCTTGATGGTCGCCTGCGGCAGCGCCGCCCCCTTTGAGCCCTGGTGGGCAGCCATGCGTACAACCAGCCCCGTGGAACATTAATGCGGAAACATATTGTACAGACATTGCGCGGCGGTTGAAATGCCCATGCTGAATCGCGCGTGCGGCCAAGTGATGCCGTCCAACCGCGAAGAAGCCCGCCCAGCCCGTTCGGGACATTGCTTCCGTCCGTCCAATACGACACGATTCCAATGCCCTGCGTATCTTGTGCCACCCCCTTCCGCCACACCGCCGCCCAACACCGGATTGGCCCATGACCGAGTCGGACCTGAATCGGGTGCTGCTGGTGGAGGACACGGTGCCGCTGGCCCGCGTCTACACCGAATATCTGAGCACCGAGGGCTATGAGGTGGAGCACCAGGAAACCGGCACGCAGGCGCTGGCCAGCCTGCGCGCCCGGCCGCCCGGCGCCCTGGTCCTGGACCTGAAGCTGCCGGACATGGACGGGCTGGAGGTGCTGCGCGCCACGCACGAGGCCCATCCCGAGCTGCCCGTCATCGTGGTGACGGCCCACGGCTCCATCAGTGTGGCGGTGGCGGCGATGCGCGACGGCGCCTTCGATTTCCTAGTGAAGCCCTTTACCGCCGCCCGCCTGATCGTGACCGTGCGCAACGCGCTGGAGCGGCGGCGCCTGACCCGAATCGTGGCCCATTACCGCCGCGAACTGGACCGCGGCAGCTTCCACGCCTTCGTGGGCGCATCGGCGCCGATGCAGACCGTCTACCGCCTGATCGAAAGCGTGGCGCCCAGCCGCGCCAGCGTCTTCCTGACGGGGGAAAGCGGCACCGGCAAGGAGCTGGCGGCCGACGCCATCCACCGGTGCAGCCCCCGCCGCACCCAGCCCTTCGTGGCCATCAACTGCGCCGCCATCCCCAAGGATCTGCTGGAAAGCGAGATCTTCGGCCATGTGAAGGGCGCCTTCACCGGGGCGGCCGGCGACCGGGCGGGTGCCGCCCGGCAGGCCGACGGCGGCACCCTGTTCCTGGACGAGGTATGCGAGATGCCGGCGGAGCTGCAGGCCAAGATCCTGCGCTTCGTCCAGACCGGCACCTTCCAGCCGGTGGGCGGCACGCAGGTGGAGAAGGTGGACGTGCGTTTCATCTCCGCCACCAACCGCGACCCGCTGGCCGAGGTGGCGGCCGGGCGATTCCGCGAGGACTTGTACTACCGGCTGCATGTGGTGCCCATCCACCTGCCCCCCTTGCGGGAGCGGAACGGCGACATTTGCCTGATCGCCCGCCATTTCCTGACGGACATGGCGCAGGAGGAGGGCAAGGGCTTTCAACGCCTGGATGCCGATGCCGAATCGGCGCTGGCGGCCTATGACTTCCCCGGCAACGTCCGGCAGTTGCAAAACGTGCTGCGTAACGCCGTGGTGCTGAACAACGGGCCGGCGCTGACCCTGGCCATGCTGCCGGAAGCCTTGCGCACCGCCGTTCCCCCGGTGCGGGGGCCCCTGGCGACGGCCACGACGGCCCCCGTTTTCGCGCCCATTCCGACGCCCCCCGCCGCTGCCCACGATGAGGCGGGGGAAATCAAACCTTTATGGCAGCTGGAGAAGCAGGCGATTCAACGTGCGCTTGCGGCCACCGGCGACGACGTGCCGCGTGCCGCCGCGTTGTTGGAGATCAGTCCATCGACGATCTATCGCAAGCTTCAGCAATGGAAAATCAAGATAACGGGCTGATCAAAATGAAAACCCCACATTTGGGGGCCTGAGATCACCATTGCTACACGTTATTGCGGCAAATGCAGGTTGATGGCGCAATTGCCGCCACCATCGCCCCCCTACCCCTGAAACGACTTGATGGAACGGCATCGCATGGCTGGTGCAGTTACATTTTTTTAGGTATAAGCTCAAAGACAGGAGGAATTCCTGCGCACCCAAGTCCGGCTTGGGAGGGATGCGCGGCGGGTCCGTCCTTGCGACCGGTGCCCCCGGCCAAGTCACTTTATCGACTACGTTGAGTTCAAATCACATGTATGAGCGCCGTTCTCCGCAGAGCCCGCAGATCACCCGCCGGGGCGTCAACGCCACCGTCAAGTGGTACAATCCCACGAAAGGCTTCGGCTTCGTGACCCTGTCCGACGGGTCGCCGGACGCCTTCCTGCACGCCTCGGTCGTGCAGGCCTTCGGCCATGACAGCCTGGCTGACGGCACCACCATCACTTGCGACCTGTCGCAGGGCCAGAAGGGCCCGCAGGTCGCCGCCATCCACAGCGTTGACGAGTCCACGGCGGCCCCGGCCGGCGCTGGCCGTCGCGACAGCTTCGGTGGCCCGGCGCCCCGTCGCTCCGCTGGTGGCTGGGACCAGGGCGGCAGCAGCAGCAGCAGCAGCGGCCCGACCGAAACCATCGAAGGCACTGTGAAGTTCTACAGCGCCGACAAGGGCTTTGGCTTTGTGACCCCCGATGGCGGTGGGAAGGACGTGTTCGTCCACATCACCGCGCTTGAGCGTTCGGGCGTCCGCGCCCTGGCGCCGGAGCAGCGGGTGCGCCTGACGACCAGCATGGGTCAGAAGGGTCCGCAGGCCAATCGCGTGGAAGTCCTCTGATCCACCTGATCGGTAGAACGGGATTGACGGCGCCGGGCACCCCGGCGCCGGATTTCCTGTTTTCCTGATGGGGATCTGTCCTCGACCCGCTGGCGTTCATGACGCTGGCGTTGGGGAGCTTTATTTGCGGGCCGGAGACACGGAACGCGCCGTCCACATCGGGCGGCGCGTTTTGTTTTGGTAGCGGTCCCTCTTGTTGACAGCGCGTTCGCATCGCCCGCGCGTCTCGCCCAATGCGGTTCTCACCCGTTCCAGGCCATGCCATTGTCAGGCATGCACAACCCCGCCTGGCAGCACGCCCCCGCCCGCCCGTTCCGTCGCCCCCTGGCCGCCCTGCTGCTGGCCGGTGCGCTGGTTTTGCCCGGCATGGCCGGCGCGCAGATGCCGGATCCGGAACTGGCCTCGCCGTTCAATCCGCGACCGCTGGTGGAGGCCAAGTCCGACATGGTGGTGGCCGCCAATCCGCTGGCGGTGGAGGCCGGGCATGAGATGCTGCGCCAAGGCGGCAGTGCCGTGGATGCCGCCATCGCCGTGCAACTGGTGCTGGGCCTGGTGGAGCCGCAATCGTCCGGCCTGGGCGGCGGCGGATACATGATGATCTGGGACCCGGCGGCGAAGGCGTTGATCTCCCTGGATGGGCGGGAGACGGCGCCGGCCGGCGCGAAAGCCGACCGCTTCCTGGGCCCGGACGGCAAACCCATGCCCCTGATGCGCGCCTTCGATGGGGGCCGCGCCGTGGGCACGCCGGGCATCCCGGCCCTGCTGGCCGACGCCCATCGCCGCTTCGGCAAGCTGCCCTGGGCCACGCTGTTCCAGCCCGCCATCCGCCTGGCCCGCGACGGCTTCACCGTCACCCCGCGCCTGTCGCTGCTGCTGACCCAGCTGACGCCCCTGCTGAAAGACAGGCCCGACATGGTGGCCCTGTTCTTCCACAAGGGGCCCGACGGCGTGCTGACGCCCCTGCAGGCGGGGGAGACCTTCCGCAACCCCGCCCTGGCGCACACCATGGAAGTACTGGCGGCCCAGGGGGCCGACGCCTTCTACCATGGCGCGCTGGGCCACGACCTGACCCGGCATCTGGCCGACGGTGCCCTGCTGCCCACGCCGGCACGAGACGCGCCGGCCCTGGTCACCGACCAGGACCTGGCCGCCTACCAGGTCGAGGATCGCGAACCCCTGTGTGCGCCTTACCGCCAGTGGAAGGTGTGCAGCATGGGGCCCAGCAGCTCCGGCGGCATCGCCATCCTGGAGATGCTGGGCCTGCTGGAACATTTCGACATGAAGGGCCTGGGTCAGGGCTCACCCACCGCCTGGCACCTGATGGTGGAGGCCAGCCGCCTGGCCTATGCCGACCGCGACCTGTATGTCGGCGACCCGGCCTTCATAAAGGTACCCACCAAGGGCCTGCTGGACCGGGAATACCTGGCCGACCGCGCCCGCCAGATCGATCCCGCGCACGCGGCCCAGGGCCCGGTGGCAGCCGGCACCCCGCCGCAGAAGCAAGGCGCGCTCTACGGGCCCGGCTGGCAGGCGGACATCCCCTCCACCTCGCACATGTCGTTGATGGACAAGGACGGCATGTCCGTGTCCTTCACCACCTCGGTGGAGTTCGCCTTCGGATCGGGCATGGCGGTCGATGGTTATGTGCTGAACAACCAGCTGACCGACTTCTCCTTCATCCCCACGGCGGCGGGCACGGGGCTGCCGGTGGCCAACGCCGTGGCGCCAGGCAAGCGGCCCCGGTCTTCCATGGCGCCCACCATCGTCTTCGATCAGGCGGGCAAACCGGTGCTGGTGGTGGGCTCCCCCGGCGGGCCGGCCATCATCGGCTATGTCGCGGAAACCATCATCGCCGCCCTGGATTGGGGCCTGGATGCGCAGGCGGCCGTCAGCCTGCCACGCATCGTCAACCGCAACGGCACCACGGCCCTGGAGAGCGGCCCCTGGGCCCCGCCGCTGAAGGCGGGGCTGGAGGCACTGGGCCAGACGGTGGAACTGAAGTCCATGCCCAGCGGCCTGCACGTCATCAAACGCACGGCCACCGGCCTGCAAGGCGGCGTGGACCCCAGGCGCGAGGGCCTGGCAGCGGGGGATTGAAGAAAACTGATGCCTGCCGACAGGCGCCGAGGCCCAGTTCCACCTGGAACTGGGCTAGGCCGCAACTGCGGCCGCCGGAGATTTCCGGGGAGCCGCAGGCGGACTGGAAATCGAGGACAGCCAAGGGGCGGATGCCCCGCCGGCGCCTGAGGACAACAAACAAGCCTGAGGCCCTTGGGCCTCAGGCGGCCGAGCGTGCCGCCTGGACCATCAGGTCGTGGGCGTTGGGCACCCGGCCGACGCCGGACTTGGCGCGCTTGGCCGCCATGGGCAGGATGGGGGCGGCGGTGGTGCCGCCTTCCGCCGCGCGCCGCACGCACCGCGCCACCTTGCTGTAGGCACCGGTCTCGATCTGGCGGATGCGTTCCTTGCTGACGCCGTAGTGTTGCGCCAGGCATTCCAGGGTCACCGGCTCTTCCGCCAGGTTGCGCGAGATGAAGATGTGCCGCTCGCGGTCGCCCAGAGATTTCAGCGCGTCCATCATCAGGCCCTTGCGCTGACGCAGTTCACTGCCGTCGGCCAGCATGACCTCCACCGATTCGCTGTCGTCGGCCAGCAGGTCCATGGCCTCCTGGTCCCCCTCATCACCCATGGTGACGTTGAGGGAGGCGATGGGGGTGGCGAAGCGGTGCTCCATCTCCCGCACCTCCTCCACCGTGGCGGACATTTCGGTGGCGATGCGTTCCGCCTCCTCGTCCGTCATCATGCGGTCGTGGACGCCCAGGCGGCGCTGGGCCTGACGCAGGTTGAAGAACAGGCGCTTCAGGGCCGCCGTGTTGCCACCCTTCAGCATGGACCAGTTGTGCAGGACATAGGATTGCACCTCCGCCCGGATCCACCACAGGGCGTAGGTCGCCAGGCGGAAGCCGCGCGACGGGTCGAAGCGCTGCACCGCCTTCACCAGGCCGATGTTGGCTTCCGACACCAGGTCACCCACCGGCAGACCGGAGCGGGCATAGCGTGAAGCGATCTTGATGGCCAGGCGCATGTGGCTGTGCACCAGCTCATCGGCGGCGCGCTGGTCCTGGGCGTTCGCCCAGCGTAACGCCAGGTCGAGTTCGCGTTCGGGGGAAAGCATGGGGTAGCGGTTGGCCTGGGCAGTATAGGCCCGCAGCAGATCAACCGAATCGGAAGAGAATGAACCCATCGCCCGTCCCCTTTCAGTATGTCCGGGGCCGCCCGCGGCACCGGATCCGACGTGGTTTTCCGGACCGGCCCTGTCGCCGTCCCCAACACCACACTCCGATATTTTGCCGGGACCTCTAAAGATTGGGTTAACAGCCTTGAACAAGTGAACGACGTATCCAACACCCCCCTTGCCGCATTGTTCCATCAACCGCACATGGCGCAAGCCCGCGTCCCATCACACGAATTTGGCTTAAACCACCTCACGCAGGGCGGTGAGGAAAGCATTCAGGTTGCCGTTCACCGCGTCCGACTGGCGCGAAAGATCGTCAGCCGCCGTCAGCAGACGTCCGGCGGCGGTGCCGGCGCGGCTGGCGCTGTCGTTGACCGAGCCCATGCGGGTGGAGACGTCGGCCGCCCCCTGCGCCGCCTGGTCCACGTTGCGGGCGATCTCCGCCGTGGCGGCGCGCTGCTGTTCCATGGCCGACGCGATGGACACGGTGATGGCGTTGACGTCGTCGATGACGCGGGAAACGTCGGTCATCGAACCCACCGCCGCCTGGGTGGCGCTGTGGATGGTGCCGACCAGGGTGCGGATATCCTCCGTCGCACGGGCCGTCTGGTCCGCCAGGCCCTTCACCTCGTGCGCCACGACGGCGAAGCCCTTGCCCGCCTCGCCCGCCCTCGCCGCCTCGATGGTGGCATTCAGGGCCAGCAGGTTGGTCTGGCTGGCGATGCCGGTGATCAGGCCCACCATGGCGTCGATTCGGGCGGCGGCGTCCGCCAGCCCCGCCACCTGGCGCGTGGTGTCGCCGGTGCGGCGCACCGCCTGGCCGGCAATGGTGGTGGAGCGGTCCACCTGCTGCCCGATCTCGGCGATGGACACCGTCAGCTCCTCCGTCGCCGCCGCCACCATCTGGACGTTGCCGCTGGCCTGCTGGGCGGAACCCGCGACCATCAGCGACTGGTCCTGGGTGACATCGGCGGCGCGGGACATGTCGTGCGCGGCCTCCTGCACATGGCCTGCGGCCTGGGCCAGTCCCTGGCCCACGGCGCGCATGCCGGCCTCGAACCGCTCGGTGGTGGCGCGGAAGGCCGTGGCCTTGGCGCCCATGGCGGCGGTGGCGGCGTTGATGGCCTGGGCCGCCTGGCGGTAGGTGCCGGGCATGCCTTTCTCGATGACGCGGCGATAATCCTGGCGCCGGGTCACGGCCTGCAGGGCGGCCTGCGCCTCGCGGACGAAGGCGTCCGCCCGGTCGGCGGCGTCGTTCACCGCGTTCTGCAGGGCGCCCACCGGCCCCCGCTCGCGCACACCCACCACCCGACGCTCGAAATCGCCGGCGGCCAGCGCCTCCAGCACCGTACGGGCCCGCGCCATCTCGGCCACCAGCCGGCGCAGCTGCCACAGGGCCGACAGCACCAGCAGCGCGGCGGCAAGCACGATGCCATGATGGATGCCCGCTGACGGCCGCATCCACACGGCGGCTGCGAGCGCGACCAGGGCGCCCAGCGCCGCCGCCTTAGCCTTGCAGAGAGAACATGTAGCGGTCATAGTCCGTCTCCAATTCCGTAAGCGTGCGGTCCAGCAGGGCGGTGCCGGCGGCGATGGCAGCCGACAGGCTGGCCTGCCGCGCCTCTTCCTCCACCAGGTGGCGGTACAGTGGCGCCACCGACTCCGCGATGACGCGCGCGTCGGGCGCCCGCCGGTTGGAGTGATAGCCGGTGATCTCCCCCCCGGCGCCGAAGCTGGGCGTGACATGGGCGAAGACCCAGTAATGGTCGCCATGCTTGGCCCGGTTCAGCACGTAACCGAAGAATTCCCGCCCCTCGCCGATCATCCGCCACATCAGGTGGAAGGCGCTGCGCGGCATGCCGGGATGGCGCAGGATGCTGTGCGGCGCGCCCAGCGCCTCTCGCTCCGTGTATCCCGAGACGGTCAGGAAGGTTCGGTTGGCGTAGGTGATGCGCCCCTTCAGGTCGGACTTGGTGACGATGACCTCATCATCGCCGAAGCGGCGCTCGACGCCGGTAAGCGCCCTGTTTGGGGAAGGGAAAGCCGCCCTGGGCATGGACATGGGATTGTTTCTCTCCTGATTTCTTCCATCAGGCATATACCTGTCGCACAGGCCGGGAATTGATTTGGATCATGGGTGGTTCAGACGGCAAACGGCTGAATCATCGAACTTTTTGATAATTTTATAAGATTTGGTGACGGGGCCCGCCGCCGGCCTTGATGCCAACCCATGGCTGCGGCAGCATCATCGGATAAGCAATCACTAACCCCAGGGGTGTCCGCACCTCGGCCGGGGCGATAACGGGAGGGTACAAGATGAGTCACGCGGCGGTCCTGGTGGAGGATGGAAGCGGGGTGCGCACCCTGGTGTTGAACCGGCCGGAAAAGCGCAACGCCCTGACCGGCGCCATGTACACGGCCCTGGCCGACGCGCTGGCGGGTGCCGCCGGTGATGAGACCATCGGCGCCGTGGTCATCCAGGGCGAAGGCGGCAGCTTCACCGCCGGCAACGACCTGGCGGATTTCCTGGCCACCCCGGCACTGGGCGCCGACAACCCGGTGATGCGTTTCCTGCGCACCCTGGTCACCTTCCCCAAACCCATCGTCGCGGCGGTGGAGGGGCACGCGGTGGGCATCGGCACCACCCTGCTGATGCATTGCGACCTGGTCTATGCCGCCCCCACCGCCCATTTCGCCATGCCCTTCGTCAGCCTGGGCCTGGTGCCGGAGGCGGGATCCAGCGTGCTGGCCGCCCGCCTGATGGGCCACCCGCGCGCCGCCGCCATGCTGATGCTGGGGGAGGCGTTGACCGCCGACGCGGCGGAGGCCGCCGGCCTGATCAACGCCGTGGTGCCCACGGAAACGCTGTACGCCCACGCCGCCGCCAAGGCCAAGGCGCTGGCCGCCAAGCCGCGCAACGCCATGGCCCAGACCAAGGCCCTGATGCGCCACGACACACCCCAGGTGCTGGAGACCATCGCCAAGGAGGCGGCCCTGTTCGCCCAGGCGCTGTCCAGCCCGGAGGCGCGCGCCGCCTTCCAGGCCTTCCTGTCCAAGTCCAAAGGCTGAGGACCACATGTGGCAGCCCCGCGCGGCATGGCGCCGCGCGGCCGGCGACCGCGCATACGAAAAGGGCCGGCAGAACGCCAGCCCTAAAACATCAATGACTTCTGGGGGAAGGATGGTGGGCGCGACAGGGATTGAACCTGTGACCCCTACCATGTCAAGGTAGTGCTCTCCCGCTGAGCTACGCGCCCATCCTTCAAATCCACCGATTTTTGCGGGGCCTGGCGAACCAGGGCATCGGCGTGGGCGGGTGTTTAGCACCGCCCACCGTGGCTGGCAACCCTTCTGTTTCATCAATCCGAAATTTTTCCGGGTACCGCGCGGGGGGGGCGATTCCAGCGGCAGTCTTGCCATGGACGCTATCGCCTTCATGGGCCCGTAAATGCGCGCACGTGAGGGCGGAGCCATCCCGCGCACGCGCCATCAGCGCCCTTCGATAAAGGGGCACCTGGAAATGCAGTTTACGTCACCTGGGATTTTGCAAAGGCCGCGGGGTTCACCCCGGTCGGCCCGGCGCCGAATCATCGGCCGGCCCCATCCTGGAACGGGGTTCCAGGGCTGTTCCAACCCCGGAAATAAAGAAGGCCGCGCCAAACGGCGCGGCCTTGAGTTTAGGGAGGAAACGCCCAAGAAGTGCGTTACGACAGAACCACAATCGCGGCCATGTCGCACTGCACAATATGCCGATCCGACCCCGGTTGATCAAGCGGAAAATGCGTTTTAGCCAAAGAATCTTGATTAATCAGTTCATTGGAGGAAGCGCTCCCTCAACGGCTTACCCCAACCGTTGTGCGACGCAACACATTGATTCAACGAAAACTCATGTAATTGCGTTACATCGTCCGGGGTGCCCCTGCCCCTGTTTTCTTACACCAACGATATTGACAGCGCTGTCTCCGCCACGGTCTAAGACGGGTATGGAAAGCGCCCCACCGGGCTTTCCATCGAGGCATGTCCCCCTCTTTAATAAGGGGACAGACCTCCCCGGTCCTTGAACCAAGCGGCCGGGTGATCGTTGAGTCGGGAAGGAAACGGGTTAAAGGAAGGCGGTCACCATGCAGGGCCTCTCGCTCTTGGCGGATATCGGCGGCACCAACGCCCGGTTCGCCCTCTCCGAATCCAGTGACCGCGACGGCCATCCGGTCAACATCTCCGGCGTGCGCATCCTGCCCTGCGCCGACTATCCCTCGCTGGAAGCGGCGGCGGAGGCCTATCTGGCGCTGGAGGCGCCGGGCGCGCGGCCCAAGCAGGCCGCCATCGCGCTGGCGGGCCCGGTGACGGGCGATCGCATCCGCATGACCAACCTGCCCTGGGAATTCTCCATCGCCGGCGTGCGCCGCTCCCTGGCGCTGGACCGGCTGGAGGTCCTCAACGACTTCACCGCCGTGGCCCTGTCCATCCCGACGCTGGGCCCCGACGACCGCGTGCAGGTGGGTGAGGGCGCGCCCAAGGCCGATGCCCCCATCGCCGTCCTGGGTGCTGGCAGCGGCCTGGGCGTTTCCGCCTTGGTGCCGCGCAAGCGCAGCAACGGCCAGCCGGGCTGGAGCGCGCTGGCGACCGAGGGCGGCCACGTCACCATGGCCCCCATCAACGACCGCGAGTCCCTGATACTGGCCGTGCTGCGCAAGCAGTTCGACCACGTCTCGGCCGAGCGCGTCATCTCCGGCCCCGGCCTGGTGAACCTGTATGAGGCGGTGTGCCTAGCCGACGGCAAGGAGCCGCAGCGCCTGACCGCAGCGCAAGTCACGGCGGCCGGCACCACGCACGCCGGCGACCCCGCCTGTGTCGAGGCGCTGGACCTTTTCTGCGGCATGCTGGGCACCGTGGCCGGCAACCTGGCCCTGTCCATCGGTGCCCTGGGCGGCGTCTACATCGCCGGCGGCATCGCCCCCCGCATCCTGCCCTTCCTGACCCACAGCCGCTTCCGCAAGCGCTTCGTGGAAAAGGGCCGCATGCGCGAGTACCTGGGGCCCGTGCCGACCTACATCGTCACCCACCCCCTGCCCGCCTTCCTGGGCCTGACGGCCAAGCTGGACGGCTGAGCTTCAGTCGGCTTCGGTATCCCCGGCCGGTTCCTCGCCCCAGCGGCGCACGCGGCCGGTGTCGATGTCGAACAAGTCCAGCACGCGGCCCACGGTGTGATCGATCAGATCGTCCACCGACTGCGGCCGGGTGTACATGGCCGGCACCGGCGGCGTGATGATGGCGCCCATTTCCGCCAGCGTGGCCATGGTGCGCAGATGGCCCAGGTGCAGCGGCGTCTCACGCACCATCAGCACCAGGCGGCGCCGCTCCTTCAGCACCACGTCAGCCGCCCGCGTCAGCAGGCTGGACGTGACACCGGTGGCGATCTCGCTCATCGTGCGCACGGAACAGGGCGCCACCACCATGCCCAGGGTGCGGAAGCTGCCGCTGGAGATGCTGGCGCCCACGTCGGCCACGGCATGGTTCACGTCGGCCAGCGCCCGCACCTGGGCGGGTTTCAGGTCCGTCTCATGCGCCAGGGTCATTTCCGCCGACCGGCTCATCACCAGGTGGGTTTCGATGGGCAACGGGCGCAGCGTTTCCAGCAGGCGGATGCCGTAGACGGCGCCGGAGGCGCCGCTGATGCCGACGATGAGACGGGGTTTGGCGGTGGTCATGCCTGGGATCTAGCCCTGGTGCCGGCATGCCGTCCACCCGGAAATAACCGAGATGGGTGATATCGCCTGGTACGGGAACGCCGCATTTGGACAATGGCGCCGCGGAAAGGACGACCCCACCATTATTCACGAATCGCGAAGGGTGTAGACGCAAGCGCGGGCTAAAAAGGGGACCCGGTCGGCCCTATGTTGCTGAGGACCGGCGCGGCGCTGCCCCCGGCCCTGCTCCTAGCCCCCAATCAGATGGGTCCGCCACATGTCCACCACCCCCGCCCTTTTCACCCCCGGCCGCATCGGCGCCATCCCCGTCGCCAACCGCATCGCCATGGCCCCCCTGACCCGCGCCCGCGCCGGCATGGACGGCGTGCACACGCCCCTGGCGGTGGAGTACTACCGCCAGCGAGCCAGCGCCGGCCTGATCATCACCGAGGCCACCAACATCTCCCGCCAGGGTCGCGGCTATGCCTTCACCCCCGGCATCTACGCGCCCGAGCACGTGACGGCCTGGAAGGCCGTGACGGACGCCGTGCACCAGGCCGGCGGCCATATCGTGATGCAGTTGTGGCACGTGGGTCGCATCTCCCATTCCAGCCTGCAGGAGGGCGGGGCCGCCCCGGTGGCGCCCAGCGCCATCCAGGCGGGCGGCGAGACCTATGTCGAGAACGGCTTCGCCCAGCCCAGCCCGCCCCGCGCGCTGGAGACGGATGAGATCCCCGGCATCATCCAGGACTACGTCCGCGCGGCGGAGAACGCCAAGGCGGCAGGCTTCGACGGGGTGGAGGTGCACTCCGCCAACAACTACCTGCTGGAGCAGTTCATCCGCGACAGCACCAACCACCGCACCGACCGCTATGGCGGCAGCGTGGAGAACCGCACCCGCCTGACGGTGGAGGTGGCGGCGGCCGTGGCCGGGGTGTGGGGTTCCGACCGCGTCGGCGTGCGCCTGTCGCCCATCACCCAGGCGGCGGGCAACACCCCGCTGGACAGCGACCCCAACGGCACCTACGGCTTCCTGGCCGAACGACTGGGCGAACTGAACCTGGCCTACCTGCACTGCGTGGAAGGCCAGACGCGGGGGCCCAACGGCGCCCTGGACTTCGACTTCCAGGCCCTGCGCCGGAAGTTCGGCGGCGAGTACATCGCCAACAACGGCTATGACGCCGCCCTGGCCACCCGCGCCATCGCCGAGGGCCGGGCCGACCTGGTGGCCTTCGGCCGCCC
The DNA here is from genome assembly GCA_028283825.1 of Azospirillaceae bacterium. Classification (NCBI taxonomy): domain Bacteria; kingdom Pseudomonadati; phylum Pseudomonadota; class Alphaproteobacteria; order Rhodospirillales; family Azospirillaceae; species Azospirillaceae bacterium. Next base: position 96,782 of record JAPWJW010000003.1, on the reverse strand, counting down.
CTTCATCGCCAACCCCGACCTGGTGCACCGCCTGAAGACCGGCGCCCCCCTGGCCCAGGCCCCGCAGGAGGCGTTCTACGGCGGCGGCGCCAAGGGCTACACGGATTGGCCGAGTGCGGCCTGAGTCTGTTCGTTTTCCTCAAGCGCCGGCAGGCGCATCCGCGCCTTTGGCTTGTCCTCGATTTCCGGTCCGCTAACGCTCCCCGTAAATCTCCGGCGCCCGCGGTCGCGGGCTACCACCGGTACGGAACCCCGTACCGGTGGGTTGAAGGGGGGCGTTTAGTGCAAATACAGAAACGGCGGCCTCCTTGCGGGGGCCGCCGTTTCGTTTTGCCGGATGGTAGATCGGGACGGTCAGTCCTCGATCTCCTCCTCATGTTCCGCGGCGTAGGCCTGCTGTTCGGCCAGCGCGCGGTCCTCGGCGGTTTCCAGCAGGGTGGTGGGCTCCAGCTCCGGCTCGGGCAGGCCGCGGCGGGCGCGGGACAGGGCGGCCTCCAGCTCACGCTGGCTGCACAGGCCCAGCAGCACGGGGCTGCGCGGCTTGATGTTGCTGGTGTTCCAGTGGGTCTTGTCGCGCACGGCGGCGATGGTCGGCTTGGTGGTGCCGATCAGGCGCGAGATGGCGGCGTCCGACAGTTCCGGGTGGCTTTTCAGCACCCAGGCGATGCCGTCGGGCTTGTCGCCGCGCTTGGTCACCGGGGTGTAGCGCGGGCCCTTGGCACGGGCCACCGGCTGCGGCAGGTCGTGGATGCGGATCTGCAGCTTGACGTCCTGGTTCTTCTCGCCGCGCTCGATCTCGTCCTTGGTCAACTCACCGTTGACCACCGGATCGCGCCCGACCATGCCGATCGCCACTTCGCCGTCGGCGATGGCCTGCACTTCCAGCGAATGCATGCCGCAGAATTCGGCGATCTGCTCAAAGGACAGCGCGGTGTTCTCAACCAACCAGACCGCGGTCGCCTTCGGCATCAAGGGCAGTGCCATGCTTCCTCCTAACCCGTGGCGGGGAACCTATTCCCCACCAACACGCCTGAAATCCGTCAAATACGGTCGCGAAAAGCAATATTCGCCCGTCGCGCGGGCTGAAGGCCCCACGCAGCCGGACGAAAAAACTGTGACGCGTACATCAGCTATATAGAGGCACGCGACGGGCGAGGCCATGCCTTTTTACGGACTATGACCCGGCCGCCGCTTCTATTGATCTGGCTAGGCCCGTCCATCAACCGTCAGGACGATCTTGCCCACGTGCTGGCTGCTTTCCATCAGGGCATGGGCTTTCGACGCCTGATCCAGGGGGAAGGTCTCATGGATCAGGGGCCGCACCGTACCGGCGTTCAGCAGGGGCCAGACCTTTTCAAGCAGGCTGGCCGCGATGGCGCCCTTCTCCGCCACACTGCGCGGACGCAGGGTGGAGCCGGTGAGCACCAGGCGCTTGGTCATCACCGGGGTCAGGTTCAGCGTCACCTTGGGGCCCCTCAGGAAGGCAATGGTGACGTGGCGGCCCTGGTCGGCCAGGGCCTCGATGTTGCGGGGCAGATAGTCGCCGCCCACCATGTCCAGGATGACATCGACGCCGCGACCGCCGGTCAGTTCCTTGACCACGGCCACGAAATCCTCCGCCTTGTAGTCGATGCCCCGGTCGGCGCCCAGATCCTGGCAGGCCTTGGCCTTCTCCGGCCCGCCGGCGGTGGCGAACACGCGAGCACCGAAGGCCTTGGCCAACTGGATGGCCGTGGTGCCGATGCCGCTGGTGCCGCCATGGATCAGGAATGTCTCCCCGGCCGCCAGGCGGCCCCGATCGAACACATTGGTCCAGACGGTGAAGAAGGTCTCCGGCAAGGCCGCCGCCTCCACCAGGCTGAAGCCTGCCGGCACGGGCAGGCACTGGGTGGCCGGCGCCACGGCCAGGTCGGCATAACCGCCGCCGTTCACCAGGGCGCAGACGCCATCCCCCACGGCCCAGCCGGTGACACCCTCACCCAAGGCGGCGACGGTGCCCGCCACCTCCAGCCCCGGCAGGTCGGAGGCGCCGGGCGGCGGCGGATAATAACCGGCCCGTTGCAGGCAGTCGGGACGGTTGACGCCGGCGGCGGCGACCTGGATCAGGACCTCGCCCGGACCGGGCGTGGGTGTCGGCCTTTCAACGGCTTGCAGGACGTCCGGGCCGCCGGGGGCGGTGATGGCGATGGCACGCATGGGGCGACGCTCTCCATTTGTCGGTCTTGCACCATGTAGGCCCCCGGCGGCACAGTGGCAACCGCAACGCTTAACCAATCCTGCTTCCCAGATCATCGAGTGAAGGCCATGGATACCGACGACATCGCCCCGCCGCCCCAGCGCCCCACAGGCTTCCTGGACATCGCCCGCCTGTCGGTGGGCGAGTTGCGGGAATACCGCAACAGCCTGGAGGCGGAGGTGGCGCGCGTCGACGACGCCATCAAGGCCAAGCAAGCCTCGGTCAACGCCGCCGCCGCGTTTTTCAAGAAGTAGTGCGCCCTCATACGCCGGGCGCCGCCATCCGGCGGCTTGGCTTATCCTCCCTTTCCAATCCGCCTTCGGCTCCCCGAAAAGGTCCGGCGCCCGCAGTCGCGGGCTAGCGTCATGAGGCGGCGCCTCATGACGCCTGATATCAAACCGGCACGGCCTCGAACGTTGCCGTGTCCAGGGTGAAGGTGCCGTCGGCCTCGACGGCGAAGTGGTCCGTCACCCGGGACGACATGCGCCCCTGCAGGGACCGGATGGCGGCGACATGGCTGTCCGGCGGGTTCATGCGCGCGATCCAGCTGCTGAACTCCAGCCGCAGGCGGCGTTGCGTCACGCCGGTGACGCGGAACCCCGCCCCTTCCAGCGCCGACCGCCATTCCGCCACCGCGTAGTTGCGCACGTGCGACGGGTCGCGCAGCAGTTCGATGGATTGCAGGAAGGTATCCAGCAAGGGATCGGCCGGCGTCACCACGTCCATGAAGACGGCGACGCCGCGCGGCTTCACCACCCGGCGCGCCTCGGCCAAGCCCGCCGCCAGGTCCGGCCAGTGGTGGGCGCTGTAGCGGCTGACCACGGCGCAGAAGTGCGCGTCGCCCGCCGGCACGGCGTCGGCGCGGCCGACCTCAGTCGTGATGTTGTCCAGGCCGCGCCGCCCGGCCTCCGCCGCCACAGCGGCCAGCATGTCGGGCGACAGGTCGCAGGCCGTCACCCGGCCCACATGCGGCGCCACGGTGAAGGCGACGTGGCCGCCGCCGCACCCCAAATCCAGCACTGTCTTGTACCCCTTGCCCGCCACCAGGCCGGCCAGTTGTCGCAGATCCTCACCCTGGGCATGGACGGCGCTGGCGACATAGGCGCCCGCCTGGGGCCCGAATTGGCCGGCGACCAGCGATTCCTGGTCGCGATGCCGGGTGATGGTTTCTTGAGCAGTCATTTCCTTGGGGTCTCCATTCTTCTTCCCCTTGCGGCGGGGTGGATGGACAGGATGACAGGCGCTTAAACTGGTACCAGATCCAGCTTTATACTGGTATCCAATGCTTCCCCTCTCCGCTTGGAACAGCCACCGATGGACACCCTGGACACCTCCAAACGCCAGGAACTGGGCGAGTTCATGCGGGCGCAGCGCGAACGGCTGAGCCCCGGTGCCTGCGGCCTGGCAACCGGCCCGCGCCGCCGCACCCCCGGCCTGCGGCGGGAGGAACTGGCGCAGTTGGGCGGGGTCAGCGTCACCTGGTACACCTGGATCGAACAGGGCCGCGACGTCTCCATCTCCCCATCCGCCCTGGGCCGCCTGGCGCGCGCCCTGCGCCTGTCGGCGGCGGAACGCGCCTATCTGTTCGACCTGGCGGGCAAGCGCGATCCGGAGGACGGGCCGGCTCGGCCCCCGCCGGTCGTCGCAGCGGCGCTGGACGCGCTGGTACGGGGCATCAATCATCCCGCCTATCTGCTGGACCGGCAATGGAACGCCCTGGCCTGGAACGGGGCCGCCGCCCGGCTGTTCACCGGTTGGCTGGACGATAGGGCGACGGAGCGCAACCAGCTGCGCTACCTGTTCCTGAACCCGGCGGCCCACGGCCTGATTCCCGATTGGGACGACCGCGCGCGGCGGGTGGTGGCGGAATTCCGGGTGGACTACAGCCACCATCTGGACGATCCCGGCATGCGGGCCCTGGTGGCGGATTTGAATGCCCGCAGCCCCGTCTTCGCCGATCTGTGGCATGCCCACGCCGTCACCGGCCGCGCCGGCGGCGAACGCGTCTTCCGCCATCCGGAGGACGGCCTGCTGCGCTATGAGCAGGTGACCTTCACCCTGGCGCACCAGCCGGACGTGAAGCTGGTGACGCTGGTGTCACTCAGTTGATTTGAGCCTTCACCCACAGCAGTGCGGCGACGCGCAGCGCACTGGACAGGTTGCCGTCACGGTTGCCGTCGATCTCCTCCACCAGGGCGTTGATCGACAGGCCCCGGGCCGAGGCCATGTCCTTCAGGGTTTCCCAGAAGGGTTCCTCCAGCGTCACGCTGGTGGGATGGCCGGCAATGAGGACGGAACGCTTGCGCAAGCTCATGGCGTCGCCCGCAGATGGTCGGCGACGGCCTCCACCACCGCGCGGCTGAGGAAGGCCAGATCGTCGCCGTCCATGGTGAAGGACGGCGTCAGGTAGACGATGTCGCGGAAGGGCCGCACCCAGACGCCCCGGTCGATCAGGCGCTGCTTCAGGCCGTTGAGGTCACGCATAGCCTCCAACTGCACCACACCGATGGCGCCCAGGGTGCGCACATCCTTCACGCCCTTGAGATCGCGTGCGGGCTCCAGCCCCGCCGCCAGGCCGGCGGAGATCGCCGCCACCTGGTCCAGGCGCGGTTCGCGCTCGAACAGATCCAGCGAGGCATTGGCAGCGGCACAGGCGAGGGGATTGGCCATGTAGGTGGGGCCATGCATCAAGGCGGCCATGGCGTTGTCCGACCAGAAGGCCTGGAACACGCGATCCGACGCGATGGTGGCGGCCAACGCCATGGTGCCGCCGGTCAAGGCCTTGGACAGGGTGACGATGTCCGGCACCACGCCCGCCGCCTCACACGCGAACAGCGTGCCGGTGCGGCCGAAGCCGGTGAAGATCTCATCGAAAATCAGCAGCAGGCCGTGACGGTCGGCGGCGTCCCGCAAACGGCGCAACACGGCGGCATCATGGAACACCATGCCGCCCGCCCCCTGCACCAACGGTTCCACCAGGATGGCGGACAGGGTGTGGGCCTGGGCGGCCAGGTCACGATCGAACCGCGCGGCGGCTTCCTCATCCACCGGCAGGTCCAGGATCAGATGTTCGGGCAGAAGGCCGGCGAACAGGCTGTGCATCCCCTCTTCCGGGTCGCACACCGCCATGGTGGCGATGGTGTCGCCGTGATAGCCGCCACGGAAGGCCGCCAGCTTGGTGCGGCCGGGCACGCCCCGGTTCAGCCAGTATTGCGTCGCCATCTTCATGGCGATCTCGACGGAGACAGAGCCGCTGTCGCAGAAGAACACCCGATTCAGATCACCGGGCAGCATCGCCGCCAGGCGGGACGCCAGGGTGTAGGCCGGCTCATGCGCCAAGCCGCCGAACATGACGTGCGGCATGCGCGCCATCTGCTCGGCCACCGCCTCACGGATGTGCGGATGGTTGTAGCCGTGACAGGCGGTCCACCAGCTGGCGACGCCGTCCACCAGCTGCCGGCCGTCGGCCAGGGTCAGGCGCACACCCTCCGTCGCCACCACGGGCAAGGGCGGCAGGGCCGTCTTCATCTGGGTGTAGGGCAGCCAGATGTGCCGGCCGCCCTGCCCGAACCAGTCGTTCCGATTAAGGAACGATCCAGCGCCACTCATGATTACGCGCCGCAGCTGTCGTCGGAACAGCCTTCCTCGACCACGTCCATGGAGGTCATGCCCAGGCGGACCAGCAACTGCTTGTCATGGTCGGCCACCGGGTTGGCGGTGGTCAGCAGCTTGGGGCCATAGAAGATGGAATTGGCGCCGGCCAGGAAGCACAGGGCCTGCGTCTCATCGCTCATGCCCTCACGGCCGGCCGACAGGCGCACCATGGAGGCCGGCATGGTGATGCGGGCGACGGCGATGGTGCGCACGAACTCGATGGGGTCCAGCGCCGCCTCGCCGTCCAGCGGCGTGCCGTCCACCTGCACCAGCATGTTGATCGGCACGCTTTCGGGATGCTGCGGCAGGGTGGCCAGGGTGTGGATCATGCCCACGCGGTCCGTCAGATCCTCCCCCATGCCGACGATGCCGCCGCAGCAGACGTTGATGCCGGCCTCACGCACGTTGGACAAGGTGTCCAGCCGGTCCTGGTAGGTGCGGGTGGTGATGATGTTGCCGTAGAACTCCGGCGAGGTGTCGAGGTTGTGGTTGTAGTAGTCCAGGCCGGCCTCTTTCAGGCGCAGGGCCTGGCCGGAATTCAGCATGCCCAGCGTGACGCAGGTTTCCATGCCCATGGCCTTCACGCCCTCAACCATGGCGCAGACCGATTCCAGGTCCTGGTCCTTAGGCGACCGCCAGGCGGCACCCATGCAGAAGCGGCTGGCGCCGGCGTCCTTGGCGGCCTTGGCCTCCGCCAGCACCTTCTGCACTTCCATCAGTTTGCTGGCCTTCAGACCCGTCTCATGATGCGCGCTCTGCGGGCAATAGGCGCAATCCTCCGGGCAGCCGCCGGTCTTGATGGACAGCAGGGTGGAGATCTGGACCTGCGTCGGGTCGAAACGCTGGCGGTGCACGGTCGCGGCGCGGAACACCAGTTCGGTGAAGGGCAGGTCGAACAGTGCCTGGATCTCGCCCCGTGTCCAATCGGTGCGCACGTCGTCGCTTTCCAGGATGGCGGCGGCGGGGAAGGCGGCGGGACGGCTGATGTCGATGGCGGTCACGGGATAACATCCTTGGAATATCGGGGCGGGGCCGGAGCCCAAGGCCAGCCCGCACCTAACGGCAGGCGTGGGAACCGGTCAAGAAAAACCGGGGCGGCGCCTGGTGGGGCCGAGGGTGGTGAAAAGGTCCAGTCGTACGGGGCCCCGGCAGCGACAGATGATTGCGCGTCAGAACGGCATGCTGATGAGGCCGACAAAAAGATCAGCCACCAACCATCTCTTCCAAGACCGCCCCTGTCGGCGTCGAAAAAGCAACATCGCGTTCCCCCGTCATTCTTACTCGCGCTGTGTAGATGGCGGGTGAAAAGCGCCCCCGCAACCCAGGCGCCGCACTTTCGCACGCATCGTGTCGCCGCTTGCCGCTAAGCTCCCGCCGACCTTCCCCGACGGATAGCCCCCATGCAGTCCCTGACCGAATTCGCCGAGGCCAAGCTGGCCGAGATGGACGCCGCCTCCCTGCGCCGGCGGCTGGTGGACAGCGACCGGGGCGGCGACGGCGGCCTGTGGATCACGCGCGACGGCCGGCGCCTGCTGTCCTTTTCCTGCAACGACTATCTGAACCTGGCCCACGACCCGCGCGTGAAGGCGGCGGCCGTGGCGGCGGTGGAGCGGTATGGCGCGGGTGCCGCCGCCTCGCGCCTGGTCACCGGCAACCACCCGCTGTTCGATGTGCTGGAGGGCAAGCTGGCCGCCCTCAAGGGCACGGAGGCGGCGTGCGTCTTTGGGTCCGGCTATCTGGCCAACACCGGCATCATCCCGACCTTCGTGGGCCCTAAGGACCTGATCGTGGTGGATGAGTTGGCGCACGCCTGCATCTGGGCCGGCGCCAAGCTGTCCGGTGCCACCCTGCGCATCTTCCGCCACAACGATGTGGCCCACGCGGCCCAGGTGCTGGAAACCTATCGCGGCCGGTACGCCCGCGCCCTGCTGGTGACGGACGGCGTCTTTTCCATGGATGGCGACCTGGCGCCCCTGCCCGCCTTGGCCGATCTCTGCGCCCAACACGACACTTGGTTCATGACCGACGACGCCCATGGCGTGGGCGTGCTGGGCGGCGGCCGGGGGTCCAGCTTCGCCTTCGGGGACAAGCCCGCCATCCCCTTGCAGATGGGCACGCTCAGCAAGGCGGCGGGCGGCTACGGCGGGTACCTCTGCGGGTCCCAGGCGGTGATCGACCTGGTGAAGACGCGCGCCCGCACCTTCATCTATTCCACCGGCCTGCCCCCGGCCGCCGTCGCCGGCGCCATCGAGGCGCTGGACATCATCGCGACCGATGCCGATCTCTGCGCCCGGCCGCTGGCCAAGGCCCGGCGTTTCACCGAACAGGTGGGCCTGCCCCCGGCGACAAGCCCCATCGTGCCCGTCATCCTGGGCACGGCCGAGACCACCCTGGCGGCCCAGCGCCTGCTGGCGGAAGAGGGCCTGCTGGTCACCGCCATCCGCCCGCCGACCGTGCCGGACGGCACCGCCCGCCTGCGCATCACCTTCACCGCCCGCACGCCGGACGCCGAGATCGACCGCCTGGCCGGTCTGATCCGCACCCACGTCCTGCCGCTCAAGACCATTGAGACCGCCCCATGACCGCCACCGCCTTTTTCGTCACCGCCACCGGCACCGACATCGGCAAGACCTTCGTCACATCCGGCCTGGTCCGCCGCCTGCGGGCCAAGGGCGTGCCCGCTACCGCGCTGAAGCCTATCGTCAGCGGCATCGACCTGGATGATGCGGCCAGCCTGGCCGCCAGCGACCCCGCCCAGTTGCTGACCGCCATGGACCGGCCGGTAACAGCGGCAGAGGTGGCGCGCATCAGCCCACACCGCTACGCCGCCCCCCTGTCGCCCGACATGGCGGCGGCGCGCGAGGGCCGGCCGCTGGACGTGGACGGCATGATCGAATGGTGCCGCGAGCGGGCCGCCTTCGCCGGCGCGCCGATCTTCGTGGAGGGCGTGGGCGGCGCCATGGTGCCGATGGACGACAGCCGCACGGTGCTGGACTGGATGGTGGCGCTGGACCTGCCGCTGGTGCTGGTCACCGGCAGCTACCTGGGCACGCTCAGCCACACGCTGACCGCCCTGGACGTGCTGGCCCGCCGCGGCCTGAAAGTCGCCGCCATCGCCATCAGCGAAACCCCCGGCGCCACCGTGCCGATGGAGGAGACCCTGGCCACCCTGGCCCGCTTCGCCCCCGGCATCCCGCTGGCGCCCGTGCACCGCGTGGCGCAGGTGGATGAAGCGGACGCGGCGTTCGACGCGCTGCTGGCGATGCTGGGGCTGTGAAAGGCATCAATTGCCCATTCGCCCTCACGGTGGCATAGTTTCCAGGTAATGCCATCGGAGAAACACGGTGACACGGAAATCCCAACCCGCCACAATGGCGGCCAACGGCCGCGTGGTCGTCCCGTTGGAAGTGCGGCGGGCGGCGGGCCTGGAAGCCGGCGGCAAGCTGTTGGCCCGTGTCGAAGACGGCCGCATCATCCTGGAAACAGTTGAGGCCGCCGTCGCCCGCGTACAGAAGCTGGCCCGACAGTACGGATCGCCCGATGGCAGCCCGGTCGATGAACTGATCGCCGAGCGCCGGGCGGAAGCCGCCCGTGAGTGAGGGCGCCGTTGTCTTGGACGCCTCTGCCGTTCTTGCCCTGGTATGGGCGGAGCCGGGCGCCAATGTGGTTATGGGCGAATTGCCCGGCGCCCTCATCACCAGCGTCAATTTCGCCGAGGTTTTGACCAAGCTGAGCGACAAGGGCTGGCAGGTCGATGCCGCCGCAGAGGCCATATTGTCGTTAGGCGTGATCCCCGTGGATTTCTCCAACGATCACGCCATGCTGGCGGCACAGATGCGCCACGTCACAAAGTCCGCCGGACTGTCCCTGGGGGATCGGGCGTGCTTATCCCTGGGCCAACAGCTTCGGGCCAAGGTCCTGACGGCCGATCTCGCCTGGCTGAAGGTGAGAGACGCGCTTGGGATTGATGTCGTCGCCATCCGCCAGCCCCGCAGTTGACGACCGCTCAGGCACGCTGGCGCCCCTCATCCCGCAAGGTCAGGGATGAGATATAGCCCGAACGCGTTTCCCCCGCCGCCTTGGCCAGACTGTCCAGGCGGCGCAGGACACGGCGCGGCAAGGTGATGTTCACCCGTTCCACTTTGTCGTCCAGCACGGCGGGATCGACCTCGATCATGGCGAAGATCCAGCCGGTGTAGTCGGGGTTGGCCCGCAAGGCTTCAAGGGTGGTGGCCGGCGGCACGGCCCCGCCCTCATCCAGCATGGCGTCTAGCCAAGCGGCGGCGGCTTCCTCCGCCGCCTTCAGCGCCTCATCCAAGGTGTCACCGGCGGAAAAGCAGCCGGGCAGATCGGGCACGATCACGCCATAGGCCGTGTCGCCGTCACCCGGCTCGATCACTACGGGATACCGCATCCTGACCTCCGCCATCGCATGCGCCCTACAGACCAGCCTGCTTGCGTATGGCCGCCACCAAGCCCATGCCCAATTCCTTCTTGGGATGCGGAACCACGATGGTGCCCACGCGGTGTGGATGCTTGAAAACATGGTGCGATCCCCGCACCCGGTCCAGCACCCAGCCGATCGCTTGCAATTCCCGAATCAAGTCAGCGCTTCTCATGTGTATGATACACACCAAGCGAAGAAGGGAAAAGAGCGGTTGCGCGACGATCAGCTCAGCGCCGTTTCCGCCCGGATTTCCTGGATCAGGTTTTCCATACGGCGCAGCAGCGCCTCCGCCACTTTCAGCGGCATGACCACCACATCATCCTCGGCATCAAAGCTGCCTTGGCGGCGGATGACGATTTCATCCCTGGGGTTGGCGTAGACCGCCACGGCGGTGGCCATGTCGGCCACGATGTTCCCCTGGTCCAGATGCCCCCATTGAAACGCGGCAGCCATATCGCCCTCCATCGCCAGAAATGCGAAAGAACAAACTAGGAACAATGAAGGCACAAATCAGGAATTCAGGCAAGCGGTTTCTTGATTGGGATTCAGGTATCGTCGCGTGCGATACGCAGCACCGATCCGTCGGGGCGGGCAATCTCGATAATCGTCTCCACCCGCACCAAGCGGCGGTCCAAATTGCGCACGTCCTTGGTCAGTTCGGAAACGGCATTGCTCACTGACACGACCTTGGTGTTCAACTCGATCGTCGTCTTGAGGCCACTCAAAATGTCCTTGATCGCACTCATGCGCCAGCCCCACCGCGGAGTTGCCGCCGGGTCAGTTCAATATCGGCAAGCGCCTTGTCGAGAGCGTCCGAGGCATCACGATTGCTACGATCCAATTCGGTGGCCAGCGCCGCCAACTGCGTGAGCAACGTCGCCTCCTCCGGATCGAATGCATCAACGGAACGGCGTACGAATTCGCCGACCGACACGCCCACCTTTTGAGCCTTCGCCTCAAGGTTGGCCTTCTCGGACGGTGTCATCAAGGTGGTGACCCGTTCGGTCGCCAGTTCCTGCCCACCAAACATGGATCACCTCATTATCATGACCTGCACATGATAATGAGGTGAGCATGTCCGTTCCACAAGCCCTCAGCTGGGATGGATCATGTCTTCCGGCTTCACCCAGGCGTCGAACTCCGCCTCGGTCAGGAAGCCCAGGGCCAGGCCGGCCTCTTTCAGCGTCGTGCCTTCGGCGTGGGCCTTCTTGGCGATCTTGGCGGCCTTGTCGTAACCGATGTGGGGGTTCAGGGCCGTCACCAGCATCAGGCTTTCGTGCAGGGACTTGGCGATGCGGTCCTCGTTCGCCGTGATGCCCACCACGCAATTGTCGGTGAAGCTGACGGCGGCGTCGGCCAGCAGGCGGATGGACTGTGCCACGTTGTAGATGATCACCGGCTTGAACACGTTCAGTTCGAAATGGCCGGTGGCGCCCGCGATGGTGACGGTGGTGTGGTTGCCCATCACCTGGGCGCAGACCATGGTCATCGCCTCCGACTGTGTCGGGTTGACCTTGCCCGGCATGATGGAGCTGCCGGGCTCATTCTCCGGCAGGCTCAACTCGCCAATGCCGCAGCGGGGGCCGGAGCCCAGCAGGCGGATGTCGTTGGCGACCTTCATCAACGAGGCGGCCAGGGTGTTCAGCACGCCCGACACCTCCACCAGGCTGTCGTGGGTGGCCAGCGCCTCGAACTTGTTCGGCGCGGTGACGAAAGGCAGGCCGGTGAGGTCCGCCACCTCCGCCGCGAAGGCGGTATCAAAGCCCTTCCTGGCGTTCAGGCCGGTGCCCACCGCCGTGCCGCCCTGGGCCAGGCGCAGCAGGGCCGGCAGGGCCGCCTTCACCCGCTCCACCCCATAGGCCAGTTGCTGGGCGTAGCCGGAGAATTCCTGGCCCAGGGTCAGCGGGGTCGCATCCTGAAGATGGGTGCGGCCGATCTTGACGATGGCCTTGAAGGCGTCGGCCTTGACCGCCAGCGCGTCGCGCAGATGTTCCAGCGCCGGCACCAGGGTACGGTGCAGTTCCACCGCGGCGGCGATGTGCATGGCGGTGGGGAAGCTGTCGTTGGACGATTGCCCCCGATTGACATGATCGTTGGGATGGACCGGCTTTTTGCTGCCCATCTCCCCGCCCAGCAGCTCGATGGCGCGGTTGGAGATGACCTCGTTGGCGTTCATGTTGGTCTGGGTGCCGGAACCGGTCTGCCACACCACCAGGGGGAAATGGTCGTCCAGCTTGCCCACCGCCACCTCCGCCGCCGCCTGGATGACGGCGCGGCCGATGGCATCGTCCAATTCGCCCAGTTTCACGTTGGCCTGGGCCGCCGCCTGCTTCTGGATGCCCAGGGCGTGCACCAGGGCCGGCGGCATGCGCTCCCCCCCGATCTTGAAGTTGCCCAGCGACCGCTGGGTCTGGGCGCCCCAATAACGGTCGGACGGCACCTCCAAGGGGCCGAAGCTGTCGGTTTCGGTGCGGGTGGCGGTCATGGGAACACTCTCCAGGCTTGGGAACGGACGCTCAGTCTAGCGCCGTCCCGATGTCAGCGCTTGTCGAGGATGTTGCCTATGGCGCCGAACACACCCCCCTCCTCCCGCGTTCCCACCAGGGATGAGGCCAGCATGCGGCCGGCCAGGCGCGAGAACGGCAGGCTTTGCAGCCACACCTTGCCGGGGCCGCGCAGCCGGGCGAAGAACAGACCCTCGCCGCCGAACAGCATGGACTTGATGCCGCCCACCTGTTCCACGTCGAAATCGATGTCGGCGGTCATGGCGGCCAGGCAGCCGGTATCCACGTGGATGACCTCACCCGGCGCCAGGGTGCGTTCCACCAGGGTGCCGCCCATGTGGATGAAGACGATGCCGTCGCCTTCCAGCTTCTGCATGATGAAGCCGTCGCCGCCGAATAGGCCGGTCAGGATGCGGCGCTGGAAATAGATGCCGATGGCGACACCGCGCGCGGCCGCCAGGAAGCTGTCCTTATGGCAGATCAGGCGCCCGCCATAGTCGGACAGCTTCAGGGCCGAGATGGTGCCGGGATAGGGGGCGGAGAAGGCGACCGTGCCCTGCCCCACACCGCGCTGGGTGAAGACGGTGGTGAACAGGGTGGAACCGGACAGTACGCGCTTGCCCGCCCCCCACAGCTGGTCCAGCACGCCGCCGCCGTCACGGGCCGAGCCATCGCCGAAGATGGTCGCCATGTCCACGCTGGCGTCCTTGTAGAGCAGGGCGCCGGCCTCGGCGATGGCGCTGTCGCCGGGGGCCAGGGCCACCTCGACATACTGCATCTCATGGCCGTGGATGGTGTAGGCCAGCGGGTTGGCGGGACCGGGACCGGTGCTGAAGGGATTGCCCCCGGACGCCGCCTGGTTGAAGGCGCTGGTGGCGCTGTCGATGGCGCTGCTGAAGGCGCCCCAGATGCCGGCGGCGCCACCAGGCGGCGGGGGTGGGGGCGGCGGGGATGCGGTGCCGCCGTAAAGTTCCGCCACCTGGCCCACCGGCAGCCAGTCGGTGAACCCTTCGCGCCAGCAATGGGCGCCGGGGTTGGCACGGGCGAAGTCCCTCGCCGCCGCGTCCTCCAGCGGGCCCGCCTGCTGCTGGCCATTGTGGAAAAACCATTGCGCCATGGCCGACCCCTTCCCGGTATCGTTCGCGGTTGCGGCCCCTTTTTTACCAAGATTGGCGGGCCGGCGACAGGCCGGCCAAAGGGGTGGTCCAGGGCACCGGCGCCAATTGGCCCCCCCGGCCAACCGCCGGTGGCCATTGGCGTCCGCGCCCGGTGCCGCTATGGTGCGCCCCGCGACGGCGGATCGGGACCAAGCGGATGAGCATCTGGGGCAAGGTGGTGGGTGGTGTCGCGGGGTTCGCGCTGGGTGGCCCGCTGGGCGCCTTGCTGGGTATTGCCGCCGGCCATGCCGCCGACGCCTGGGCCGCCGGGACCACCGGTTCCAACCTGCCGCCCGGCCCCGACGGCCGGCCGGACCAGACCCACAGCATGGCCTTCACCATCGGCGTCATCGTCCTGGGCGCCAAGATGGCCAAGGCCGACGGCACGGTGGACCGGGTGGAGATCGACGCCTTCAAGCGGGTGTTCCACATCCCGCCCGATGAAATGCGCAATGTCGGCCGCGTCTTCGACATCGCCCGGCGCGATACCGCCGGGTTCGAGATTTATGCCCGCCAGTTGGCCATCCTGTTCCAGGATCGGCCTGCGGTGCTGGAGGATCTGCTGGGCGGCCTGTTCCATATCGCCACCGCCGACGACCACCTGCACCCGGCGGAACTGTCCTTCCTGGCGGAGGTCGCGCGCATCTTCGGCATCCGGGAGACCACGTTCGAGGCCCTGCGCCACATCCATGGCGGCAAGCCCGGCGGCCACGACGCCCCGCCGGACGACGCCTACGCCGTGCTGGGCGTGACCCGCGATGCCAGCGATGCCGAAATCAAGCTGGCCTGGCACAAGGCCTTGCGCGACAACCATCCCGACACGGTGATGGCCCAGGGCCTGCCAGCCGAGTTCGTGGCCATCGCCACGCGGAAGACGGCCGCGCTGAACGCCGCCTACGACACCATCCAAAGCCGGCGGGCAAGCACGCCCGTGCCGCGCCGCTGACACTTAACACCCAGATATCGAGTACATCGCTTCCATGGCCCCCACCCCGCCTATCGTCGCCCTGAAGGGCGCCCAGATCACCCTGGGCGCCACCACGCTGTTTGAGAACGTGGATGTCGCCATCGGTCGTGGCGACAAGGTGGCCCTGGTCGGCCGCAACGGCAGCGGCAAGTCCACCATGCTGAAGGCCCTGGCCGGCATCGTCGACCTGGACAAGGGTGAGCGCTACATCCAGCCGGGTGCCCGCATCGGCTACCTGCACCAGGAACCGGACTTCAGCGGCTACGCCACCGTGGCCGACTTCGTCAGCGCCGGCCTGGTGGAGGATGCGCCCTATCGCGTGCAGGCCGTGCTGGATGAACTGAGCCTGCCGGGCGACCGCGCCGCCAACACCCTGTCGGGCGGTGAGGCCCGCCGCGCCGCCATCGCCCAGGCCCTGGTCAGCAACCCCGACGTCCTGCTGATGGATGAGCCGACCAACCACCTGGACCTGCCCACCATCGAGTATCTGGAAAAGGCGCTGCAATCCTTCCGCGGCGGCCTGCTGCTGATCAGCCATGACCGCACCTTCCTGAACAATCTGGCCCGCAAGACCATGTGGCTGGACCGCGGCACCATGCGCGAGACGGAGCGCCCCTTCGCCGAATACGAGGCCTGGCGGGATGAGGTGTTCGCCGCCGAGGATACGGCCTTCGCCAAGCTGGACCGCAAGATCGCGGTGGAGATGAAGTGGCTGCGCGAAGGCATCAGCGCCCGGCGCACCCGCAACATGGGCCGCGTCCGCGCGCTGCAGGGCCTGCGCCAGGACCGCGCCGACCGCAACCGCCAGGGCCAGGTCAAGCTGGCGGTGTCGGAGGCCGAGGGCTCCGGCCGGCTGGTGATCGAGGCGACCAACGTCGCCAAGAGTTTCGAGGGGTCGGAAGGCACGCGGATCATCGCCCGCGACTTCTCCACCCGCATCCTGCGCGGCGACCGGGTGGGCCTGATCGGCCCCAACGGTGCGGGCAAGACCACCATCCTGAAGATGCTGATGGGTGAACTGGCGCCCGACAGCGGCACCATCCGCCTCGGCACCAACCTGGAAACCGTGGTGTTCGACCAGCGCCGGGCGCAGCTGGATCCCAACCAGAGCATCCGCCAGGTGCTGCTGCCCTTCGGCGGCGACAGCGTGGTGGTGGGCGGCACCCCACGCCACGTGGCCTCATACATGCGCGACTTCCTGTTCGATCCCGGCATGCTGGAACAGCCCACCCGCGCGTTGTCGGGTGGCGAGCGCAACCGCCTGCTGCTGGCCAAGCTGTTCGCGCAGCCCAGCAACCTGATGGTGCTGGACGAACCGACCAACGATTTGGACATGGATACGCTGGACCTGCTGGAAGAGGTCCTGACCGACTATCCCGGCACCCTGCTGCTGGTCAGCCACGACCGTGATTTCCTGGACCGGCTGGTCACCTCCACCATCGCGGTGGAGGGGGACGGCGTGGTGGAGGAATACGCCGGCGGCTACAGCGACTACCTGACCCAGCGCCCGGCACGCGCAGCCATCAACGGTGGCGCCACCGGGGGCTCAAATGCAGCACCCAAGGCGGCGGAAGCCCCCAAGGCCAAGCGCAAGCTGGGCTACAAGGAACAGCGGGAGCTGGACCAGCTGCCGGCCCTGATGGACAAGCTGACGGACCAGGCGAAGAAGCTGGAGGCCAAGCTGGCTGACGCCAATCTCTACGCCCGCGATCCGGCCGCCTTCCAGAAGGCCAGCGCCGACCTGGAAAAGGCCCACCAGGACCTGGCCACGGCGGAAGAACGCTGGCTGGAACTGGAGGCGCTGAAGGAGGAGTTGGAGAGCGGGGGCTGAAGGGAAAGGCTGGAAAGCTTTTCAGGTCGCACCACATAAGGTACAGTCCGACCAATGAAACGACTGCGCGCCCACTTCTTCCGGTCCGATAGTGGCGCGGAGCCGGTGCGTGAATGGTTGTTGGCCTTGCCTGCCCCAGATCGGACCATCGTGGGCAAGGACATCGCGACGGTTGAATTCGGCTGGCCGGTGGGCATGCCGATCTGCCGCGCCCTGGGGGATGGACTTTGGGAAGTCCGATCAACCATCGCCAAGGGCAAGGTGGAGGCCCGCGTCTATTTCGGCGTGGATGATGGTCTGGCCGTCCTGCTTCACGCCCATGACGGCAAAGGCAAGCAGGACCACCACATCCGAACGGCCCGCAAACGTTGGGCGGAGTATTTGTCGAGTGCCCCCGAGAAACGGTGACGTACCCATGACGACCCGCGACCATGACCATTTGGGCAGCAGCTTTGAGTCCCTCCTAATCGCGGAAGGCACGCGGGATGAGACTTACGCCGAGGCCATCAAACGTGTAGTCGCCTGGCAGTTGGAGGATGCTCGCCGGCAAGCCGACCTCAGCAAGAGCGCCATGGCGGAAACCATGCGCACCAGCCGCACCCAACTGGATAGGGTGCTGGATCCCGATAATGTTGCTATTTCCCTGGACACGTTGGCCCGCGCCGCCCGTGCCGTGGGCAAGACCCTGAAGATCGAACTGATCGATGACATCACCCCGTCGTGATCCCCGCCCATGACCATCCGCCACCGCCCCTCCCCCAACCATGGCTCCCGACCCGAGGGTACCGCCGTCGATATCCTGGTGCTGCACTACACCGGCATGGCATCGGCCGAGGCGGCGCTGGATCGGCTGTGCGATCCGGAGGCGCAGGTCAGCGCCCATTACCTGGTGGAGGAGGATGGCGGCGTCTGGCAGCTGGTGGATGAGGATAGACGGGCCTGGCATGCCGGCCGTGGCGCCTGGGGGCCGGCCGGCGATGTCAACAGCCGCTCCATCGGCATTGAGGTCGTCAATCCCGGACACGAGTTCGGCTATCGCCCCTTCCCCATGATGCAGATGCGGGCGGTGACGGCGCTGTCCCTGGGCATCCTGGCGCGGCACGCCATCCCGCCCGGCAACGTCATCGCCCATTCCGACATGGCGCCCGACCGCAAGCAGGACCCGGGCGAGTTGTTCGACTGGCCGGGCCTGGCCGCCGCCGGTGTCGGGCTGTGGCCGGATCCGTCCCATCCCGGATCGGCCTGGGACGGCGTCACCCAGGACATTGATGCCCTGCTGGCCCGCCTGGGCTATGACCTGACGGCGGTGACAGGGCCCCAGGCCCTGACCGCCTTCCAGCGCCATTGGTACCCGGAAGCCCTGGGCCAGGCGGTGGATGGCGAAACGGTGCGGCGGCTGCATAGCCTGCTGGCTCAATCGGGGCGTTGAACAGGCGGGGTGCTTAGGCGGATGGGGCCGAGCTTCCCGCCCCTTCGTCTTCCACGACGGTCTCCAGGAACAGGCGCACAAGGTCGGGGTCGAAGTGCCGGCCGGCCTGTTCCCGCAGGTAATCGATCACCTCTTCCCGCGGCCAGGCGCTTTTGTAGGGGCGGGGGGACAACAGCGCGTCGTAGACATCGACCAGGGCGACGATCCGGCCCTCCATGGGAATCTCGGTTCCCGCCAATCCGCTCGGATAACCGCTGCCGTCCCATTTCTCGTGATGCGTCAGCGCGATGCGGGCGGCCATACGCATCAGGGCCGATCCGCCATTGCCGATGATGGCGGCCCCTTGCGCCGCATGGGTGCGCATGATGGCCATCTCTTCCTCATCCAGCCGGCCGCCTTTCAGCAGGATGCGGTCGGGGATGGCGATCTTGCCGATATCATGCATGGGGGCCGCCAGCCCGATGGCGCGGCAGGCGTCCGGCGCCCACCCCAGGGCCTGGGCCAGTTGTTCCGCATACCGGCCGATGCGGCGCACATGGTCGCCCGTGTCCTGGTCCTTGAACTCCCCCGCCACGGACAACCTGTCCAGGATGGCCGCCTGGTCCACCAGGGCGACATGGGTCCGGACCCTGGCCTTCACCAAGGGCGCCGACACCGGCTTGGTGACATAGTCGACACAGCCGGCCTCGAAGCCCTTGGCCTCCTCCGCCTGTTCGCCCAGG
The DNA here is from genome assembly GCA_028283825.1 of Azospirillaceae bacterium. Taxonomy (NCBI): domain Bacteria; kingdom Pseudomonadati; phylum Pseudomonadota; class Alphaproteobacteria; order Rhodospirillales; family Azospirillaceae; species Azospirillaceae bacterium. The sequence goes on along the minus strand of JAPWJW010000003.1, from coordinate 77,835 downwards.
GCGGTCACGAAGATCACGGGGATGTGCCGGAGGTTCGCGTCCGCCTTGAGCCGCCGGCACACCTCATACCCGTCCATGTCCGGCATCATGATGTCCAGCAGGATGAGATCCGGGTGGTGCCTTGCCGCCACCTCAAGCGCCTGCGGGCCGGTCTTCGCGAAAACCAGCGCGTAATCGGCGCCAAGAATCTCCCGCAACACCTGGAGGTTCGCGGCTTCGTCATCCACGACCAGGATCTTCCAAAGCTTATCCATGGGCCAGCCGTCCCTGTTCCATGTCCGTGGGCGCTTGCCGACCAGCGCCCATGTCCTCCAGCATCAGGTCGGTGAGGACCCGGGCCTGGTGGAATTCGAACTCCGCCACCAGGCGGCCCAGCTTGGCCACGCCATAACCACCACCGGCCATGGCCGCGAGGGGCGCCAGGGCCGGCTCGATCACGTCAGGATCATCGGTATCGAGCGCCTGGCGGAGCGCCACCAGGAACGGCCGAATTTCAGGAAGAGCCTGGACGGTGTCCACCAGGCATTCCGTGCCGGCGCCATCCCCCCCTGGGACCAGGTGCTCCATCAGGGCGGCCAATTGATCGAAGTCCACCGGCTTCGACAGCCAGGCGGAGGCGCCGGCCAGGGCGCATTCGCGTTTTTCCTCCGCCTCCATGTTGGCGCTGAGCGCGATGATGGGAATGGCGCAGTTCCGACCGTCATCCAGGGCGCGGATCCGCCGGGTGGCGCCCAGGCCGCACAGCCGTGGCATCTGGATGTCCATGAGCGCGATGTCGAAGGGCTGCCGGCGCGCCAGGGCCACCGCCTCTTCACCATCACGGGCCGCCATCACGCGGTGCCCCCGCTTCTCCAGCCGGTGGCGCATGATTTCGAGGCTCTCAGGCCTGTCGTCGGCCACCAGGATGGAAAAGGCGCGATGGGCCGCCCATCCCGATCCAGGGACACGATCATTCGGCAGCGGAACCACCTTCGCCGCCATGGGCACCGTGGCCACCGCCGCCGGCAGCCACAGACGGACATGGAAGGCGCTACCCTTGCCGGGTTGGCTTTCCACGCGGATATCGCCCCCCATGAGGGTGACAAGCTCGCGGCTGATGGAAATGCCCAGGCCCATGCCGCCGTGCCGCCGCGTGGCGGTGTCGTCGGCCTGGAAGAACGGGTCGAACAGCCGCTCGATCTGTTCCGCCGTCATGCCGATGCCGGTGTCGGTGACGGACAGTTCCACCATGCCGGCCTCCGCCGCGGGATGCAGGGAGACGGTCACCGCACCGGCGTCGGTGAACTTGATGGCGTTTCCGACCAGATGCTCCACCAGTTGGCGGACGCGCGCGGGATCACCGATGCGGCTGGGGCCGGCATCGGGGGCGTAATGGACCGTCAGCGCCAAACCCTTGTCACCGGCCTTCTCATTCAAGGGGGCGAGGGCCGCGTCCAACAGGTCGCGAAGATCGAACACCACCGGGTCCAGCGAGGTCAGCCCCGTTTGCAGGCGGCACAGATCCAGGATGCCGCTGATCATGCCCAGCAGCGTTTTCGCCGCCTTCTGGGCGGCGCTCAATTGGCGCCGGGGCTCCGCCGGCAATTGCTGTTCCAACGCCAGCCCGATGAAACCCATGACAGCGTTCATGGGCGTGCGGAGTTCGTGCCCCATGTTGGCGAGGAACACGCTTTTCGCCTGGTTGGCCTTGTTGGCCTCCGCCAGCGCCACCTCCAGCTTGCGGTTGGTGGCGACGATCTGCGCCGTGCGGACCTCCACCAGTTCCTCCAGGTCCTGCCGGTGGCGTTCCAGTTCTTCCGCCACCCGCTTCCGGTCGGAAATGTCGCGGGCGATCTTGGACGCGCCGACGATACGTCCTTCACCGTCCAGGATGGGCGACACGGTGATGGACACGTCGATCAGGCGCCCGTCCTTGTGGCGCCGCACGGTGTCGAAATGACCGACCGTCTCACCGCGCCGGATCCGGGCCAGGATCAGGTTCTCCTCAGCCAACTGCGCCGGCGCGAACAGCACCGTCACGGGGCCGCCGATCATCTCATCCGCCCGATAGCCGAACAGCCTTTCAGCGCCGGGGTTCCAGCTGGTGATGACGCCCGACGAGGTCTTGCTGATGATGGCGTCGTCGGAAGACCGGACGATGGCGGCCAGGATGGCGCTGGCGCGCTGGGCCTCTTCCAGTTCCGCCACCCGCTGGCTTTTTTCCGCCGCGCGGGTTTCGGCGGCGGCCACCAGTCCCAGCGCCTGTGCGCGGGCATAGGACCGGCTGGCGATATGCCAGCTCATCAGCCCCAGAATCAGCGACAGTCCGGCACCGGCGGCGACGGTCGGCACCCAGACCCCGGCATACAGGGCGATCACCCGCGCTCGCGACCGATATGACGCCACGATCCAATGCGGCTCGCCCGAACCACCGGGGGGCAGGCCGGCAACGGCGGGATCTATCGTCCGCCAGGTCCAGAGGCCGGAGCCATCGCTCCACCCGCCGAATGGCGACTGGGCCATCCGTCCCCAGACCATGGGGAAGCGCGCGGCAAAACCCGATTGCCGCCCATCACCCGGCGGCAACGGATGGATCGGTTCCATGCCACCCAGCGGGCGCCCCGCCCTGTCCAGCAGCAAAAGGGCATCCGTATACCCCGGGGTATGGACCAGATCGGCGAAAAGGGCGTCCTGCTTCAGGGCGAACGCCAGGACGCCCCGACGCGCCCCCGCCGCATCGGCCAGCGGCATGGCCATCCACATATGAGGGCCGTCGATGTCCGGCTCTGCCGCGATCAGGGGGGAGACATAGACCTGGCCGGGCATCATTTGGAACGCCGCCGCCAGGCTGGGCCTCGGCGCCTTGAGCCCGGGGGCTTGCGGGGTGGTCGCGACGGGGTCGCCATCACCCGGAGCGGCCACGACACGCACCGCCTCATGCCCGTCCTGGTCTATCCACAGTGCTGCGGCGTACTGGGAATCGCGCCGGACCAATGTCCACAACGATTGCGCCATGTCCCGGGGAGGTATGGACGCCGCATCGGCCCGCAACGCCGCCAATGTGGCCGCTTCCGTCGCCACGGAATGAAGGTGACGCCACGGTTCGGCGAACTGGTCGTCCAGCCGTGCCATGGCCACGTCGACCCGGTTGCCTTCCTGTGCCCAAAGCCGATCCAGATCCGACGTGACACGTGCGTTGCCGAACAGCAGCGCGGCCGCAAGCACGAACGCCATGGTGGGCAGGAACAGGCTCAGGAATTGCCGCTTAACCGCCTTGTCGCTGGCCATGGTCGCGCGCCTTGGATCGAAAGAATATCGCATGACGGAAAGCGCGCGCCCTACAGCCCGCCGCCCCGATAACGGACATTCATAAGCCGCCTTCCTTAATTAACTCTTTTCACGGCCGTCATCGGCACCTGGAACATGGGTGCAAACGGTCAGGGGGCCGCTGGGGCCCGTGCCGATGTCCAGGATCCGGGCGGGGAATGGGATTGCCCCGACACTACGCCATCGGCGCTTGCATCCGCAGGACGATGCGCCTAGGTTCGCCGCCTGCCAGACGGCCGGATGGCCGCCTTCCGGCAATGGCGAAAGCCGCCGGGGGGAGGAAAGTCCGGGCTCCACGGAAGAACGGTGCCAGGTAACGCCTGGCGGGGGCGACCCTAGGGAAAGTGCCACAGAAAGCAAACCGCCAGCCGCCCGCCCCTTTCGGGGGAACGGGGGGAAGGCAAGGGTGAAAGGGTGCGGTAAGAGCGCACCGCGCCCCTGGCAACAGGGGCGGCACGGTAAACCCCACCGGGAGCAAGATCGAATAGGGGCGGCATGGCCGGGCAACCGGTCAAGGCATCTTCCGAGCCGCCGCCCGGGTAGGTCGCGCGAGGCGCCTGGCGACAGGCGTCCCAGATGAATGGCCATCCCACGGCCGCTGCCCCCTTTATCGGGGGGACGGGCCGGAGGACAGAACCCGGCTTACAGGCCGTCTGGCAGATTAATTTTTTCGCCCTCAGACGCCGGGCGCCGGCTTTTTTGTTCCCTCACGCGCCGGGCGCCGCCATCCGGCGGCTAGGCTCGCGGACCTTCCGGTCCGGGCCGGCGGTCGCCGGCCTTTAGGCATCCGGGTAGCCGCGCCGCCGCCGTGTCCAACATGTGAGCGCTAACAAAAAAAGCGCCAAACGCCGCCGCTTGGGCTATATCGGACACTCCCGCCCGCTGCTACCAGGGTGGGGGAACCGCCAAAAATAATGTCCGACGGAGAGAAACTCGTGCCCAAAGTCCGTACCCGCCCGGCCCTTGCCGCATTGATCGCGACCACCGCCCTGGTCAGTGTCGCCACGTTGGCGCCCGCCCTGGCGCAGACCACGAACAACGCGCCCCAGGCGGCGGCGGCCCGGACCGACGTGCCCAAGGACCGCCCGTGGATGGACACGGGCCTGAGCCCCGACGCCCGCGCCGACCTGGTACTGAAGGAGATGACGCTGGCGGAGAAGCTGCAGCTGACCTTCGGCTATTTCTCCACCAACGCGCCCTGGCTGACCACCCTCACCAAGAATTCCACCTTCCCCAAGGACGGCCTGCCGGATTCCGCCGGCTACGTCCCCGGCATCGCGCGCCTGGGCGTCCCGGGCCAGTGGCAGACCGACGCCGGCGTCGGTGTCGCCAGCCAGCGCACGCCCACCCCGCGCCTGCGCACCTCGCTGCCCTCGGGCCTGGCCACCGCCGCCACCTGGAGCCCGGAGGTCGCCCACGCCGGCGGCGCCATGATCGGCAATGAGGCCTTCATGTCCGGCTTCAACGTGCAGCTGGCCGGCGGCATGGACCTGATCCGCGAGCCGCGCAACGGCCGCAACTTCGAATACAGCGGCGAGGATCCGCTGCTGGCCGGCATCATCACCGGGCATGAGATGATGGGCATCCAGTCCCAGCACGTCATCAGCACGATGAAGCACTATGCCTTCAACGACCAGGAGACCAGCCGCTTCACCATCGATGTGCAGGTGGACGAGCAGGCCGGCCACGAGTCCGACCTGCTGGCTTTCCAGATCGCGCATGAGGTGGGGCAGCCGGGTTCGGTCATGTGCTCCTACAACCGGGTCAACGGCGCCTTCAGCTGCGAGAACGACTGGCTGCTGAACCAGGTGCTGAAGCATGATTTCGGCTTCAAGGGCTATGTCATGTCGGATTGGGGCGGCACCCATTCGACCAGTGAGGCCGCCAACGCCGGCCTGGATCAGCAGTCCGGCTGGGCCTTCGACCGTTCCCCCTATTTCGCCGGTGCCCTGCGTGAGGCCGTGAACAACGGCCATGTCAGCGAGGCGCGGGCCACCGACATGGCCCACCGCATCCTGCGCGCCAATGTTCGCGGTGGGGCTGTTCGACCATCCGGTGGCCGGCGACCAGGCCGACAAGATCGACTATGCCGCCCACGCCGCCGTCACCCAGAAGGACGCCGAGGAAGGCATCGTCCTGCTGAAGAACGAGGGCGGGCTGCTGCCGCTGGCCAAGACGGCCAAGTCCATTGTGGTCATCGGCGCCCATGCCGACGCCGGCGTGCTGTCAGGCGGCGGCTCGTCCCAGGTTTATCCGCACGGCGGGCCGGTGAACGGCCTGGTGGTGCCGGACGAATACCCCAAGGGCTTCCCCGGCCCGAAGCTGTACCATCCCTCCTCCCCCTTGAAGGCCTTGCAGGCCCGCAGCGGCGCCACCTTCACCTATCTGGACGGCAAGGATGTGAAGGCCGCGGCGGCCGCCGCCAAGAAGGCCGACATCGTCATCGTCTTCGGTGAGCAGTGGACCGGCGAGTCTCTGGACGCGCTGGACCTGAACCTGCCTGACGGCCAGGACGCCCTGATCGAGACGGTGGCCAAGGCCAACAGGAAGACCGTGGTGGTGCTGGAGACCGGCGGCCCGGTGGTCATGCCCTGGCTGTCCAAGGTGGGTGCGGTGGTCGAGGCCTGGTACGCCGGCACCTCGGGCGGTGAGGCCATCGCCCGCGTGCTGACCGGTGAGGTCAACCCCTCCGGCCACCTGCCGGTGACCTTCCCGGCCTCGCTGAAACAGATCCCGCGCCCGGTGATGGACGGCGATCCCAAGTCGGACGAGGACAGCCACCCCTACACCAGCTACAAGATCGAAGGGGCGGCCGTCGGCTACAAGTGGTTCGACAAGAATCACAGCACGCCCCTGTTCCCCTTCGGCTACGGCCTGTCCTACACCAGCTTCAGCCTGGGCGGCCTGACGGCCGAGCCGGCGGGCAAAGGCATCAAGGCCGCGTTCACGGTGAAGAACACCGGCGCCGTCCAGGGCCAGGACGTGGCCCAGGTCTACGTCGCCGGCGACGGCTGGGAAGCGCCCAAGCGCCTGGGCGCCTTCCAGAAGGTGGATCTGGCGCCGGGTGCCGGCCAGGACGTGTCGGTCACCATCGACCCGCGCCTGCTGGCGACGTACGACGTGCCCACCCACGGCTGGAAGATCGCGGGCGGCACCTACAAGGTGATGCTGGCGACCTCCGCCACCGACATCGTGCAGACCGTGACCGTGACCCTGCCGGCCCAGGCGCTGGACGTCAGCGGCAAGTAAGCCCGCATAAAGATACCCCCCCGGCGGAACACCGCCGCCGGGGGGTTTTTATGCCTCGGCGACGGCCAGGAAGTGTGGCAGCGCGGGATTCAGATTGTCCTCCCGCCAGGCCAGGATGTGTTCCACCATCGGCGGATCGGCCAAATCGCGGAAGCGGACGCCGCCCATGCCCAGCTTTTCCAGCGAGCGGGGCACCAGCGCCACGCCGATGCCCTCCGCCACCAGGCTGACGATGGTCTGTTGCAACTGGGTTTCCAGGCGGATCACCGGCGTGGCCCCGACCCGCGCGAAGTAGTCGGCGATGGAGCGGCGCAAGGTCGGCGTGACCGACATTGGTGCGGCGATCAGCGGTTCACCCACCAGCATCTCCGCGGAGATGGGAGCAACGCCGGCAAGCCGGTGATCGGCCGGCACGGCCAGGCACATCGGCTCACGATGGATGACCCGCATCACCAGGCCGCGCACCGGGCCGGGGTTGAAGGTGATGCCGGCATCGAACGTGCCGTCCAGGATATCGTCCAGCAGCGTGGCGGGGATGACCTCGCGCAAATGCAGTTGCACGTTGGGCTTCGCCGCCATGAAGCGCCGGGTCAGCGCCGGCACACTGCTGTAGGCGGCATGCATCATGAAGCCGATGCGCAGATCCCCCAGTTCGCCCTGTTGCGACAGCTGTGCGTTGCGACAGGCTTGGTCGAAGGCGACCAGCACAGCCTTGGCATCGGCCAGGAAGCGTTCCCCGGCATGGGTCAGGCGGGCCCGGCGCGAATGCCGTTCCAGCAGTTGCACCCCCAACTCCTTTTCCAGGGCGGCGACCTGGCGGCTGAGCGGCGGCTGGGTGACGTGCAGGCGCTCGGCGGCGCGGCTGAAGTGCAGCGTCTCGGCCACGGCCACGAAATAGCGCAGCTGGCGGATGTCGATCATACCGAACCAGAATGGATTGATGGAATTAAAGGCATTAGATCGCATCAATCTGGCGCTGTATAGGCTGGCACGCCTTGCCGTGCCGGAGTTTCCCAATGCTGTCCATGCTGTCGACCATCCTGCCCATCTTCGCGCTGATCCTGGCGGGATGGACGGCGCGGCGGACCGGCGCCCTGGGCCCCAACGCCACACGGGAACTCAACCGCTTCGTTGTCTACCTGGCCCTGCCGGCCCTCTTGTTCAGCATCGTCGCCAACGCCCACTGGGCCGACATCTGGCAGCCTGGATTCGTCGCCGCCTTCGGCCTGGGCTCCGGCGCGGTGTTCATCCTGACCATCGTGGTGCGGCGGCGACGGCCGCGCCATCTGGCGGACGCCGCCATCGACGGCCTGAACGCCGCCTATGCCAACACCGCCTTCATCGGTTTTCCCCTGACGCTGGCGGTGATGGGGCCGGCGGCCCGGACGCCGACACTGATCGCCAGCCTGCTGACCGTCTGCGTGCTGTTCGCCGCCGCCCTGATCCTGATCGAGGTGGGCTTGCAGACCGAACGCCATCCCCGCCGCATGGCCAGGAAGGTGACCCTGTCGCTGATCCGCAACCCCCTGCTGGTGGCCCCGGCGCTGGGCGCGCCGTTCCTGGCCTTCGGCATCCCGGTGCCGGCACCGGCGGAACATTTCCTGGACCTGCTGGGGGCTGCGGCGTCGCCCTGCGCGCTGGTCGCCCTGGGCCTGTTCCTGGCGGAAAAGCGGCCGAACGCCGAACCGAACCTGGGCGCCACCGGCCTGCTGGTGGGCCTGAAGTTGGTGGCCCAGCCGCTGCTGACCTGGGTGCTGGCCACCTGGTTCTTCCACCTGCCGGTGCCGGCCGGCCGCGCGGCCGTCCTGCTGGCGGCATTACCCACCGGCACCGGGCCCTTCATGGTGGCGGAGTTCTATCGGCGGGAGGCGGGCCTGACCTCCCGCGCCGTCCTGGTCTCCACCATCCTGTCGCTGCTCACCATCACCCTGTATCTGAGCGTCGGGACCTGACGGTTTCCAGTCGGGCGGTTGGCTGACGGGGCGCCTCGGGCGCCCCTTTTTGCGTCCGGGTCCGGAGCGGATTTGGGACGGCATGGGATTCTGGGCTGGATTGGGCACGCCCATGGGATTCCATGGGCGGCGGCCGCAAAAATGGGACGGTATGGGAAATCGCCATTTCCAGGAACCACGGCCCTATATATGGCGGCCTATGCCCTGAGCATCCCTATATTTGGTAGTCCACCCTAAACCGATGAGTACTTGGGTGCACTGCGGTCGCCAGAATAACCAATGCGACATATCCAAAAGATTTGGCGGGCCCTTAACTATCGGCCGCAACCATTGGCCCCTTATCCACAGGATAGGTACACCCTGTCCGAAGGCTATTAGATTCGGCTGAATCCTGCGATTATATGGGGCGAATACCTACCCGTTCGAATTAGAAGACGGCGCGAAGAATTGAGCTTGTCCACAACTGTGGAAAAACACTTTGTGGACAAGCATTCGGCCCGCGGTCCCATTGACGCCCATAAGTTCCCATGGTACCCCATAAGCACCCAAAAAGAGGGCGCGTCCGTCTATCCGGCTTAACCGGACGGAGGGCGCGTTCCGAAGATGGGACTAGTGCCGGATTGTTGGGGCGCGGAGGCGCTGGAGACGCGGGGATCGATGGGCTTGTTCCTGTCCACATACGTGAACAAGGTCGACAAGAAGGGTCGGGTTTCAGTCCCGTCTTCCTTCCGGTCGGTCTTGGGTGGACAGGCGGAGCTGATCGTCTTCCGGTCCCTGCAGGCCAATGCCATCGACGCCTGCAGCGTCGATTACATGGATCGCCTGTCCGAGGCGCTGGATAACCCCAATATGCCTGACGACATGCGCGACCTGATCGAGACCACCGTGTTCGGCGGCTCCGTCCGCCTGGCCATCGATCCCGAGGGGCGCATCGTCCTGCCCGAACAGTTCCTGTCCTTCGCCGGCATCACCGAGGGCGCGTCCTTCGTCGGCCGCCGCCACACCTTCCAGATTTGGGAGCCCGACGCCCTGACCGCCCATGAGGCCGCCAGCCGCGACCGCAGCCGCGCCCAGAACATCTCGCTGTCCACCATCCTGGCCCGCACCAATTCCGTGCTGGCGAACGGCGGGGGTGTGCAGTGAGCAATCCTGAGCAAATCCACATCCCCGTCCTGCTGGCTGAGGTGCTGGACGCCCTGGCCGTGCGTGACGGCGGCGTCTACGTCGACGGCACCTTTGGCGCCGGCGGCTACACCCGCGCCATCCTGGAGGCGGCGGATTGCCAGGTCGTGGGCATCGACCGCGACCCCGCCGCCATCAAGCGGGCGGAGCCGCTGCTGGCCCGTTTCCCCGGCCGCCTGCGCATCGTCGAGGGCCGGTTCGGCGACATGGCCGAGCTGCTGGCCGCCAACGGCATCGGCCCGGTGGACGGCGTGGCGCTGGACATCGGCGTCTCCTCCCCCCAGATCGACGATCCGGCGCGGGGATTCTCCTTCCGCTTCGACGGCCCGCTGGACATGCGCATGAGCCTGAGCGGCCCCAGCGCCGCCGACGTGGTCAACGATTATGCCGAGGCCGACATCGCCACCATCCTGTGGCGCCTGGGCGAGGAACGCATGTCGCGGCGCGTGGCCCGTGCCATCGTGGCCGCCCGCGCTACCGCCCGAATCGAGACCACGGCGCAGCTGGCCGACATCATCCGTGGCGTCGTTCCCCGGTCCCGCAAGGACGGCATCGACCCCGCCACCCGCAGCTTCCAGGGCCTGCGCCTGCACGTGAATGACGAGTTGGGGGAGCTGGACCGCGGCCTGGCCGGGGCCGAGCGGGTACTGGCGCCCGGCGGCCGCCTGGCCGTCGTCTCCTTCCATTCCCTGGAGGATCGGCGGGTGAAGGACTTCCTGCGCCAGCGCGCCGGGGCGGAGGGCGCGCCCTCGCGCCACATGCCCGCCGCCGCCGCCGGCCCGGCGCCCAGCCTGCGCCTTCTGGGCCGCAGCGGGGTCACCCCGGGCGAGCCTGAACTTCGCCATAATCCGCGCGCCCGATCTGCCCGGTTGCGCGCCGCCGAACGCACCGACGCCCCCGCTTGGTCCTTGGGAGAAGCCGCATGATTGGCAAGTCCACGATTGTCTGGCTGTGCCTTGCCACGGTCGCCAGCGGCATCCTCTACCACACCAGCTACCGCGTGCAGGAGGAGCAGGAGCACCTGACCAGCCTGAACCGGCAGATCGCGCAGGAGCAGCAGTCCATCCAGGTGCTGCGCGCCGAATGGGCCTACCTGAACGACCCCTCGCGGCTGGAGCGCCTGACGGGCGAGCACACCAACCTGCGCCCCACCAAGGCGGAGCAGATGGTGGCCCTGGCCGCCATTCCGGCCAAGCCCGAGGCGCCCGCCGCCCCGGCAGATCCCGCCACGCCCGCGCCCAAGGCCCCGTCGGTGGAGTCCACCTACGTCGCCAGTGCCGCCCCGGCGCGCCCGCAGGTGCAGACGGTCGCCCTGAAGGCGCCGGCGCCCAAGGCCGTGCCGGTCCAGGTCGCCCAGGCCAAGGCCCCGGCCGCCAAGCCGGCCGAGCGCCCCGCCGCGCGTGAAGACAGCATCGGCGCCCTGGTGGCCAGCCTGGATGCGGGCAAGGTCACGCTGGCCTCCGCCCAGGGCAAGAAGGCCAAACCCACCCTGCTGGTGGCGGAACAGACCCTGAGCGCCAAGATGGGGGCGGCCCGATGAGTGACGCGCCCTTTTCCCTGACCGGGTTCGACATCGCGGGCATGGAGCGCATCCAGGCCCCGCGGACGGAGGGCAGGGTGCGCCTGAACAACCCGTCATCCCACGCCCTGGAACAGGGGCGGTCGCGCCTGGTGGTGACGGCCGCCCTTTTCGCTTTGGTGCTGGGCGCCATCTGCGTGCGCCTGGCTGACACCATGGTGTTCAGCCGCGAGGCGCCGCCGGTGGCGGAGAACAACACCGCCCGCCCCGCACCCATGGCGCGGGCGGAGATCACCGACCGCAACGGCGTGCTGCTGGCAACCTCGCTGGCCACGGCGTCGGCCTATGCCGACCCCAAGCTGGTGATCGATGCCGAGGATGCGGCCCGCCGCCTCGCCGCCACCCTGCCCGACCTGGACGCCCGCCAGGTGCTGAAGGATCTGAAGAGCGACAAGCGCTTCGTCTGGATCCGCCGCAACCTGACGCCTAGGGAAGAGTTCGAGGTCAACAAGCTGGGCATCCCCGGCGTGTTCTTCCAGCAGGAGGAGCACCGCATCTATCCGCAGGGCAGCCTGACCGCCCACCTGATCGGCCTGACCGGCATCGACAACAACGGCCTGATGGGCATCGAGCAGTCGTTCGACAAGCGCCTGCGCGACCAGTCGGAACCGCTGCGCCTGTCGATCGACGTGCGCCTGCAGCACATCGTGCGCAAGGAAATCACCCAGGCCATCCAGGATTTCAACGCCATCGGCGGCGCTGGCCTGATCATGGACATCAAGACGGGCGAGATCCTGTCGATGGTCAGCCTGCCCGACTTCGACCCCCAGGACCCGGGGGAGATGAAGGACGAATCCAAGTTCAACCGCGCCACCCTGGGCGTGTACGAGATGGGCTCGGTCTTCAAGATCCTGAACACGGCCATCGCCCTGGAAACCGGGTCGGTGAAGCTGCACGAGACGTTCGAGACCAACCACCCGCTGAAGATCGGCCGCTTCACCATCCATGACGACGAACCCGTCAATTACTGGATGGACGTGGTCGACATCTTCCGCAAGTCGTCCAACATCGGGTCCGCCAAGATGGCGGAGAAGTTCGGCATCGACGCGCAGCGTGAGTACATGGGCCGCTTCGGCATGCTGAAGGCCCCGTCGCTGGAGATCCCCGAGGTGGGCGCCCCGCTGGTGCCCAACCCCTGGCGCCAGACCACGCTGCTGACCGTCGCCTTCGGCCACGGCATCTCCGTCAGCCCGGTGCAGATGGTGTCGGCCGTGGGTGCGGTGGTGGATGGCGGCCTGCTGCGCCCGGCCACCCTGCTGAGGCGCGACCCCGGCGCGGACATCCCCGAGACCCGCGTGATCTCGCCCCAGACCTCCACCATCCTGCGCAAGCTGATGCGCCTGGTGGTGACGGAGGGTACGGGCAAGACCGCCTTCATGACGGGCGAGTTGAAGGCCCCCGACACGCTGGACTATCTGGTAGGTGGCAAGACCGGCACGGCCGAGAAGGTCAGCGGCAAGGGTTACGCCCACAAGTCGCTGCGCACCTCCTTCGCCGGCGCCTTCCCCATGAACGATCCGCGCTATGTGGTGTTCGTCATGGTGGATGAGCCGCACGGCAACAAGAAAAGCTTCGGTTTCGCCACCGCCGGCTGGGTTGCGGCCCCGCCCGTCCAGCGCATCGTCTGGCAGATCGCCCCCCTGTTGGGCGTGAAGCCGGTGGTCCGCAACGACCCCGAGGTGTTGCAGGCCTTCACCATCAACTAAGCACCCCGACACCGCGCCCGGTGGGGGTCGACGGATGCCGGGGCGGTAGGCTACACCGCCCCGGCATCACGCGTATGAGAGGGACCCTTGCGTCTGACCGATCTGATGGCATCGCGCACAGAAATCGCCGTATCGGCGCTGGCCCTGGAACGGGACCCCGAGATCACCGGCCTGACCGCGGATAGCCGCGCCGTCACGCTGGGCACGCTGTTCGCTGCGCTGCCGGGCACCGCCCGCGATGGCCGCGACTTCATTCCCCAGGCGGTGGCCGCCGGCGCCGTGGCGGTGCTAGCGCCCAAGGGCACGACCCTGCCCGAAGGCTTGCCCCACCCGGTCACCCTGATCGAAGACGCCAACCCCCGGCGGCGTTTCGCCCTGCTGGCCGCCGCCTTCTACAAGCAACAGCCGGCCACCATCGCCGCCGTCACCGGCACCAACGGCAAAACCTCCACCGCCCAGTTCACCCGCCAGATGTGGTCGCTACAAGGCCATGCGGCCGGCGCCATGGGCACGCTGGGCCTGATCGCCCCCGGCTTCCCGCGGGAAGACAGCCTGACCACGCCCGACCCGGTGGCCCTGCACGGCACGCTGGCCCGCCTGGCCCAGGGTGGGGTCACCCACCTGGCGATGGAGGCGTCGAGCCACGGCCTGGACCAGTTCCGCCTGGACGGCGTGCTGGTCACGGTCGGCGGTTTCACCAACCTGACCCGCGACCATCTGGATTACCACGGCACCATGGAGGCCTACTTCAAGGCCAAGGCCATGCTGTTCGACCGGGTGATGCCGCGTGGCGCCACCGCCGTGGTCAATGCCGACATCCCGGAATTCCAGGCGCTGGCCGATCTGGTGCACGCCCGCAAGCAGACGCTGATCGGCTTTGGCGCGCAAGGCCGCGAGTTGGCGGTGAAGGCCCTGCGCCCCCTGCCCCACGGCCAGGCCTTGACCCTGGAGGTCATGGGCACGAATCACGAGATCGTCCTGCCCCTGGTCGGCCGCTTCCAGGTGTGGAACGCGCTGTGCGCCCTGGGCATGGTCATCGGCAGCGGGGCGGAGCCGCAGGCGGCGGCCGGACTGCTATCGCAGCTGGACGGCGTGCGCGGCCGGCTGGAACTGGTGGCCACGCTGGACAATGGCGCCGCCATCTATGTCGATTACGCCCACACCCCCGACGGACTGGAAACGGTGCTGAACAGCCTGCGCCCGCATGCCGAGGGTAAGCTGTCCGTCGTCTTCGGCTGTGGTGGTGACCGCGACCGGGGCAAGCGCCCGATGATGGGCGCCATCGCCGCCAGCTTGGCCGACCGCGTCATCGTCACCGACGACAACCCGCGCACGGAGGTGCCGGCAGCCATCCGCGCCGAGGTCATGGCCGGCTGTCCGGATGCGACGGAGGTGGACGACCGCGCCGCCGCCATCGCGCTGGCCATCAACGCGTTGAAGGCCGGCGACGTGCTGGTCATCGCCGGCAAGGGGCATGAGCAGGGCCAGATCGTGGGCCGGGAGGTGCGTCCCTTCGACGACGCCGCCGTCGCCCGTGGCGTGCTGGGTCTGGCCGGGGGGACCGCGCCATGACCGTGTCCGCCAAGCCCGTCCTCTGGACCGCCGCCGATGCCACCGCCGCGGTGAACGCCCGCACGCAAGGTCCCGCCTGGGCCGCCACCGGCGTGTCCATCAACACCCGCACCCTGGCCCCGGGCGATTTGTTCGTGGCGCTGAAGGGCCCGACCTTCGACGGCCACGCCTTCGTGGCGACGGCGTTGCAGCGCGGTGCCGCCGCCTGCCTGGTGTCCCACGTGCCGGACGGCGTGCCCGCCGACGCCCCGCTGCTGATCGTGGAGGACACGGTGGCGGCGCTGGAGGACATGGGCCGGGTCGCGCGCCTGAACACCAAGGCCAAGGTCATCGCCGTCACCGGATCGGTCGGCAAGACCAGCACCAAGGAAATCCTGCGCGCCTGCCTGTCGGCCCAGGCGCCGACCTTCGCCACCGAAGGCAACTTCAACAACCATCTGGGCCTGCCGCTGTCGCTGGCCCAACTGCCGGCCGACGTCCGTTACGGCGTGTTCGAGCTGGGCATGAACCACGCGGGCGAGATCGGGCCGCTGTCGCGCATGGCGCGGCCGGACATCGCCATCGTCACCACGGTGGAGGCCGTGCACCTGGAGTTCTTCGCGTCGGTGGAGGCCATCGCCGACGCCAAGGCGGAGATATTCGAGGGCATGTCGCGCCAGGGCACCGCCGTGCTGAACCGCGACAACCCGCAATACGCCCGCCTGCTGGCCGCCGCCCGCACCCAGGGCGTCGGCCATGTGCTGAGCTTCGGCGCCACGCCCGGTGCCGACGCCCGCCTGATCGACCTGGATCTGGGCGCCACCAGTAGCGATGTGACGGCGGAGATTTTGGGCCAGGTGGTGCGCTACACCCTGGCCATTCCGGGCCGCCACCAGGCGCTGAACAGCCTGGCCGTGCTGCTGGCCGTCTCGGCCGCCGGCGGCGACATTGAATTGGCCGCCCGATCGCTGGGCACCCTGGCACCTGTCAAGGGCCGGGGCGTCCGCCAGACGGTGCCCCTGCCCCAAGGCGGCACGGTCACCATCATCGACGAAAGCTACAACGCCAGCCCGGTGTCGGTCGCGGCCACGGCCGCCGTCCTGGGGCACACCCAGCCGGGCCCCGGCGGCCGCCGCCTGGTGGCGCTGGGCGACATGCTGGAACTGGGTGCCGAATCACCCAAGCTGCACGCCGGCTTGGCCGACGCCCTGCTGGCGGCGCGGGTGGATTTGGCCTTCACCTGCGGCCCCAACATGCGCCATCTGTTCGACCAGTTGCCGCCGGCCCATCGCGGCGCCCACGCCGACACCAGCGCCGACCTGGCCCCCCTGGTGGCAGCGGCCGTGCGTGGCGGCGACGTCATCATGGTCAAGGGGTCCGCCGGCAGCCGCATGGCCAAGGTGGTCGAGGCCCTGAAGGCCATGGCCCCCGATTCAACCAACCCGTCCCCTGCAACAACCGCCGCCGTCTCCGGGAGCTAAGACCCGTCCCATGTTGTTCAACCTGCTGTTCCCGCTGGCCGACGATTTCCAGCTTTTCAACCTGTTCCGGTACATCACCTTCCGGACGGGCGGGGCCATGGTGACGGCGCTGATCATCAGCTTCCTCATCGGGCCCGGCGTCATCCGCTGGCTGAAGTCCATGCAGGGCGCCGGACAGCCCATCCGCACCGATGGGCCGGAAACGCACCTGAAGAAGAAGGGCACGCCCACCATGGGCGGCCTGATGATCATGATCTCGGTCCTGGTCTCCACCATCCTGTGGGTGGACGTGACCAACGCCTATACCTGGATCGTGCTGCTGGTCACCGTGGGTTTCGGCCTGGTGGGGTTCGGCGACGACTTCCTGAAACTGACCAAGCGCAACACCAAGGGCCTGTCCGGCCGGGGCAAGATGGTCGCCATGATCGCGGTCTCCGGCATCGCCACCGCCTGGTACCTGCAGGTGGCGCAGGGGCCCCTGGACACCAGCGTGGCCGTGCCCTTCCTGAAGGATGTGCTGATCCCGCTGGGTTTCCTGTTCGTGCCCTGGGCCATCTTCGTCATCGTCGGGTCCAGTCATTCGGTGAACCTGACGGACGGCCTGGACGGCCTGGCCATCGTGCCCATCATGATCGCCGCCGCCAGCTTCGGCCTGATCGCCTATCTGTCGGGCAACGCCGTCTTCGCCAACTACCTGCAAATCCACCATGTGCCGGGTACAGGTGAACTGGCCGTGTTCTGCGGCGCGCTGGTGGGCGCCGGCCTGGGTTTCCTGTGGTTCAACGCCCCGCCGGCCATGGTGTTCATGGGCGACACCGGCTCTCTTTCGCCATGGGCGGCGCCTTGGGCACCATCGCCGTCATCACCAAGCACGAGATCGTGCTGGCCATCATCGGCGGCCTGTTCGTACTGGAAACCGTGTCCGTCATGGTGCAGGTCGCCAGCTTCAAGATGACGGGCAAGCGGGTGTTCCGCATGGCGCCGCTGCACCATCATTTCGAAAAGAAGGGCTGGTCGGAACCGACCGTGGTGATCCGTTTCTGGATCATCGCCGTCATCCTGGCGCTGGCCGGCCTGTCCACCCTGAAGCTGCGTTGACCCCATGACCACCGCCCAGCCCATCCTGATCCCCCCCTTCAAAGGCCGCCGCGTGGCGGTGATGGGCCTGGCGCGGTCCGGCCTGGCGGCGGCCCGCGTGCTGGCCGCCGGCGGGGCGGAGGTGCTGGCCTGGGACGATGGCGCTGGCGGGCAGAAGGCCGCCAGGGACGCCGGCATCCCCCTGACCAATTTGCACGACGCCGATCTGTCGGGCGTGGCGGCCCTGGTGCTGTCGCCCGGCATCCCGCACACCTTCCCGCAGGCCCACCCCGTAGCGACACGCGCCAAGGCGGCCGGTATGCCCATCATCGGCGACGTGGAACTGCTGCGCCTGGCCCAGCCTGACGCGGCCTATGTCGGCATCACCGGCACGAATGGGAAGTCCACCACCACCGCGCTGACCGGCCACATCCTGGCCCAGGCCGGCCGCACCATCGCCGTGGGTGGCAATCTGGGCATCCCGGTCCTGACCTTCCCGGCCCTGGGTGCGGATGACGTCTACGTGCTGGAGATGTCCAGCTATCAGCTGGAACTGACGCCGTCGCTGGGCTTCGATGCCGCCGTGCTGCTGAACATCACGCCCGACCATCTGGACCGCCACGGCGGCATGGATGGCTACATCGCCGCCAAGCGCCTGATCTTCCAGCCGGGCGCCCGCGATCCGAACAAGGCGCTGCCCGTCGCCATCCTGGGCGTGGATGAGCCCAACACCGCCGCCATGGCCGACAGCCTGGAGGCGGAAGGCGGCCGCAAGATAATCCGCATCTCGTCCGAGCGCGCGGTGCCGGGCGGCGTGTATGCGGCCGACGGCACGCTGGTGGACGATACCGACGGCCAGGCCCGGGCCGTGGTCGATTTGGCAGCCTGCGCGGCATTGCCCGGCCGCCACAACTGGCAGAACGCCTGCGCAGCCTATGCCGCCACCCGCGCCGTCGGCGTGGCGCCCGCGGTGATCGCGGAGGCCATGCGCAGCTTCCCCGGCCTGGCCCACCGCCAGCAGACGATCGCCACCCTGGATGGCATCCGCTTCGTCAACGACAGCAAGGCCACCAACGCCGACGCGGCATCCAAGGCGCTGGGCTGTTACCAGGACATGTACTGGATCGTCGGCGGCAAGGCCAAGGAGGGGGGCTTGAGCGGCCTGGAACCCTTCATGGGCCGGGTGCGCCACGCCCTGCTGATCGGGGAGGCGACGGAAGAGTTCGCGCCCTGGCTGGAGGGCAAGGTCAGCTATGGCCGGTACGGGACGCTGGACCGCGCCGTGCCCGCCGCCTTCGCCATGGCGAAAGCGGCCGGCGGCGGCACCGTGCTGCTGTCCCCGGCCTGCGCCAGCTTCGACCAGTATCCGAATTTCGAGGTGCGGGGTGACGCCTTCGTGCGCCTGGTGCGGGAACTGGAAGCCGGGAAGGACGGATCGTCATGATCACGCTGTCGCGCACCGACCAATCCGTCATCGGCCGCTGGTGGTGGACCGTCGATCGCTGGACCCTGGCCACCGTCTTCCTGATCGCCACCATCGGCGTCGTGCTGATCCAGGCCGCCAGCCCGCCGGTGGCCGAGCGCATCGGCCTGGATAACTTCCACTTCATCCAGCATCACGTGATGATGCTGATCCCCACCCTGCTGGTCATGGTGGCGGTCTCACTGCTGTCGCCCAAGGGTGTCAGGCGCATGGCGCTGATCATGTTCCTGCTGTCGCTGGTGGGCGTGGCCCTGACCCTGGTGTCGGGCGTGCAGATCAAGGGTGCGACCCGCTGGATCCACCTGCCCGGCCTGTCGGTGCAGCCGTCGGAATTCATCAAGCCGGCCTTCGCCGTGGTGGCCGCCTGGCTGTTCGCCCAGGCGCGCCACACCAACAACGTGGTCTATTTCGGCGTCTGCATCGTCTTTTACCTGATGATCGTGGCCCTGCTGCTGATGCAGCCGGATCTCGGCATGACCTTCGTGGTCAGCGCCGTGTGGTTCGGCCAGTTCTTCATCGCCGGCCTGCCCATCCTGCTGGTGGCGGTGCTGGTGGTGGCCGGCCTGTCGGGCCTGGTGGGCGCCTATTACCTGTTCCCCCACGTGCAAAGCCGCGTGAACCGCTTCCTGGATCCGGCGGCGGGCGACAACTACCAGGTCCAGCGCGCGCTGGACGCCTTTCAGCACGGCGGCCTATGGGGCACCGGCCCCGGCCAGGGCACCGTGAAGATGACCATCCCCGACGCCCATGCCGACTTCATCTTCGCCGTGGCGGGGGAGGAACTGGGCATGCTGTGGTGCATGTTCATCGTGCTGCTGTTCGGCATCGTCGTCATGCGCAGCTTCGCCCGCGCCTATGGCGAGCAGAGCCTGTTCGTCATGCTGGGCGCCGCCGGCCTGGCCATGCAGTTCGGCCTTCAGGCCTGCATCAACATGGCGTCCAGCCTGCACATGATGCCGACCAAGGGCATGACCCTGCCCTTCATCAGCTACGGCGGCTCATCCCTGATCGCGCTGGGCATCGGTGTCGGCATGCTGCTGGCCCTGACCCGCAAGCGCTTCGGCCAGGGGGACCTGCCATGACGGGCCCCATCGTCCTGGCGGCCGGCGGTACCGGCGGCCATCTGTTCCCGGCGGAGGCGCTGGCCCGCAGCTTACGCGCCCGGGGGCTGCCCGTGGTGCTGGTCACCGACACGCGCGGCCATGCCTTCGGCGAAGGGCTGTCCGACATTCCCGTCCACCGGGTCAGCGCCGGCACGCCCGGCCGCGGCCTGGTATCCAAGGCGCGTACCGCCCTGTCGCTGCTGGTGGGGGCCATGCAGGCGCGCCGCATCCTGAAAGATCTGAAGCCGGCGGTGGTGGTCGGTTTCGGCGGCTATCCCTCCGTCCCCACCGTGTTCGCGGCCCAGCGCTTAGGCACGCCCGTGCTGCTGCACGAACAGAACGCCGTGCTGGGCCGGGCCAACAAGCTGCTGGTGGGTGGCGCACGGGCCATCGCGACATCCTTCCCCGGCGTGGCCGGCCTGCCCCGCCATGTGCCGCAGATCCGCACCGGCAATCCCGTGCGCCCCGCCATCCTGGCCCTGGCCGACCGGCCCTACACCCCGCCCGGCGGCACCCTGTCCATCCTGGTGACGGGCGGCAGCCAGGGGGCGGCGGTGTTCAGCACCATCCTGCCCGCCGCCATCGCCCGCCTGTCGATCGAACACCGCCTGCGCCTGCACATCAAACAGCAGGCCCGGGTGGAGACGATGGAACAGGCCCGCGAAGGCTATGCCGGCCTGGGCGTGGATGTGGAACTGGCCCCCTTCTTCCGTGACATGGCCGGCCGGCTGGACGCCTGCCACCTGGCCATCTGTCGTTCCGGTGCCGGAACGGTGGCGGAATTGGCCGTGGCCGGCCGCCCCGCCATCCTGGTGCCCTATCCCCAGGCCATGGACGACCACCAGACCGCCAACGCCCGGGCCCTGGTTGCCGCCGGCGGCGCCTGGCTGATGCCACATGCGGAATTCACGGCCGAGGCGCTGGCCCAGCGTTTGGCCGCATTCCTGGACGATCCCGCCCCCCTGGTGGCCGCCGCCGCCGGATCCCGGTCCTTCGCCATCCCGGATGCCGCCGACCGCCTGGCCGATGTGGTGCTGGAGGTGGCGACCGGTGCGCAGTTGAGCGGGAGGGCCGCATGACCGAACCCCGCAAGACAGCCTTCCCTCGGGTGGTGCGCTTCCCCTATGGTCCCGCCGCCGCGGGGGAACCTCGCGCGCTTCACCCCATTCAAGATCCCAATCTGGGCGACGGAGACGGCCAATGAGGGCGATGCCCCTGTCCATCGGCACCATTCATTTCGTGGGCATCGGCGGCATCGGCATGTCCGGCATCGCCGAGGTGCTGCACAACCTGGGCTATTCCGTCCAGGGCAGCGACCTGGCCGACAATTACAATGTGAAGCGCCTGCGCGACCTGGGCATCCCGGTTTCCATCGGCCAGCGGGCGGAAAACCTGGGCGATGCGGCCGTCGTCTGCATCTCCTCCGCCGTGAAGCGCGACAACCCCGAGGTCATGGCCGCGCGTGCCGCCCTGGTGCCGGTGGTGCGGCGCGCCGAGATGCTGGCCGAGCTGATGCGCCTGAAGTGGTCGGTCGCCATCGCCGGCACGCATGGCAAGACCACCACCACCTCGCTGGTGTCGGCCCTGCTGGACGGTGCGGGCTTCGACCCCACCATCATCAACGGCGGCATCATCAACGCCCTGGGCACCAACGCCAAGCTGGGCTCCGGCGACTGGATGGTGGTGGAGGCGGATGAGAGCGACGGCACCTTCACCAAGCTGCCGTCCACCATCGCCGTGGTCACCAACATCGATCCGGAACATCTGGACTTCTACGGCACCTTCGACCGGGCGCGCGAGGCGTTCGACCAGTTCGTCCAGAACATCCCGTTCTACGGCTTCGCCGCCCTGTGCATCGACCATCCCGAGGTGCAGGCCCTGATCAGCCGGGTGGACCGCCGCATCGTCACCTACGGCTTCAACCCCCAGGCCGATCTGCGCGCCGCCAACCTGCAGACCACCGTTGAGGGCGCCTTCTACGACGTCGTCGTCTCCGACCGCGTGGCGGGGGAGGAACGCACCATCACCGGCCTGCACCTGCCCATGTACGGCCTGCACAACGTCCAGAACTCCCTGGCCGCCATCGCCGTGGCCCTGAACATGGGCATCACCGACGACAGCATCCGCGACAGTCTGGCCAAGTTCAGCGGCGTGAAGCGGCGCTTCACCAAGACGGGCCAGTCCAACGGCATCACCGTCATTGATGATTACGGCCACCACCCGGTGGAAATCGCCGCCGTGCTGAGTGCCGCGCGCACCGCCGGCACGGGCCGCACCATCGCCGTGGTGCAGCCCCACCGCTACAGCCGCCTGCAAAGCCTGTTTGAGGAATTCTGCACCTGCTTCAACGACGCCGACGCCGTCATCGTCGCCGATGTCTATGCCGCCGGTGAAACGCCCCTGGACGGTGTCAGCAAGGAGGCGCTGGTGGACGGCCTGCGCACCCACGGCCACCGCCATGCCCTGCCCCTGCCCTCGCCCGAGGCGCTACCGTCCATGATCCGCGACATGGCGCGGCCGGGCGACCTGGTGGTCTGCCTGGGCGCCGGCAACATCACCAATTGGGCCAACGCCCTGCCGGGCGAACTGGACCGCCTGTTCGGCACCGCCATCCCGGGGAGCCACGCGTGATGATGGCCGAGCGGCGCATGGATGGGGTCGAGGCATCGGCGGAAGGCCGGGGTGCGGCCCTGCTGCGCCGCCTGCCGGCCGTGCGCGGTCGCCTGACGCCCGACGCGCCGCTGGGTCCGCTGACCTGGTTCCGCGTGGGCGGCCCGGCCGATGCCCTGTTCCGCCCGGCAGATGAGGAAGACCTGGCCGCGTTCCTGGCCGGTTGCCCGGCCGATGTGCCGGTGACGGTGATCGGTGTCGCCAGCAACCTGCTGGTCCGTGACGGCGGCGTGCGCGGCGTGGTCATCCGCCTGGGTGGCAGCTTCGCCCAGGTGGCCACCGACGGCGATCTTGTTCGCGCCGGCGCCGGCGCCCTGGATCTGACGGTGGCCCAGACGGCGCAAGCCAGCGGCCTGGCGGGCCTGGAATTCCTGTCCGGCATCCCCGGCACCATCGGCGGCGCCATCCGCATGAATGGCGGCGCCTATGGCGGGGAAACGGTGGATGTGATCGAGACGGCCAGGGGCGTGGATCGCCAGGGCAATGTCCGCACCGTACAGCCGTGATGCGTTGCATCTGACCTACCGCCATTGCGGCGTGCCCGACGACGTGATCTTCACCCAAGCCAGCTTGCGCGGCCGTCCGGGCGACAAGCCCGCCATCCAGGCCCGCATGGATGAGATCGCGGCCGCCCGTGCCGCCAGCCAGCCGGTGCGCGCCCGTACCGGCGGTTCCACCTTCGCCAACCCGCCGGGCGAGAAGGCCTGGGCCCTGGTGGACAAGGCCGGCTGTCGCGGCCTGGTGGTCGGCGGCGCCCAGATGTCGGAGAAGCACGCCAACTTCATGCTGAACCTGGGCGACGCCACCGCCGCCGATATCGAGACCCTGGGGGAAGAGGTGCGCCGCCGCGTCTTTGAGGCCTCCGGCATCGATCTGCGATGGGAAATTCGCCGCATCGGGGAGCCACCGAATCAGCCGTGACGCGGTGCGGCAAGGGCCCGGTTCCCGAGTCGTTTTCGGACCCATCCGGAGGACATAGGGAAGGACTATGGGTAGTTATACCCCGGTTGCACCGGTCTGCACATTTCAACGCAATAGCTAGCGGTTTTCAAAAAGAGGCATCAAGAAACTCACAAAATGTTGCGTTTCCCAGCGGTTCTGCAAAGGTGGGCTATCCTCTAGGGATTGTGTCGCCTGGCTGAACCGATTCAGCCAATAGGGAGCGTTTGATGAGTGGTCACCAGCCTAAGCATGTCACCGTCCTGATGGGCGGGTGGTCTGCCGAGCGCGAGGTATCGCTTGTCAGCGGCGCGTCCATCGCGACGGCGCTTGAGTCCCAGGGTTACGTCGTGCGCGCGGTGGACGTGCAGCGCGACCTGGCCGGCCTGCTGGCCGCCTTGACGCCCAAGCCGGACGTCATCTTCAACGCCCTGCACGGCCGGGGCGGCGAGGACGGCATGATCCAGGGCGTGCTGGAATATCTGGGCGTGCCCTACACCCATTCCGGCGTCATGGCTTCCGCCGTCGCCATGGACAAGGCCATGACCAAGCGGGTGCTGGGCACCGTCGGCATGCCCCTGGCCGACAGCGTCATTGCCACGCGTGAGCAGGTGCTGGCCGGCCATGTCATCGCCCCGCCCTATGTCATCAAGCCGGTGGATGAGGGTTCCAGCGTCGGCGTGCGCATCGTGCGCCCTGGCGCCAACGGCCCCGCCATCCCGGAAGAGCATTGGGTCTATGGCGACACCGTGATGGTGGAAAGCTTCATCCCCGGCCGCGAGCTGACGGTGGGCGTGATGGGCGACCGTGCCCTGGCGGTGACGGAGATCGTGGCCAGCACGGAATTCTTCGACTACACGGCCAAGTACACCGAGGGCCACGCCGTCCACGTCTGCCCGGCGCAGATCCCGGAGGATGTCGCGGCCGAGGCCAAGCGTCTGGCCCTGCTGGCCCACCAGACCCTGGGCTGCGCCGGCGTCAGCCGCAGCGACTTCCGCTGGGACGACGCCAAGGGCGTGGCCGGCCTCTGCTTCCTGGAGACCAACACCCAGCCGGGCTTCACGCCGCTGTCGCTGCTGCCCGAGCAGGCGGCGCATTTGGGCATCAGCTACGCCGATCTGTGCGGCTGGATCGTGGAGCACGCCGCATGCCACGGGTGACCCATCCCTCCAGCCCCGGCCTGTTTCCCGAGGGCGACAACCCGCGCAGCCGCATCGCGTATGAGACGCGGCGGACGACGCAGCGCGCGGCGCAGGCGGCCAACCGCCGCCGCGCCGTTCCCTTGTGGCTGAAGTTCCTGGGCCGCCGGGCCACCATCATCGTGCCGCTGGCCCTGGTCGGCGGCCTGGTGCTTTGGGGTTGGGCCAGCGGCAAGCTGACCGCCGCCGGCAATGCCGTCGACGCCGCCTTCCTGGACGTGACGGCGCGGGGCGGCTTGCAGGTGCAGGACGTGCTGGTCAAGGGGCGCAAGGAAACCGACGCCGCCGACGTGCTGACCGCCTTGGGCGTGCAGCGCGGATCGCCCATCCTGGGCTTCGACCCGCATGCGGCGCGCAAGCAGCTGGAGCAGATCCCCTGGATCGCCAGCGCGCGGATCGAGCGCCGGCTGCCCGACACCCTGTACGTGGTGCTGACGGAACGCCAGCCCATGGCCATCTGGCAGCACGACCAGAAGCTGGCCCTGGTGGATGCCGACGGCACCGTCCTGACCGAGCACAATCTGGATCACTTCCCCAACCTGCCCATCCTGGTGGGTGACGGCGCGCCCAAGCAGGGCAAGGCCTTGCTGGCGGCCCTGGCGGCGGAGCCCACGCTGGCGTCGCGCGTCAACGCCGCCGTGCTGGTCGGCGCCCGGCGTTGGGACCTGCACCTGACCGGCGGTGCTGAAATCCGCCTGCCGGAGATCGACTACCCCGCCGCCCTGCACAAGCTGGCGGGCCTGGAGGCATCGGACAAGGTGCTGGAACGTGACGTGGTCGCCATCGACCTGCGTGTGCCTGACCGCCTGATCGTGCAGACCTCCGCCGCGGCGGCGGACGCGCGCATGAACGCCAAGGCGAACAAGGGCGGCAAGCGCCCGACGACGCCCCCCGCGGCGAAGAAGAACTGAGGGCGGACCAGACCATGGCATTCACCGTAACCGGCCGGTCCAAGCCCAAGCGTGTCGCCCGCGGCGGCACGATCGCGGCGCTCGACGTGGGCAGCAGCAAGGTCGTCTGCTTCATCGCCCGGGTGGAGGAACCCGGATCCATCCGCGTGGTCGGCATCGGCCACCAGGTGTCGCGCGGCGTGCGCGCCGGCGCCATCGTGGATATGGAGGCGGCGGAGAACGCCATCGGCACGGCCGTGCACGCCGCCGAGACCATGGCGGGTGAACAGATCCGCGAGGTGCTGGTGGGCCTGTCCGGCGGCCAGCCGGAAAGCCAGACCCTGACGGTGGAGACGGGCATCTCGGGCACCGAGATCACCGACCACGACCTGCGCCGCGCCCTGGCCCACGCCCGCAACCTGAACGTCTCCGCCGATGCGGAACTGATCCATTCCATCCCGGTGGGCTACACCGTCGACGGGTCCAGCGGCATCCGCGACCCGCGCGGCATGGTGGGCGAGAAGTTGGGCGTGCGCCTGCACGTGGTGACGGCCGCCGCCGGCCCGGTGCGCAATTTGAATTCCTGCGTCGGCCGCTGCCACCTGGGCGTGGAGGGCTTCGTCATGTCGCCCTTCGCCGCCGGGCTGTCTTGCCTGGTGGAAGACGAGATGGATCTGGGCGTCACCCTGATCGACATGGGTGGCGGCACCACCAGCATTTCCGTCTTCTTCGACGGCAAGATGGTGTGGACCGACAGCGTGCCCATCGGCGGCAGCCACGTGACCAGCGACATCGCCCGCGGCCTGACCACGCCGCTGGCCCATGCCGAACGCTTGAAGACCCTGTACGGCAGCGCCCTGCCCGCCCCGTCGGATGAACGCGAGATCATCGACGTGCCGCAGATCGGGGAAGAGGACCGGGCCCAGGCCCACCACGTGCCCAAATCCCTGCTGGTCGGCATCATCCAGCCCCGCCTGGAAGAGGTGTTCGAGTTCGTGCGCGGCCGCCTGGACGCCTCGGGCTTCGCCAAGCTGGCCGGGCGCCGCGTCGTGCTGACCGGCGGCGCCAGCCAGTTGCCGGGCATACGCGAGCTGGCGCAGCAGGTGCTGGACAAGCAGGTGCGGCTGGGCCGGCCCTTGCGCATCGGCGGCCTGGCGGAATCCGTGGGCGGCCCCGCCTTCTCCGCCGCCGCCGGCCTGCTGGCCTACGCGGTGCAGCAGCATACCGAGGCGCCGGCGCTGGCCCCCCTGATGGAGCCGGCCGGCAGCGGCTGGCTGGGCCGCATGGGCAACTGGCTGAGGGACAATTTATGACCCCAGCCATGATCCAGGCGACGCAACAGGCGTTCCGGCCCCCGCCATCGCCTTATTTCGGACAAGGCACCGGGCGATGTAGCGCCCGAAGATCGCCGGTCCGAAGACCGAAATCGACCGCCCACCGTCACAAGAACCAAACGTATTCCGGACGTTCCGCAGAGGGGACCACGCCATGACCATCAAAGTCACCATTCCGCCGGTGGAAGTGCTGACCCGCCCGCGCATCACCGTCTTCGGTGTCGGCGGCGCCGGCGGCAACGCCGTCAACAACATGATCCGCTCCAACCTGGAAGGGGTGGAGTTCGTGGTCGCCAACACCGACGCGCAGGCCCTGACCGGCAGCGAGGCGACCAAGCGCCTGCAGCTGGGCAGCACCATCACCCGCGGCCTGGGCGCCGGCTCGCGCCCCGACGTGGGCCGGGCGGCCGCCGAGGAACAGCTGGAGGAGATCCTCTCCTACCTGGAAGGCACCAACATGTGCTTCATCACCGCCGGCATGGGCGGTGGTACCGGCACGGGTGCGGCCCCGGTGATCGCGCGCGCCGCGCGGGAGCAGGGCATCCTGACGGTGGGCGTGGTGACCAAGCCCTTCCACTTCGAGGGCGCGCATCGCATGCGCATCGCGGAGCAGGGCATCAATGAACTGGCCAGCTACGTCGACACGCTGATCATCATCCCCAACCAGAACCTGTTCCGGGTGGCGAATGAGAAGACCACGTTCGCCGACGCCTTCAAGATGGCCGACGACGTGCTGCACTCCGGCGTGCGCGGCGTCACCGACCTGATGGTCATGCCCGGCCTGATCAACCTGGACTTCGCCGACATCCGCACCGTGATGACGGAGATGGGCAAGGCCATGATGGGCACGGGCGAGGCCACCGGCGAGCGCCGGGCCGTGGAGGCCGCCGAGGCCGCCATCAGCAACCCGCTGCTGGACGACGTGTCGATGAAGGGCGCCCGCGGCGTCCTGATCAACATCACCGGCGGCTACGACATGACCCTGTTCGAGGTGGACGAGGCGGCCAACCGCATCCGCGACGAGGTCGATCCCGACGCCAACATCATCTTCGGCTCCACCTTCGATTCCGCCCTGGATGGCAAGATGCGGGTATCGGTGGTGTCCACCGGCATCGAAAGCCTGGCGGGCCAGCAGCCGCGCCAGCCCGCCGCCCCGCAGCTGGCTGTGGTCGCCGGCAACGCGACCCCCGTGCGCCGCGCCGCCACCCCGGTGCCGGCCACGCCCGTCAGCACCCCGGTGCGCCCGGCGGCGACCGGCGCCGCCAGCTATCACGCCAACCTGACCCCGGCCCCCATGGCCCCGGCCGCCGCCGCGCCGTCGATGGCGGTGCCGGCACCATCCGCCTATACGGTCCCCGGCCCGTCGCCGGCACCGGCGCCGGTGGAAGCGGCCCCCGTCGCGGTGATGGCGGCCCCGGAAGTGGCGCCGGAACCGGTGGCGGAACCGGCCCCCGCCCCGCGGATGGAAGTGCCGATACGCGCCCCGGCCCCCAACGCCGCCCTGCGCGGCGAGCGTGGCAATGCCGGCTTCATCCCGCCGCGCCCGGCCGATGCCGGTCCGCGCCTGGGCGCCCCCAACCCGGACCGCTACACGCCGCCGCAGGCGGAACCGCGCAAGCGCAGCATCTTCCAGCGCATGTTCGGCATCGCCGGCGATGAGCCCCAGGCGCACGCGCCACAGGCCCATCACCCCGCCCCCCGCCATCCGGGCGTGAACCAGCCGCCGCCGCAACAGCAGGCCCCCGTCGCACACTACGCACCGCAGCCCGCCCCGCAGGCACATGCCCCGGCGCCGCAGGCGGCCCCCCGCCCGGCACAGGCCGTTCACCCGGACGCCGGCCTGGCCCGCGCCCCGGGCGAGGACAGCTCGCTGGATATCCCGGCCTTCCTCCGGCGCCAGGCGAATTGATGCCAGTCATGTGACACGCGTCACTGCACCGCACCATGTGAAGGGCCGCTTCCCCAGGGAAAGCGGCCCTTTTCATTTGCGGCAGAAGAAAGGCAAAATTGCATTTGTGCTCAAGTAGATACGCATGGGTCCGCGTAACATTCGGTAACAAAGAGTGATTTGATGCTTGGCGCACGGGTTGTTACTTAGGCAGCGTGACGTTTGGCTTTCGATGCACCGCAACATGCGGCGATGACGAAGCCGGCGACGAACCGAAGCGAAAAGGTCGGCCTACCCGCGGATTTCACCGCTAGGCAAACCGGACGCCGGACGTGGATGGCAGAGCCCGGTGCGGTCTTCCCCAAGACAGCCGCTAACGCATCCAGTCCGAACCCAAGTCCCGGGGGGAAACCCCAGGGCAACCGTGATGCAGGAGGGACCCGGTCCCAACCGTATCATGGCCGAACAAGGAAGTTGGACCCGTGTACGCCGATCGTGAAAACACCGCCGCCGCCCGCCAGCAGACGCTGAAGGCCCCCATCAATTGCACTGGCGTCGGCCTGCATTCCGGCCTGCCCGTGACGATGATCCTGCGCCCGGCGCCGGTGAACACCGGTATCGTCTTCCGTCGTATCGACCTGCTGCGCAGCGGCGCCACCGAGGCGCAGGCCACCATCCCGGCCCGCTGGGACATGGTGGTCGACACCCGCCTGTGCACGGTGGTGGGCAACGGCGGCGGCGCCACCGTCGGCACGGTGGAACATGTGATGTCCGCCCTGCGCGGCTGTGGCATCGACAACCTGTTCATCGACCTGGACGGCGCGGAAGTGCCGATCATGGACGGCAGCGCCGCCCCCTTCGTCTTTCTCATCGAATGCGCCGGCATCACCCAGCAGGCCCTCGCCCGCCGCGTCATCCGCGTGCTGCGCCCGGTGTCGGTGGTGGAGGGCGAGAAGATCGCCACCCTGACCCCCGCCTCCGGTTCCAGCTTCGCGTTCGAGATCGACTTCGCCAGCGCCGCCGTGCGCCGCCAGGAAGGTTTCGTCCGCCTGGAAGCGGAGACCTTCAAGGATGAGGTGGCGGAGGCCCGCACCTTCGGCTTCCTGCAGGAAGTGGACATGATGCGCCGCGCCGGCCTGGCCCGTGGCGGTTCGATGGACAACGCCATCGTCATCGACGGTGACCGCGTCCTGAACGAGGGTGGCCTGCGCTTCACGGATGAGTTCGTGCGCCACAAGATCCTGGACGCCGTGGGCGACCTGTACATGGCGGGTTACGCCATCATCGGCCACTACAGCGGCGTGCGGTCCGGCCACGCGCTGAACAATAAGCTGCTGCACGCCCTATTCGCCGACGCCTCCGCCTACGAGATCGTCGAGGAAATGGACCCCGCCTTCGTGGCCCCGGCCTGGGAACGCCCCCGGCTGGCCGCCACCGCCTGATCCACGCCGCCGTCCGTCCGGCCAAGAACAAGAACGTCAAGCACAGCCAAAACAAAACAACTGAGCCTCAAGCGAAAAGGCCTTCTTCCCCAAGCGGAAGAAGGCCTTTTCCGTTTCCGGCCGGACGATCCCGACCGCCGTGCCGGCGCGCCCCAGCGCGCCTCACAGCATGGCGTTGACGCACAGCGCCATGATGGCGGCGACGGACAACATGCCGGCGGCCTCAACCAGGCCGGACAGGCGGGCGGCGATGCTGGCGGTGACGGCGGTCTCGGTGGCGGTAACGGTGGTCATGATCTTGTCCCCTTGGGAATTCTGGTGATCGCTGGTCAGGCGATGGTCGGTGAGGCGAGGCGTTGAACGGGCCGGGTCGACTTACAGCATGGCGTTGATGCTGGCGGCGATCAGCAGGGCGATGGCCATCATGGCGCCCGTCTCGACGACGGCGATATCGGGCAACACCTTGAAAAAGCGGAAGGAAGCGGTGCGGCTAGCGGCGGCGAAGGCGGTCATTTGTCTCTCCATCAGGATCGTTGGTCGGTGTTGTCCCTATATTAGAGCATTATGATTTTAGGTTGGTCCATACCCGCAACTTTTGAAGTAGTTTGAGCATTCCGCTGGCGTAACAGTATCCATGGTCTTTACGATGCTCTTGCAGAGGGCCTCGATAGATCGTGGCTGGGCCTCACGCAAAGAATGCTTGAGCTTGGAGAAGAACTTCTCGATGGGGTTCATGTCCGGGGAGTATTTTGGTAAGAAGATTAACTTAGCGCCGGCGTCGCGGATGGCCTTGCGAACGGGCTTGGCCTTGTGGGAGGGAAGGTTGTCCATGATGACGACATCGCCCTTGCTCAAGGTCGGAGCGAGAACCTCCTCGACATAGACCTGGAAGCGCTGGCCGTTGACGGGCTTGTTCAAGAGCCAAGGAGCCTCGATGCGGTCATGGCGCAGGGCGGCCAGGAAGGTCATGGTGTTCCAATGGCCAAAGGGCGCCTTGCCGACAAGGCGCTCACTGCGCGGCCCCCATCCTCGGAGTGGCGCCATGTTGGTTTTGGTCCAGGTTTCGTCGATGAACACCAGGCGGGACGGATCGACCGACGCCCGGTGCTTCACCCATTGCGCTCGTCGGTGGGCAACGTCGGGGCGGTCCTGCTCGCTGGCGACCAGCGTCTTTTTTTATAAGTCAGCCCCTGGCCACGGACGAACTCCCAGACCGAACGGTAGTCGACCTTCAGGCCGCGTTCCCCCAGTTCCGCGATCAGGACGGCCAGGGTGAAGGGCCGCTCCTGGCAGCGCGCAACAAGCCAGGTGTGATGGTCACCGGATATCTTCTTGGGCTTGTGACCGCCCATCTGACCAGGGGCGACGTCACCCGTCTCGTTCAGGCGCTTCATCCACCTGATCGCCGCGCTGTCGCTCACACCGAACCGAGCCGCCGCCTGACGCCGCGACAGGCCCCCCTGAACTGCGGCCACTACCCGTTCACGAAGATCCATTGAATACGGACGACCCATCGCCACTGCCTCCATCTCAAGACAGACGCAGTGAATCAGAGGCCCAAATAAATGGGAATCCCCCTTACCGATTCAGCCTTATTTCAAAATGCTCTAGCAAGGGGTGTGCCAACTGCCCGAAATGGCGGAAAGTCTGGGCTTTCGGTGCTGACCAACCAGCGCCATGCTTCGCGATGGCCATAAAATCGCCGTTATGGCGATTTAGTATAATAATGGGCAAATTTGCACTGCACGATGGCGAACACTGTCCGTTTGCGGACACAGGCGGCCCGCCACACAGAATCCCCAAAAGCGAAAGGCCCTCTTGCCCAGGTGGGAAGAAGGCCTTTTCGTTTGGCAGTGCCGGAACCCCCGGCCGGCGCGCCCCATCACAGGCGGGGCGCGCATCGTGGTCGGCGCAGGCTCACAGCATGTAGTTGATGCACAGCGC
Organism: Azospirillaceae bacterium; assembly: GCA_028283825.1. NCBI lineage: Bacteria > Pseudomonadati > Pseudomonadota > Alphaproteobacteria > Rhodospirillales > Azospirillaceae > Azospirillaceae bacterium. The sequence continues at coordinate 45,860 of JAPWJW010000003.1, read as the reverse complement.
CATGATGCCGGCGACAGACAACATGCCGGCGGCCTCGACCACGCTGGACAGGCGGGCCATCAGGCCCCCAAAGGCGCTGGGAACGCTGGTGGCGGAAGCGGTGGCGGTCTGGTTGACGGTAACGGTGGTCATGATCAATTCCCCTTGGGTGGATGTCTGTGGATGGCGGATCGCTGGTCGGGCGATGAGGGCGGTTACGGCTTGAGTGGCGGGAAGGTCGCGGTTTACAGCATGGCGTTGATGCTGACGCTGATCAGCAGGGCGACGGCCAGCATGCCCACGTTCTCGATCAGGTCGGTGCCGGGCAGCCCCTTCAGGAAGCGGAAGGAAGTGGTGCGGCTGGATGAAGCGAAGGCGGTCATCGGTGTCTCCATGGTTGAGCGGTTCGTCTGATGACTGGGTAATCGCAAGGGGCGTGCCAGAACCCGTAAGCCAGGATTTCCGTGGGTTTGGCCTCGCCGTTATCGCGACATCAACATCACACCGCCATCAAGTCGCCGTTTTCGCTATTTATTGTATAATCTGGGGCATTCTGGACTCGCCAAAGCGGACACTGTCCGCTAACGAACACTCCGGATCGCCCTTCGGAACCCCGGCCAGCGCCCACATGACACCCATGCGATACCCGCATAGGATGTAATCCCGGAAGCCGGCAGACCAAAACGAAAAGGCCCTCCTCCCCACGCGTGGGAAGAGGGCCTTTTCGTTTCAGATACGGCAGACGCCCCGGGCGAAAAACCTGGGGGTCGGGGCGATCTTACAGCATGTAGTTGATGCACAGCGCCATGATGGCGGCGACGGACAGCATGCCGACGGTCTCGACCAGGGCGGCGATGCTGGGCAGGCGGTTGGTCAGCTTGCTGGCGGTGGGGGCGACGGTATGGGTGGTCATGACGGCGGCTTCCTTCTTCCCAAGGTTGGCAGTGATCGCTGGATCAGAGCATGGCGTTGATGCTGACGCTGATCAGCAGCGCCACGGCCAGCATGGCCACGCTCTCGACGATCTCGGTACGGGGGAACACCTTGAAGAAGCGGAAGGAAGCGGTGCGGCTGGAAGCGGTGAAAGCGGTCATTTCGGTCTCCGTCGGAGGATGGTTGGTTGATGTCCCCCTAAGAGCAAGGGGTGTGCCAACCCTGGGAAACCGCCAATTTTTCCGCGAAAAGGACTGCCGTTATCACGACATCAACAGGCCAGCGCCATTAAATGGCCGTATCGGCCACTTCTTAAATAGATCGGCAACGCCAAGCCGTCCGCCAGCGGACACTGTCCGATATCGGACACCTCTTAGCCGCTGAACCACACTTTGGTGTCCAGATAGCGCGACGCCAGGAAACGGTACAGGCGGCTGATCTCGAACATCGCCTCGTCCTTGGCGGGGTCCAGGGCCTTCCAGCGCTGGGGGATGTCCTCCCAGGCCAGGGTTTCGAAATGCAGGCCGTCGCGATGGCGGCGCAGCATGGCCACCGTGCCTTCGAACTGCTTCAGCGCCGCCACGGCCTCGCCGGTGCCGGCCTCCACCTCATCGAACCATTCGCGGTACTTGTCGACCGGCACCTTCAGCAGGGTCTGGATGCGGCGCAGCTGGTGGTCCAACTCACGGTCGCCCCGGGCCAGCTTCTGCATCTCGCGCAGCTTGCGGCCGATATCGAACACCGGCTTGAAGTATTCCCGCAGCGCCTCCAGGAAACCCAGCTCGTTGGCCAGCACCTCCACCCGGTCCACCACCTCCTGCTTGCGGTCGGGCGGCAGGCCGACCAGGGAGGCGATCTCGGCCGCCTGTTCCCGCATGCGGCGCTTGGCCTCCTCGCTCTCATCCAGGGCGGTATGCTCGCGCGCGCCGGCGATGGCCTTCAGCAGCGACCCGCCGATCTTGATGAAGGCCAGGTCGCGGTGCCGGGCCTCGATGGTCCATGAGGCGGTGCCGTCCAGGATTTCCGACGGGATGCGGTCGCCGTTGTGGATGATGCGGACGAACTTCAGGCTGGACGCCACCATGCCCAGCAATTGGCCGTCGGTGCTGTCGGGCGCGATGGAGAACATCTGTGCCACCTGCTTCACCGGGATCGTGCCCCGGGCATCGCCCAGGTCGATCTGCAGCACCGGCTCGCCATGGCTGAGCGTGAAGAAGGAATTGGGCAGGCTTAGGGCCTGATGGGTGAAGGTGAAGTCTTTGACGTTGGGCTTGGCCGTCTTGTCGGTCATGGCGGGAAGACGCAGTCCTTGGGGGCGGGCGGTTCCGGGACGGAAACGGGGAACGCGGATTCGGGCGACGGCGACGGCCGTTGGCACATTCCTATAAGGTACCAACGTTAAGGCTAGCGCTTGACCGCACGATCATCCACCCTGAAGACATCCGGCCGCGAATGCAAAAATCGGCCGCCCGCCCGGCGGATACGCGCCGCGCCAGGCCGACGATCATCGCTTTTTTAAAAAAATTCGCTGTTCGGCCGATAATGTGCCGCTTGGCGATGGACAGGATGTGCGTGCTATAACACGCCGTCGCGCATCCCCGCATATTCGCCTTCGAGATGATGCCCTTGTCCCTCCGCTTCGCCCTGTCGCCCCGCCACCTCCCTCTTCTGGCCCCGCTCGCGCTGCTCGCGCTGGCGGCCTGCTCCAGCGATGATAAGGAGATGCCCTACGTCGAACTTCCGGTGGAGCGCATCTACTCGGAGGGCGGCAACGCCATCGACCGGGGCGAATACCAGAAGGCGGCGCTGTTCTTCGGCGCGGTGGAGCAGCAGCATCCCTACTCCACCTGGGCCATGCGCGCCGAACTGATGGGCGCCTACGCCTATTATGAGGCCAACAAGTATGACGAGGCGATCGGTTCGCTGGACCGCTTCATCAGCCTGCACCCCGGCAATCCCAACGTCGCCTACGCCTATTACCTGAAGGGCCTCTGCTATTACGAGCAGATCTCCGACGTGCGGCGCGACCAGACGCCGACCGTGCAGTCGCTGAAGGCCTTGGAAGAGGTCATTCGCCGCTTCCCCTCCAGCCCCTATGCCCGCGACGCCAAGCTGAAGATCGACCTGACCCGCGACCATCTGGCGGGCAAGGAAATGGACATCGGCCGTTATTACCAGAGCGTCAGCCTGAACCTGGCGGCCATGAAGCGCTTCCGCAAGGTGGTGGACGACTACCAGAGCACCAGCCATGTGCCGGAGGCCCTGCACCGCCTGGTGGAGGTCTACCTGACCCTGGGCATGCTGGACGAGGCGCGCAAGACCGCCGCCGTTCTGGGTTACAACTACCCGGGCAGCGACTGGTACCAGAACACCTACGACCTGATGCGCGACGTGCCGCAGCCGCGCGTCATCCCCATCGCCATCAAGGCGCCGGTGCCCGCCCCGGCGGCCCCGGTCGCTGTGCCCGCGGCAGCCCCCGCCGCGACGCCCGACGCCGCGACGCCGCCCACCGGCGATGCGACCCCAGCGGCTGCCAGCCCCGCCACGGCCACTCCGGCCACGCCTGAGGCGGCCCCGGATGCCGCCGCCCCGGCCCCGGCGGCCCAGCCGGCCGAAAAGCCGCGGCGCGAGAGCAAGGACCGTGGCTTCTTGGGTTGGCTTTTCGGCGAATAAGCCCTAGAAAAATCCTATCCCGACAGCGGGGCTCCGGAACGGCGATGGCCGGTCCGGGGCCCTTGTCGTCTCAAGGCTCGCAACCCGGGTGAGTGCCCCATGCTGGCGTCCATCTCCATCCGCGACGTCGTCCTGATCGAGCGGCTGAACCTATCGTTCGGCCAGGGCTTGTGCGTGCTGACCGGTGAGACCGGTGCCGGCAAGTCCATCCTGCTGGACGCGCTGGGCCTGGCACTGGGCGGACGCGGCGACAGCGGCCTGGTGCGCCACGGCGCCGACCAGGCCACGGTGGTGGCGGAATTTGACCTGGGTGCCGATGGCGCCAACCACCCGGCCCTGGCCCTGCTGCGGGCCCAGGACCTGGACGCCGACACCACCCTGGTCCTGCGCCGCACGGTGACGGCCGATGGCCGGTCCCGCGCCTTCGTCAACGACCAGCCGGTGGGCGTGGCCCTGTTGCGCCGCCTGGGCGAGACCCTGGTGGAGGTGCACGGCCAGTTCGACACCCATGGCCTGCTGAACCCCCTGACCCACCGCGACCTGCTGGACGACTATGCCGGCCTGGCGTCCAAGCGCGCCCACCTGTCCGGCCTCTATCGCGCCTGGCAGGCGGCGGAGACGGCCCGCGCCGACGCCGACCGCGAGGCCGCCCGGGCGCGTGAGGAAGAGGAATACGTCCGCCACGCCCTGGCGGAGCTGGACGCCCTGGACCCCAAGGACGACGAGGAAGGGGCGCTGGCGGAAAAGCGCACCGTCATGATGCACCGGGAAAAGCTGGTGGAGGCCCTGACCGGCGCCGCCGGTGAGATCGCCGGCGACCGGGGTGCGGAACGGGCGCTGGCCAACGCGCTGCGTCACCTGACGCGCGTGGCCGACAAGGCCGCCGGCCAGTTGGACCCCCTGATCACCGTCCTGGACCAGGCCGCCGCCGAGATCGGGGAGGCCGCGCGTACCCTGCAGATCATGGCCGGCAACATGGACCATGACGGCAGCACCCTGGAAAAGCTGGAGGAGCGGCTGTTCGCCCTGCGCGCCTGCGCCCGCAAGCACGGCATCGCCGTGACCGGCCTGGCCGCCTTGCGCGCCGACTTCGCCCGCCGCCTGTCGCTGATCGAGGACCAGGGCGACCTGCTGACCCGCCTGGCCAAGGCGGCGCAAGAGGCCAAGGCTGCCTACGCCGCCACCGCAGCCACCCTGACGGAGGAACGCCGCAAGGCCGCCGGCAAGCTGGATCGGGCCGTCATGGCCGAACTGACGCCGCTGAAACTGGAGAAGGCGCGCTTCGTCACGGCGGTGGAACCGGTGGGTGAGGCCGACTGGGGCCCCGGCGGCAGCGACCGCGTCGCCTTCACCGTCGCCACCAACCCCGGCGCCCCGCCCGGCCCGCTGGCCAAGATCGCGTCGGGTGGCGAACTCGCCCGCTTCATGCTGGCGCTGAAGGTGATTTTGGCCCAGGTCGGCACCGTGCCCACCCTGGTGTTCGACGAGGTCGACACCGGTATCGGCGGCGCCGTGGCCGACGCCGTGGGCGAACGCCTGGCCCGCCTGGGCGCCAGCCTGCAGGTGCTGGTGGTGACCCACAGCCCGCAGGTGGCCGCGCGTGGCCGGCATCATCTGAACGTGCGCAAGCGCGTGGCCGCGGGCAAGACCACCACCGAGGTGGTGGCGCTGACCCCCGACGAACGGCGGGAGGAAATCGCCCGCATGCTGTCGGGGGCGGAGATCACCGCCGCCGCCCGGGCCGCCGCATCCGAACTGATGGCCGCCGGCTGAGGCCCGCCGCCTTTCCCGTCCTGTTTTCCCTGCCCGTATTTCCGAGTGCACGACCATGGCATCCCCCACGGCCATCGATAGCCTTTCCCGTGAAGACGCCCAGGCGGAACACGCCCGCCTGGCAGCAGAGATCAAGCACCACCGCGACCTCTATTATCAGAAGGACGCGCCGGCGCTTTCCGATGGCGACTATGACGCGCTGGAAAAGCGCCTGGTGGCGCTGGAGGAACGCTTCCCCGACCTGGCCGGCGCCGACAGCCCCACGGCCACCGTGGGTGCCGCCCCCGCTGCCGGCTTCGGCAAGGTGAAGCACAAGGTGGCCATGCTGTCGCTGGGCAACGCCTTCGCCGATGAGGACGTGACCGACTTCGTGGCCAGCATCCGCCGCTTCCTGGTGCTGGACGACGACGCCCCGCTGGATTTCGTGGCGGAGCCCAAGATCGACGGCCTGTCGCTGTCCATCCGTTATGAGAATGGCGACCTGGTGCAAGCCGCCACCCGTGGCGACGGGGCGGAGGGCGAGGACGTCACCGCCAATGTCCGCACCATCCGGGATATCCCCAACACCCTCAACGGCCCGGCACCCGCCGTGCTGGAGGTGCGGGGCGAGGTCTACATGACCCGCGACGATTTCCTGGCCCTGAACCAGGCGCAGGCCGAGAAGGGGGAGAAGGTGTTCGCCAACCCGCGCAACGCCGCCGCCGGGTCATTGCGCCAGCTGGACGCCGGCATCACCGCCGGCCGGCCGCTGCGTTTCTTCGCCTACACCTGGGGCGAACTGTCGGAACCGCTGGGCGCCACCCAGTCGGAAAGCCGGACGCGCCTGGCGGCATTGGGCTTCACCATCAGCGAGCCGTCGGCGCAGTGCCATACGGCCGATGAGCTGCTGGCCTATTACCGCGACATCGGCGCCAGGCGCGCCACCCTGCCCTTCGACATCGACGGCGTGGTCTACAAGGTGGACCGGCTGGATTTGCAGGAACGCCTGGGCTTCCGCACCCGCACGCCGCGCTGGGCCACGGCGCACAAATATCCGGCGGAACAGGCGCAGACCATCCTGAAGGCCATCAGCATCCAGGTGGGCCGCACCGGCGCCCTGACGCCAGTGGCGGAACTGGAGCCCATCACCGTGGGTGGCGTGGTGGTGTCGCGCGCCACCCTGCATAACGAGGATGAGATCCGCCGCAAGGACGTGCGCGTGGGCGACACCGTCATCGTGCAGCGCGCCGGCGACGTCATCCCGCAGATCGTGACCTCGGTGGCGGCCCTGCGCCCGGCGGACGCCCAGCCCTTCGTCTTCCCCACCCATTGCCCCGCCTGCGGCAGCCTGGCCGTGCGCTCCACCGCCGAGAAGGCGGACGTGGCGGCCGAGACCGCCGCCGTGGAAGGCGCGCCGGAGGATGCCGAGGCCCCGCCGGCGACGGAAACGATGGCCGAGCCCGACGGCGTGGTGCGGCGCTGCACCGGCGGCCTGATCTGCCCGGCCCAGGCGGTGGAACGCCTGATCCACTTCGCCAGCCGCCTGGCCTTCGATATCGAGGGGCTGGGCATCGAGCGCATGCAGCTGTTCTTCCGCCAGGAACGCATCCGCGAGCCGGCGGACATCTTCACCCTGGAAAAGCGTGAGGGCGAGCGGCTGGACCGCATCGTCACCATGACCGGCTTCGGCAAGAAATCGGTGGAGAAGCTGTTCGCCGCCATCGAGGCCCGCCGCACCATCGGCCTGGACCGCCTGATCTACGCGCTGGGCATCCGCCAGGTGGGCGAGGCCACGGCCAAGCTGCTGGCCCGCCACTACGTGACGGTGGCGCACTGGCGCGAGGCCATGGAGAAGGCGGCGACTGAGCGCGCCGCCCGGCCGACCGAACGCAAACCGGAACCGGTGGGCGAGGCCTATGCCGAGCTGTGCGCCATCGAGCAGATGGGCATGGGCGTGGCCGACGACATGATGGCCTTCTTCCAGGAAGAGCATAACCGCGCCGTGCTGGACCGCCTGCTGGCCCAGATCATTGTGGAGACCTATCAGCAGCCCACCACCACCGACAGCCCGGTGGCCGGCAAGACCGTGGTCTTCACCGGCACGCTGGAGACCATGGGCCGTGGCGAGGCCAAGGCCAAGGCCGAGAGCCTGGGCGCCAAGGTGGCGGGCTCCGTCAGCGCCAAGACCGACTACGTCGTGGTTGGCGCCGACGCCGGGTCCAAGGCCACCAAGGCGCGCGAATTGGGCCTGACCATCCTGACGGAACAGGAATGGGTGGACCTGATCGGCGGCAAGGCAGTTACGCAGGGGTGATGGCTAAAATCACCACCTGGTGGCGTTAACGGCGATTAAATCGCCTCTCCCTCTGCGCGCCTTGGAGCCCACCCTAGGCTTTCCGCGGGTTCCAGGACTGGCACACCCCTTGCGATATAGGCGGGACACGGGAACCGTCGCCGACGGCGGTTCCCCCCGTTTTCGTCAGGGAGCCCCCGCCTCATGTTCCGCATTCCCCACCGCCTGGCCGCCCTGTCCGTCGCCCCGCTGGCGGCCGCCCCCTTGATGGCCGCCTTCATCGCCCTGACCGCCGTTCCGGCGCATGCCGCCACCGTCGGCCCGCAGACCCTGCACGGCCGGACGCTGGAGCTGCGGGGCCTGGTGGCCAATGTCGACGTCAAGGTGTCGTCCTCCGCCAAGGACATCACCGTGTCGGCCGATGGCCCCGACGACCAGGTCGGCCGCCTGACCTTCCATGACGAGGGCGAGAAGGCGTTGGTGAAGCAGGAACACCGCCACCATGAGCACCTGAACGACGAAGACTTCATGACGGTCACTGTCACCCTGCCCGCCGGGACCAGTCTGGCGGTGGACGACTTCGTCGGCCGAGTGACGGCGGGCGACCTGAACGCCGCCCTGGCGGTGGAGGATCTGCACTCCGGCACCATCACCGTGGGCCATGTGCGCGAGGCCTCGCTGGAGGTCAGCGGCAGCGGCGACATCAACCTGGGCGACATCGACAAGGCCCTGTCGGTGGAGATCAGCGGCAGCGGCAAGGTGCGCACCGGCAAGACCGGCGGAACCGTGTCGATGCAGATCAACGGGTCCGGCAATGTCGATATCGCCGCGGTCAACGGTGCCGTCTCCGCCGAAATCCACGGCAGCGGCAATGTCGCTATCCACGCCGGCAAGGCCGACCCGCTGGTGGTGGAGATCGCCGGATCGGGCGACTTCACCCTGGACGGCAGCGCCGCCCACCAGTCCATCAGCCAGAGCGGCAGCGGCCGCGTGCACATCCGCGACGCCCACTGAACCTTTCCCTGATTGAGCTACCGAAAGCCCGCCGACCCACCGGCGGGCTTTCGTCTTTTGACCAGCCTCCTGAAGCCAACGGCTGCGACCGCAGCCGCCGCAGGTTTCCGGGGAATGTCAGTGGACTGGAAACCGAGGAAGCCCAGCGGCCGGATGGCCGCGCCCGGCAATTGAGGGGGCATTTGATCGGCCACGATCAAATGCCGATGGTATAAGGTCCGGTCACACACGACACCAACCCTGGGAATTCCGTCGATGAAATACCTGCACACCATGGTGCGCGTCACCGACCTGGAGGCCTCGCTGGACTTCTACGTCAACAAGCTGGGCCTGAAGCTGGTGCGCCGCAACGACTATGAGAAGGGCCGCTTCACCCTGGTCTACCTGGCGGCCGAGGGCAGCCCGGATGCCGAGGTCGAGTTGACCTACAACTGGGATCCGGAGGTCTACACCGGCGGCCGCAACTTCGGCCACCTGGCGTTCGCCGTGGACGACATCTACGCCACCTGCCAGCGGCTGATGGACGCAGGCGTGACCATCAATCGGCCGCCGCGCGACGGCCATATGGCCTTCGTCCGCTCCCCCGACCAGATCTCGATTGAGCTGTTGCAGGCCGGCGGTTCGCTGCCGCCGCAGGAGCCCTGGGCCTCCATGCCCAACACCGGCGCCTGGTAAGGACCCCAAACGCCCGGATCCGCCGCCGCGACGGTTGCGGATCCGGGCCGCTTATTCTATCCCTGATGCCATGATGTTGTTGATCGTCCTGGCCATCGTGGCGGTGGCGGCGGGTTTGGTGACGGCCCTTTGGCTAGCCACCCGCAGCCCATCCGAAACCGAGATCTTCCGCCGTTTCGACGCGCTGGACGGCTTCACCGTCACCGAGCGCCACGCCCATGACGGCACCGGCATCGCCGCCGACGAGACCCTGGGATACGTGGCCGTCATCGGCCGGGGCGCCAGCGCCCGCCCGCCCGTGCTGCTGGGCCGCCGCGATCTGGCCGCCTGGCGCTACCAGGCTAAGGACACGCATTTCGAGTTGGCACTGACCTCGCGCCGCCATCCCCAACCCTTCGTCGTCAGCTTCCGCAAGCGCGCCACCGCGGATGAATGGTTGAAGATTTTCCGTAACATAGTGGAAGAGCGCTGACCTTTTGCGTGCCCCCCGCCATACGGAAGTGCGAGACTTCACGACCCATACGCCTTAAGGTCTTCCCGCACGTTGTTAACGCATCCGGCACCCCTGTTTGGCCTGGCCCCGCGACATGAAGGTTGGCATGACGCCCCCACCGTCCTCCGAGGCATCGTCGTCCTCCCCGACCCCGGCGGCGCCGGCGGAGGCGAAGCCGTTGGGGACGGGTGCGGCGAAGCCGTTAGGGACCGGAACCAAGGTGCAGCTGCCCCTGCGCAAGCGCCTGTCCTACAAGCAGGCGCGCAACACCGCCATCATCACCCTGGCATTGGGCCTGATCCTCAACACCGGCCAGATCACCTACGACCTGTTCAACGTCGAACAGCAGACCGACCAGCTGGTACAGCAGGTGCTGGCCACCTCGCGCCAACCGGCGGCGGAGGCGGCCTACGCCTTCGACCAGGCCCTGGCGGAACGGGTGCTGACCGGCCTGTTCGAGTACCGGCCCCTCTATCATGCCGTGATCTATGAGGATTTCGGCAACCAGCTGGCCGCCAAGGACCGGCCGGAGGCGGAGGGCGGCCTGAAATGGCTGGCCGAAATCCTGCTGCCGCAGGAAAAGAGCTTCTCTATCCCCCTGGTCATCGAACGCCACCAGCAGAACGTGGGTGTGCTGAAGGTCAGCGTCGACCGTTACCTGATCGCCCTGGACTTCTTCCGCCGGTCCGCCGTGGTGCTGGGCGTGGGCCTGGTGTGGACGGTGGCCCTGGCCCTGATCCTGGTGGTGGTCTTCTACATCTCGCTGTCCAAGCCCTTCCTGCGGCTGACGCGCGGCATCGCCGCGGTGGACGCGCGACGCCCGGCCGACCTGCTGCTGAGCGTGCCGCCGCAGCACACGGATGACGAGCTGGGCCTGCTGGCCAGCACGACGAATGAACTGCTGCTGGAATTCGACCGCGCGCTGGTGGAGCGCGAGCGGGTGGAGAACAGCCTGCGTGAACGCGACACCCACCTGTCCGGCATCATGGACAACGTGGCCGACGGCATCATCACCCTGGATGAGGACCTGCGCGTCGCCACCATGAACCGCGCCGCCCACCGCCTGTTCGGGTATGAGGACGGCCAGGCGGCCGGCCGGCCCTTCGTCGGCTTCATCGCCGATGACGACTGGCCCCGCGTGTCGGCCGAACTGATGGCCAGCCTGCGCCGCCACGGCAGCAGCCATGGCGGGGAGCAGCGGTCGGAGGTGCAGGGCCGCCGCCACGACGGCACCAGCTTCGCCATCGCCTTCGGCGTCAGCAAGATGCGGGTGGGCAGCAGCCGCACCGCCATCTGCGTCATCCAGGACATCACCCAGCGCAAGCGGGCGGAACGCGCCGTGCGCGAAAGCGAGGAGCGGCTGAAGCAGGCCGTCAGCGCCACCCGGTCCGGTGTGTTCGACAGCGACTTCACCACCGGCCTGACATGGTGGAGCCCGGAATTCCTGGAGATGCTGGGCTATCCGTCCGGCGCCAGCCCCTGGCACGACAAGCCGCTGGAAGCCCTGCTGCACCCCGACGATACGGCCGCCACCCTGGGTACCATCGAGCGCTACCTGTCCGGCGAAAGCGGCGACTATGTCAGCCTGTTCCGCCTGCGCAAGAGCGACGGCGGCTGGCTGTGGACCGAGGCGCGCGGCCTGGCCATCCGGGATGAGCGCGGCCGTCCCCTGCGCTTCACCGGCACCATGACCGACGTGACCGACCGCAAGCGCTTCGAGGAGCAGCTGCTGTACGTCAGTACCCACGATCCGCTGACCGGCCTGGCCAACCGCACGCTGTTGCAGGACCGCCTGCAGCACGCCATCGCCCATGGCGAACGCAAGGGCACCTCGGTCGCCGTGCTGGTCATGGATCTGGATCGGTTCAAGCTGGTGAACGACAGCCTGGGCAGCCAGGTGGGCGACAAGCTGCTGCGCGCCCTGGGCCAGCGGCTGGTGTCCTGCGTGCGCGCCGCCGACACGGTGGGCCGCATGGGGGCGGACGAATTCATGGTGATCGCGGAAGACCTGCCGGAGCCGCAGGCCGCCGCCCGCATCGCCGAGGCCATCCTGGTGGGCCTGACCCGGCCCTTCGCCATCGACGGCCAGCAGCTGTTCATCACCACGTCCATCGGCATCAGCCTGTTCCCCGGCGACGCCAAGGACACCGACGCCCTGCTGCGCGACGCCGCCACCGCCATGGACAACGCCAAGGCGGGCGGCGGAAACAGCTATCAGTTCTTCACCCCCCGCATGAACGAGGAGGCGGTGGCCCGCCTGTCCATGGAACACGCCCTGCGCGAGGCCCTGGACCTGAACCAGTTCACCCTGCACTACCAGCCCAAGATGGACCTGGAAACGCTGAAGCCCATCGGGACCGAGGCGCTGATCCGCTGGACCCATCCGGAGATGGGCCCCATATCCCCCGCCCGCTTCATCCCCATGGCGGAGGAGAACGGCCTGATCGTGCCCATCGGCGAATGGGTGATGCGCACCGCCCTGGCCCAGATCCGCGCCTGGCAGGAACAGGGGCTGCAGCCCCTACCGGTGGCGGTCAACGTGTCGGTCCGCCAGGTGTCGTCGGGCCAGTTCGGCGAACGGGTGAACCAGCTGCTGCAGGAATACGGCGTGGGGCCGAAGTTCCTGGAACTGGAGATCACCGAGACGGCGATGATGTCCAACCTGGCCTATATCGCCGACACCCTGGCGGAGTTGCGCGCCCAGGGCATTTCCATCGCCATCGACGATTTTGGCACGGGCTATTCCTCGCTGTCCTACCTGCGGCGCCTGCCCATCACCACGCTGAAGATCGACCGGTCCTTCGTGGCGGAGGCGACGTCCAACACCGACACCGCCGCCATCGCCGCCACCATCATCGCCATGGGCCGGCAGTTGGGCCTGACCGTGGTGGCGGAGGGAATCGAGACGCAGGAACAGCTGGACTTCCTGCGCCGCCACCAGTGCGACCAGCTTCAGGGCTTCTTCTTCTCAAAACCGCTGCCCGCGGACGATTTTTGCAAAACTTTTTTGAAGCCCGCCCAGATGCGGGCAGTTGCGTCGTGAAGTCGGCCTGACGCCTACTGGCAAACCCCTCTGCAACCTGGCCGCGCCGCCGGAACCAACCTGAACGGCGTTGCAGATTTGCCCCATTTTCCCGCGGAATCCCTTGATCCTGCTCATCTATGCTTGACGCCAACGCCCGGAAAAACGAGGCTTGGCGGATAGTGGGTTCGCGTGCACTCCTGGACAGCAATGCCAGGAACGATGGTGCCCACAAAAAAAACGTGCAGGGAGGAAAGACGCATGGTGGCGAACGTCTATGGGAAGTCGTGCCTGAAATCTCGCATCCTGGCGGGCGTCAGTGGCGGGGCCCTGTTGGGGGCCATCGCGCTGCCGCTATTCGTTTCCGCGCCGGCGCGCGCCCTGGACTTCAGCAGCGGCGATCTTCAAGGCAGCTTCAACACCACCTTGACCTTCGGTGGCCTGATCCGCGTGCAGGAACGCGACAAGGCGCTGGTGGGCAAGGCCAACGGCGGCACTGCCGCCTCCATCAACCAGGACAACGGCGACCTGAACTACGGCACCGGCCTGGTGTCGACCGGTGGTCGCATGACCAACGAGCTGAAGCTGGACTATCACGAGATCGGCTTCTTCGGTCGCGCGACCTTCTACTACGACCCGATCAACAACGACGCCAACAGCACGTCGGGTGCGCGCACCGGCAACTTCACGCTGAGCTCCACCGCCCGCGACCAGTCGGCGGCCTACGCGCGCCTGCTGGACGCCTATGCCTACGGCAACTTCGACCTGGGCGACAGCATGTCGCTGAGCCTGCGCGCCGGCAACCAAGTGCTGAGCTGGGGTGAAAGCACCTTCATCCCCAACGGCATCAACGCCATCAACCCGGTGGACGTGTCGGCTCTGCACCAGCCTGGCACGGAACTGAAGGAAGTCTTCCTGCCGGTACCCATGGTCAGCGCCAATCTGGGCCTGACCGACCGGCTGAGCGTGGAGGCGTTCTACCAGTTCAAATGGGAAAAGACCCTGCTGGACCCGGCGGGCACCTATTTCAGCAGCGACGACGCGCTGTCGCCGGGCGCCCGCTACCTGTCCCTCCCCTTCGGCAACCCGCTGGCGCACGACACCGCCACCCAGGGCGCCATCCAGACCAACGGCAGCGTCGTCAACCCGGTGCTGGGCCAGGCCACGCCCATCGCCCCGTTCGGCACCAACGTGCCGCGCCTGAACGACCACAACGGCCGCGACGACGGCCAGTTCGGCTTCGGCGTCCATTATTCCGTGCCGGAACTGGACGACACCGACTTCGGCCTGTTCTTCATGAAGTACAACAGCCGGGTGCCCGACCTGTCGGTCAAGGTGGGCAGCTTCGCCGACTTCGCGTCCGACCCCACCACCTTCAGCAACCACAGCGGCTACTTCGCCGACTACGCCAACGACATCAAGATGTACGGCGTCAGCTTCAGCACCAGTGTTGAAGGTGTCGCCATCCAGGGTGAGTACTCGTACCGGCAGGGCCAGCCGCTACAGTACGACGCCGTGGACGTGCTGCAGGCCATGCTGGCCGCCCCCACCGTCTACGGCCTGATCCAGACGGGCGCCACCCAGGGTGCCGCGGCCGGCTCCGCCCAGGGCATCGCCGCCGCCACCGCCTCGTACCAGACGGCGGTCAATCGGGTGTTGTCGGTGGCCGCACCGGCGCTGGTCGGCACGTCCTATAGTTCGCTGCCCTCCGCCGTGCAGTCGACGGTGGCGGCCGCCATCGCCGCCGCCGGCGGCCCGGCCTCGCTGGCCGCGGCGCAAGCCGCCGGTGCGGCGGCCGGATCCGCCGCCGGCACCACAGCCGGCGCGCAGCAGGCGGCCACCGCCGCCGCCCACATCTTCAACACCAACGCGCTGATCCAGCGCCTGGGCGGCATCCAAGGCACCACCACGGCGCAGATCGAGCAGAGCGCGTCCCGCCTGTTCGGCAGCACCATCCAGGGCTATGGCCGGTACGACATCAGTCAGGTGCAGATGACCTTCACCAAGGACCTGCCGCCCATGATGGGCGCCAGCCAGGTCATCCTGGTGGGTGAGGTCGGCGCCGACATCGTGCACAACATGCCGGACGGCGTGCACTTCTCCGGCACCGGCACCAACGTCGGCGGCAACGCCACCTTCCTGGGCCTGGGCGGCATGGACAGCGTGGCCACCAGCGGTTTCGGCACCGAATTCTCGTGGGGTTACCGCCTGGTCGCCCGTTTCGATTACCTGAACGCCATCGGCGGCATCAACCTGATGCCGCGCATCGTGTGGGAACATGACGTGCACGGCACCACGCCGCTGCCCGTCGGCACCTTCATCGATGGCCGCAAGGCGGTGTCGGTCGGCCTGACCGCCTCCCTGCTGGACAAGTGGTCGGCCGACATCAACTACACCAACTTCTTCGGCGGCGGCGACTTCAACCTGATCAAGGACCGCGATTTCGTCAGCTTCAGCGTGAAGTATTCGTTCTGATCCCCCTCGTCCGTCCCCGGGTGCCCCCCGGGGACGGACGGGTTCCTGTCCCTGGTCTTATGGGCGCCGGTTGCCGAGAGGCGGCCCGCGACTTGAATGATGAAATGCCGATCCCTCGCCGTCCGGCTGTCCGCCGGACTTCTGTCCCTGGCCCTGGCCTCCAGCCTCGCCCCCGGGGACAACCTTCAGGCGAGGGAGGTGGCGGCAGGCGACAATGCCACGTCGTCTTCCGCCGATGGGGCCGGGCCTGACGCCGCCGCCGCCAAGGCCGGCGTGGCACCGGCCGCCCCCATCCCGGCGATGATCGCCCCGCTGGCCGCCAAGTCCCTGCTGCTGGGCGCCGCCCTGGCCGGCAACCGCCTGGTGGCGGTGGGTGAACGCGGCCACATCCTGCTATCCGATGACAACGGCCATGCCTGGCGCCAGGTGCCGGTGCCGGCCAACGCCACCCTGACGGCCGTGCGCTTCATCGATGCCAAGCAGGGCTGGGCCGTGGGCCATGACGCCACCATCCTGCACACGGCCGATGGCGGTGACAGCTGGACCCTGCAGAACTTCGCGCCCGACTGGGAACAGCCCCTGATGGACGTGCTGTTCGATGATGCCGACCACGGCATCGCGGTCGGCGCCTACGGCCTGTACCTGGAGACGGCCGACGGCGGCCGGACCTGGACCAAGCGCCGCATCACCGAGGACGATCTGCACCTGAACGCCATCCTGGCCATAGGCGGCGACAACCGCCTGATCGTGGGTGAGGCCGGCGGCGTCTATACCAGCGCCGACAGGGGCCGCACCTGGACCAAGCGCGACCTGGGCTACGAGGGCTCAATGTTCGGCGGCACGCTGGTGGACGGCAAAACCATCATCGTCTTCGGCCTTCAGGGCCACGCCTTCCGCAGCACCAACGGTGGGGAGGCCTGGCAGCCGGTGGACACGGGCACCAAGGCCGGGCTGATGGGGGGCCTGGCCACGCCCGACGGCCATGTCGTGCTGGTGGGTGCGCTGGGCACGGTGCTGACCAGCACCGACGCCGGCGCCACCTTCACGCTGACCTACCGTCCCGACCGCCTGGCCCTGGCCGACGCGGTGCGGGGTAGCGACGGCGGCCTGATCCTGTTCGGGGATGAGGGGCCGAAACTGGCCGGCGCCCTACCTTAATTCCTATAGGCCCCGACCGCCCTTTCCCCGGTTCATTCGTTTTTCTGGTGCCCGATGCTGACGTCCCTGCCCCGTATCATTGACGCCGTGATCTTCCGCCACCGCAAGGTGGTGCTGATCCTGTTCGCGCTGGCCACCGCCTTCTTCGCCTGGCAGGCCAGCCACCTGGCGGTGGACACGGCGTATGAGAAGCAGCTGCCGCAAGACCACCCCTACATGAAGACCTTCCTGCAATATCAGAAGGAATTCGGCGGGGCCAACCGGGTGGTCGTGGCGCTGAGCGTCAAGCAGGGCGACATCTACACGCCGGAGTTCTTCACCAAGCTGAAGCAGGTGACGGACGAGGTGTTCTTCATCCCCGGCGTGGACCGGGCCAGCGTCACCTCGCTCTACACCCCCAACGTCCGCTTCATCGAAATCGTGGAGGATGGGTTCAGCGGCGGCAACGTCATCCCGGCGGAGTTCAAGGCGACGCCGGAGTGGCTGAACGTGGTGCGCGGCAACGTGCTGAAGTCCGGCCAAGTGGGTCGCCTGGTGGCGGAGGACTTCACTGCCGCCCTGGTGAACATCCAGCTGCTGGACCGCGACCCCACCACCGGCGCCAAGCTGGACTATATGGAGGTCGCCAAGCGGTTGGAGGCCATCCGCGCCAAGTACGGCAGCGACACCGTCGACATCCACATCATCGGTTTCGCCAAGGCGATGGGCGACGTGGCCGACGGCACGGTGGGCGTCGTCGTCTTCTTCGGCATCGCCTTCGTCATCACCGCCTTGCTGGTCTATGTCTACGGCCGGTCGGCCCGCATGACGGCCGTGCTGCTGGCCCTGTCGGTGGTCACCGTCATCTGGCAGGCCGGCCTGCTGGTGCTGATGGGCCTGGCCATGGACCCCATGTCCATCCTGGTGCCCTTCCTGGTGTTCGCCATCGCCATCAGCCACGGCGTGCAGAACGTGGGCACCATCACGCAGGAGATCGGCAAGGGTGCCGACGCCTTCTCCGCCGCGCGCATCAGTTTCCAGCGCCTGCTGGTGCCTGGTGCCTCCGCCCTGGTGGCCGACGCCATCGCCTTCCTGACCATCCGCATCGTCAAGATCCAGATGATCCAGGACCTGGCGCTGTCGGCCTCCGTCGGCATGGTCATCATCGTGCTGACCCACCTGATCATCCTGCCGATCACCCTGTCCTTCCTACCGCTGGGCGACAACTATCGCCGCCGCGTGGCGCACCAGGTGGACCGGTTCGACGCGGTTTGGAAGATGTTCACCGTCTTCGCCCGGCCCAAGGGCGCCATCCCGGCCCTGCTGATCGGCCTGGCCGTCTTCGCCTGGGCCCACCATGAGTCCGGCCGCCGCGTCATCGGCGATGCCGAGGCCGGCGTGCCCGAACTGTGGCCGGACAGCCGCTACAACAAGGATGCCGACTTCATCGCCGGCCACTTCGCCATCGGCGTGGACATCATCCAGGTCATCGCCGAGGCACCGGCCAACGGCTGCATCGACTATCATGTCGCGTCCCAGGTGGACGACTTCGCCTGGCAGATCCGCAATGTGGAGGGGGTGCAGTCCACCCTGTCCCTGCCCCAGGTGATGAAGACCGTCAACATGGGCTGGAACGAGGGCAACCTGAACTGGCGGGTGCTGCCCCGCAACAGCCAGGTGCTGGTCCGCACCGTCTCACCGGTGGAAACCTCCACCGGCCTGCTGAACGCCGACTGTTCCGTCATGCCGGTGATGATCTTCACCAAGGACCATCGGGCCGAAACCATCGACCGCGTGGTCAAGGCGGTGGAGACCTACAACCAGGCCCACCACACCTCGGAAAAAGATAAGAGCCCCATCCACTTCCGCCTGGCCACCGGCAGCGTCGGCGTCATGGCCGCCACCAACCAGGCGGTGACCCAGGCAGAGACGCCCATGCTGCTGTGGGTCTACGGCACCGTGCTGGTGTTCTGTGCTATCACCTTCCGCTCCGTCGTCGGCACCATCGCCACCGTGCTGCCGCTGGTGGTGGTCTCCTTCCTGTGCGACGCGCTGATGGCCGAGCTTAAGATCGGCCTGAAGACCAGCACCCTGCCCGTCACGGCGCTGGGCGTGGGCATCGGCGTGGACTACGGCCTCTACATCTTCAACCGCCTGCAATCCTACCTGAAGCATGGGCTGGGCTTCGCCGAGGCCTACTACAAGACCTTGCAGGAAACCGGCAGTTCCATCCTGTTCACCGCATTGACCCTGGCGGTGGGGGTGGCCACCTGGGCGTTCTCCGCCCTGAAATTCCAGGCCAACATGGGTGAACTGCTGACCTTCGTCTTCATCGCCAACATGTTGGGCGCCATCATCCTGCTGCCCGCCATCGCCGCCATGCTGTACCGCCTGTTCCCCCGCCTGTTCGAGGGTGAGGTCAAGCGGGCGCAGAAGCGGAACTTCGTGGCGCACTGACGGGGGAAACCCCACCGGGGCGGTCCTTGGGGGCCGCCCCGGTGGGTGGGGATCGGTGATTTACCCCTTCGGCGCCACGTAGATGGGATTGCCAATCAGGATGCGGCGACCGTCGGCGGCGCGGACATCGGCGCGAAACCAGTGGATGTCCTGGCCGGCGGGAAAGGTCACGTCCACGGTCTGGTCGTCATCCCGCAGGACAGGGTCGCGGATCAGCTTTTGCCCCTGCCCGTCGGCGATCAGGTCGATGTGGGCCCCCTTGGCACCGGCGACATGGATGTGCGCCACGATGGGCGCCGCCGCATCCCGCGCCAGCGTCGCCCCCATCACCGCCGTCGCCCCGCCGGCGCTGGCCGCCATGTCCAGCACCCGCCCGGGATGCGCGCCCTCCAGGTCGATGAAGACGCGGCCGGACCGGATGCCGTTCAGGATGGCCGGCTGCGACAGCGCGTCGGCGTGGACCACCGTGGCCGGGAACCCCACCGGCGACTGCGCCCCCACCGGCGAGATGTCCTTGCGCCCATCGACGGCGTCATGGTTGTCGCTGCCGCCCACCCCGGTCAGGTGATACCCCCGGCTCAGCTGCGCCTCCCAGAAGGCCACGCCGGAGCCGGCGCCGTCGTCGAAGCCACCCTGGTCAGCGGCGATGCCGCCGTTGGCCACCTCGACCGACTGCACCCGGCCGTAATCGGTGTCCGGCGCATTCCAGCCGCAACCCAGGCAGGCCTCCCCCGTCGGGATTTCCGGGTGGTTGATCGACACCAGCGCCCCCGTCCCTTTGGCGGCGTCGAACATGCCGTTGATGGTCGGGATGCCCTTCGGGCCCAGGCGGAAATCCACGAAATCGGTAATGCCCAGCAGGTTGAAATGGCCGTTCTGCGTGGTCATTTCCCGCCCCGGTATCAGCAGCAGGGTATCAAAATAGGCGGCCAAGTTGCCCATGTCGGCCACATGGCTGCTGACGTTGTGGTCGGTGACCACCAGGAAATCCAGCTTATGGTCCACCGCCGCCTGCAGGCTGAGGAACAAGGGGCACGGTGTCGCGGCACCCGACAGGCTGCGGCAGGCGGCATCGCTGTGGCCGGTGTGGCTGTGCAGATCGCCGCGATACCAGCCGGCACCGGTCCGCAGCGGCGTGTCGCTGAACCGCTGCGCCTCCGGCCCGGTGGCCAGCGTGATCTTGACCGTGTAGGGCGAGGTCACGCCAGGACGGATGCTGGCCACGGCCAGGCTGAGGCGCCATTGCCCCGGCACGATGGGACCGGGCAGGTAGGAGGGTGAGGCGAAGCCGTCGGCCACGACGAAATGCGGCTTGATCGCCCCGCCCCAGCCGCGGTTGCGTTCCGGGTCATACAGCCCCAGCACCAGGTAGGTGCCCTTTTCCAGGCTGTCCCAGCTGACATCGACGGTGATCTTGCCCACGCCGGCCGGCACGGTGAAGGGCAGCTCGCGGTAGGTCTGGTTATCCCCGGCATGCAGGGTGCCGGTCATCACCACCTGCGTCTCCCCCGCCCAGGCGGGGAAGCAAAGACCTAGGGTCAGCGCGGCCGCCAGGCCGCGCAGGAAAGCCAAGAAGGACATAGGGAGACATCCGTCCGTTCGGGTCAGAACTGGTAGGAGGCGGTCAGCGCCACCGTGCGGCCGGTTTCCACATAGGAACCGTTGCCGCCGCCGTCCTGGGTCCCCAGGTACTGCGTCGTCTTGCCCAGGGTTTTGTAGAACTGGACGTTGTCCGTTAGGTTCTTGCCGGCCAGCGTGACCGTCACCCCGGCGAAGGGATAGCTGACGCTGAAGTCCAGGCTTTTGACGGGCTGGAGGTAGGTGTCCAGGTTGTTGCTGGTCAGCCCGACCAGTTGCAAGCCGGTGTACTGGAAGGACAGGTCGGCCTTCAGGCCATCCTTCTCGTAAAACAGGTCGACGTTGTACATCAGCTCCGGCGCGCGCGGCAGCCAGGTGTCCCGCCCGTAATGGTCGGCCCGCTTGCTGTCGGCGGAACTGTGCTGGACGGTCACGGAGCCGCCCACACCGAAGCCGCTCCACAGGCCCGGCAGTTCGGTCAGTTTGCGACGGGCGTCCAGGGTCAGGCCCATCAGGTCGGCGTCGCCGCCGTTCTCATATTCGCTGACCACGACGCCGCCGTTATTGGCGGTGGCGGTGTTGGCGCTGGGGGCCGCCCCGGACGAACTGGCAGCGTAGATGAAGTTACGGATGGATTTGTAGTAGGCGTTGACCTCGACCACCATTTCGTTGGGGCCGTAATATTCCGCCGACAGGTCGTAGTTGGTGGCCTCGGACGGCTTCAGGTTGGGGTTGCCCTGGCTGATGCCGTTGATCTCCCCCGTCAGGTCGTTGCGGCTGATGGTCACCGGGCTGGCGATCAAGCCGAACGCCGGGCGGGAGAAGGACTGGCGGACCGCCGCGCGGTAAACGAAGGACTGGTCCGGGCGGTAGGTCAGGATCAGGCTGGGCAGCACTTCGCCGTAATGGTTGGAGCTGGTCTTCCAGGCGCCGCTGTCGCCGTCCACCTGCCACTGCCGGCTGGCGAAGTCGGTGTCCTCATACCGCATGCCCACCGTCGCCCGTAGGTCCTGGTACTGGAAGTTGGCCTCGACATAGGTGGCGTAGATGTCCTCGGTGCCATAGACGGTGTTGCGGATGTAGTCGTTGTAGGTGTAGGCGCCGGGGTTTCCCGTCACCTGCCCCGTGGCGGGGTCGATGCCGTACTGGCTGGTGTACTTGTACGGCAGGGCGCCGTTCTCATAGGTGGACCGGTCCAGCGCGCGGAAGACACCGGCGTAGGTGCCGCCCAGGAAGGACGACAGGTCGCGCCCCGGCAGCGCCTGCACCGTGGGGCCCGCCGGGTCGGTGGACGGCCGGATGTTGCCGTTGGCGTCCAGGATGACGAAGTTGTCGCCGTTGTTGCCGAAGAACTGGTGCTGGTACTGATAACGGTCCGACCGGCTGATGCTCGCCCCCGCCCGGATGTTGTCCAGCAGCCCCTGCTTCACGCTGTAGTTCAGGTTCACCTTGCCGGTGTACATGGTGTTTTCCTGGGCGCTGTCGGAGCCCTGGAATTTCCACAGCCGATCCGTCGTCTGGCTCAGGGCGTAAGCCTTGTCGGCGGCGCTGCCGTAGATGACCTTGGTGGCCGCCGGATCACTGAGGTCGAAAGACGTGGTCCCCGTCGTGTCCACCGCGCCATAGGCGCTGCCCTCGACATAATCGGGCCGTTCGATCCGGCTGTAGCCGTAGGAGAAATCATAGTCGGCGGTCAGGGCGCCCCAGATGTTCTGCCCGCCGATCTTGGTGGTCAGCAGTTCCTCATTCTGGTCACGCAACTGGAAATAGGTGCCGGGCAAAATACCCTGTTCACTGAAGGTCGTGCCATTACAGTAATAACAGGTCTGGCCACCGTTGATGCTGTGCTGCGTATCGGTGCCGCGGACCTGATATTTCGAATACGATCCCTGGATATAATAGTGTTGGTCCTGGTCCTGCTTATCCAGGGAGAAGTTGCCGCCGTACCGCGTCATCTGGTCTTCGTAATAGTCGTAGCGCACGCCGGCCGCCGACAGGCCATGGACCTTGGTGAAGTCGGTCTCGGTGGCCTCGGACGCCAGGGTCGGCGCGTACCCGGTGGCCTCCACCGTTTCGCCCGCCGTGTTCTTGCGGGTGTAATAGGCGGTGGCGTACAGGCCGATATCATTGCTGAGGCGTTGGGCGGTTTCGACCTGGCCGCCACCGCCCATGTAATCGGACCCGGTCTTGCGGGCCAGGTCCGAATAGTTGCCCTCCATCGTCACCTTGGTCATGGCGCCGGGGAAGTCGAAGGCGGTGGGCGTGCGGATATCGATGGTGCCGCCGATGCTGTCGCCGTCCATGTCCACGGTGGGGGTCTTGTTGACCGACACCGACTGGATGCCGTAGGGCGCCACCATCTTCAGCGACAGGGCCCGGCTATTGGCATCCGCCGCCGGCACCCGCACGCCATTGAGGGTGTAGGCGTTGTAGGAGGAATCGATGCCGCGGATGGAGACGTACTCCTGCTCACCCGTGGCGGCCTGCCCCAGGCCCATGTCGCTGAACCCCGACAGACCCGGCAGATGGGTGATGATGTCGACGATGTTGCCACCCGGATGCTGGGCGATTTCCTCCGCCGACATGACGCTGGTGACGGCGGTACTGTCGCGCTTTTCATCCAGGGCCTTCTGGGTACCGCTGATCCTGTCACCGGTGATCACCAGTTCCCCCGTAGCCTGATCCGCCGGGGCGGCGTCCGCGTCCGCCGCGCGCGCCATTGGCGCCATCAAACCCAGCATCACTGTCGCGCTGGCCGTCAAATAAAGTACATGACGCCGCGAAATATCCACCCCGCCGAATGCAATCATTCCCCGCATCTCCTTCGATATGGACGCCGGCATTTGCATTATTTTTCGATAGTGCCAGCTATCTTCGAGGGAGCTTGTCGCCGTGCTTGGTTTCAGATTTGGCGCATGATTGTGAATATTATATTTTGTATATCTTATGATACAATCGTATTCACCTTATGGGCGCCTCTTCTTTCCGTGTGGTTGCAGTGCCTACCAACCCCCGAAATCTATGGAAGATCATCTGGACGACCGGGCAATAGGCCGCAGGGACGCATCGCCGCACCACCGGTCGAATCGGAGCAGCAAAAAGGGCCGCGGGCGTGAACCCGCGGCCCCTCCCGTTCTCAATTCAAATCAGAACCCGACGCGGATGTGCCCCATGACGGCGTGGTCGGTGCGGTCGTTGCCGGCGAAGGTGCCCTGGTAGGACACCGTGGCGGCAATCCCGCCGCCCTGGATGGCGATGCCACCGCCCCCGACGTAGGAGGTGCGCTTGCCCGCCCCCGCGTTGGTTTCCGCCACCTGCCCGCCGGGCAAGGTCGCCTGGAAGATGCGGCCGGAGTTCAGGAACTCATGCTGGATGCCGGCCGTCAGCTGTGGCGCCACCACCACATCGCCCAGGGTGAAGGGGGCGGATAGCTGGCCGCCCACCTGCGCCCGGAAGCTTTCGGCGTCGAAATCCGGCACGGTCAGGGCCAGGGCGCCGGCGTCGCTTTCGGTATATTCATGGATGCTGCCGCGCTGGTACCGCAGGCCCGCCGTGGGCCCCAGGGTGGCGCCACCCAGGCTGATGTTGTAGCCGCCCGACAGGCTGGCGGCGTAGGTGTTGCCGCTGGGGGCGGCGTTGCCCCAGGGCTGCGGCGCGAACCCGGTCTGCCGCTGCATCTTGGTGAACTCATCATAGCCATAGGACAGGGTGCCGTCGGCGTACCATGAGCCCAGGGTGGCGGTGGCGTAGGCCATCAGGTTGTAGGCGTGCAGCTCATCCTTGCCGAAACCGCCATCAAAGTTCAGGCGGTTGTCGCCGAAACCCAAGGCCAGGCCGGTGGTGACGACGTCACTGACCTTGTAGTCGATGCCCAGCGCGCCGGTGTAGCTGTCGTAATCGTAGCCCATCTGGCCGGCGATGGCGTCGCGGTTGCCGGTGCCGTAATTGCCATAGAGGAAAACCCCGACCTTGCCGTCGCGGCCCATCTGCGACCCGGCCGCACTACCACCGCCCGAGGTCGCGGTGCCGATGCGGATGCCGTTCAGGCGGGCACGCACCGCCCCGGTCATGGCGTCATCCGCCAGGAAGCCCAGCTGCGTGGCCGCCACCGCCGCCTGCGGCGCCTGCAGCACGGTGGTCAGCGTGCCCGCCACATATTCCGCCAGCAGGGTATGCCCGGTGGTGGTGGGGTGCACGTCGTCCCAGAACAGCATGGTGTTGATGTTGGACGCGTTGCAGTAGCCGGTGGCCACCCCGCCCAGCAGACAGGAATGCACGGCGTCGGTGATGCCGTACTTGGCCGGGTTGGCCTGAATCATGGCGAAGATGGTGTTCACGTCCACCAGGATGACGCGGGCGCCGTTGGTGCCGTTCAGGCTTTTGGTCAGGTCCAGCACATCCTGGTTATGGATGGCCGTCAGCTGGTTGGCCTGCAGCGCCGCGGTCGCCCCTTCCGCACTGATGGCGGGGGTGTTGCCCAGGTTGGGCAGGTTGAAGATCAGCATGTTGCGGGCGCCGGCGGCGATCAGTTCGCTGGCGCCGGTGCGGATGTTGCCCACCACCGTGGCGGCCTCGGTCGCCGCGTCCACCGTGGGGCTGGCCGCGTAGGCGAAATAGTCGTTGGCGCCAATCCAGAGCGAGTATAGCTGGCTGCTGGTGATGGTCGGCTTGGCCGCCAGGAAGGCGCTGATCTGGTTCAGGAAATCGATGGGCCGGGTGGCGGTCGACAGCGCGCCGCCATAGGCGTAGCTCTTGAACGGCACGCCGCCCAGCAGGGCGCCCACCTTCTCATCCCACAGGGGGCCGTTGGAAAAACGCCCCTGGTAATAGGGTGCCGGCGGTGCCAGGCCTAAGGGCACCAGGTTGCCGGTGTCGCTGAGGCTGTCGCCGAAGACGATGCCGGCGGAATATTGCTGGGCTTGGACGGGGGTGGCCGAAATGGCGGCAAACGCCGCCAGGGCCAGTGCCACGGCGGTACCCGTGCGCAGCGCGGTGGCGCGCAACAACTTGGTGGTCATGCTCCCTCTCCATCGACGGCGGCCGTTCAGGCGGCGCGCTCATTCTCGACGCGAGGGATAGGGTCCCACGAAAGCATCCCCCGGCGTCAAGGGATGAAAAGATGCAGGGACGCGAATATCTTCGGTTGTGTCACGCGCACATCATGTGCAGGACCGCAACCTTCTGCGCCGCGCCCCCGCACATGACCCAACGCTTATACCAGTGGCCTTTGATCGTGACCGATCAAAGGCCCCCTCAAGCGCCGGGCGCCGACATCGTCGGCTTGGGGCTTCCTCACTGCGCCCTCCGGTGCTCGTTCCGGCGGCCCCGGTCGGGGCCTACAGCGGCACGAGTTAGAGTCTCGTGCCGCTGGTACTATTTCAGGCTGGACAGATAGGCGATGACGTCGGCGCGGTCCTGCGGGTTGGGCAGGCCGGGGAAAGCCATGCGGTTGCCGGGGATCAGCTTGGACGGACCGGTCAGGTAGGTGTCCAGCGTGGCCGGATCCCAGGTCAGGTTGGCGCCCTTGAAGGCAGGAGAATAGCTGAAGCCTTCCTTGCTGGCGGACTTGCGGCCGACCACGCCCCACAGGTTGGGGCCCAGCTTGTCGGCGCCATCCTTCTCGGCGCTATGGCAGGCCTTGCAGCGCAGGAAAATCTTCTCGCCCTTGGCGACGTCACCGGCGGCCGGGTCGGCGGCGGCGGTTCCGGCAGCGGCAAGGACGAGCAGGGCGACGGCGGCGGCAATCTTCATGGAGAAACGACCCCCTAGAGTCTGGATACATGTCGTGTGTCGTGCCGGACAGGGTGGCCGGCGGGGCGTCCCGTCATCGGGCATGCGGGCCCGGGGACAGCGGCGACCCTAGGGGGCGATGGCGACCAGCTGTCAATCGCGCCGGCCGCCGAAATGTTGGCTAGTCCGTTGCTTTTCCGGGGAATTCGGTTTCAGTCGCCCATATCCAGGGTCGGCTGGCCACCCAGTGGACGGCCACCACCGCCCATGCGGGCGCCGACCCGGCGCGCGGCGTCCGTGCCACGCTTCACGACCGTACCGACGCCAGGACTCGGCAGCGACGGCCGGACGACCCACAGCACCACCAGGGCCGCCACGGCACCGACGGTGGCCGGCAGCAGGGCGACGGCACCCGCCACCAGGCCCGACACCAGGGTCAGGTCGAACAGCATGCCGTGGCGGGCCGGGGTCACCATGTGGGACAGCAACACCCCGACACCGATGACCAACACCCAGACGCCCCATTGGCGGGGGGCTGCCACCGACAGCAGGAAACCGGCGATGGCCAGCATGACCAGGGTGCCGTCCAGACTGGCGGAGGTCAGGTCCCACAGTCCGGCGGCGGCACCGAAGCCCGCGGCCGTCAGGGGCATGAAGACAGTCTTGAGCAACATGGCGACACGCTTATCCCGAACTGAAGGACCGGCCCGGACCCCCTACCCCGAAAGACAATTGTCCTAGGGGGGAAGGCGTCCGGCGATGGTTCTATTCAACACCGGGATTGCGGCGGAAGGCGGGCAAGCCCGGGGCCGGGAGGGGGCGATTGTCGCGCGACACACTTGCGCAGGCCACGCAAACGGCGCCCTTGAACAAGATCAGGCATCGCCCACCACCCTTGTCATAACTCTTCCGGGTCGGTGGGATAGGCGTCGCCGCCCTTCACCACATACCCCCGCTCGGGCGGGAAGCGCTGCAGCGTCTTGGCCAGCGCCAGCTTGGCATTGACCGCCCAGACCAGATAGCGGCGGCCCACGCGCCAGGACGACACCACCGTTTCCGGCGCGCCGCGCGACAGGGTCTGGAAGTTGGAATGGCTGATGGACACCAGGAAGGCGCTGTCCTTGGGCATGCGCCGCTCGTCATAGACGTAAAGCAGCGCCTCATCCGCCCGCCGCACCTCCGCCAGCTTGTCATGCTCGGTGACGCTGGTGCGCAACTCCTCCAGCTCCGCCGCCATCTTGCGCTCCTCGCGCTTGAGGTCGAGCGTCAGCTTGGCCTTGGCGCGCACCGCCACGAACAGTTCCTCCACTTGGCGGCGGCGGGCCTGGGTGTCACGGCGCATGCGGCGGATGCGCCGTGCGGTGGAACTGGCGACCTGACCGGCCGCGGTCACGCCCGCGGCAATGCCGAACAGCAGGGCGAAACTCATCCCCGCCCCCTAGCGCCGGCCGCCGGGCGGCGCGGTATCGGCCTCCGCCAGATGGTCGTCGGCATCGTGCGCCCCGTCATCCTCGTGGTGACCGTCCTGCGACGGTTCCCGAATCTCCAGGATATGGAAACCCATGGAATGCGGGTAGTAACTCTCCACCAGGGTCTTGGCGTCGTTGGCGTTGGGGGCCCAGGCGTGCACGTTCTGCACCCGCGCCCAGCCGCGCGACAGGCCGATGACATCCTTCTGTTCCAGAACGGAGCGCTGGACGTGCCGGTTGATGACGGCGGCCACGAAGTGCCGGGCCGGGCGGCCAGGGCGCAGGAAGGCGTCCTCCTCCCCCAGCACGCGGATCAGCTGGTCGCGCTTGGACTCCAGGTCCGCCACCTTGCGGGTGGACATATAGTTCTGGCGGCGGGCGGATTTCAGCGTGTTGTCCAGCCGCGCCACGCGCGGCATGATCTTGGCCCCGCGATCCTCGAACTTGTGGTGCAGGACGTTGGCCTCGTGGAAACGTTCGTCCACCCGGTCCACGCCCTCGGCACGGTGCAGGTGGCGTTCGACCAGATGCGAGGCGGCAAGGGCGACGAGGTAGGACAACCCCGCCACCATGACAAACACCGCCACCGCCGTCAGCAGATCGCTCATGATCCCTTTTCGGTCCGCCGCATGCCGGGCATGATCACCCCCTCACAAGGCAATGCCGACGGCACCGCGCTGTCAAGCAGCGGAACTGCCGGCAACCCATTAGCATTACCTGTTCATTAACATACGATTAGCTTTAACTGAACTGTGGCAGTAGGTCACCGATGACAACCGAGGGTCCCAGCATGACCGCCCGCCTCGACGTCCGGCTGGTTCCGGCACTCAGCGACAACTACATCCACCTGGTGCGCGACGCCGCCACCGGCACCGTCGCCGTGGTCGACCCGTCGGAAGCGGCCCCCGTCATCGCAGCACTGGACCGCCTGGGCTGGGACCTGGACCTGATCCTCAGCACCCACCATCACGGCGACCATGTCGGCGGCAACCTGGACCTGAAGGCCCGCTACGGCGCCGCCGTCATCGGCCCCGCCGCCGACCGCGACCGCATCCCCGGCATCGACCATGCCATCGCGGACGGCGATGTGTTCCAGGTGGGGGCCGCCCCCTTCATCGGCATCGACGTGCCGGGCCACACGCGCGGCCACATCGCCTATCATGGGCCCGAGGACGCGGCGCTGTTCAGCGGCGACACACTGTTCTCCATGGGCTGCGGCCGCCTGTTCGAGGGCACGGCCGGCCAGATGTGGCACTCCCTGAGCCGCCTGCGCGCCCTGCCCGACGCGACATCCATCTATTGCGGCCACGAATACACCGCCGGCAACGGCCGCTTCGCCCTGACGCTGGAACCCGACAACGCGGCGCTGGTGGCGCGCATGGTGGCGGTGGATGCGCTGCGGGCCGAAGGTCACCCCACCCTGCCCATCGACCTGGGCACGGAGAAGGCCACCAACCCCTTCCTGCGCGCCGACCTGGCCGTGCTGGCCCGGGCGGTGGACCTGCCCGGGGGCGATCCGGTGACGGTGTTCGCCGAAATCCGCCGCCGGAAAGACAATTTCCGGGGATAAAAACCCATTATCCGGCATATGCCGGACCGCCTGAGCCTGGAAGCCCGACCCACCATGAAACTGTTCTACAGCCAGACCTCACCCTTCGTGCGCAAGGTGCTGATGGTGGCGCATGAGCGCGGGCTGTTCCCCCGCCTTGAACTCACACCCACCGACATCTGGTCGCCGGAAACGGTGGTGCCCACCCTGAACCCGCTGGGCAAGATACCGACCCTGGTCACCGACGACGGCCTGACCCTGTTCGACAGCCCGGTCATCGCCGAATATCTGGACAGCCTGGGTGAGGCCGGTGGCGCCCTGTTCCCCGTAGCCGGCCACGCCCGCTGGCTGGCGCTGCGCCAGCAGGCCATCGCCGACGGCATCTGCGACGCCGCCATCCTGCGCCGGATGGAGGGTTTGCGGCCGGAGAACCTGCGCTCCGCCAACTGGATCGACCGCCAGCGCCAGGCCATGATGCGGGCGGTGGACCTGCTGGAGTCCGAGACGGAATTGCTGGAGGGCCAGACCATCGGCACGCTGTCGGTCACCGTGGCCCTGGCCTATCTGGACTTCCGCTGGGGTTGCGACCACTGGCGCGAAGGCCGGCCCAATCTCGCCGCCTGGTTCGAACGCGCATCGGACAGCGGCAGCTTCCGCCAGACCGTGCCGCCCCGGGGATAAGCATCCATGGACGCCGACCGCATCATCGCCCTGCTGGGCCTGCAACCCCACCCCGAGGGCGGGCATTACTTCGAGACCTACCGCCACATCCCCGAGGGCGGCGGGCGCGGCGCCTCCACCGCCATCTATTTCCTGCTGAAGGCGGGGGAGCGGTCGCACTGGCACCGGGTGCGCGACGCGGATGAGGTCTGGCATTGGCATGCCGGCGCGCCCTTGCGCCTGTCCATCTCCGCCGACGGCCTCACCGCCGCCGACCTGGTCCTGGGCGCGGATCTGGCCGCCGGCCAGCGGCCCCAGGGCGTGGTGCCGGCCGACCAGTGGCAGGCGGCGGAATCCCTGGGCGACTGGACGCTGGTGGGCTGCACCGTGGCCCCGGCGTTCGAGTTCCAGGCGTTCGAGATGGCGCCGGCGGGCTGGGCGCCCGGCCCCGATGGCGGCCCTGCATAAGCTCGGTTTGCAATCGGGGCGCGTTTGCCCGATAAACGCCGCCAAAGCGGCCCCTTACTCCAGGTTATTCCCATGGGATTCAATTGCGGCATCGTCGGCCTGCCCAACGTCGGCAAGTCGACCCTGTTCAACGCGCTGACCAGCACGGCGGCGGCGGAAGCGGCCAACTACCCCTTCTGCACCATCGAGCCCAACGTGGGCCGCGTCGGCGTGCCCGACCCGCGCCTGGACAAGCTGGCGGCCATCGCCAAGTCGCAGAAGACCGTGCCCACCCAGCTGGAATTCGTGGACATCGCCGGATTGGTGCGCGGCGCCTCCAAGGGTGAAGGCCTGGGCAACCAGTTCCTGGCCAACATCCGCGAGGTCGACGCCATCGTCCACGTGCTGCGCTGCTTCGAAGACGGCGACATCACCCACGTGGAAGGCTCCATCCACCCCACCCGCGACGCGGAGACGGTGGAGACGGAGCTGATGCTGGCCGACATGGACAGCCTGGAAAAGCGCCTGCCCGCCCTGCAGAAGAAGGCCAAGGGCGGCGACAAGGAATCCAAGATCGTCGCCGACCTGATCGAGCGCGCCCTGGTGGCGCTGCGCGACGGCAAGCCTGCGCGCACGGTCGCGGTGTCGGAGGAGGAGCGCGGCCTGTGGCGCCAGCTGGCGCTGCTGACGGGCAAGCCCGTGCTGTACGTCTGCAACGTGGAAGAGGCGTCCGCCGCCACCGGCAACAGCCTGTCGGCCCAGGTGGCCGAGATGGCCAAGGCCCAGGGTGCGGTATCGGTCGTCATCTCCGCCGCCATCGAGTCCGAGCTGTCGCAGCTGGGCGATGAGGACAAGGCCGAGTACCTGTCCTCGCTGGGGCTGGAGGAGCCGGGCCTGAACCGCCTGATCCGCGCCGGCTACGGCCTGCTGAACCTGCTGACCTTCTTCACCGTCGGGCCGAAGGAGGCACGCGCCTGGACCGTGCGCCGTGGTGCCAAGGCCCCCGAGGCCGCCGGCGCCATCCACACCGACTTCGAACGCGGCTTCATCAAGGCCGAAACCGTGGACTTCGACAGCTACATCGCCTTCGGCGGCGAAACCGGTGCCAAGGACAACGGCAAGCTGCGCATCGAAGGCAAGGAATACGTCGTCCATGACGGCGACATCTTCCACTTCCGGTTCAACGTCTGAGCCATTGTTCCGGTAACGGAATGAAGAAAGGGCGGCCTCAGCGGGCCGCCCTTTTTGTTTCAGCGCTCGCTGTCCAGGGTCGCCATGCCGTGGGCGGGGTAGCGATCGCCGGCGGCACTGTCCTTGGGCACGGCCTGTTCGATGGCGGCCAGGTCCGCCGCCGTCAGGGTCACGTCCAGGGCGCCCAGCGCCTCCGCCAGGCGATCGCGGCGGCGGGCGCCGATCAGGGGGATGAGATCATTCCCCTGGGCCAGCACCCAGGCGATGGCGATCTGCGCCACGCTGACGCCCTTGGCCTCGGCCACCCGGCGCAACGCCTCCACCAGGGTGAGGTTGTGGTCCAGGTTGTCACCCTGGAAGCGCGGGCTGTGGGCGCGGAAGTCCGCCCCCTGGCCCTGGCCCTTGGCCCAATGACCGCTGATCAGGCCACGGCTCAGCACGCCATAGGCGGTGATGGCGATGCCCAGGTCGCGGCAGGTGGGCAGGATGTCGCGCTCAATCCCACGGGAGATCAGGGAGTATTCGATCTGCAGGTCGACGATCGGATGCACCGCCGCCGCCCGGCGCAGGGTTTCGGACCCCACCTCCGACAGGCCGATGTGGCGGACATAGCCGGCCTTCACCATGTCGGCAATGGCACCCACCGTGTCCTCGATCGGCACATTCGCGTCCAGGCGGGCCGGGCGATAAACGTCGATATGATCCACCCGCAGGCGCTGCAACGTGTAGGCCAGGCTGTTCTTCACCGCCGCCGGGCTGCCGTCGAAGCCCAGCCAGCCGCCGGCCGGGTCGCGCAGGGCACCGAACTTCACGCTGATCTGCACGTCGTCACGCTTGTGGCCCTTGCGGAACGCTGGATCGGCCAGGAAATCGCCGATCAGCATCTCATTATGGCCCATGCCATAGAAGTCGCCGGTGTCCAGCAGGACGATGCCGGCATCCACCGCCGCCTGCAGGGTGGCCAGGCTTTCCGCCCGGTCGCTGGGCCCATACATGCCGGACATGCCCATGCAGCCCAGGCCCAGGGCGGAGGTGGCGGGGCCTTTGGCGCCCAAGGTACGCTGCAACATCGCTTTTCTCCGAAAAGGGGACGGCGCCCCAGGGGGATGACAAGGCGGACTATGCCGCCTTTGGCCCCGCGTGATAATCTGGACTATCCTCAATGAACTGTTCGATAAATCGAACAATGGATGCCGCATGCCCGCGCCCAACCTGGCCGACCTGGACCTGTTCCTGGCGGTGGCCCGCCACCGCAGCTTCCGCAACGCCGCCCGGGAACGGGGCGTGGCCCCCTCCACCCTCAGCCTGGCGCTGAAGCGGTTGGAGGAGGATCTGGGCGTGCGCCTGCTGAACCGCACCACGCGCAGCGTCACGCCGACGGAGGCCGGCCAGCGCCTGGTGGCCCGCCTGGCGCCGGTGTTTTCGGAGGTGGCGGAATCGCTGGACGAGGTCAACAGCTTCCGCGACACACCCACCGGCGTGCTGCGCCTGAACGTGCCCATCGTCGTCTCCTGGCTGATCCTGGCGCCGCTGGTGCCCCGCTTCCTGGCGGAATACCCCGGCATCACGCTGGAGGTGATCGAGAACAACGCCCTGATCGACGTCTTCGCGGAGGGCTTCGACGCCGGCATCCGATATGGCGAGGCGCTGGCCCAGGACGTGGTGGCCGTACCCATCAGCCCGCCGCAACGCTATGTCCTGGCCGGCTCACCAGACCTGGTGGCGCGCGAGGGCCCGCCCCAGCACCCCCGCGACCTGGTCGGCCGCCCCTGCATCCGCCACCGCTTCGCCGACCGCGCCCCCCTGGCCTGGGAGTTCGAGAAGGACGGCGAAACGGTGCGGGTGGTGCCCGACGGCCGCCTGGTCGCCAACAGCGTACAGATCGCCGTCAGTGCGGCGGAGGCCGGCCTGGGCTGGTACTGCACCTTTGAAGGCTTCATGGCGCCCTCGCTGGCGGCCGGACAGCTGGTGCCGGTGCTGGAAGACTGGCTGCCCCCCTTCCCCGGCCCCTATCTCTATTACCCCAGCCGCCGCCACGTGCCGGCCCCTTTGCGCGCCTTCATCGACTTCATGAAGCGGAACTACGCCAACGACACGAGGCCCTGACCGGTGTCGCTGGCGCCCGGCGACTGAGGGCGCTTTATGCAGCGGAGGTGGACGGCCGGTAACGCGCCGGCGTCACACCCAGCCGGCGGCGAAAGGCGCTGACGAAGGCGCTGGTGCTGGTGTAGCCGACCTCCAGCCCTGCTTGCGTTACCGACAGGCCGGTGCCCAGCAGGCTGGCGGCGTGCAGCAGGCGCAATTGCTGGCGCCATTCGCCGAACCTCAGGCCCGTCTCCGCCTTGAACAGCCGTTGCAGGGTGCGGGCGCTGGCGCCCACCGCCTGGCCCAGCACCTCAAGCTCCGCCTCATCCGCCGGATCCTGGCGCAACCGGTCCGCCACCGCGCACGCCCGGCGGTCGCGCGGCCAGGTCAGCGACAGGGGCAGGCGGTCGGCCGCCGCCAGCCGGTCATGGAACACCCCGGCCAGGCGCACATGGTCCGGCCGGTCGGCGCGCAGCATGCCCTCGGCCACGATATGCAGGATCAACTCACGCAACAGCGGCGCCACCGCCATCACCTGGCAAACCAAAGGCAGCCCCTCATCCTGCCCCGGTGCCAGGTACAGCGTGCGCATGGCCACGCCACCGCGCATCTCCACCCCGTGCGGCGTGCCGGGCGGTAGCCAGACGGCCTGGGCCGGCGGTACCAGCCAGGCGACCTCGCCCGCCGTCACCCGCATGACGCCACGGGCGGCAAACAGCAGTTGACCCCAACCGTGGCTATGGCGGTGCAGGCGGTGGCCATCATCAAACGTCAGGGCCAGGCTGCGGATCAGGAAGGCATCGGGCATATTGGCGCCCAAAGGTTGGCGTCTTTACGACAAGGATCGTCATCCTAGCGCAAGACGGCCAGGGGTGCATGGGGCATGCTGGCAGCCATCTTCCACCCCTGATGGAGCGACGCCCGTGCCCAACCATCTGCGTTTCTTCGCCATCCACGCCGACGATGTGGAGCGCGCCAAGGCCTTTTACGAGGCGGTGTTCGATTGGCGCATCAGCCCCTGGGGCCCCCCGGGCTTTTACCTGATCCAGACCGGGCCGGACGATGACAAGGGCGTGGGCGGCGCCCTGCAACAACGGCATGAGCCCCTGGCCGGCACCGGCATGCAGGGTTTCGAATGCACCGTCGGCGTGGACGACCTGGACGCCATCATCGCCAAGGTGACGGCCCATGGCGGCGCCGTCACCCTGCAGCCCTACACCATCGACGGCGTGGGCCGCCTGATCTACCTGCGGGACACGGAGGGCAACCGGGTCGGCGCCATGCAGTACGATCCGGCCTACGCCGCCCAGTTCTTCTGACACCCTACCAGCTGCTGTCGCCGCCGCCGCTGCCGCTGTCCGAGCTACTACCGCTGTCGAAGCTGCTGGAGGAAGAACCGCCGTCGCTGGACCCGCCCCAGCCGTCATTGCCGGATGAGGCGGAGCCGCTGTCGAAGCCGCTGTCGCGCGATGGGCGGCGGTCGTCCTCATAAACCCGGTTCTCCGTGACGTTGTTGATCACCGTCTCATGCACCACGGTGTCATGGCCGCGGCCACCGGCCATCAGCTCGCCCGCCAGCACGCCGGTGAAGAAACCGGCACCGCTGTTCTCCTGCACCACCACGGGGGCGTAACCCGGCGCATAACCGGACGCGTAGCCGGGGCCCGGCTGCGGCGCATAAGGCGGCGGGCCGCCGGCCGGCGCGTACCGGGGGCCACCCGAATATCCCGGCGCGGCGTTGGGCCGGCGGAACACCAGATAGACGACCAGCGCCGCCAGCAACAGGCCACCCACCAGCAGGGCGATGGTCATGCCATGGCTGGAGGATTCCTTGGGCACCGGGGCCGGCGGGTGGCTGACGGTGGTGGTGGTCTGGGTCACATGCTGGGGGGCGGGCACCGGGGCGACGGCCGGTTTCTGGAAGGATTCCTCCCGTTCCAGCCGCTGCTGGAAAGCCTGGGGCGTGGCGGCGAAATGCAGGCTGGGGTCGATCTTGCGGGCCAGTTCCAGTTCGCCGACGGCGTCCTGGTGCCGGCCTTCCATGCCCAGCACCTCCCCCAGCTCATAATGCGCGCGGGCGCTGTCGCCATGGTCGCGGATGGCCTGGCGCAGCATGCCCTCCGCCCCGGTCAGGTCGCCCGTGTCCACGGCGTGCTTCACCTGCTCCGGCGTGGGTGCCGCCAGCGCCGGATGGGCCCCGGCCAGCAACACGCCCATTAAAATACCATTTACCTTCAATGCCTTAATGAAAGCGCTCATCATATGCTCCCCGCGATGGTCCTGGGTTGGACCTGCGGGCGGCATGGTAGCGGCGGCGGCCGGCACCCGTATAGGACCACTTCCGATCCTGCCTGAAAGGCCCCTGCGGCACCCCGCCGCAGCTCGGCCGGAACCGCTCAGAACCCGGCGTCCGGCTGGGCCAGATAGTCCAGTTCCTCCGCCGTGCAGGTCCGGCCCAGGGCGGCGTTGCGGTGGGGGAAGCGGCCGAAGCGGCGGATGACCGCGCGGTGGCGCTCGGCATAATCCAGCCGCTCGCCCTGGCCGATTCGTTCCGCCACCAGGGCGACGCAGCAGTCCTGCAGCACGATTTCCTCCGCATGTTCGAACGGCAGGTAGAAGAACAGGCGGCGGTCGCCCTCCGGCTGTTCCAGATCCTGGGCCCGCGCCACCGCGCGCCGTGCCAGGTCCTGCGCACGCTCGTCGGTGGCGAAGGCGCGGGGGGCGCTGCGGAACAGGTTGCGCGGCACCTGGTCCAGCAGGATCAGCAGGGCCAGCGCGCCGTCCGACGTCTGGCCCCAGGCATCCAGGGTTCCGGCGGCCGCCAGTTCATAGGCGCCGGCCAGCCGATCGTGCACCAGCACGTCCACCTCGGCACCGCCGCCGAACCAGTCCTCCGGCGTCAATTCATCGAACCAGAACCGCAGCACATCAGCGATCGTCGGCGTGTTCACCACCTTGGTCATATTCCACTTCTCGCACCTTCTCTCGCGCCTTGCCGGACTGGCAACTTTCCGACTTATCGCTATCGATACGTGTATCGCTGTAAAAAATTTACGCTAGAGTTTCAGGGCGTCGCCAGGGGGGGTGGCGCCAAACCAGCGGGGGCAGAATGCCTGATACCTTAGATGCGTCCAACACCACGCCCGCCGTGGAAGGCGGGGTTCACCTCTTCCGGTTCCACGGCCGGGGGGCCGAGTATTTTTCCATCTGGATCGTCAATCTGCTGCTGACCATCGTCACCCTGGGCGTCTATTCGCCCTGGGCGAAGGTGCGCACCGAGCGCTATTTTCATGAGGCAACGGAATTGGCCGGCGCGCGTTTCGGCTATCACGCCCGGCCGCTGTCCATCCTGATCGGGCGCGCCATCGTGCTGGCCCTGTTCGTGCCCTATCTGATCCTGGTGCGGCTGCAATCGCCCTTCGCCGCCCTCTTCGCCCTGCTGCTGGCGATGGCCAGCCCCTGGCTGGTGGTCAAGGCCCTGCGCTTTCGCCTGCGCGTCACCTCCTACCGGGGGGTGCGTTTCAGCTTTTCGCATGAGCGGGGCGTGATGGCCGGCGCCTACATCCGCTTCCTGGGCCTGCCCATCCTGGGCGGCGTCTCGCTGGGCCTGCTGTTCCCCTATGTCATCCACCAGCAGTACCGCTGGATGGTGGACAACAGCCGCTTCGGCGCCACACCCATGCGCATGACGCCAGCGGTGGGCCGCTTCTACCTGCTGTGCGTGGCGATGGTCGCCGCCTTCATCGTGTTCGGCGGTGCCATCGCCGCCATCTTCGTTCCCGTGATGCAGGCCGAGAAGACGGGTGTGGAGCCCTCGCTGGCCGCCGACGCGATGCTCCTCCTCCTGCCCGTCCTCTATGCCGCCCTGATCCTGACGGCCGTCACCATCGGCCTGAAGCTGTTGCAGACGGCGGTGGAGCGCACCACGCTGGGCGACGTCACCTTCACCACCGGTTGGCGGGTCCTGCCCTACGTCTGGCTGCAGTTCAGCAACTTCGTGCTGCTGGCCGTCACCCTGGGCTTCGCCTACCCGTGGGTCCGGTGCCGCAAGGCGCGGTATATCCTGGAGCACATGGCCGTGCGGGCACCCACGGGCCTGGACCACTTCGTGGCGGGGGCGACGGATGAGACCGGGGCCTTCGGCGACCAGGCGGCGTCCTTCTTCGACATCGACCTCGGGATCGGGTTTTGACGCCTGCTCCCACGCCTGATACCGGCTGGCCGGGGCGGCTGTTCAGCCCCGGCCAGTCGCGCGCCGTCGGCGTCACCGCCCGCGCGGCGTCCGGCGACCTGGTGCTGGAGGCCGCCGACGGTGCGACACGGACGGAGGCCGGCCCCACCGTCGAGATCGTGCCGCCCATCGGCGGCGATTACTGGCGCTTCACCCTGGCCAATGGCGACAGTCTGGAGGTCATCGGCGGCGGCACCCTGGCGGCGGCGCTGGGCCACGCCCCCGGCCTGCTGAACCGGCTGGAGCGATCCTGGCGCCTGGCCCTGGCCTCCATCCCCGTACTGGTGGGCGTGGCCGCGGCCTGCTGGTACTGGGGCGTGCCCTTCCTGGCCGACCGCGCGGCGGAGCATGTGCCGCCCTGGGTGGAACACAAGATCACCGACGCCGCCCTGGACCTGGTGCTGCGCCAGGGTGAGGAGGACACCAAGATCGACCCCGCCCGCCGCCAGGCGCTGACCGCCATCCTGGCGGATATGACCGGCCCGGCGGCGGATGGCAACACCTATACCCTGCATTTCCTGGACGCGCCCGTCATCGGCCCCAACGCCTTCGCCCTGCCCGGCGGCGACATCATCGTCACCGACCAGTTGCTGGCCATCCTGGACGACCAGGAGGTGGCGGCCGTGCTGGCGCATGAGGTCGGGCACGTGCGCCACCGCCACGGACTGCGCCTGACCTTGCGGGCCAGCGGCCTGTCGCTGCTGGCTGCGTTGACCCTGGGCGACGCCAGCACCAGCGCACATTTCCTGGTTGCGGCCCCAGTGCTGCTGCTGAACCTGCGCTTCACCCGTGCGTTCGAGGCGGAGGCCGACGGTGATGCCCTGGCCTGGCTATCCCGGGACGGCCGCAGCCCCTGCACCTTCGCCCGCGCCCTGCGCAAGATCGTGGATAGCCCGGAAGTGAAGCGCATGGCCGAGGTCACCGGCCACATGCCCGGGTGGCTGGCCACCCACCCGGTGACGGAGGAACGCTTGCGCCCCTTCGACGCCGCCTGCGGTTTGAATATTTAGGTTCCCTCAGGCGGCGGGCGCCGACATCCGTCGGCTTGGCCTGATCCTCGGTTTCCAGTCCGCCTACGGCTCCCCAGAAACCTCCGGCGGCCGCGGTCGCGGCCTATCAACAAATCACGACCAAAGAAAAAAGAGCGCCCCGGTCAACCCGGAGCGCCCTTTCAACTCACCGAAGCCATGAACCGCTCAGTGCTGGTCCGCCCATACGGCGCGCTTGGCGGCGTAGAGGATGCCGGCCAGCACCAGCAGGAAGATCATGACCTTCAGGCCCATCTGGTGGCGGGCCTCCAGGTTGGGCTCGGCGGCCCAGGCCAGGAAGGTCACCACGTCCCTGGCCTGCTGGTCCACCGTGGCCTTGGTGCCGTCGGCGAAGGTCACGCCACCGTCCGACAGGGGCGGCGGCATGGCGATGACATGGCCGGGGAAGGCCTTGTTGTAGTTGCCGCCCGACGGCAGGTTGAAGCCGGCGGGGGCCTCCTCGAACCCGGTCAGGATGGCGTAGACATAGTCTTCGCCGCCCTTGCGGGCCTTGACGATCAAGGACAGGTCCGGTGGGGCCTTGCCGCCGTTGGCGGCGGCGGCGGCCTTCTCATTCGCGAAGGGCGCCTTGAACCGGTCGGCCGGCACGCCCTTGCGGGTGAACATCTCACCCTCGTCATTGGGCCCGTCGGTCATGTCGTAGCCGGCGGCGATGGCGGTGATCTCCGCCTCGCTGTACCCCAGGGCGCTGAGGTTGCGGTACGACAGCAGGTTCATGGAATGGCAGGCGGAACAGACTTCCTTGTAGACCTGGAAGCCGCGCTGCAATGCCTTGCGGTCGAAGGTGCCGAAGATGTTGCTGAAGCCGCGGGTCACCGCCCCATGGCTCCATTCCTGCTTCGGATATTCCATCTCTTCCACGGCCATGGCGGGGGCCGCGGCGGCGAAGGTGACGAGACCGGCGAGGATCAGGGACCGAAGACGGCGCATCAGGCTTTCTCCATCGGCTTGGCGGCGACGCCGGAGGCCGTGGCGCCACCGCCCAGAACGGGCTTGGCGATGCTGGCCGGCAGCGGCAGCGGCTTCTCGAACAGGCCGATGAACGGCAGCGACACGAAGAAGCCGAAGTAAACGAGGGTGGCGAACTGGCCGACATAGACCAGCGGAAGCGACAGGCCGCCGAGGTTCCAGGCGGCATCCGCCGTCTGGGCGCCGACATACATCAGCAGGAAGAAGGCGATCAGGAAGGCGAAGATGGCCTTCTTGAACAACGGGCGGAAGCGCGCGCTGCGCACCGGTGAGGTGTCCAGCCAGGGCAGGATGAACAGCACGGCGATGGAACCGAACATGGCGATGACGCCGCCCAGCTTGGCCTCGATCAGCTTCAGGCCCGTGAAGGGGATGGAGATGTCGAAGGTGATGGACTTCAGGATCGCGTAGTAGGGCAGGAAGTACCATTCCGGCACGATGTGCGGCGGCGTCACCATCGGGTTGGCGGGGATGTAGTTGTCCGCCTCACCGAAGAAGTTGGGCGCGTAGAACACGAAGGCCGCGAAGATCAGCAGGTAGACCACCGAACCGAAGCTGTCCTTCACCGTGTAATAGGGGTGGAAGGGCAGCGTGTCCTGCGGGCCCTTGGGCTCCACCCCCAGCGGGTTGTTGGACCCGGTGACGTGCAGCGCCGCCACGTGCAGGAACACCACGGCCGCGATGACGAACGGCAGCAGGTAGTGCAGGGCGAAGAAGCGGTTCAGCGTCGGGTTGTCGACCGAGAAGCCGCCCCACAGCAGGGTCACGATGTCCTGGCCCACCAGCGGCAATGCCGAGAACAGGTTGGTGATGACGGTGGCGCCCCAGAAGCTCATCTGGCCCCACGGCAGCACATAGCCCATGAAGGCGGTGGCCATCATCAGCAGGAAGATCACGACGCCGATCATCCACAGCAGCTCTCGCGGCTTTTTATAGGAACCGTAGTAGAGGCCGCGGAAGATGTGGATATAAACGGCGATGAAGAAGAACGATGCGCCGTTCATGTGGATGTAGCGGATCAGCCAGCCGAAGTTCACGTCGCGCATGATGCGCTCGACGGAATTGAAGGCCAGGCCGGTATTCGGCGTGTAGTGCATGGCCAGGACGATGCCGGAGACGATCATCGTCATCAGCATGACCATGGCGATAGCGCCGAAGTTCCAGAAATAGTTGAAGTTACGCGGGGTTGGGAAAACCCCGTATTCCTTCTGGATCATCGTGAAGATCGGCAGCCGCTGGTCGAGCCAGTTGACCACCGGATTCTTGAAAGACGATGAAGGGCCGTGAGCCATTTCTCGCTCCTTGGGGGTCCGGCTTAGCCGATTCTGATCGAAGTGTCGGTCTTGAAGGCGTAGGTGGGCACTTCAAGATTGCGGGGTGCTGGACCCTTGCGGATACGGCCCGACGTGTCGTAGACCGAACCATGGCAGGGACAGAACCAGCCGCCATATTCACCCCGCGGATCGGAGTTCTTCTGGCCCAGCGGGATGCAGCCCAGGTGCGTGCAGATGCCGACGACGATCAACCATTCCGGCTTCTTGGCGCGCGACGCGTCGGTCTGCGGATCGCGCAGTTCCGAGACGTTCACGTCCGTGGCGGACTTGATTTCCTCAGGCGTGCGGTGGCGGATGAACACCGGCTTGCCGCGCCAGGTCACGGTGATGGACTGGCCCACGGCGACCGGCGTCAGATCGACGTCGGTGCTGGCCAGCGCCAACGTGTCGGCGGCGGGATTCAGGCTGTCGATGAAAGGCCACACCACCGTCGCGGCGCCCACGGCACCGGTCGCGGCGGCGGCCAAGTAAAGGAAGTCGCGACGTGAGGGATCCCCGTCGCCATGTGAGCCGCTCCCCGGCCCGTGCCCGGCCGTTTGGGTCGTGTCCGCCATACCAACTTTCTCCTCGAAGTCAGGGGGCACCCGATAACGCCCCGGCGCCCGCCTCACGAAGGGTTTCCCAATGTTCTTATAGCCTTACCCAAACAGTCGCGGTGTTGCGCCGCGCTGTTTCGGTAAGGTGGAAGACCGATCGTGTGTTCGGTCTTGATGAATCCATATACATGCGCCCCGAAGCGTTGGGAAGCGTATGAATGCACCCACAGCGCTATTCTTAGCTGCATCACCAAAAGGTTAAGTTGCTTAAGCGCTAGTCTTTCCAACCACTTATCGGACTACTTTAATATCGTGCGCCTCGCCCTTTACCAACCGGACATCCCCCAGAACGCCGGCACGCTAATGCGGCTCGGCGCCTGCCTTGGCGTGGGGATAGACCTCATCGAACCCTGCGGATTCGTGCTCGATGATCGACGCCTACGCCGTTCGGGTATGGACTACCTAGAGGGTGTGGATCTCGTTCGGCATACCTCATGGAACGCGTTCCAGGCGGTTCGGCGGGCAGACGGTCAATCCCCCGGGGGCGCCGTGCAGGGTGGTGCGGGGTGCACGCCGCGCCTGCTGCTGCTGACCACCCGGGCCGCGGTGTGCTACACGGAATTCGCCTTCCAGCCCGACGACATCCTGTTGCTGGGCCGGGAATCGGCCGGCGTGCCGGAGGATGTGCACCAGGCGGCGGACGCCCGGCTGGTCATTCCCTTGCGTCCGGGCCAACGCTCGCTCAACGTGGCGGTGGCCGCCGCCATGGTGGTGGGCGAGGCCCTACGCCAGCTGGACGCCTGGCCGCGCTGACCCCACCGGTTCAACGGAAATACCGATCGATGACCGACATCCCCCTCTCCGCCAGCCTGCCGCCCTCCCTCACCGTGGCAGGCGACACCCCGCTGGCGGAGGAGCACCGGGCCCGGGCCGCCGCCTGGTTCCAGGATTTGCGCGACCGTATCTGCGCCGCCTTCGAGGCCATCGAGGATGAGGCGGCCACCCTGCCCCAGTATGGTGAGGGGGCGCCCGGCCGGTTCCAGCGCAAGGCCTGGGACCGCCCGGACGCGTGCGAGGAAAAGGGCGGCGGCGGTGTCATGTCGCTGATGCGCGGCCGGGTTTTCGAGAAGGTCGGCGTCAATATTTCGACGGTTTTCGGCAATTTCTCGGAAGAATTTCGCGCCCAGATCCCAGGGGCCGCCAGCACCGGCCGCTTCTGGGCCAGCGGCGTCAGCCTGGTGGCGCACATGCGCAGTCCCCTGGTGCCGGCGGTGCACATGAACACCCGCCACCTGGTGACGGAGGAGGCCTGGTTCGGCGGCGGCGCCGACCTGACACCCATGTTCACGGACAGTGCCGAGACGGCGGAGGACGCCGCCACCTTCCATGCGGCGCTGAAGGCGGCTTGCGACGCCCACGGCGCCGACTACTACGCCCGCTTCAAGGAATGGTGCG
Organism: Azospirillaceae bacterium; assembly: GCA_028283825.1. Taxonomy (NCBI): domain Bacteria; kingdom Pseudomonadati; phylum Pseudomonadota; class Alphaproteobacteria; order Rhodospirillales; family Azospirillaceae; species Azospirillaceae bacterium. The sequence goes on along the minus strand of JAPWJW010000003.1, from coordinate 2,674 downwards.
ACCGCTACTTCTTCCTGCCCCACCGCAATGAGCCGCGCGGGATCGGCGGCATCTTCTACGACCGGCACGATACCGGTGACTGGGACGCGGACTTCGCCTTCACCCGGGCGGTAGGCCAGGCCTTCCTGGAGGTCTACCCGGCGATCGTGCGCCGCCGCATGGGCCTGGCCTGGACGCCGGCGCAGCGCGACCACCAGCTGGTGCGCCGCGGCCGTTATGTCGAGTTCAACCTGCTGCACGACCGCGGCACGCTGTTCGGCCTGAAGACCGGCGGCAACATCGAAGCCATCCTGATGAGCCTGCCGCCCGAGGTGAAATGGCCGTGAGGCGCCCGGCACCTGTGGGCGCACAAAATAAAGGGGCCCCGGGAGGGGATCCCGGGGCCCGATAAAAAGAGCCGGTCGACGGAAGGGGAAACGGAGGCCGCCATTCCGCCCATCGCACCACACGACTAGCGCGCCGCCGACCGGCTGTACGATGCCTTTTTTGTGGGGGTGGACTCCGCATCGCCCAATCCCCAGGCACCGATAAGGAACTCGAAAACTCTTGAAATCAGGGGGCCTTGCCCGCCCCGCCCTTGGCAGCGTCATGCGCCTTTTCCAGCAAGGGCTTCATCTCTTCCGACAGGGCGACGTCCGCCTGGTCGATCTTCTGGTCGCCGTTCTTGTCGTGGAAACCGAACATGCGCCAGCCCGAGGCCATGAACTCTTCCCGCGACATCTTCTGGTCGCCGTCCAGGTCGATGGCGACGAAGCGGATGTGGGTCTGCTTCAGCTGCAGGGCCTTGCGTTCCGGCGCCACGTTTTCCTTGTTCAGGCGGGCCTCGAACTCACTGGTGTATTCCGCCTCGCTGATCCAGCCGTCGCCGTTGGTGTCCAGCGCCTTGAACTGCTGGTCGCGCACCAATTGGTATTCCTGGGCGGTCACGGTGCCGTCGCTGTTCTGGTCATGCTCCTTGATGAAGGTGGCGATGTCATGCGACGCGGCGCGGGCCACGCCGCCGCCCAGCAGCCCGACGGCCACCAGGGCGGTCGCGGTCAGACGGATGGTGCTGCGGGTGTAGGCCATGGTGGAATTCCTCGAAGTCGAAGTCTGAAGTTTGGCTTTATTGATGGGCCCGGGGACGGGGCGACGCCCCCTGGGCGAACCTGAAGTTTGGTACGGGCGAACTTACTTGGGCACTTCAAAGGTCAGGGCGTAGGTGTAGCTGCGCATCGGCGTCTCCGCCCCGGCGGGGGCTTCGGTGCGATAGCGGCCCATCACCAGGTACAGGCCGGCCTGGTCCGGACGCAGGGTGGCGCGGCCGTCGGCGGCGGTGGTGACGGTCGCCACCCCCTTCTCACCCGCCGGGTCATAGGCGGTGCCGGCGCGGTAAAGCGTCAGCGTCTGCCCGGCCAGCGGCTTGCCGTCGAACAGGGCCTGCACCGCCAGACCGGCCTGGCGGTCGATCTGGTTGGGATGGCTCTGCGGCACGAACTCCAGCCCATGGCCCGTGGGGGCCACAACCTTGGTGCTGGCCGCACCCTTGGTGACATAGGCGTCGGCACGGGTGACGCTCTGGTATTCCTGGACCTCGGCGCCGGCGGGCGGCGTCTTGTCGCCGTTCTCGCCCAGCACCTGCCAACGTCCGTCGATCTTGACCACCTTGCCCTTTTGGCCGAGGCGCTCCCCGGTCGTCAGGCGATAGGTGCCGGCCTCCGGCAGGGCGGCCTCGAACAGGGCCACATCCTTGAGGTAGGTGACCTCCGCCTTGCGTTCCTCACCCGAGGGGGTGACGACGGCGAAGGCGTCGGAGCGCAGGACCACGTCGGGGGTGAAGAAATCCTCGGTGAAGGAGGATTCGACCGTCACATGGTCGCGCTTGGTCACCGTGAACTGGTTGGGCAGGACGTAGGGGGTGTGGGCCTGGACCACCACCGGGGCCGCCACCGTCAGCGCCAGACCGGCGGCCAGGGCGCGTACCGTGCGACCGCCCCGGCGTATGGTGTGGCGCGTGGCCAGCGTCCGTTCCATGTCCCCACTTCCCCAAATTGCGTTCGCTGCTGCGTCGTCGCCGTTTCGGCGTCGCTGCGTTCATCAGCGTGTGGCCTCATGTTTAATGAGAGTCATTCGCATTTGCAAGCGCAAAAACCACGCAAAGGAGAGGAAATGTATGGCACCCTCAAAATGCTACTCTTGAGGGTATATATCGTAGATACGCATCCATGAATATAAGTGGTCCATCGCAGCCCCGTCTGCGTCACAACCCGACCGGAGAAGCGCGATGCCCACGCCCAGCGTCACCTACAACAACATCCTCGCCCCTGGTTCCTTCGTCACCGGCATCCGCCAGGACGGGGGCGATGGCCACCCGGTGCTGATCACCGGCAATTACCCGCCCGCCGGCGGCGGCAAGCCCCAGGCCCTGCTGTACCGGGGGCCGCTCTACCCCACCGACAGTGCCGGCTACGCCTACCTGCCGCCCGCCTTCGCCGGCCAGACCGTCACCACCTCCAGCTTCTACGGCCCCAACACCGCCCTGTTCGACCCATCCCTGGGCCAGGGCAACGTCCGGGCGGTGGGCAGTTACAAGTATGAGGAAAGCGGCAACGGCGACCACGGCATGATCTACCAGGGCGCGCTGGACGGTTCGGGCACCTGGGCGCAGATCGACGTGCCGTCGGGCGCGGCCGGC